>CAZRCT010000040.1:0-34406 GCA_964598655.1 uncultured Gemmatimonadaceae bacterium
GGGGGGCACCCCCGGGGGTTGGTGGTGGTGTTCCCCTGACCCGCACCCCCCGCCCGGGGTGACGGCGCGCCGCGCCGACCCCCCGGGGCCGGTGATGCGGACGGGGCGGCCACCTGGCCGCCCCGCGCACGTTCCTGAGGTCCCCTCGAGGGAGCAACGCGCCGTCGCGACGGGGGTCAGGCGTAGGGATCGCCGCCGTTGCGCTTGAGCGGGGCCACGCCGCGCCGCGCCACCACCTCCCGCTCCACCTTCTTGCCGAGCTGGGCGGTGAAGTAGGCCAGCACGTTGTCCGGCCGGGTCCGCCGGGTGGCGTGAAGCGCCTTCCGGACGTCCTCCTCGCGACGGCCGTCGAGGAGCACCTCGATGGCGGCGGTGGTGACCGCAGCGTCGAGGCCGCGGAGCTGGCGGGCCACGGCGGCGGGGAAGCTCACCTCGGCCGCGGGGGGGAAGCGCTCCACGCCCTGCCGCCCGGTGAGCGCCGCCGGCCTTGGGAAGCGCACAAAGAGCGGCTGCGTGAAGTGCGGGTGGCGCACCATGAGCTCGCCCTTGGGCAGCGCCGCCAGCTTGGCGCGCGTGGACGGGGAGAGCGTGCCGTAGCCCGGCGTGGCGAGCTCGTCCATGTCCATCCGGCCAAAGAACGCGGTGCCCGCGTTGCCCACCACCCGCCGGAGCACCTGCGAGCGGAACTGCTGCGCGCTGAAGAGGACGAGCCCGAGGTACCGGCCGCGCTCGGCGATGTCGAGGAGCATGCGGCGCACGTAGGTGTCGGGGCCGTCGGCGGGGGCGTACTTGTTGAGCTCGTCCACGAAGATCACCACGTGCTCCACGCCCAGGTCCCGCCGCTCGAGGTGCTCGCGCAGCTGGGAGACGATGCGCGCGAAGACCAGGTCCTGCACCGTGGGATCGAGCCCCGCCACGTCCACCACGTGGAGGCTGCGGTCCTCGAAGCGGCCCCACGGCAGGTCGCTCGCGGCACCGTCGTCGGTGACCAGCCCCTTGGCGCGCACGCTGATGTTCCCGAGGCGGTTGCGGACCTTGCGGATGGTGGCCACGTGATGGCTCCGCCACACCTCCGCCCCGCGCGACTGCACCTCGAGGAACTCGAAGATCCGCCGGAAGAAGTCCTCCAGATCGGCGAAGCTCCGCACCTCGAGCGGCGCGTCCGACAGCGTCGCGTCGTTGAACGGCCGGCCGACCACGCGCTCCTTGAGGAAATCGATGAACGCGCCCGCCTTGGCATCCACGTCGTCCCGGTTGAGCAGCACCTCGGCGTAGTCCAGCACCTCGCGCAGCCCCCAGACCAGCGGCACCGTGTTGGCGGCCAGCGCCTCGTGGCTCCGGAGCGTGTTGAGGTTCACGCCGTCCGACTTGTACGGGGCATAGTACCGGACGTTCCGGAAGGGCTCCGGCACCAGCCCGAGCCGCGCGTAGAGGCCGCGGTCCTCCTCCGGCACCTCGCTGGGCTGGTCCAGGAAGCAGAGGTCCGGGCCCTTCACGTTGAAGCAGACGGCGGCCACGCGGCCGCGATGCGCGGGGAAGGTCTGGAAGATGCTGGCCAGGAGGAACTGCGCCGCGCTGGTCTTGGTGGCGAGGCCCGAGACGCCCGTGATGTTCAGGTGCGCGGCCTCGGGGCCGAGCAGGAAGTCGGCGTCGAGGAAGATGGGGGCATCGCGACCGCCGGCCGCGTACACCCCCACCGGGACGCCGGTCGGGCGCTCGCCCCCGAGGAAGGCGTCCATGCGGAGCGCCTCGGCCACGTCGGCGTCGCCGGCCAGGTAGACGGCGCCGAGCGGCACCGGCTGCATCGGCTGCTCGGGGAGCTGCCGCAGCACCGCGGCCTGGTAGAGGCGGATCTCGGCGCGCTCGGTGGGGGCTCGGCCCCCGAGGCTGGGGTCGCCGTCGGCGCCGATGACGTCGTGGATGGGGGCGTCGAGGTCGGAGTAGGCGAAGCCGTCGGTGACGATGCCGAACACCACCCGCCCCGGCACGTCCACCCGCACGATGGCCCCGATCCCGATGGGCGACTCGCGGGCGGTCCAGAAGTGGAACTGGTGCGGCGTCGCGGGCTTGAGCTCGGTGGCCACCACCCGGCCGATCGGGAGCGCGTCTGGCATGGCGCCAATACTAACGCCTCGTCGCTACGGCATGGGGGCACGCCGGCACGGCAGCCGCCGGCGCGAGTCGAGGCGCGCCCCCCAGCCACGCCCGCCGTGACCCCGCCCGGGCCTCACCGCTCCCCGGACGCCCGCAGGTACTGCTCCACGGCGCGGATCCCGTAGAGGAGCCGGTCCCAGCGCGGGTCGGGGGTGCTCACCGGCGAGCGCTCGGCGATGAGCCAGCGGGAGAGCTGGTCCACCTGCGCGAGCGTCTCGGCGCGCGGCGCGGCCTCGATGCGCACCAGGCCGTGGAGGAGGTCGCGGCCCTCCCAGGGCCAGAGGCGGAGCGCCCACGACCAGACCGGTGCCACCTCATGCCCCGCCGGCTGGAAGACGGGCGAGCGGTGGCCCACCGGCAGGCGGAGGTAGTGCTCCAGCTCGGTGCCGGCGAAAGGCAGCGTCGCGTGGCTCTTGCTGACGCCGAGCATGCGGCCGTCGTCGGCCCACTGGGGGCTCTCGGTGAGGGTGCCGTCCACGATCAGCCAGGCGTCGGACCGGGCCCGGAACCGGTGCCCGAGTTCCACCTCGAGCCGGCCCCGGGCGGCATCGACCTCGCGGCGGGCCAGCAGGAAGTCATGCACCGGGTGGGGCGGGCCGTCCTCGGGGAGGGGGATGGCCTCGTGGTCCTCGACGGCGTCGCCGAGGTCGGCGAGCACCGCCGGCCGCGCGATGACCAGCCGCCGCCGCGCGGCCAGCGCGGCGTGGAGCTGCCGATGGTGCCGCTCGAGCACCGCCGCCGCCACCTCGGCCACCACCACGGGACTGGCGCCGGCGTAGGCCATCACCTCGTAGCGCTGCATCCCGTCGAGGAACGCCACCGGGTCGGACCACGGCTCCGCCGGCCCCACGGCGATGCCGCCCACGTCCCCCTGCTCCACCAGCCGCGCGGGGCGGATGGTGGCCTCCTCCGCCCGGCCCTCGCTTGCGGCGGGGATCCAGGAAGCGGGCGTGAAGCCGCGCGCAGCCACGGCGCGGCGGAGACGGGTCCAGGTGGTGGAGGCCATGTCGGGGAACGGGGGGCCCTCAGGGCCGCCCCGGCCGGCGGACGCGCCGCGGCCGGAGGCGGGACTACGGCAACTTACTGTCCGGGACCGCCCGGCGCTGGGGCGGGCGTCACGTTACCGGGCGCCGGAGGTCGCGGGGGCCTGGGCGCCGAGCTTCTTGATGAGGGCCAGGAGGCGGTCGCAGGCGGTCTCGAGCTCCTTGTCGCTCACGGCGTAGCTCATCCGGACCCAGCGGTCGTCGCCGAACGCGGCGCCGGGGACCAGCGCCACGCCGGCCGCCATGGCCGCGTCGCAGAAGGCCGACCCGGTGTAGGCCCGCTCGGGGGTGACGCCGTCCACCCGGAAGAAGAAGTAGAAGGCGCCCGTCGGTTCCACGAACTCGACGCCCGGCGCCTCCGCCCGGAAGCGCTCCACCACCCGGTCGCGGCGACGGCGGAAGGCGGCCACCATCCTGGTGACCTCCTGCTCCACCTTCTCGTCGCTGAACGCGGTGGCCGCGGCCCACTGCGCCGGGTGGTTGGCGCCGGTGGTGGTGTGCGACTGGAACGCCGCCATCGCCTTGGCGATCGGCATCGGCGCGTACGCCGCCCCGATGCGCCAGCCCGTCATGGCGTAGGCCTTCGAGGCGCCGTAGATGAGCACCACCTTCTGGCGCAGCTCCTCGGGCAGGTCCAGGAACGACGGCGCCGGCCCGTCGCCGTAATAGATGCGGCGGTAGATCTCGTCGGCGATGATCCAGACGTCGTGCTTCTTCGCCCACTCGGCGATGGCCCGGATCTCGGTGGCGCTGTACGTGGCGCCCGTCGGGTTGCAGGGCGAGCAGAGGATCAGGCCCTTCACCAGCTTGTCGGTCTTCTGCTCCAGGTCCTTGACGCTGACCTTGAGCCCCCACTCCGGGTCCCCGTGCACCAGCACCGGCTCCGCCCGGCAGAGCGAGACGATCTGCGGGTACGACACCCACGCCGGCGCCGGGATGAGCACCTTGTCCTTGGGGCCGAACAGCGTGAAGCAGGCGTTGAAGATCGACTGCTTGGAGCCGTTGGAGATGACCATCTGGTCGGGGTTCAGGGCCACGCCCCTCGACATCAGGGACAGGTCGCGCGCGATGGCCGCCCGGAGCTCCGCGATGCCGATGTTGGGCGGGTAGCGCGTCATCCCCTTCTCGATGGCCTTCACCGCCGCGTCGGCCACCGCGCGCGGCGTGTTGAAGTCCGGCTCCCCCACGCTCATGTCCACGATGTCCTCCCCCGCCGCGCGCCGGCGCTTGGTCTCGGCGCTGATGGCCACGGTCTCGGAGGGCTTGAGGTAGGCAATGTTGGGGGAGAGGGCGTCCGACATGGTGGGGTCCATCAGGCTCAGGGACACAGGCGCACCCCGGACGCGCCGGCAGGGCGCGAACGGGGCGGTGCCGGAGCGGGGCGCTCGGGACTTGGAATAGTCCCCGCCCGCCGGGGCGAAGTCAACTGGCCCGGACGGCCACCCCCCGTTAGCTTCCCCGCCTCCTGGTGGGATTCACTTGCTGTTTGACAATTGAGGATGGCGATGTCGGGAATTGCTGATCTGCACGTCGCACCGGCGGTGGCCGGTGCCCTCGAGGCATTCGGGTATTCGGCCGAGGATGCCCTGGTCCGGGACCAGGCGCCCGCGGCCGCCCGCGGCACCAACCTGGCGCTGGCCTACCCGCCGGCCGCGCGCTACGCGGCGCCGGCCCTGGCCGGGGTCGTGAGCGCGCTCCTGGCCGACTCCACCCTGGGCCTCGTGCTGGTGCCGCCGCAGGCCCTGGCCGAGTGGGCCGCCGTCCTCCTTCCCCTGGCCGAGGCCGCCGGCCTCCCGGCCCTCGCCGCCCAGGCCCCCGGGCGCGCGGCGCGGGCGCTCCGCGAGGGGACCCTCCGCCTCCTCCTCACCACCCCCGAGACCGCCTACGCGCTGCTCGAGCGCTCCGCGCTCAAGACCGAGCGCGTGGGCCACGTGGTGCTGGCCTGGCCCGAGCAGTTCGACTCGGAGGAGCCGGTCACCGCGCTGATGCACGACGTGCCGGCCGAGGCGCAGCGGGTGCTGGTCTTCGCCGCCTACCGCACCGCGCACCCGCTGCTCGAGCGCTATGCCCGGCGCGCCCACCTCGCCGGCTCGCTGGTCCCGAACCTGGCCGAGGGGGCCGAGGCGCCGGCCCGCCCGGCGGCCCGCGTGGCGACGGTGAGCTGGAGCCGGCGCGGCGCCGTGCTCGCCTCCCTGCTCGACGTGCTCGACCCGGCGCGCCTCACCGTCTGGTGCGCCGACCAGGCGAGCGCCGCCGCGGCGCGCGCCGCGCTCCCCGTGGCCGACGCCACGGTCGCCGTCACCACCGGCGACGCCCCCAAGTCCGACACCGTCATCGCCTGGGACCTGCCCGAGCCGGCGCGCGCGGCCCAGCTGGCGTCGGCCGGCGACCTCGTGCTCCTGGCGCCGCCGCACGCCGCCGCCTACGTCGCGCAGGTGACCAGCCGCCAGCACCCGCTGCGTCCCGCCGGCGCGCTGGAGGAAGTCCGTCGCGAGGCGGGCCGCCGCCGGCAGTTGGTGGAGGCCGAGCTGGAGAAGGGCGACCTCGAGGGCGACCTGCTGGCACTGGCGCCGGTCTTCGAGCGCGCCGACCCGGCGCTCGTGGCGGCGGCGCTCTATCGCCTGTGGCGCGGGGCCCCGGGCGCGGCCCCGGTGGCGGCGGCGGGCGCGCCCGCCGCCGACAGCGGCGCTGCGCGGATCTGGGTTGGGGTTGGCAAGAAGGACAACGTCGCGCCGGCCGATATCGTGGCGGCGCTGACCCGAGACGTCGGGATGGACAGCGGCAAGATCGGCCGGATCGAGATTCGCGAGCTGTTTGCGCTGGTGGAGGTGCCGGCGGGCGAGGCGGAGGAGATTGCGCGCCGGCTGTCGGGCCGGCAGATCCGGCGGCGCACGGTGACGGCGCGGGTGGACCGGGGCCGGCCGGAGGGGATGCGGGAGCGGAGCGAGCGCCCGGCCCCGCGGCGCAGCCCCAAGCCGCGTTAGCGGCCGCGGTTCACCGCTTCCTTCAGGCTTTTCCCGGCCCGGAACACGGGCGCGGTGGACGGCTTGATGGTCATGGCGCGCCCCGTCCGGGGATTCCGGCCGGTGCGCGCCTTCCGCTTCCGGGTCTCGAAGCTGCCGAAGCCGCTGATGGTCACCTTCTTGCCCTTGCGGAGCTCGGCCGAGATGAGCCCCTCGGCGCCGAAGATCGCGTCGAGCGCGCGGGCCACCTCCGCCTTGGGCCGGCCCAGCCGGGCGGCCAGGGCGACTGCGAGCTGCTGCCGGTTCACGAGGACTCCGCGGAGGGGGTGGAAATCGGGGACGGCCAATATGGGAACCTCCGGCGGGGCCCGCAAGCGCACGCATCACGCCACCCGGCGCCGCGCGCGACGCTTGACCCCGCCTCGGCGCGGTCGTATCCTCACCTGCCTCCGCAGGTCCCCACTCCGTCTTCCGACGAGCCCACGATGTACCACGGAACGCGACCCGGCTGGATCGAGGTCATCACCGGGGTCATGTTCAGCGGCAAGAGCGAGGAGCTCATCCGGCGCGTGCGCCGGGCCATCATCGCGCGCCGCCGCGTCCAGGTCTTCAAGTCGCACCTCGATGCCCGCTACGCCGGGCTGTACACCGTCTCCACCCACGACGGCCGCGAGCTCGAAGCCACCCCGGTGGATTCCGCCGCGGAGATCTTCCGCCAGGTGCGGCCCGACACCGAGCTCGTCGCCATCGACGAGGCGCAGTTCCTCGACCCCGAGGTGGTGACCGTGGCCAGCGCGCTCGCCGCCCGCGGCGTCCGCGTCGTCCTGGCCGGCACCGACACCGACTTCCGCGGCGAGCCGTTCGGGGCCATGGGCAACCTGCTGGCCATCGCCGAGTCGGTGGACAAGCTGCAGGCCATCTGCGTCATCTGCGGCGACCTTGCCACGCGGAACCAGCGGCTGGTGGACGGCAAGCCCGCGCGCTACGACTCGCCCACCATCCTGGTCGGGGGGCGCGAGGCCTACGAGGCCCGCTGCCGCCATTGCCACCGGGTGCCGCGGCGGGACGAAGACCAGACCGCCCTCCTCTAGGGACGCGGTCCCCCGGCCGCGCCGACCTTCCGAGGATGAGACGCATCGCGCTGACGGGGAATGCGGCGGCGGGGAAGTCCACCGTCGCCGCCCTCCTGCGCGGGTGGGGCGTCACGGTGATCGACGCCGACGCCATCGTGCACGAGCTGCAGGCCCCGGGCGCCCCGCTGCTCCGCGCCATCGCCACGCGCTTCGGGCAGGGCGTGCTCCGGCCTGACGGCTCGCTGGACCGCGGGCGGCTCCGCGCCCTGGTGCTCGGCGAGCCGGCCCGGCGGCTGGCGCTCGAGGCGCTGGTGCACCCGGCCGTGGCGGAACGGCGCGAGCAGCTCGAGGCCGAGGCGGCCGCGAAGGGCATCGCCACGGTGGTGCACGACATCCCGCTCCTCTTCGAGGCGATGGACCCGGGCGCCTTCGACGCGGTGCTGCTGGTGGACGCGCCGGAGGCGCTCCGGCGCCGGCGCCTGGCGGAGCGGGGCCTCGCGCCGCACGAGGTGGAGCAGTTGCTGGCCGCGCAGCGGCCGCCGGCGGAGAAGCGCCGCTGGCGCGGGGGCCCCCGCGACGCGCCCGCCCTCCTGATCGAGAACGACGGCGACCTGGCCACGCTCGAGGCCCGCACCCGCGCGGCGTGGGAGGCCGCGCTCGGCTGACGCCGCCGCTCATATTCATGCAGCCGCCGGGCGAGCCTTGCCCTGCCCCCCACCCTCGCCTATTCTCCCCGCACCGAACTTTTCCCCCGGAGCCTTCCGTGGCCGAGATTCCCGCCGACCTGCTCTACACGCCCGAGCACGAATACGTCCGCAAGACCAGCGATCCGGCCATCGTCGAGATCGGCATCACCGACTACGCCCAGGGCGAGCTCGGCGACATCGTCTTCGTGGACCTGCCGAAGCCCGGGCAGACGTTCGACCGGATGGGGGTCTTCGGGACGGTGGAGGCGGTGAAGGCGGTCTCCGAGCTCTTCTGCCCGGTGGCCGGCACGGTGGTGGAGTCGAACCCGGCGCTGGACGCCGACCCGGCCACCATCAACCGGGACCCGTACGGCGCGGGCTGGATGGTCCGCCTCCGCCTCGCGTCCCCGGCCGAGCTGGGCACGCTGCTCGATGCGGCGGCCTACGGAGCCAAGATCGGTGGCTGACCACCGCCCCCCGATCGTGATGCAGTGACCGACCGGCGCCCCGCGGAGCTCTCGCGGGGCGTTTGCGTCGGAAGGGGCGCCGCCGGGCCGGATCCCGCGCGGCGCCCCGGCTCCCCCGCCCCGCGCCAGACGCGGGCCGCCCCCGGAGCCGGGCACCCCGCGGGAGCCGCGGCACTCCGTCGGCTCCATTCCTGAGGTACGGCGGCCCGCCAGTGCCGCCCCTACGCGAGGGGAACCCCGCGTTCCCCCGGACCGACCCGCGATGACCGACACGCTCTCCCGCCCGGCGCCCGGCGCCCGGCCCGACACGCCCCCCGCGGACGCGCCCTACACGCTGCTCCGCACCGACCGCTTCGTCCACCGCCACCTGGGCCCCCGCCGGGACGACATCCAGGCAATGCTGGGGCTGCTCGGCTACGACTCGCTCGACGCCTTCGTGGACGCCGTGGTCCCCGCCGACATCCGCCTGGCCCAGCCGCTCGACCTCCCGCCCAACCGGAGCGAGCGCGAGGTGCTGGTGGCGCTCCGCGGCATCTCGAGCGCCAACCGCCTGTACCGGAACTACCTCGGCATGGGCTACTACGGCACCTTCACGCCGCAGGTGATCCAGCGGAACATCCTGGAGAATCCCGGCTGGTACACGGCCTACACCCCGTACCAGGCCGAGATCTCGCAGGGCCGCCTCGAGGCGCTGCTCAACTTCCAGACGGTGGTGGCGGACCTCACGGGGCTCCCGATCGCCAACGCGTCCCTGCTGGACGAGGCCACCGCCGCGGCCGAGGCCATGGCCATGACGCTGGCCCTGAAGAAGGTGAGCGGGACGCCGGTCTACCTGGTGGACCGGGGCTGCCACCCGCAGACCATCGCCGTGGTGCAGACGCGCGCCTGGGCCCGCGGCATCGAGGTCCGGGTGGGTGACGCCGAGGGCTTCGAGTTCGGCCCGCAGGTGATCGGCTGCCTGGTGCAGTACCCGGCCACCGACGGCGGCATCCGGGACTTCCGCGCCGTGGCGGCCCGGGCCAAGGCGGCCGGCGCGCTGGTCACCTGCGCCACCGACCTGCTGGCCCTGACGCTGCTCACGCCCCCGGGCGAGTGGGGCGCCGACATCGCGGTGGGCAACAGCCAGCGCTTCGGCGTGCCGATGGGCTACGGCGGGCCGCACGCGGCGTTCTTTGCCACCCGCGACGAGCTCAAGCGCCACATGCCGGGCCGCATCATCGGCGTGTCGAAGGACTCGAGCGGCCGCCCCGCGCTCCGCATGGCGCTGCAGACGCGAGAGCAGCACATCCGCCGCGACAAGGCCACCAGCAACGTCTGCACCGCCCAGGTGCTCCTGGCCGTGATGGCCAGCATGTACGCGGTGTACCACGGCCCGGCCGGCCTCCGGCGCATCGCCGAGCGGGTGCACACGCAGGCCACCATGCTGGCGGGGGCGCTGCGGCGGCTGCGCTACCACATCGTCCACGAGCACTTCTTCGACACCGTCTGCGTGCAGGTGCGGCCGGCCAACCTGCCGCGGATCCTGGACGCGGCGCGCTCGCGGCGGATCAACCTGCGGGTGCTCGATCAGCACCACCTCTGCGTGGCGCTGGACGAGACCGTCTCGGTGGCGGACCTCTCCGACCTGATCTCCATCTTCTCGCTCGACGTGGCCCTGCCCCACATGCTGGGCGACAGCGGCGTCCATACCGAGCCCGCCATCCCCGCGCACGCGCGGCGCAGCTCGGCCTACCTGGCGCATCCCGTCTTCCATCGCTGCCACAGCGAGACGGAGATGCTCCGCTACATCAAGCGGCTCGAGGCCAAGGACCTCTCGCTCACCGCGGCGATGATCCCGCTCGGCTCGTGCACCATGAAGCTCAACGCCACGACCGAGATGATGCCGGTCAGCTGGCGCGAGTTCAACCGGCTGCACCCGTTCCAGCCGCTGTCGCAGACGCAGGGCTACCTGCAGCTGTTCAGCCAGCTGGAGGAGTCGCTGGCCGAGATCACGGGGTTCGCCAAGGTGTCGCTGCAGCCCAACGCGGGGAGCCAGGGCGAGTACGCGGGGCTGCTGGTGATCCGGAAATACCACGAGTGCCGCGGCGAGGGGCACCGGAAGACCTGCCTCATCCCCATGTCCGCGCACGGGACCAACCCGGCCAGCGCGGTGATGGCGGGCCTCGACGTGGTCCCGGTGGCCACCGACCCGCACGGCAACATCGACGTGGCCGACCTCAAGGCCAAGGCGGCGAAGCACGCCGCCACGCTGGCCTGCCTCATGGTGACGTATCCGTCCACGCACGGCGTGTTCGAGTCGTCGATCCGCGAGATCTGCACCGTGGTGCACCAGCACGGCGGCCAGGTGTACATGGACGGCGCCAACATGAACGCACAGGTGGGGCTCTGCCGCCCCGGCGACTTCGGGGCCGACGTCTGCCACCTGAACCTGCACAAGACCTTCTGCATCCCGCACGGCGGTGGCGGCCCCGGGATGGGCCCGATCTGCGTGGCCGCGCACCTGGCGCGCCACCTCCCCGACCACCCGGTGGTGCCGCTCGGCATCCCGGAGAGCTGCGGCACCATCTCCGCGGCACCGTGGGGGAGCCCGTCCATCCTGCCGATCTCCTACGCGTACATCGCGCTCATGGGGAGCGACGGGCTGGCCGAGGCCACCAAGGTGGCGATCCTCAACGCCAACTACATCGCCCACCGGCTCAAGGGGCACTTCGAGGTGCTCTACACGGGCGCCCACGGGCTGGTGGCGCACGAGTGCATCCTCGACACGCGGCCGTTCAAGCAGTCGGCCGGGATCGAGGTGGAGGACATCGCCAAGCGGATCATCGACTACGGGTTCCACCCGCCGACGGTCTCCTTCCCGGTGCCGGGGACGCTCATGATCGAGCCCACGGAATCGGAGCCGCGCGAGGAGCTGGACCGCTTCATCGACGCGCTGATCGCCATCCGGCAGGAGATCCGCGACATCGAGGAAGGCCGCGCCCCGCGGGAGAACAACGTGCTCACCAACGCGCCGCACACGCTGGTGCAGGTGGCGGGCAACACCTGGGACCGGCCGTACTCGCGCGAGCAGGCGGCCTTCCCGGCGCCGGGGCTCCGGGAGCACAAGACGTGGCCGACGGTGGGCCGCATCGACGGGGCGTACGGCGACCGGAACCTGGTCTGCACCTGCCCGCCGATGGGGGAGTACGCCGGCGAGTAGTGCGTTCTTCCCTGGGTGGGGAGACGGGGAGTCCGGGCATGGCCCGGGCTCCCCGTGTCGCGTTGGTCGCGGCGCGCGGCGGTCGTGCGCGTGGCCCGGTTCGTCGCTACTCTTTCAGCACATGCACTGGAACCTCCTTCTCACGCCCGCGGCCCGCCCGGGGTGGTGGCAGATGGCGCTCGACCAGGCGCTCCTCGACGAGGCGGAGCGCACGGGCGAGGGGTACCTGCGCTGCTACCAGTGGGGGCCGTGGACGCTGTCGTTCGGGCGGAACGAGCCGGCGCTGCGGCGCTACGACCGTGCGGCCATCGAGGGGCGCGGCCTGGCGGTGGTGCGGCGGCCCACCGGGGGCCGCGCGGTGTGGCATGCGGCCGAGTGCACGTATGCGGTCGCGGCGCCGGTGGCGGTCCACGGCTCGCTGCCAGCAGCCTACCAGGCCATCCACGCCACCATCGCGCGGGCGGTGGAGCGGCTCGGCACGCGGGCGTCCCTCGCGCCGGCCACGCGGCCGCTCGCGGTGGGCGCCGGCGCCTGCTTCGCCGCGCCGGTCGGCGGCGAGGTGCTGCTCGGCGCCCGGAAGGTGGCGGGGAGCGCGCAGCTGCAGCAGGGGACGGCGCTGCTGCAGCACGGCTCCATCCTGCTCGAGGGCGACCAGCGCGTGGTGGCCGAGGTGACGGTCGGCGCGGCCCCCGCGGGGAGCGAGGTGGCGCTGTCGGCGGTGCTCGGGCGGCGGGTGGGGTTCGCGGAGATGGCGGAGGGGCTGGCCCACGAGGCGCAGGCGTGGGGCGGGACCTGGCGGGTGTCCGGGGCGGAGGTGGCCGAGGAGCTCGCGGCCCGGCATGCCGCGCGGTTCCAGGACCCGGCCTGGACCTGGCGCCGGTAGGCCCGCGGCGGTGGCGCCCGGCGGGCGCGGCGCACTACAATTGAAGCCATGCCGCGACGCCTCCTCCGCCTCCTCGCGCCACTTGCCGTCATTGCCCTCCCCGCGATCCTCCCGGCGCAGACGCTGGTGATCGTCACCGGGCGCGAGGTGCTGAGTCCCGTCCCCACGCTCTGGAAGAACGACCAGTCCAACCGCGAGATCTCCGACCTGATGTTCCTGCGCCTGGCCGACCTGGGCCCGGCGCTCCGCACCACGGACGAGCGCGCCTTCGTCCCGCGCCTGGCCCGGCGCTGGGTCCGGCGGGACTCGCTCACCCTGGCCTTCGAGCTCGACCCGCGTGCCCGCTGGCACGACGGTGTGCCCGTCACCCCGGCGGACGTGATCCTGAGCTTCCGTCGCGCGGCCGACCGGGCCCTCACCCCGCAGCTCAGCACCCTGCTGGGGCGCATCGTGTCGATGGAGGCGGAGGGCGAGCGCACCGTGGTGGTGCGCTTCCGGGAGGTGTACGCCGAGCAGTTCTACGATGCCACGTACCAGGCGCCCCCGCTGCCCGCGCACCTGCTGGCGCGCATCCCCGCCGAGTCCCTCGCCACGTCCGCCTTTGCGCGGGCGCCGGTGGGCAACGGCCCCTACCGCTGGGTGGGACGGACCCCCGGCCAGCGGCTCGAGCTCCGCGCGGACACCGCGTTCTTCCTCGGACGGCCCGGCATCCAGCGCATCGTGCAGCTGGTGGTGCCGGATGGGGAGGCGCGGGTGAACCTGCTCCGGACGGGGGAGGCGGACGCGGTGGACAACGTCTACGCGCTGCCCAACTTTGCCCGGGTGGAGCGGCTGCCCGAGTATGCCTACCATCCGGCGCCCACGCTCGGGCTCGGCTACGCGGACTTCAACTTCCGCGACCCCGCCGACAGCACCCGGCCCCATCCGCTGTTCCGCGATCCGGCGGTCCGCCGCGCGCTGGTGCTGGCGCTCGACCGCACGGCCCTCGCGAAGGCGGCCTACGGAAGCTTCACGATGGCGCCCGACGCCCCGCTCTCGCCCATCGTGGCCCGCGGCGTGACGTCCCCGCCCGTGACGCCGCATGACCCGGCCGCCGCGCGCCGCCTCCTCGCCGGGGCCGGCTGGCGCGACAGCGACGGCGACGGCGTGCTCGACAAGGCGGGCCGCGCGCTCCGGTTCCGCTTCATGGTGCCGAGCATCTCGCCGGCCCGGATCCAGGTGGCCACCCAGATGCAGGAGGCGTGGCGCCAGCTCGGCATCGCGGCGGAGATCGAGCGGGTGGAACCGGGCGTGTTCATGGACCGGCGTGGCAAGGGGCAGTACGACCTCGAGTTCTGGGGCGTCTCCCAGGACCCGACGCCCTCGAGCCTGGTGCAGACATGGAGCTGTGGCGGCATCGGCGGGACCAACGTCAGCCACTACTGCAACCCGATGGTGGATACGCTGCTGGCCCGCGGCACGCGCAGCCCGGCCGCCGAGGCCGCGGCCCTGTGGAGCCGCGCGGTGCGCCTCATCGCGGACGACGTGCCCGCCATCTTCCTCTACGCGCAGGTTGGGAGCACGGCCGTCCACCGCCGGTTCACCAACGTGACGATCCGCCCCGAGTCGGTCTGGTCCACGGCGTGGCAGTGGCGGCTCCGCCCCGGGCAGGCGCTGCCGCGGGACGGCCCGTGAGCGGCTGGCTGCTCCGCCGCGCCGCGCAGGCGATGCTCACCTTCGTGCTCGCGGTGTCGCTCGCCTTCGTGGTGATGCGGCTGGCCCCGGGCGACCCGCTGGCCCGCCTGACGGAAGACCGCCCGCTCCCCCCGGAGGCCATGGCCCGGCTGCGCGAGCGCTACGGCCTCGACCAGCCGCTGGCCCGGCAGTTCGGCGCCTTCCTCGCGGGCGTGGCCCGGGGCGACCTCGGCACCTCGATCCTCCGCGACGAGCCGGTCACCCGGCTCCTCGCCGAGCGGCTCCCGGCCACGCTGCTGCTGGGCGGCACGGCGCTCCTCCTCAACTTCACCCTGGGCATCGGGCTCGGCACCTGGCAGGCGACGCGCGCCGGCGGGCGCGGCGACCGCTGGCTCACGCGCCTGGTCCTCGCCGCGTACGCCATGCCCTCGTTCTGGCTCGGCCTGGTGCTGGCCTGGGTGTTCGCGGTGGAACTCCGCTGGCTGCCCGTCGGCTTCATGCACGACCCGCTGCTCGCCGCCGACGCGGGCTGGGCCACACGGCTGGCCGACCTCGGCCGGCACCTGGTGCTGCCCGCCGCCACGCTGTCCATCGTGACCGTCGGCGCCACCGCGCGCCACCAGCGCGGCGCCATGCTCGACGCGCTGGCGCAGCCCTTCATCCGCACCGCGCGGGCCAAGGGCCTGGGCGAGCGGGCGGTCCGGTGGCGGCACGCCTGGCCCAATGCCCTCGGGCCGGTGCTGGCGCTGTTCGGGCTCTGGCTCCCGCTCCTCGTGGCCGGCTCGGTGTTCGTGGAGCAGGTGTTCTCCTGGCCCGGCCTCGGCACCCTCGCCGCCGACGCCATCCTGGCGCGCGACTATCCCGTCATCATGGGGACCACCCTCCTCGTGGCCTTCGCGGTGGTGACCGGCACCCTCGCCGCCGACCTGCTGCATCGCCTCGTGGACCCGCGGGTGGCGGCATGACCGCGCTCCACCGCGCCTGGGCCGACCGCGGCGGCCGCCGCGGACTCCTGGTGCTCGCGGTGCTCGTGCTGCTCGCGCTCCTCGGCCCGGCCGCACTGCCGGACCCGCGCGCCCAGCCCGACCTCGCCACCGGCACGCTCCGGCCGCCGACGGCGGCCCACCTCCTCGGCACCGACCACCTGAGCCGCGACGTGCTGAGCCGCGTGGTCACGGGGGCGCGCGTCTCCCTCGGGGTGGCGGTGGGGGCGGTGCTCCTCGCGGTGACGCTCGGCGCCGGGGTGGGACTCCTGGCAGGCTACGCGGGCGGCTGGGTGGATGCCGCACTCATGCGAACGGTGGATGCGGCGCTCGCGGTGCCGCGCATCTTCCTCCTCCTCCTCGTCACCGCCACCATGGAGCGCATCCCGCTCGGCGCGCTGGTGCTGATCCTTGGCGTCACCGGCTGGTTCGGCACCAGCCGGCTGGTGCGGAGCGAGGTGCTGCGGCTCAAGGCGCTCGACTTCGTCCGCGGGGCGGAGGCGCTCGGCGCCGGCCCCGGCCGCATCGTCGGGCAGCACCTCCTCCCCAACGTGCTCCGCCCGCTCACCGTGGCCACCACGCTCGCCGTGGGCGACGTGATCCTGCTCGAGGCCGGCCTCTCGTTCCTTGGCCTCGGCGTGCAGCCGCCGACGCCCTCGTGGGGCGGGATGATCTACGAGGCCCGCCCCTACCTGGTGGACGCGCCGTGGACCAGCCTGGCCCCCGGCGTGGCCATCGTGCTCTCGGTGCTGGCCGTGAACCTGGTGGGGGAGGCGCTGGCCCAGGACCGCGGGGGCCTCCCGGCATGACGGCCCTCCTCGAGGTCCGCGACCTGCGCATCGCCTTCCCCGTACCGGGCGGGAGCCGCCATCCCGTGGACGGCGTGAGCTTCACGGTGGCGCCGGGCGAGCTGCTCGCGCTGGTGGGGGAGTCCGGCTCGGGGAAGACGCTGACGGGGCTGGCGCTCCTGCGGCTGGTGCCGCCGCCGGGTCGCATCGAGCCCGGCAGTTCCATCGTCCTCGAGGGCGCCGACGTCCTGGCCCTCGCCGACGAGCCGCTGCGCCAGCTCCGCGGCCGGAAGGCGGCGATGGTGTTCCAGGACCCGCTCGCGAGCCTCAATCCCGTGCTCACCGTCGGGGAGCAGGTGAGCGAGACGGTGCGGGCCCACTTCCCGGTGGCGGCTCGTGAGGCGCGGCAGCGCGCCGAGGCGCTGCTCGGCGAGGTGGGCCTGCCGGACCCGGCGCGCCGCTACGCGGCCTACCCGCACGAGCTGAGCGGCGGGATGCGGCAGCGGGTGATGCTCGCCATCGCGCTGGCGGCGGAGCCGGCGCTCCTGATCGCCGACGAGCCGACCTCCGCCCTCGACGTGACGGTGCAGGCCCAGGTGCTGGCCCTGCTCGACCGGCTGCGCGTGGCGCACCGCATGGCCGTGCTGCTGATCACCCATGACCTCGGCATCGTGGCGAGCCGCGCCGACCGGGTGGCGGTGATGCAGGCCGGCCGGATCGTGGAGACGGCGCCGACCGCAGCGCTCTTCCGCACCCCGGCGCACCCCTACACGCAGTCGCTGCTGGCGGCCATCCCGCGGCTGCCTCGTGCCGCCGGGGGCGCCTCGTGACGACGCCACTGCTCGAGGTCCAGGACCTCGTGGTGCACTACCCGGGCGGCGGGCTCTTCCGGCGGGGCGCGCCGGTGTGCGCCGTGAACGGCGTGTCGTTCACCGTGGCGCGCGGGGAGACGCTCGCGCTGGTGGGAGAGTCGGGCTCAGGCAAGTCGTCGCTGGCGCGCGCGGTGCTGCGGCTCCAGGACAAGCAGGGAGGCACGGTGCGTTTCGGCGGCGCCGACCTCTTCGCGCTCCAGGGCCGGGCGCTGCGCGCGGAGCGGCGGCGGCTGCAGATCGTCTTCCAGGACCCGGCCAGTTCCCTCAACCCGCGGATGCGGATCGGCGAGGCCGTGGCGGAGGGGCTGGCCATCCACGCGCTGGCGCCGCGCGCGGAGTGGCCGGCGCGGGTGGCGGCGCTGCTCGGGGAGGTGGGGCTCGACCCGGCGCTCGCGGCGCGCTGGCCGCACGAGCTGTCCGGCGGGCAGAAGCAGCGCGTGGCCATTGCCCGGGCGCTGGCGGTGGAGCCGGAGCTGCTGGTGCTGGACGAGGCGGTGTCGGCGCTCGACGTGTCGGTGCAGGCGCAGGTGCTGGCGCTGCTCACCGCGCTGCAGCAGCGGCGGGGCCTGGCCTATCTCTTCATTGCGCACGACCTGGCGGTGGTGGCGCAGGTGGCGCACCGGGTGGCGGTGCTCTACGCGGGGCGCGTGGTGGAGGAGGGTCCTGTCGGTTCCATTCTGACGGCGCCACGCCACCCCTACACCCAGGCGCTGCTGGCCGCCGTCCCCGAGCCCGACCCGGCGGCTCCCCCGCCCCGCCTTCTCCTGCAGGGCGACCCGCCGGACCCCAGCGCCCTCCCGCCCGGCTGCCCCCTCTGGCCGCGCTGCCAGCACCCCGCCAAGGACGCCAGCTGCCAGGGGGAGCGGCCCCCGCTCCGCCCTCTGGGCGCGACGCAGGCCGCCTGCCACCACGCCGGGTCCGCGTCCTAGCGGCCGGGCGCCACCAGCTCCGCGAGCGCCTCACACAACGCCTCGAGGTCCCGGTCGAACCCGGCGACGGCGGCCGCCGCGCCCTCGAGGCGGCCGGCCCCGGCCGCCTGCTCCAGGGCCTCCGCCCGCGCGCCGATGGCCACGCCGCCAAGCTGCAGGGCCGAGCCCTTGAGCGCGTGCGCGGCGGCGCGCACCCCCGCGGCATCCCCGGCCGCCAGCGCCGCCCCGAGCGCCGCGCGGTGCTTCGGCACCGTCTCCAGGAACAGCTGCACCATTCCTTCCAGCAGGCCGGGCACTTCCGCCTCGAAGCGGCGGATTTCGTCCACGAGGGCCCAGTCGAGCGGCCCCGCGACGGTGGAGGTCCCGGGCTCGGCCGCGGTGCCGTGCCGCGTGGCCGCCGGCCTTCCTGCCCCCGGCCCCACGGCGTGCACCGCTAGGGCCCGCTGAGCCCGTGGGCGCCTAGGCATGGAGGCTCTCCGCCAGCGCCTGCACCAGCGCGGTGCGCGCCTCGTCGTAGGCCTCCGTCAGGCGCGTGAGGCCGGCCTCGCCGGGCGCGGGGAAGTCGGTGTCCCGGGCCTCCAGCGCCGCACACGCCCCGGCCAGCGCCACGGCGCCCACGGTGCCCGCGCTGCCCTTCAGCGCGTGGAGCCGTTTCCGCCAGGTGGCGCGGTCCCCGGCGTGGAGCGCTGCGCGCAGCGCCGCCAGGTGATCCCGCCACTGCACCTCGAAGAGCTCCAGCACCTCGGCCACGAGGCCGGGCTGCTGGTCTGCCTCGATCTCGCGGAGGCTGCGCAGCACCTCGGGATCGAGCACCGGCGCGTCGGCGGGGGCCGCCGGGGCCGCCGGAAGGTCGCGCGTGCGGCCGGGGTGGTGCCGCTCGAGCATGGCGCCGAGGTCGGCGCGCAGGATGGGCTTGGTGAGGTAGTCGTCCATGCCGGCGGCGAGGCACCGCTCGCGATCGCCCTGCATCGCGTGGGCGGTGAGGGCGACGATCACCTGCCGTGGCGCTCCCGCCGCCTCGCGCGCGCGCTGGGCCGCGGTGGCGGCGAACCCGTCCATCACCGGCATCTGGCAGTCCATGAGGACGAGGTCGTAGGTCTGCGCGGCCAGCAGGGCGAGCGCCTCCTGTCCATTCCCCGCAAGGTCGAACTCGCAGCCGAGGCGGCGCAGCATGCTGCTCACCACCTTCTGGTTCACGGGGGCATCGTCCACGAGGAGGATGTGGAGCGGCGGCCGCCCGGCGGTGGGCGCGGGCACCGGCATCGCGGCTGCGGGCGCCGCGGCCGGAGCGGCGGCGGCAGGAAGCGGCACACCGAGGGCCTCGCGCAGGTCGTGCCGCCGGACGGGGCGCATCACGGTGCGGGCGTGATTGGGCCGGCCGCCGGGGGCGTTGAGGTCGGTGATGACCACCAGCGGGACGCCGGCCGGCAGCAGGTCACGCACGATGCGGAGCCCGTCGGGCCCGAGGTCGGCGTCGGCCACGACCGCGTCGGGGACGGCCAGCTCCCGGTCGCGGAGCCGCATGGCCGCCAGCGACGCGCGGCGGAACGGCTCCACCACCGCGCCCTCGTGCAGCAGCAGTTCGCCCTGCACGTCGGCCTCGAGCCCCTCGGGCGCCACGTGCACCACCCGGCGGCCCCCGAGCGGGAGCGGGGTGTCCGGCGGCGCCAGCGGGTGCAGCGGGAGGACGCACCGGAAGGTGCTCCCCGCCCCGAGCTGGCTGGACACGCCCAGCCGCCCGCCCATGAGCAGGGTCAGTTCGCGGGTGATGGCGAGGCCGAGCCCGGTGCCGCCGTACTTCCGGGTGGTGCTGGCGTCGGCCTGGGTGAACTTGCCGAAGATGTGGTCCAGCTTGTCGGCGGGGATGCCGATGCCAGTGTCCGTGACCTCCAGCTCGAGGGCCGGGCGGCCGTCGAGGTCGGCGACGCCGACGTTCACGAGCACGTGCCCCCGCTCGGTGAACTTGATCGCGTTGCCCGCCAGGTTCACGAGCACCTGGCGCCAGCGCACCGGGTCACCGAGCACCAGCGCGGGCACCTCGGGCGCCACGCGGGTGATGAGCCGGAGGCCGCGCTCCTGGGCGCGCACCCCAAGGAGCGCGCCGACCTCCTCCACAACGTCCCGCGGGGCGAGCGGCACCGGCTCGATGCTCAGCTTGCCGGCCTCGATCTTGGAGAGGTCCAGGATGTCGTTGAGCAGCGCCAGCAGGGCGTTGGCCGACTGGTGGATCGTCTCGGCGTAGTCGCGCTGCTCCCCCGAGAGCGGCGTGTCGAGGAGCAGGCTCGCCATGCCGATGACGCCGTTCATCGGGGTGCGGAGCTCGTGGCTCATGTTGGCCAGGAACTCGCTCTTGGCCCGGTTGGCGGCCTGCGCCTCCTCGTTGGAGCGCACCAGGGCTGCGGTCCGCTCGTTGACGAGGGCCTCGAGGCCCTGGCTGTAGGCGGCCAGCTCGTGGTACAGCTCCGCGCTCTCGAGCGCGCTGGCGCAGTTGCCGAGCAGGATCGAGAGCAGCTTGCCAGTGGCGTCGGGGAGGTCCTGCAGGTCCTCGCGCGGGATCCCGACGAACATGCCGAGCACCCGCGAGCGGGTGCACAGGGCGTGGAGCAGGACGCTCCCCTGGCCGGGCCCGGCGGCGGGCACGATGACCGGGGCGTTGCGCTGCATGGCCCACGCGAAGACCCCGGCCGCCACCTGCCCGTCGAGCTCCGCCTGGAGCCCGCGGGCGGCGCCGGCCGGCTCGCATTCCACCAGCCGCACGCCGAGGCCGTCGGGCTCCAGGAGGAAGAAGCCGAGCTGCTCGAAGGCGATCAGCCGGTGCAGCACCGGGCGCGCCGCACCGAGAACGGCGGAGGGCGTGGCCTCCCGCGTCTGCCCCGAGCGGAAGGTGCCGAGCGCCGCGACCATGTCGAGCGCGTCGAGCAGCCAGGCCGGGTCGGGGGCGCGGACGGCGCTCATGCGGCCGCGTCCAGCGTCATGACGCGCGTCGCCGCCTCGGCGTGGCGCTCGGTCTCGGCCAGGATGTCCTCGAGCACGGCCACGGGCAGGGCCACCGCATCCCACGCCGCCGTCGCGAGCGGCGGCACGCCCTGCTCCCCGCTGGTGCCGAGGCGCATGGCATTGACGATCTGGTCGGCCACATGGACGATGGCCGCCTCGGCCGGGAAGCGCTGGGCCCGGTCCGGGTGGTGATGGTACTGCACCGACTCCCGCAGGCTCGCCGGGAGCTTCCACATCTCGAGCAGGGCGTGGCCCACGTGGCTGTGGTCAAAGCCGAAGACCGCCTGCTCCGCCTCGTAGAGCGGCATGCCGCCCTCACCGGCCCGCGCAAACGCCGCCCGCGACTCGTCCGGCGCCTGCAGGAACATGATCGGCCGCCCGATGTCGTGGAGCAGGCCGGCCACGAAGAACCGCTCCACATTCGGCTCGCGCCGGCGGGCGGCGAGCGCGCGCGCCGTGACCCCGACCGCCACGGAATGCCGCCAGAACGACGCCATCGACACCAGCGTGGGCGGCACCTTGGCGAAGAGCCGGATGACGCTCGTGGCGAGCGCCAGGTCCTGCAGCTGGGCGGTGCCCACGATGCTGATGGCGTGGGTGACGGTCTCGATCTTCGAGGGAAAGCCGTACATCGCGCTGTTGACCAGCTTGAGGAGCCGGGCAGTGAGGCCCGGGTCCTCCGCGATGACGCGGCCCACGTCGGCGGCGGAACTGCGCGGATCACTCACCACCGCCGAGAGACGGAGGTAGACGCCGGGCAGCGACGCCACGTTCACGACGCCCTTCAGGAGGTCGCTCGCCCTAGCCATCGACCGGTCCCCCGTGCAGGCGGTGATGGGCCAGCCGGCGCGCGCACAGGCGCAGCAGCTCGGCCGTGAACGGGTGCGCCGCGTCGCCGCGGAAGCGCGGGCGGAGCTCCGCCTCGGCGGCGGCCACCTCCTCGGGCGTGGGATCGCGCAGGTCCTGCTCCGGGCCGGCGCCCTCGCCCCGGATGCGCACCACCTGGATGCCCCACAGCTGGAAGGCGCGCAGGTGCCGGGCGGTGAGTGCGGTCCCCGCCGGCATCAGCAGCCGGCCCTGCTGGTCGTTGATGTCCTCGGCCAGGACCATGCCCTCGGCGAGGTCATCGACGTCCAGCTGCACGCGGGGGCCCACGGCGGCGCCGTCCATGGCGGTGGGGCTCACTGCCCGGCCTGGGTCACGAAGGCACCCAGGGCCCCGGCGGCGGTCGCCACCTCGTGGTCCAGGGCCTCGAGCACGTCGGGCGTCGGGACCTGGCCGTCCCGGCCCGCCGCCTCGATGGCGAAGGCAAAGGCCCCCACGCGCTGGGCACCGATGGTGCGGGCGGCGCCCTTCAGCGCGTGCGCCACGGCCACCACGCCCTGCGCATCATGCGCCGCCGTCCGGCGGCGGAGTTCCTCCAGCCGCACCGGGGTCTCCTGCAGGTACCCGTCCACGAGGTCCGCGAGGAAGGCGGTGTCGCCCTCGGCGAGCTCGGTGAGGCGCGCCAGCGCCAGTGCGTCGAGCACCGGGAGGGTTGGCGTGACAGGGGCGGGAGGCGCGCTCATTGGTCCTTCCGGCCGGAGGCCGTGGGCGAAAGGGGCAGCACCTCGAGCTGGGGCCGCAGGTGCGAGTCGTAGCAGGTGGGGCAGACCCCGTGGGTGAACTGCGCCGCGCTGCGGCGCGCCACGTAGTCCTCCACCTGGGACCACTGGTCGGCCTGGTCGCGGATGCGCTTGCAGTAGGAGCAGATGGGGAGGAGTCCCTGCAGCTGGGTGACCTCCCGCTGCAGGCCGAGGATGCGCTCGGCCACCCGCATGCGGGCGTGGAGCTCGAGGCGGTCCACCGGCTTGGTGACGAAGTCGTCGGCCCCCGCCGCCATGCCGTCGAGGTAGCGCGCTCGGCCCGACAGGGCGGTGAGCAGCAGGACGTAGGTGTAGCGCTCGCGCCGGGCCTCGCGGACGCGGCGGACCAGCTCCAGCCCGTCGAGCTCCGGCATCATCCAGTCCGCGATGAGCACGTCGGGCTGGTCGGCGGCGAAGCGCGCCCAGGCCGTGAGCCCGTCGGCGGCGATCTCCACCGCGTGTCCCATCCCTTCCAGCGTGGCGCTCAGCACCCGCCGGGAGACCGGATCGTCCTCGGCCACGAGGATGCGCATCAGGCGGCCCCCGCGCGGTGCACCGCGTCCGCGGCGCGATAGGCCACCGAGACCCCGGCCGGCACGCGCTCCCACCCGTCGTCCACCATGATCGTGGTCTCGGCGCTGCCGAGCAGCAGCAGGCCGTCGGGGCGCAGCGCGTGGCGGGCGCGGCGCAGGAGGGCCCGCTTGGTGGCGAGGTCGAAGTAGATGAGGACGTTGCGCAGGAAGATCACGTCGAACGACGGCCAGGCCGGCCACGGCTCCACGAGGTTGAGCTCCCGCGCGGACACGCGCTGGCGGAGCGGCGCCTTGACCTGCCAGCTGGTGCCATGGCGCTCGAAGTACTTCACCAGGAACGCCGCGGGCAGCCCGCGGTTGACCTCCAGCTGGCCGTAGCAGCCGGCGGTGGTGCGGGCCACCATCTCGCGCGAGAGGTCGGTGGCGACGATGCTCACGTCCCAGGCGGCGAGCTCGGGGAAGTGCTCCGCCAGCAGCATGGCGAGGCTGTACGCCTCCTGCCCCGTGGAGCAGGCACTGCTCCAGAACCGGAGCCGGCGTTCCGGCCGCCGCGCGGCGATGAGCTCCGGGAGGAAGCGGGTCCGGAGCGCCTCGAAGGGATGGTGATCGCGAAAGAAACTGGTCTCATTGGTGGTCATGGCCTCGACCACCCGGCGCTCGAGTTCACCGCGGGGCTCCCGCCGGAGTGCGGCCACCAGCTCCACGGGCGAGGGGAAGCCCCCGCCCCGCAGGAGCGGCAGCAGCCGGCTCTCCACGAGGTATTCCTTCCCGGGCTCCAGCACGATGGCGGAGCGCTCGCGGATCATGGCCCGCAGGAAGTCGAACTCGGCCTGGCCGATCATGGCGTCACCGTCCTAGCGGGCCGGGCTTGGGCTCGGCAGGCGCTGCGGCAGCCGGCCCACCAGCGCCCGCCGGGCCACCTCGGGCGCGATGCGCGCCAGCGGCAGGACCAGGTCGGCCTGCTGGTGCTGCACCAGGGCGCCGGGCATGCCCCAGACCACGGACGTCGCTTCGTCCTGGGCGATCATGACCCCGCCGGCCCGCCGGATCTCGGCGGCGCCGCGGAGCCCGTCGTGCCCCATCCCCGTCAGCACCACGCCGAGCACCCGCTCGCCGAAGCACTCGGCCGCGGAGCGGAACAGCGGGTCCACCGCGGGGCGGCAGGAATTCTCGGGCGGGTCCTGGGTCAGCACCACGCGGACGCCCTCCGCATCCCGCTGGAGAAGCATGTGGAAGTTGCCCGGGGCCACCCACACCCCGCCCGGCGCGAGGCGCACGCCGTCCGCCGCCTCCTTCACCGCGAGCTGGGAGGCGGCGCTCAGCCGGTCGGCCAGGAAGCGGGTGAACACCGGCGGCATGTGCTGCACGATCACGATGGGGACGGGGAAGTCGCCCGGGAGCTTCGGCAGCAGCTCAGCCAGGGCATTGGGCCCGCCGGTGGAGACCCCGATGGCCACCACCTCAATGCGCGGCGGCGGCCCCACCCGCGTCGGGACCGGCGGCAGGGAGGCGCTCGGGACCGGGCGGGGGCCGCCCGCCGGCGCGGCGGGCCGGGGCAGCAGGTGGGCGCAGAGCGCCTTGATGCGGGGAATGAGCTCCTCGCGGATCCGCGCCTGCGCCAGCGTGACGCTGCCCACGTTGGCGGGCTTGGTGACGTAGTCGGTGGCCCCGCGCGCCAGCGCCTCGAGCGTGGCAGAGGCGCCGCGCTCGGTGAGCGTGGAGAACATGATCACCGGCAGCCGGGGATAGGCCTTCCGGAGCCCCACCAAGGTCTCCAGCCCGTCCAGCTCCGGCATCTCGATGTCGAGCGTCACCAGGTCGGGGGTGAGCTGCGGCAGCTTGGCGAGCGCCAGGCGCCCGTTGGCCGCCGTCCCCACGACCTCGAGGTCGGGGTCGGCCGACAGGAGGTCGGTGACCATCCGGCGGACCACCACGGCGTCGTCCACCACCAGCACCCGGATCTTGCGCATGGCGTGCGGCCTACGCCGCGAGCCCCACCAGCTGGAGCTTCTCGTGCAGGACGTCCCGGGTGAAGGGCTTCATGACGTACTCGTTGGCGCCGGCCTCGAGGGCCCGCTGCATCTGGGTCATCTCGGTCTCGGTGGTCACCATCATGATCACGGTGTCCTTCCACGCCGGGTTCTGGCGCGCCGCCACCAGGAACTCGAAGCCGTTCATCTCGGGCATGTTCCAGTCCACGAGCACCAGCTCGACCGAGCCGGCGGCCTGGAGCCGCTCGAGGGCCTCCCGGCCGTTGCCCGCCTCGAGCACCTCGAAGCCGAGCTCCTTGACGGTCTTCCCGATGATGCTGCGGATCGCCCGCGAGTCATCCACGACCAGTGCGCGCACTCTCGCCTCCCCGTTCGGTGTGTCTGTTTGGCCCGCTCAGGCCGCCCCACGCCCCGGACCCCGGGCCCGCCCCGCCGACTCGCTGCGGAGGCACTCCGGGCACCGGGAGGCGGGCGCGCGGGGGGCACCCGCCGCCACCTGCCGGAGCCCCACCCACCGCCCATTCGCCTGCCGCACCCGCCGGCACCCGGGGCAGCACTCCACGAGTGCCGTGAGGTAGCCGAGCGCCGACTGCATGCCGAGGATCCGCTCCGCCACCCGCAGCCGGGCCACCAGCTCGTCGGGGTCGAGGGGCTTCGTGAGGACATCGTCGGCGCCCGCGTCCATCGCCTCCAGGTAGTCCGTCCTGCCGTCGCGCTGCGTGAGCACCATCAGGTAGGTGTACCCGTCGGGCTGCGCGTCGCTGCGGATGCGGCGGCAAAGCTCGAGGCCGTCCATCCGCGGCATCATCCAGTCGGTGATGACCACCGGGGGATGCGCCGCCGCGACCCGCGCCCAGGCCTCGGCGCCGTCGCTCGCCTCGAGCACCTCGTAGCCGAGCGTGCCCAGCGTCCTGCCGAGCACCCGGCGGGAGGTGAGGTCGTCGTCGGCGATGAGGATCTGCACGCGTGCTCCGCTGTCAGGCGGTCCCGGGCGGCGCGCGGCCCGGGAGGGGCCGGGACGGGCCCGGGACACGCCCTGAGTATCGGCGGTGGCCCGGGAACACTTGACCCGGCCGGGGGCCGGGTCGGGAGGGGGTCAGGCGTCGCGGCGGAGGCCCAGGTGCTCGTGGAACTCGCGGTCCACCTGCGCGGGATCGCTGGCGTTGTAGCGGACGAGGTTGCGGAGGTGATCGAGGCTGTCGAGGCCGACGATCTCGTCGAACTGGATGGCACAGCCGCCGGGCCCGTGGCGCACCACGTGGCCCAGCGCGTGGACCTCGATCTCGGTGCCCTCGAGGTGAAGCCGCACGCGGACCTCGGTGTTCTCCGGAGGGGGATCGGCGGCGCGGAAGAAGCCGCCCTTGAGGCTCAGGCTCTCCATGGAGCCGACGCGATGGAACTGGCCGGCCGCGTCCACCTCGGTGTGCAGGTGCACGGTGACCCGGCTGAACTCTCGGCGCTGGCTGACGGGCTCGGGCATGGGGCCTCCTAGGCCGGGTCGGACTTCTTGTGGAGGCGGATGATCAGCGGCGACCCCTCACAGTCGAAGGCCACCGTGGTGACGAGCGTGCCGCCGGCGACGCGGGTGCTGAAGTCGGCCCCTTCGGTGACCGTGGGCAGCGACAGCCGGCAGGGTTCCGGGAGGAGCGCCTTGATGTTGCCGCCGGTCATGTTGGCCAGCTCGCCGATCGCGTCCTGGGTGTCGCTCACCGAGGCGGCCTCGGGCGCCACGCCGAACATGGTCCCCGCCGCGCGCCGGGCGAAGTCCGCGCTGCACTCGATGGTCACCGCGCCCTCCCAGGCGCCGGTGAACTGCACGCAGCCGAAGACCGCCCGCGGGGGCCCGGGCGGCACCTCGGCCTCCCGCACCAGCGGCACGCCCAGCACCGAGTCCCACACCGTCGTGGTGACCTGGCTGATCTCATCCTCGAGGAACTGCATCGGACCCTCCCTCCCGCCTGAGCCGGTAGCAGCCGGCCTTGTCGAACTGCACCCGCTCGAACGTGTCGCCCAGGTTGATCGTCGTTTCCGCGCCGCCCAGGAACAGGTAGCCCCAGGGCTGCAGGACCTTCCGCGCATTGGCGAGGATGGCCTTCTTGGTCTCCACGTCGAAGTAGATCAGCACGTTCCGCATGAAGACCACGTCCATCGGCGGCAGCGCGCCCCAGGGCTCGATCAGGTTGAGCTCCCGGAAGTGGCACCAGCGCTGCAGCTCGGGCTTCACCTGCCACTCCATCCCGCGCTTCTCGAAGTACTTCACCAGGAGCGCCGCGGGCAGCCCGCGGTTCACCTCGATCTGCCCGTACT
This sequence comes from uncultured Gemmatimonadaceae bacterium, assembly GCA_964598655.1. Lineage (GTDB taxonomy): Bacteria > Gemmatimonadota > Gemmatimonadetes > Gemmatimonadales > GWC2-71-9 > JADJOM01. The sequence goes on from CAZRCT010000040.1 coordinate 27,168, forward strand.
TCCCCTGCTTGCAGCGCGCCACCATCTCGCCCGAGAGGTCGGTGCCGAGGATGGTGACCTGCCATGCGGTGAGCTGGGGGAAGTGCTCCAGCATGGTCATGGCGATGGTGTACGGCTCCTGCCCGCTCGAGCTGGCCGCGCACCAGATGTTCAGGGTGCGGGCGGCGCGCCGCCGCTCCAGCACCTCCGGCAGCACCACCGTGCGCAGCGCCTCGAACGGGTGCACGTCGCGGTAGAAGCTCGTCTCGTTGGTCGTCATGGCCTCGACGACCTTGCGGTGCAGCCCGTTGAACGGCTGCGCCCGCACCTGCGCGATCAGCGCCTCCAGCGACGCAAACCCCTCCGTCCGCGCCAGCGGCGTGAGGCGCGCCTCCAGCAGGTAGGCCTTCTCCGGCTCGAGCACGATGGCCGAGCGCTGGCGCACCAGCTGGCTCACGAACTGGACATCGGCCGGGCTCAGGGGCATCGGGACCGCGGTCTCCTCGTCAGGCTGGGGCGCCCGCGCGCCGCAGCGCCAGGGTCCGCCTCAGGATCTCCGGGGCGATGGCCCCGAGGGGCAGCACCGCCGCCGCGTGGCCGGCGCGCACCACCGCGCCCGGCATGCCCCACACCACGCTCGTGGCCTCGTCCTGCGCCAGGACCGTCCCGCCGGCCGCCACCAGGGCCCCGGCGCCCAGCATCCCGTCCTGGCCCATCCCGGTGAGCACCACCGCCAGCACCGCCGGTCCCCACGCCTTGGCCGCGGAACGGAACAGCGGGTCGGCGGCGGGCCTGCAGGAATTCTCGGGTGCTTCCCGGTTCAGCTGTAGGTGCACGAAGCTTCCCACCCGCTGCACCACCAGGTGGTGATCCGCCGGGGCCACCCAGATGGTGCCCGGCGCCAGCGGGATCCCCGACTCGGCCTCCCGGGCATCGAGCCGGCAGCGCGACCGCAGCCGCTCCGCCAGCAGCGCCGTGAACCCCGCCGGCATGTGCTGCACCACGAGCACCGGAAGCGGGAAATCGCCCGGCAACCCGGTCAGGACCGTCTCGAGGGCGTTCGGGCCGCCGGTGGATGCGGCCACCAGCAGCACCTCTGGGGGCGTGATGGAGAAGGGCGGGCGCGCGAGCGACGCCGGCGCGGCGGGTGACACCCCCCGCCCCACGGCGGCCGGCCCGCCGGCGGCCACCGGGGCCGGCGCCCGCGCCGCGCCCCGCCACTCGGCGACGATCGCCTTGAGCCGCGGCGCGAGGGTCTCCTGCACCCACCCGAGGGCATGCACCATGTTGCCCTCGTGCGGCACCTTCATGAGGCAGTCGTTGGCCCCGAGGGCGAGCGCCTCGAGCTCGGCGGGTCCCGGCTCGCTCATGCCGGTGAAGATCACCGCGGGCAGGCCTCGCCAGCGGCGGCGGATCTCGGCCAGGACCTCGAGCCCGTCCATCCCCGGCATGTCGAGGTCGAGCGTCACCACGTCGGGCGACAGCTCCTCGATCTTCCGCAGCGCCATCGGCCCGTCCGACGCGGTGCCGACCACCTGGAACCCGGGATCCGCCTCGAGCGCCTTGGCCACGAGGCGCCGCACGATGACGGCGTCATCCACCACCAGCACGCGGATCCGCGACACGATCAGTCCTGGCGGCCCGGGGGACCCTCGGGGGCGGCCGTGAAGGCATCCCGCAGGTCGGCCAGGCGGGCCGCGGTGGCCTGGCCCTGCGCCACCAGCCGGCTGCCGGCTTCGGCGCGCCCGGCCAGGGCCTTCACCCGCTCGCCCAGTCCCTCGGCCAGCGTCCGGGCGTCGTCCGCCAGGCGCCGGGCTTCGGCGGCGGCCTCATCCTCTACGGCGAAGAGCGCGGCCTCCACGGCGAGGCGGTTGGTTTCGCGCGCCAGGCCCGTCAGGCGGGTCACGGCCTCGGTCACCTCCGGTCGCGACGCGGCACCGGTCCCCTGGCGGCGAAGCTCGGCCAGGGCCGCCAGGGCGGCCTGCGCCAGGCGCGCGCTCTCCTCGCCCTGCGCCACCGCCGCGTGCGGGTCTCCCGCCGGCAGGTCGCCGAGGGAGAGGCCGTCCATGGCATCCGCCACCCGCTCGAGGTGGTGCGTGAGCCGCAGCAGGTCTTCCGAGGCCAGCGCCAGCGCACGCGCCTCGGCGCGGAGCGCGCCACCCCGGCCCGCCGGCGGCGGCGCCGGCACGGGGGCCGGGGGCGTGGGCTCCGGCGAGGGCGTGGGAGCGGGAGCCGGCGCGAGCGCCGCAGCGTGCGGGGGCGCGACCGTCGGCTCCACGCACGCCGGGGCGGCCGGCTCGGGGGCGCGCGGTGTGGTGACCTCCCAGGTCAGCTGGGGGCCGAGGAACCGCTGCTCGCTGTCGCGTACGGCGAGCACGCGGAAGCTCACCCGCTCGGGGCCGAACCACACCTCGCCGCTGTAGGGGAGCCGCGCGGGTGAGGCGACGAGGGCCGCCCGGAGGTCCGGATCGGGCAGGAAAAGCGCCACGGGCACGCCCTCGAGCGGGTTCACCCGCCCGGGGAGGTGCGGCGCCAGGCGCTCGAGGGCCGCGGCGCAGGCGGCGTTGCCGCTCCAGAGCGCCGGATCCTTGCCGGGGAACATCACCGGCAGCGGCAGTTCCTCGGCCTGCTGCCGGAGCCGCTCGAGCACCAGCCCGCTGTGCCGTGCCGCGGCGTCGTCCCGCCAGGCCACGAGGTAGCCGCCGGACATCACCCGAAGCAACTGCACCCGCCAGGCCACCTGCCCGAAGGCCCAGGTGGTCTCGAGCGCCGCGTCGCCGAGTTCCTGGAGGAGCCGCGTGAACCTGCCGGGCGCCGGGTGGAACCGGCCCACCGGGTGGCCCACCACCTCGGTGGCCCGGATGCCGAAGACGCGGAACAGCTCCCCGTCCACCGCCGCCAGCGCCGCCGCGGCTTCCGGGCTCTGGTACACCACGGTGCACTCGGGATCGAGCACGAGGAGGTTCCAGTCGGCCAGGCCCGCGCGCGCCTGCAGCAGCAGGGCCTGCGCCACCAGCGTCTCCCGCGGGCCCGCGGGCGGCGGGCCCGGGGCGGCCTCGGGCGGGGCCGCCAGGTGGAAGCCCGCGCGCGCCAGCAGCGCGAGCAGCGCGGTGCGGCAGTCGTCGAGCAGGCCACCGGCCACCCCGGACGCCGCGAGGCTGTCGATGGCGTGGGCCAGCAGGCGCCCGGCCTGCGCCTCACTGACCTGCCGCGCCACGCGCAGCGCGGCGGGCTCGGGCCCGTCGTAGGCGATGGGCCCACCGAGCAGGTCGGTGAGCAGGAACTGCACCTGCCACCGCAGGTCCTCGCCCGCCCCGGCCGGGAGCAGCGGGGCCACCATCGGATCCGCCGAGACGCGCCGCAGCAGGTCGGGAACCGCCTGGTCCAGCACGTCGAAGCCCCCTACCCGCTCGAAGAGGCTCTGGCCTCGGAGCGTCTCCGCCAGCCCGGTCATCGTCCCATCCTCCGTTCGCTCAACGCCCGGCCTCGAGGGTGAACCGGCCCACCACCCGCTTGAGGGCGGCGGCCATGCCCGAGAGGGCCGCGGCGGCGGCCTCGGTCTCCTCCGTGGCGGCGCTGGTCTCGCGCGCGGCCTGCGCCATGCTGCCGATCGAGTGCGACACCTCGCCCGCCGAGCGCGCGGCCACGCTCAGCGTGCGCGTCATCTCGTTGGTGGTGGCCGTCTGCTCCTCCACGGCGCCGGCGATGGTCACCTGGATGGTGTTGATCTGCCCGATGATCGTGCCGATCTCGCGGATGGCTCCCACGGCCCGGCCGGTCTCCGCCTGGATCGCCTCGATCTTGCCGCCGATCTCCTCGGTGGCCCGCGCGGTCTCCTTGGCCAGCTCCTTCACTTCCTTGGCCACCACCGCGAAGCCCTTCCCCGCCTCGCCGGCGCGGGCCGCCTCGATGGTGGCGTTGAGCGCCAGCAGGTTGGTCTGCTGGGCCACCGAGGTGATCAGCTTCACCACCTTGCCGATCTCATGGCTCGACGTGCCCAGGGCCCCCATGATCGCGTTGGTGCGCTCGGCCAGCTGCACCGCCTCGCCCGCCACCCGCGCGGCGTCGGCCGCGTTCTTGGCGATCTCGCGGATCGAGGCGCTCATCTCCTCGGTCCCGGCGGCCACGGTCTGGACCCCCTCACTGGTCTCGGCGCTGCCCGCGGCCACCACCTCGGCCTGGGCGGTGGTCTCGGTGGCGGAGGTGCGGAGCGCCCCGCTCACCGTGGCCAGCCGCTCGGCGGCGTGCGTCAGCTCGGTGCTGGCGCGGGCGATCTCGCCCACGTTGCCCCGCAGGTCGCCGAGCAGCCGCTCGAGCCCCGCGCCCAGCTGCCCGATGGCATCCTGGCCGTGCACGGTGACGGGACGCGTCAGGTCGCCGGCGGCCGCGGCATTCACCACGGCGAGCAGGCTGTCCACCTTCTCGCGCAGGGCCGCCGCCTCGCGCCGCTCCCGCTCGCCCGCCTCGACCACGGCCTGCTCGGCGCGGAGGCGCGCGCTGACCACCTCCCAGGTGAGCATCGGGCCGATGTAGTTCTTCTGGTGGTCCCAGGTGGCGGAGACGAGGAGGTCGAGCGTCTCGTCGCCGAAGGCCACGCGGGCCTCGTACGGCAGGTTCCGGGGATCCCGCAGGCGCTCGGCGAGCCCGGGCGTGCCGGGGAAGAACACGGTGAGCGGCTTTCCGGCGAGGTCCCCGGGGCCCACCGGCAGCACGTGGCGGAGCGCGGTGAGCGCCCGCTGGCCCGCGGGGTTCACGTACTGCATCGTCAGGTCGGGATCCCCGCAGATGATGTTGGTGGGGCAGCTCTCGATCATCGAGAGCACCCGGCCCAGCTCCACCTCGACCCGCTGCCGCGCGGTGCGGTCGTCCCACGCCACGGCGTAGCCGGCCAGCGCGCCCGCCTCGTCGCGGACCGCGCTCACCACCGCCTTGAACACCTTGCCGCCCGCCTGGACCTTGGCCTCGTAGGGCAGCTGCGCCGGATCGGCCAGCGCCGCGGCGAAGCCGGGCGGATTGCCGTGGAGCTCGGCGAGCGACTTGCCGGCCAGCGGCCCCTCGAGCAGGCCCACCTGCCGGAGCACCTCCTCGGCCTTGCCGCTGGCGCAGGCCACCCGCTGGTCGCGGTCCGCCACGAGCGCGATGCTCCCGAGCGCGCCGAACGCGCCGAGCAGCCGCACGGCGGCCAGCGGGTCGGTGGTCGGGGAAGCCCCCACGCGGGGGGAAGTCGAAGACTCAGCCATGGCAGCGCGCTCCCTGCGCCGTGACGCGGCGGTGTGGGCCGGCCCCCAGGGCCGACGGGTCGTGGTCACGCCCCGAAGCCCCCGGGGCCGCCGCCGGGGCGACCAGCGCCCCGGCGGCCTGTCTCTGGCCGGGCGGCTAGCGCCCGGCCTCGGCGGCCTCGAGGGCCAGGGCCTTCTCCGTGTCGAGGATGAGCAGCAGCCGCTCCGGCAGCTTGTAGACGCCGCGGATCAGCTCCCGCGCCTGCGCGGAGAGCGTTTCCGGCGTGCCTTCGTAGCTGTCCTCGTCGGTCTCCAGCACGTCGCCGATCTCGTCCACCAGCAGGCTCACCGCGCCCTCGTCGGTGCGCACCACCACGTTCATGGGGTGGCGCTCCTCGGCGAGCGGCGGCAGGCCCAGGCGTTCCCGCAGGTCCACGGCGGTGACGATCTGGCCGCGGAGGTTGATGAGCCCTCGCACCGCGCGGGGCGCCAGCGGGACCCGGGTCATCGCCTGGGTCCGGATCACTTCCTGGACCTTGAGCACCTCAATGCCGAGGAACAGGTCGGCGAGGTAGAAGGTGCAGAACTGCCGTTCCATGGCCATGGCTCAGGCCCCCGCCGTTGCGAGTTCGCTGTCGGCGCCGCTGAAGAGCAGGACGTCGTTCCCGTCGATCAGGGCCCGCACGTCGAGCAGGTCGGTCACCTTGCCCTGGATCACCGCGGTGCCGAAGAGGGCGCCGCCCCGGCTCCGCCGGTGCACCGTGAGGGCCTCCTCGACGATGTCGGTGATGTTCTCCACCACGAGGCCCACGTCGCGGCCGTCATGCGCGTACACCACCACCGAGAGGGTGTCCCGTTCCTCGGCGGCGCTGCCGTCGCCGAGCAGTTCGCCCAGGCGGAGCAGCGGCAGCAGGCGGCCGCGGTACTGCACCACCGGGTGGTCGCCGGCGCGCTCCACGGTGGCGCGCGGGAACTCCTCGAGGCGAGCCACCATCGAGAGCGGGATCGCCATCCGGCGCTCCGCGCCGAGGCGGAAGAGGAGCAGCATCTGGCGGTCCTCGCCGGCGGCCTGCGCCCGCGTGGTGGCCTCCGCCGCGCCCTGGGCGCGGCGGCGGCTCTCGGAGAACACCGCGGCCTGCTGCGCGAGCCCCAGGACGTCGAGGATGAGGGCCACGCGGCCGTCGCCCATGATCGTGGCGCCGGCGAAGGCGCCGATCCCCTTGAGCTGCTTGCCGAGGGGCTTGACCACGATCTCCTCGGTGTCGTTGATCTCCTCCACCACGAGGCCGAAGGCGTGCTCGTCGGCCTGCAGCACCACGATGTTGACCGCGTCGTCGGCGGCGCGGTCCGGCGCCCAGAACCGGTCCTGGCGGCCGAGCGCGTGCGCCAGGTTCACGAGCGGCAGCAGCCGCCCGCGCAGCCGGTACACCGGCGCCCCGTAGACCATCTCGATCCCCTTCTGCGCCTCCTCCCCCTCCAGGCGCACCAGCTCGAGCAGCGAGACCTGCGGGATGGCGAAGCGGTCGCCACCCGCCGAAACGATGAGCGCCGGGATGATGGCCAGGGTGAGCGGGATCTTGATCTTGAGCGTGGTCCCCTGCCCCGCCACGCTCTGGATGTCCACCGTGCCGCCAATCTTCTCAATGTTCGTCTTGACGACGTCCATCCCCACCCCGCGGCCGGAGATGTTGCTCACCTGCTCCGCGGTGGAGAAGCCGGGCGCGAAGACCAGGTTCACCAGCTCCCGCTCGCCCATCCGCGCGGCCTGCTCGGCCGTGACGATCCCCTTCTGGACCGCCTTGGCCTTCACCCGCTCGGTGTTGATGCCGCCGCCGTCGTCGCTGATCTCGATGTTGACCTGCCCGCCCTCGTGATAGGCGCGCAGCAGCAGCCGGCCCTCGGCCGGCTTGCCCCGCGCCACCCGCTCCGCGGGGAGCTCGAGGCCGTGGTCCACCGAGTTCCGCACGATGTGCGTGAGCGGGTCCTTGATGGCCTCGATGATGGTCTTGTCGAGCTCGGTCTCCTTGCCCTCCATCTCGAT
>CAZRCT010000041.1:0-33039 GCA_964598655.1 uncultured Gemmatimonadaceae bacterium
GTCAACTTCACGACCCGCGAGATCACCTGCAAGATCGTCTACTACGGCCCCGGCCGCAGTGGCAAGACGACCAACCTGCAGTACATCTACGGCCGCGTCCCCGAGGCCCGGCGCGGCCGCATGGTGAGCCTCGCCACCCAGACCGACCGCACCCTCTTCTTCGACTTCCTGCCCATCGACCTGGGCGTGATCAGCGGCTTCACCACCCGCTTCCAGCTCTACACCGTGCCGGGCCAGGTGTACTACAACGCCACCCGGAAGCTCGTCCTCCAGGGCGCCGACGGCGTCGTCTTCGTGGCCGACAGCCAGGCCCGCCGCCTGGAGGACAACCTCGAGAGCCTGCAGAACCTGCAGGCCAACCTGCTGGGGCAGGGCGTGGACGTGCGCAACTTCCCGGTGGTGCTCCAGTACAACAAGCAGGACCTGCCGGCGGACCTGATCCTCACCCACGCCGACCTCGACGACGCCCTCAACTTCCGCAACTACCGTTCCTTCCCGGGCGATGCGCTGCGCGGGGCGGGCGTGTTCGAGACGCTCAAGGGCATCTCCGAGCTGGTCCTCAAGCGGCTCGCGGCCGGGGGCGCGGGGGCGGCCTGATGACCCGGCTCAACCCGCGCTACCGCTTCGAGAACTACGTCGTCGGCTCCGCCAACCGGCTGGCCGTGACGGCGGCGCGCGCCGTGGCCGAGTCGCCGGGCATGGTGTACAACCCGCTCTTCGTCTACGGCGGCTCCGGGCTCGGCAAGACCCACCTGCTCATGGCCATCGGCCACCTGGCGCAGGAGATCAACCCGCAGCTTTCGGTGGAATACCTCACGCTGGACGAGTTCGTCGAGGCCTTCCACGCCGCCATCGCCGCCGGCCAGGGCGAGGCCTACCGCCGCCGTTACGCGGAGACGGGCCTCCTGCTGGTGGACGACGTGCAGTTCCTGACCCACCGGCGCGAGATGCAGGCCGAGCTGCTCCGCCTCACCAACGCGGTGCTCTCCTCCGGCCGCCAGATCATCCTCTCGAGTGACCGGCCGCCCAACGAGATCGAGGCGCTCGACGAGCGGCTCATCCAGCGCTTCGCCGGCGGGCTGGTCATCGACATCGCGGGGCCGGACTACGAGACCCGCATCGCCATCCTCCGCCGGCAGGCCGAGGAGCGGAAGGCCTCCTTCGGGCCGGAGGTCATCGACACGGTGGCGCAGCTCGGGCTGCGGAGCATCCGCGAGCTGATCGGCGCCTTCAACCGGCTCATCGCCTTCCAGGCCGTGCACCCGACGCCCCTCACCTCGGCGGAGGCGCGCGAGGTGCTCTCGCGCACGCTCCCGGCCACCGTGCGGGCCATGCCCGCCTCCGCCGGGGCGCCGGCCGAGCCGGCGCTCGCGGCCGCCGCGCCCGGCGGGGCCACGGCCACGGTGGAGGCCCCGCCCGCCAGCTCCACGCCCGAGGCCGCGGCGGCGCCCTTCGAGCTGGGCACGGGGATGAGCGACGAGTTCGGCGCCTTCCTGAGCGAGATCTCCTCCGCGGTGGCCCGCCAGGTGGAGGCCTGGCGCGGCCGGGTGGCGGAGGCCGTGGTGCGCTGGGAGGGCGCGGGCTACCGCACGGAGCGGCTCCAGCGCCTGCTGCAGGGCGAGGCCCCGGTGGACCCGGACCTGGTGCTCCGGCTCTACGAGGAGGACATCGCGCGGCTCGAGGCGCTCGGCAAGGAGATGCTCGAGCTCGACACCGCCCTCGCCGCCCATCCGGCGCTCCACGATCCCGACCGCCTTGCCGAGGCCGAGGCCGAGGTGGCGCGGGCCCGCGAGGGGCTGGCCCCGCCGCCGGGCCCCGCGCCCCTGTGGCGCCTCGAGGATTTCGCCGAGTCGGCGTCCAACCGGTATGCCGTCCGCGCCGCGCGCTCGGTCGTGGACGACCCGGGCAGCCACTACAATCCCCTCGTCATCGTCGGGGGCAGCGGCTCCGGGAAGACCCACCTGCTCCACGGCATCGGCAACGCGCTCGCCACGCGGGCCGGCCTCGTGGTGGCGTGCCTGCGCGCGGAGGACTTCGTCGAGGACCTGATCAAGGCCATCGACCGCGACCGGGTGGCCTGGTGGCGCGCCCGCTACCGCCGCATCGGCGCCTTCCTGCTGGACGATGTCCACCTCCTGGCCGGGAAGGAACGGACGCAGGAGGAGATCTTCTGGCTCTACAACCTCCTGGCCGAGGGCGGGCAGCAGATGGTGTTCACGAGCGCCACGCCGCCCGAGTCGCTCGAGGGCATCGAGCCCCGCCTGCGCACGCGCCTCGAGGCGGGCCTGGTGGTGGAGCTCCCGCCGCCCGACCGCGAGGTCCGCGAGGTGATCGCCGCCCGCCTCCTCCGCGACAAGGGCGCCGACAGCGATCCCGACCTGGCCGCCTACCTGGCCTCGCGGCCCTCAGAGTCGGTGCGGGCCCTGCAGGGCCTGGTGCACCGCGTCCTCGAGGCCGCGGACGCCGAGCGTGAGCGGCCCTCGGCCGGCTTCGCCCGGCAGGTCCTCGAGGGCGCGCCGGCCGCGCCCGCCCGGCGCACCACAGGCACCCGCACCAGCGGCCTCCTCTCGCCCACCGGCAGCCTCCGCAGCCGCGAGAAGATGATCTGGGACTGGCCCGATGCCGGGGACCGCCTCATCGAGGAGCTCCGGTAATGGCCATCAAGGGCAGCCTCAAGGAAGCGAGCCTCCCGGACGTCCTCCAGCTGCTGGCGCTGGGGAAGAAGACCGGCTGCCTCGCCGTGGCCGACCGGCAGAACTTCGGCTACATCTTCTTCGAGGACGGGCGCATCACCTACGCGTCCATCGTCAACCGGCGCGACCGGATCGGCGACCTCCTCCGCAAGAACCAGCTCGTCACCACCGAGCAGCTCGACGCCGCCATCCGGCTCCAGGAGTCGCACCGCGAGCGGCGCCTGGGCGACATCCTCATCGAGACCGGCGCGCTGCAGCGCGAGGAGCTCGAGCGGCTGCTCGCCCTCCAGATCGAGGAGGCGGTCTACCACCTGTTCACCTGGACCCAGGGCACCTTCAACTTCGAGGCGGGCGTCCGCCCCGAGGGGCAGGTGTTCACGGTGTCCATCAACCCGGAATCGCTGCTCCTCGAGGGCGCGCGGCGGGTGGACGAGTGGAGCCAGATCGAGAAGAAGATCCCGAGCTTCGACCTGGTCTTCGCCACCGACGCCACGCACCCGCCCACCGAGGAAGTGGCGCTCTCGCCGGCGCAGGCGCGCCTGCTGCAGCTCCTCGACGGCACCCGCGACGTGCGGCAGGTCTTCGACGAGTGCTCGCTGATCGAGTTCGAGGCGGCGCAGGCCCTCTACGGGCTCATTACCGCGGGCTACGTCCGCCGGGTGGGCACCTCAGCGCGGGCCGAGGCGCCGCGGGCCAACGACCTGCGGGTGCAGGAGCACCAGAACCTGGGGATCGCCTTCTACAAGACCGGGATGCTGGACGAGGCCCAGCGGGAGTTCCGCCGCGTCACCGACCTCCGCGGCGACGAGACCCAGGCCCCGTTCTACCTGGGCCTCATCGCGCTCAAGCAGGCCCGCTGGGCGGAGGCGGTGGAGGCGCTGCAGCTGGCCCTCGAGCGCGGGGCCCGGCGCGCCAGCACCTGGCACAACCTGGCCTACGCCTACGAGCAGCTGGGGCGCCTCACGGACGCCGAGGCGGCGTACGCGGAGGCGGCCTCGCGGGCCCGCGAGGACGCGCGCGTGATGATCGGGTGGGGCGTGACCGCCCTGAAGCGGAACGACGCCGACGTCGCGGTGAGCCGCCTGCAGCGGGCCGCCGAGCTCCTCGGCGACCGCCCGCGCCCGCCCACCTGGTACTGGGCCATGGCCCTCGCCGTGGCCTGCCAGGGCGACCTGCCGCAGGCGCTCGAGGTGGCGGAGCGGGGCAGCACCGCGCACCCGGGCAATGCCGTGCTCCGGAACAACCTCGCGGTGCTGCTGGAGCTCGCCGGCGACCTGCCGTCGGCGGAGATCACCCTTCGCACCGCGCTGGCGGAGGATCCCACGCTCGCGCCGGTGTCCAAGAACCTGGGCGACCTCCTGTACCGCGCCGGCCGCTACGACGACGCCTTCGAGGCCTACGAGCGCGCCGCCAAGCTGGCCCCCGCCCTCGGGGACGACCTGTACTTCAAGATGGGCAACATCGCCTACAAGCGGCGCGACCGGGAACGCGCCCGCGCCTGCTGGAAGCGGGTCACCGAGCTCAACCCGAGCCACCAGCTGGCCCGCGCCAACCTCGACACCCTGGACGGCCCCGCGTGACCGAGCTGGGGCAGGCGGACCTGGACGCGCTGGCGGGCCGCATCCAGGCGCGCGCCGGCCTCGACCTCGGCGTCTACAAGGACAAGTGCCTGCGGCGCCGCATCGCGGTGCGGATGCGCGCCTGCAACGTCCACACCCTCGACGCCTACGTGGCTCTCCTCGACCGGGACCCGGCGGAATTCGACCGCCTGCTCGACGCGCTCACCATCAACGTCACCACCTTCTTCCGGAACCCGGAGACGTGGCGGGCCCTCGCCAGCCGGGTGCTCCCCGACCTGCTCACCGCGCGGGATGGCCGGCTGCGGGTGTGGAGCGCCGGCTGCGCGTCGGGGGAGGAGCCCTACACCATCGCGATGCTCGTGGCCGGGGTGCTGGAGCGCCTCGACCGCGGCGCCTGGCTGTCCCGGCTGCGGGTGGAGGCCACCGACGTGGACCGGCGCTCGCTGGAGCGGGCCCGCGCGGCGCGCTATCCCCGCCGCGCCTTCGCCGACGCGGACCCCGCCGTGGTGGCCCGCTGGTGCATCCCCGAGGGCGCGGACGAGCTGGTGGTGCGCCCCGAGCTGCGGGCGCTCGTCGCCGTCGGCACCTACGACCTGAGCCAGGACCGGCTGGCGCCCGGGACGTTCGACCTCATCTGCTGCCGCAACGTGATCATCTACTTCGACCGCGACGTGCAGGAGCGCCTGATGCACCGCTTCGCCGACGCGCTGCTGCCGGGGGGAGTGCTGGTGCTCGGGAAGGTCGAGAGCATCCTCGGCATCGCGCGCGAGCGCTACGAGCTGCTCGAGCCGCGCGAGCGGATCTACCGGAAGGTCGCGTGATGGCGGTGGAACTCCTGGTGCGCGTGGCCGACTTCCAGGTCCTCGCCGGCGAGGGCCTGCTCGTGACCCTCGGCCTCGGGAGCTGCGTGGCCGTCATGCTCCACGACCGCGAGGCGAAGGTGGGCGGGATGGCGCACATCCTGCTGCCCTCCCGGTCCCTCGGCCGCGGCGCCGACAGCCCGGGGCGCTTCCCGCAGACGGCGATCCCGGCCACAGTGGAGGCCATGGCGGGCCTCGGGGCCGACCGGCGCCGGCTCACGGCCCGCCTGGTGGGCGGGGCCAGCATGTTCCAGGCGCTCGCCCCCGCCGGCTCCATCCAGATGGGCGATCGCAACGTCATCGCCACCCGCGAGGTGCTCACCGGGCTGGCCATCCCGGTCACCGGCGAGCTGGTGGGGGGCGGGCAGGGGCGCTCGGTGTGGTTCGACGTGGCCAGCGGCCAGGTCCTGGTGCGGTCCGTGGGGCAGGATGACACCGTCCTCTGACCTCCCCGCCGTCCTCGTGGTGGACGACAGCGCCTTCTTCCGGCGCCTCGTGAGCGAGCTCGTGGCCGGCTCCGGCGAGTTCCGCGTGGCCGGCACCGCCGCCAGCGGCGAGGAGGCGCTCGCCAAGGTGCACGAGCTGCAGCCGGCCGTGGTCACCATGGACCTGCAGATGCCGGGGCTCGGCGGGCTCGAGGCCATCGGCTACATCATGTCCGAGGCGCCGCGGCCGATCGTGGTGGTGAGCGCCCTCGCCGGGCGGGATGCCGCCGCCTCCATCCGCGCCCTCGAGCTCGGCGCCGTGGAGCTGGTCCCCAAGGAAGACGCGGCCGGCGGCCGGCTCACGGCCATGCGCATCGCCACCCGGCTGCTGGCGGCGCTGCGGGCCGCGGTGGCGGCCGACGTCCGGCGCGTGCCGGTGCTCGCGCGGCCGCGGGTGAGCGGGGCCCACGCCCCGGCGCGTCCCGCCGGGGAGGCGCGGCGTCTCGTGGCCATCGCGGCCTCCACCGGGGGGCCGCGTGCGCTGGCGGAACTGGTGCCCGCGCTGCCGGTGGGCCTCGAGGCGGCGGTGCTGCTGGTGCAGCACATGCCGCCCGGCTTCACCCGGAGCCTCGCGGAGCGGCTCAACGGCCTCGCGGCGCTCACCGTGGTGGAGGCGGAGCACGGCATGCCGGTGAAGGCGGACACCGCGTACCTCGCCCCCGGGGATTATCATTTGCGCGTGGTGGACCACGCGGGGCAGCTGCAGCTCCGCCTGGACCAGGAGGCGCCGGTGTGGGGCGTGCGGCCCGCCGCCGACCCGCTGTTCCACGACGTGGCCCACCTGGCCGGCGCCGCGGCCATCGGGGTGGTGCTCACGGGGCTGGGCCGCGACGGCGCCACCGGCCTCCGCGCGCTCCACGATGCGGGCGGCGTCGGGATCGCCCAGGACCGCGGCACCGCCACCATCTACGGCATGCCGGGGGCCGCCCTCGAGGCCGGCGGGGCGGACCTCGTCCTCCCGCTCGGCGCCATGGCGGAGCGGATCGGGGCGCTGCTCCGGGAGCTGCCCCGCCGGTGAGCGCGCGACTGCTCGTGGTCCGCGCCGGCACCCAGCGCCTCGGCCTGCCGATGACGGCGGTGCTCGAGGTCACGGCACCGGGGCGCGTCCAGCCGGTGCCGGGGCACGCGCCGGCGCTGCGCGGGGTGATCGAGGTGCGGGGACGGCTGGTCTCGCTGTTCCACCTCGGCGCGCTGCTCGCCGGGGGCGCCCCGCCGGCCGCGGTGAGCGACACGATCGTCCTGGCGCAGGTGGCTGGCCAGTGGGTGGCGCTGGAGGTGGACGAGGCGGACGCCGCGCCCGGCGGCGCGCTGCTTCCGGGCGATGGCCATCCCGCCCTCGCCGCCTGGGCCAGCGGGGCGGTGCGCGACCAGCGGGGCTGGATCCCGGTGCTCAATCTCGGCCTGCTGGCCGAGCGGTGGGGACGCGGCAAGGAGGGAGCGGCATGACCGGCGACGAGCTGCAGTTTGTGGTCTTCCGGCTGGGGGGGCAGGAGTTCGCCCTCGGCATCGCCGAGGTGGAGCGCATCCTGCGCTACGAGGCGCCGGCGCCGCTCCCCAACGCGCCGGACTTCCTGGAGGGGATGATGCCCTACGGGACGGGGGCGGTGCCGCTGGTGGACCTGCGGAAGCGCGTGTCGCTCGAGGCCACCCACCGGGAGGAGACCCGGGTCATCATCGTGCGCCTCGCGGACCAGCAGGTCGGCGTCGTGGTGGACCAGGTGCGGGAGGTGCTTCGGGTGGACAGCACCACCATCACGCTGCCGCCGCCCATCGTGCGCGGGCTCGCGGCCCAGTACGTGAGCGGGGTCATCACCCGGCCCGGCCGGACCATCGTGGTGCTCAACGCCGCCCGGCTGCTCTCGAGCACCGAGCGGCTGGCCCTGGAGGAAGCGCTGTCGTGAGCGAGCCCGCCCGCAGTTCCGAACCCCTCGTGGCCGCGTTCCGGGAGCAATACCGCGACCTGGCCGCGCGCATCGAGACCGTCACCGCCTCCGCCGAGCGCGAGGCGCTGAAGCGCGAGATCATCGCGTACTTCAAGCGCGTGGACGCGGCCCTCGTGGAGCTCGGCTACGTGAAGGAGGAGATCCGCCAGCTGGTGGAGCGCTTCAAGCAGATGGCCGCCGCCACCGACAGTGCGTCGGCCCCGGCCTTCACCGGCGCCCGCCCGGTGGTGCAGCAGGACCACCTCGGCGCCTCCACCTACATCGAAAAGGGCTGGAGCCTGATCTCCCTCGGCGACTACGCGGGGGCCATCCAGTCGCTGAGCAAGGCGCTGGCGCTGGCGCCGTCGGAGATCCAGGCGCAGTCGCTGCTGGGCTGGGCGCAGATGCTGCACGAGGACTACGACGACGCGCTGGCCACCTTCTCCAAGGTCCTGATGAAGGAGCCGGCCAACTCGCTGGCCCGCATCAACGTGGGGTACATCTGCCTCAAGAAGCGGATCTTCGGCGAGGCCATCGAGCACCTCTCCAAGGCCATCCGCCTCGACAACGACCGCAAGGCCACCCTCTACGCCCACTACTACCTGGGGCTCGTGTACCTCGAGCGTGAGATGTACGAGGACGCGGTGACCTTCTTCCAGAAGACGCTCCAGCTCGGCCCCAACCTCATCGAGGCCTACTACGAGCTGGGGCGGGCCAACTGGTTCATCGACGACCGGGACGGGGCAAAGCAGGCGTGGACCGACGGCTTCAAGGCCAACAAGTTCAACCCGTGGGGCAAGCGCTGCAAGGAGATGCTCGACCTCGTGGCGTCGGGCGGCGAGCCGCCCCGTTAGGCATGCCGGCGCGCGACCGCCCCCGTCGGGGCGGCGGCCGCCTCCCTCCCGATGGTCCTCCCCCTCCTGCTCGCGCTCGCGCTCGACACCCTCGCCGTCCAGGTGGGGGAGGTCACGGTGGTGGCGCCGCCGGCGCTGCAGGCCCTGGCCACCACCCTCGCCGACGGGGCGGGGCGGGTGCGGGAGTGGCCCGGCATCGGCCGGGTGGCCCCGCCGCCCTTCACGCTGGTGCTGGCGCCGGACTCGGCCGCGCTCGCGCGGCTCACCCGCGGGCGGGCGCCGGCCTGGGGCGCCGGGGTGGCGTTTCCCGCCGCACGCACCATCCTCCTCCGCGCCGACCTGCCCGAGCTGCCGCGGACCCTGCGGCACGAGCTGGCCCACCTGATCCTCCGCGAACGGGTGCGGGCACGCGTCCCCCTCTGGTTTGACGAGGGCTACGCCGCGTGGGCGTCCGGGGAGCTGGAGCGGTTCGTGAACCTGGAGCTCAACCTGGCCGTGGCCGGCGGCCGCCTGCCGAGCCTCGACCGCCTCGATGCCATGCTGCGCGGCTCCGCGCGCTCGGCCGACGTGGCGTACGCCCTCGCCGCCTCGGCCGTGGCCGAGGTGGCCCGGCGCACCCCCGAGGGGGACCTCGCGCGGCTGCTGGCGCGGCTGGGGCCGGGGGAGGTGTTCGACAGCGCGCTGGTGGCTGCCACGGGCCTCACGTCGGCACGCTTCGAGGAGGCCTGGCAGCGGGACCTGCGGCTGCGGTACAGCCTGGCCACCTGGTTCGTGGCGTCCGGGCTCTGGCTGGTGATGGCCCTCCTGGTCGGGGCCGCGGTGTACGCCCGGCGGCGCCGGGACCGGCCCCGGCGCGCCGCGCTCGACATCGGCTGGCCGGAGCCCCCGGCGGAAGGCGAGCCCGCCCCGCCAGCCGCCGGAAACCCGGCACCGCAAGCGGTTGACCAACCGCCTTCGAGGCACTAAGCTCAGTTCCCATGCCAAGTTCCGACTCTGTCACTCCCGGACGGGGGCTCCGGTTCGGGAGACGTAATGTCGTTCTCCTGACCGCCGCCGTCGTCTCCCTTGTGGCCGGTTATGCGTGGCTGCAGGCCGGTGGCACCACGGGCGCCGCGGCGCTGCTGGTCCTGGGATACTGCGTGCTGTTTCCGCTCGGCATCGCGCTCTAGGGCGGGAGGCCGAACCGCGCCCCGCCGCGCGCGCGGCCGGGCCGTGAGCGGGCGAATAGCTCAGCTGGTCCAGAGCGCCTGCCTTACACGCAGGATGTCGGGGGTTCGAATCCCTCTTCGCCCATCGTCGTCGGCGTCCGGTACGGCGCTTGCATCGCTGCCCCGGTACCCCCAAATGTGGAGATGAATTGATGCGCCTGGCTCGTCTGCTCACCCTCGGCCTGCTCGTCGGCGGCACCACGGTGCTCGCCGCCCAGATTCCGACCCGGCGCCAGGCCCCCGGGACTCAGGTGGCCAACTCCCCGCGCCTGCTGGTCGGGAACCCGCACACTTTCTCGGCGGCGGACTCGGCCTCGGCCGTGGCGCTCGGGGACGCGATCCGGGGCAAGGTCGAGAAGGCCGCCAACGGGCAGTTCCGGCTGCTGGCCCGCGAGGACATGAATCGCGCGCTGGTGGAGTTCGGGTATCCCGCCGACGCCATCCTGAGCTTCATCCCGCTGCGCGACCTCGGCCGCTCGCTGGGCGCGCGCGCGATCGTCTACTCCACGCTCACCAAGGACCAGGGCGGCCGGTTCAGCGTCACCTCCCGCCTGGCCGGCATGACGGACGAAGCCGGCACGGTGGTCACCGCGTCACAGGGCGCGGGGCAGAACATCGCGGCCATCGGCGACAAGATCGCGGAGGGGTTTGCGCCGGCCTTCAAGTCGTGGGCCGACGCCAAGGCCTGCATCGACCAGTCCAAGAACGCGCCCGACAAGGCGGCGCAGGCCGCCAAGAAGGCGCTCGACGCCATGCCGAAGAACGGCCTGGCCAATTACTGCATGGGCATGCTGGCGCTGGGGCGCGGCCGTTCGGCCGACAGCGCGGAGGCCATGCGCTTCTTCGCCGTGGCCGTCGAGGGCGACCCGCTGAGCCTGGCCGCCTGGACCCAGCTGGCCGCCGGCTATGAGGCCAGCGCCGACACGGCCAAGATGATCAATGCGCTGAGCCAGATGCTCCGGATCGCGCCGACCAACCAGCCGCTGCGCGAGCTGGTCTTCAAGAAGTTCCTCCAGGCCGGCAAGCCGGAGGCCGCCGAGCAGGTGGCGGATGAGGGCCTCCGGCTCGACCCGGGCAACATCGACCTGATCGAGCTGCGGGCCAACGCGCGCATCTTCCGGGAGAACTACAGCGGCGCACTCGACGACCTCGAGCAGATCATCGCGCTCGACTCGACCCGGGCCGACACCACGTTTTTCCTCAAGTACCTGGCCACGGCCGACATCCGGCCGGACACCGCGCGGTACCTCCGCTACGGCTCGCAGGCGCTGAGGAAGTTCCCGGGCAACGCCACCCTGCTCAAGCTGGTGGCGGGCGGCTACTCGCGCCTCGGGGCCAGCGACAGCCTGCTGGGCACGCTGAACGCCCTGCTCCCGGTGGACTCGGCCTCGGCGGTGGGCTTCGCGCTGCAGGAGGCGAAGAACCGCCAGGATGCCAAGGACTACGTGCACGCCGACCCGTTCATCGCCTTCGCGGCGAAGCACGGGGACGCGCAGGCGCGGGAGGGCGCCGCCAGCTTCATGCTGCAGGGCGCGGTGCCGCTCATCCAGTCGCAGAACTGGCAGGTGGCCGTGGACACGCTCCGCGCCATCAAGGCGCTGGCCAACCCCACCGGCCGCCTGGCGCCGATCGCCAACTACTACAGCGCGCTGGCGCTGGTGAACCTCATCGTGGCCAAGGACCAGGAGGCCGAGAAGAGCAAGTCCTGCGACGCGGCCCGGGCGGTGGAGAGCTTCACCACCGAGGCGGAGCAGTCGCTGGCGGGCTCGCAGGCGTACGTGGATGGGCCGGGCGCCAGCCAGAAGGGCACCTGGGACCAGCTCACCCGCTACGTGAGCGGGCTCAAGCCGCGGACCGCGTCGATGATCCGCGTCTACTGCAAGTAGGCCGGCTCCCGTCGGAGGCGGGCGCGGGGCGGGGGCCATGGGCTCCCGCCCCGCGTGGTTTCCGGGAGGGGCTGGGCCCCTACCATTCCATGGGAGGCCTGCCTATATTCGGCGCTCTCTAGTCCAGGGGCTGTAGCTCAGCTTGGTTAGAGTGCCGCACTGTCACTGCGGAGGTCGCGGGTTCGAGCCCCGTCAGCCCCGTTGCTCACCACACCCCGTCCGCACCCGCGGGCGGGGTGTTCTGCTTCCCGGGAGGCGCCGGTGTCCGAGTCCGCGTCCGCGTACCACCGCCCCGTGCTCGCCGAGGAGATCGCGGCGGCGGCCCGGGGGGCGCGGCGCGTGGTGGATGGCACCCTGGGCGGAGGCGGCCATGCCGCGCTCTTCCTGGGGCAGGGCGCGGAGGTGCTGGGCATCGATCGCGACCCGGATGCGCTGGCCGCGGCGCGGGCCCGGCTCGGGGAGGAGCGCATCCGCTACCTCGCGGGCGCCTATGCCGACGCGGCCCTGCTGGCCGAGGTGCAGGCCTTCCGTCCCGACTTCATCCTGCTCGACCTGGGCGTCTCATCGCACCAGCTGGACGATGAGGCGCGCGGATTCAGCTTCCGGCCCGGCGCCCCGCTCGACATGCGCATGAGCCAGGACGGCCCGACCGGCGCCGACCTCCTCAACGAGGAGCCCGAGGGCGAGCTGCGCCGCATCTTCGCCGACTATGGCGATGAGCGGCAGGCGGGGCGGCTGGCCCGCGAGGTGGTCCGGCGCCGCGCAACCCGGCCCTTCGTCTCCAGTGACGACCTGGTCAACGCCATCCGCGCCGTGCTCGGCCCCCGGAGCGGCCCGGGGGACTTCGCCCGGCTCTTCCAGGCCGTCCGGATCGCCGTGAACGAGGAGTTGCCCGGTCTCGCCACGGCGCTCCCCGTCTTTCGCGAGGCACTTCCCCCGGGTGGGAAGCTGGCGGTCATCAGTTATCATTCTGGTGAGGACCGGCTGGTGAAGCACGCCTTCCAGGAGTGGTGCCGCGCCTGCGTCTGTCCCCCGGAGCAGCCCATCTGCACCTGCCGGGGACGGCCGCTCGGGGTGCTGGACCCCCGCAAGCCGATCCGCCCGACCGACGCCGAGATCGCCACCAATTCGAGGGCCCGGAGTGCCACCCTCCGCATCTACCGCCAAGCGTAAGCTCAAGGGCCGCCACTGGGTCATGCTGTGGCTCCTGTTCTTCCTGGTGATCACCGGGATGATCCAGGGGCGGCAGGCGTTCGCCTTCCCCACGGCCACGCACGTGCGCGCGCTGCAAGAGGAGCGGAGCGCGCTCGAGGCTGAAGCGGCCGCCCTGCAGAAGAACATCCGCATCGCCACCAGCCGCCGGGTGCTCGGGGACCGTGCCGAGCAGGAGCTCGGGCTGCACTTTCCCGCCGACTCGGAGTTCGTCAACCTCCACCTGGTGCCCGGGGAGCGCTGAGGCATGGCCAAGTCCTCCGTCCGGATCGGCTTCATCGAGGGCGCCCTCGTGGTCGGGGCGCTGCTGGTGATCGGGCGGGCCGTACAGCTGCAGGTGGTGGAGGGCGCGCGATGGAAGGCCGAGGCGGAGCAGGTCCGGCGTGTCACGGAGGTGCTCCCGGCCCGCCGCGGCGGGATTTTCGACCGGAACGGGGTCCCCTTCGCCGTGACCCAGGAGTACTTCTCGGTCGGCATTGCGCCGAATGAGCTGCGGGGTAAGGGGCAGGACGCGCGCACCATCGCCCGGGCGCTCGGGCTGCCCGCCGAGCGCGTCATGCGCGAGGTGAACAGCAAGCGCTGGGTGGCGTACCCGGGGCCGTTCAGCGGCCTGCAAGTACGGCCGCTCCGGGACATCCGGGGGGTGCACCTCGACGGGACCTACCGCCGCCACTACCCGGGCGACGTCCTGGCGCGTGGCATCGTCGGCGCGTACTCGGCGGACAGCGGCGGGCGGGGGGTGAGCGGGATCGAGATGCAGCTGGACTCGCTGCTGCGGGGGGTGCCCGGCGAGCGGGTGGTGCTCAAGGATTTCCGCGGCCGGCGCTACGAGTCGCCCGGGCGACTCCGCCGGGAGCCGGTGCCGGGGCGGGACGTGTACCTCACCCTCGACGCCGAGCTGCAGGAGATCGCCGAGCGCTCGCTGGACGAGGCGATGGACAAGTACGACGCGCTGGGTGGCGACATCGTCCTCATGGACCCGCACACCGGGGAGATCCTGGCGGCGGCGTCCCGGCGGCTGGTGGCCGGGCGGGGGAGTCGCCGGGTGGGGAACCGCCCCACCTTCTTCACCGACCCGTTCCAGCCCGGGTCCACCGCCAAGATCTTCACGGCCGCCGCCCTGCTCTCGCTCGGGCGGGTGGACTCGACCGACCGGGTCTTCGCCGAGCACGGCGAGTGGGTGATGCGGGTGAATAGCCGCGGCGACACCCGCACCATCCACGACGACCACAAGACCGAGGGCAGCCTCACGCTCGCCGAGGGGATCAAGGTCTCGAGCAACATCGTGCTCGGGAAGTTCTCCGAGCGGCTGGGGCTCGGCGAGATGTACGACGCCTTCCGCGACTTCGGCTTCGGCAGCATGACCGGGGTGCCGTTCCCCTCCGAGGCGCCGGGGCTGATCCGCCGCCCCAACGACTGGACCCGCTACAGCCAGGCCAGCATCGCGATGGGCTACGAGTTCGAGGTGACGCCCATCCAGCTCGCCGCCGCCTACGCGGCCATCGCCAACGACGGCATCCTGCTCATGCCGGCGCTCATCCGCGAGGTGCGCGACCCGGACGGGAGCACCGTCTGGCGGCAGCGGCCGGCCCCCGTGCGCCGCGCGACGACGCCGGCGGTGGCGGCCACCCTCCGCGAGTACCTGAAGGGCGTGGTGGAGGAGGGCGGCACCGCGGCCGGCGTCCAGATGACCAACTACACCCTGGCCGGGAAGACGGGCACGGCGCGCCGGTTCGACGGCAACGGCTACGTTCCCGGCAGCTACACCGCGTCCTTCGCCGCGATGTTCCCGGCCGACGACCCGATGCTCGTGATCATGGTGAAGATCGACGACCCGAAGGACGTGTCGATCTACGGCGGCAAGACCGCGGCCCCGGTGACCCGCAGCATGATCGAGGAGGCGCTCGCCGCGCGCCGGAGCGCCATCGACCGGAGCCGCCTCGCCGGCCCGGCCGAGGCCGTGCCCGCCTCGGCGCCGAGCGAGGACGCGATGGCGCCGGAGCCGGTGGCGGTGGTGTTGACGCTGCCGCTGGCGCGGGACACCACGCCGGCCCCGGGCCCGCGCCCGGTGCCGGACGTCACCGGCAATACGATCCGTCAGGCAGCGGCCACCATCCACCGGCGTGGCTTCCGGGTGGCGTTGCGCGGCTCGGGGAGGGTGGTCCGCACCACCCCCGCCGCCGGCGACTCGCTCCGCTACGGCGCCCCCGTCACCCTCTGGGCCGAATGACCCCCCACCGCCTCTCCCTCCTCGCCGAGGCGCTCCGGCGCGACGGCCTCCTCGTCACGGTGCCCGCCGAAGACGTGGCCCTGACCGGCGTCACGGCGGACAGCCGTGAGGTGGCGCCCGGGATGCTGTACGTGGCGGTGCGCGGCGCCGTGGCCGACGGGCACCGTTACGTGGGCGACGCGGTGCGGAAGGGGGCCGCGGCCGTGGCGGTGGAGCAGTCCATGGGGGCGGGCGTCCCGGAACTGGTGATGCGGGACGGGCGGCGTGCCGCCGTTTCCCTGGGCCGCGCGTGGTACGGGGATCCCGGGCGGCGGCTCACCCTCATCGGCATCACGGGGACCAACGGGAAGACCACCACCACGGCGCTGGTGCGGCACCTCTTCAACGCGGGCGGCACCGCGGGCAGCATCGGCACGCTCGGCGCCTTCGACGGCAGCGGGGCGGCCGTGAAGAGCACGGCGGGCTCACTGACCACCCCGGGGCCGATCGACCTGCAGGCCACGCTGGCTGCCCTCGTGGCGCGGGGCGTGACGCACGTGGCCATGGAGACCTCGTCGCACAGCCTCGACCAGGGGCGGCTCGACGGGCTCACGTACGCCGCCGGCGTGTTCACCAACCTGACCCGCGACCACCTGGACTATCACGGCACCATGGAGGCGTACCTCGCGGCCAAGCTCAAGCTGGACGGGCTGCTGGCGCCGGATGGGGTGCAGGTGGTGAACGTGGACGACCCGGCGTGGGCCGCGCTGCCCCGGGGCCGGCGTCGGGTCACCTGCGGGATCCATGCCGCGGCGGACGTGCGCCCGGAGGGCCTCGTCCAGGACCACGCGGGCAGTCGCTTCACGCTCGTGACCCCGGGCGGCAGGGCTGAGGTGCGGCTCCCGCTGCTCGGCGAGTTCAACGTGGCCAACGCGCTCGCCGCGGCGGCCACCGGCATCGGGCTCGGGCTCCCCGTGACGGCCATCGCAGACCGGCTGACGGCTGCGCCCCAGGTTCCGGGGCGAATGGAACGGATCGCCGAGGCACCGGCCATCGTCCTGCGCGACTACGCCCACACGCCTGACGCGCTCGAGCGCGCGCTGCAGGCGCTCCGGCCGCTCACCCCGGGGCGCCTGATCGTGGTGTTCGGCTGCGGCGGCGACCGCGACCGCGGCAAGCGCCCGGTCATGGGCCGGCTCGCGGCCACGTTGGCGGACCACGCCATCGTGACCTCCGACAACCCGCGGACCGAGGACCCCGACGCCATCATCGCCGACGTCGAGGCGGGAATGGGGAGCGCGCCGCACGACCGGTGTGCGGACCGCCGGGTGGCGATCCGGCGCGCCCTCGAGCTGGCGCGGAGGGGCGACACGGTGCTGCTGGCAGGGAAGGGGCACGAGACCTACCAGGTGATCGGCACCGAGAAGCAGCCGTTCGACGAGCGGGAGATCGTCGCCGGCCTGCTCGACGGGCGGCCGTGAGTCCCACGGAAAGGACGCGAATGCGCTGGACCGACGAGGTGGTGCGCGAGGCCATCGAGCCCGAGGCCGTGACCATCCCGCCCACGGGGACCCGTCCCGCCGAGTTCAGTGAGGTGGCCACGGATACCCGGACGCTCCAGCCCGGGGCCCTCTTCGTGGCGCTGAAGGGGGAGCGTTTCGACGGGCACGACCACCTCGCCGCGGCGGCCGAGCGGGGCGCGGCCGCGGCGGTGGTGCGCACCGGGACCCCGCCGGTGCCCGGGCTCATGCTCTACCAGGTGGCGGATACGCTCGCGGCCTACGGCTGGCTGGCACGGGCCCGGCGGCGGACCATCACCGGGCCGGTGGTGGCCATCGGCGGGGCCAATGGCAAGACCAGCACCAAGGAGATGTGCGCCGCGGTGCTCCGCACCCGCTTCCGGGTGCATGCCACGCCGGCCAATGACAACAACCTGGTGGGCGTTCCCAAGACCATCCTCGCCGCCCCGCCCGACACCGAGGCCCTGGTGATCGAGGCCGGCGCGAGCGTGCGCGGGGAGCTGGCGCGGATGCGCCCGGTCATCGAGCCGACGGTCACGGTCACGACCAACGTGGCGGTGTCGCACCTCGACGGCTTCGGCGACCTGGCCGGGGTGCTGGCCGAGGAGCTGGACCTGCTGGAGGGCGCGCCGCTCGCCATCGTCGGCATGGAGCCGGCGGGGCTGGCCGAGGGGGCACGCGAGCGGGCCCAGCGGGTGCTGACCGCCGGCCTCGCCCGCGCCGACCGGGTGCCCCAGGCCGTGACGGTGGACTCCACCGGCCGGGCCACGGTGGCGGTGGATGGGCAGCGCTTCCTGCTGCCGCTGCTGGGCCAGCACCAGGCGGCCAACGCCATGCTGGCCTGGACGCTGGGGCAGGAGCTGGGCCTCGAGCCGGCGGCGGCGGCCGAGGCGCTCCGCACCCTCAAGATCCCGGGGGGCCGGGGCGAGGTTATCGAAGCCGGGGGCCTCACGATCGTGCACGATGCCTACAACGCCAACCCGGCCTCGTTCCTGGCGGCGATCGCCACGGCCCGGCAGATGCGGGGGAGCCGGCGGCTGGTGTTCGTGGCGGGGACCATGCGGGAGCTCGGCGCCGAGGCGGCGCGCCACCATGCCGCGGTGGCGGCGGCGCTGGTGGGGCTCGACGCCGACGTGCTGGCCGCGGTGGGGGAGTTCGTGCCGCCGCTCGAGCTCTATCGCTCCCGGCTCGGCGACAAGCTGCTCACGGCGGTGGACGCGCCCACCATGGGACCGCTGCTCCAGGCCCGCCTGACCGGGGACGAACTGGTGTTCCTCAAGGCATCCCGCGGTGCCGCGCTCGAGCGTATTATTCCGTTCCTCACCGGACAGGACCACCCGACACACTGAGGCGCCGTGTTTTATCACCTGCTCACGCCGCTGTCGGAGCACTACCTCGTCTTCAATCTCTTCAACTACATCAGCTTCCGGGCGGCCGGGGCCACGGTCACGGCCATCCTCATGGCCTTCCTGGTGGGCCCGGGAATCATCCGGCGGCTGCGGCAGCGGAAGATCGAGCAGGTGATCCGGGCCGAGGGGCCGGCCACCCACCTCGGGAAGCGGGGCACGCCCACGATGGGCGGGGTGATCATTCTGCTCTCGACGGTGATCCCGACGCTGCTCTGGGCGCGGCTCGACACCCGCTTCGTCCCCTTCGCGCTGCTGGCGACGCTCTGGATGGGCGGCATCGGGTTCCTCGACGACTGGCTCAAGATCGTGCAGGGGAAGAGCCGGGGCCTCGTGGCCAAGTGGAAGCTGGTGGGGCAGGTGAGCTTCGGGCTGGTGCTGGGCCTGCTGCTGGTCCAGTTCCCGGTGGTGCCGGTGGAGACCATGCCGGCCACGGCCACCTCGCTGCCGTTCTTCAAGTTCGTGACGGTCAACTTCCAGTGGTGGGCGTACGTTGGCTTCGTGACCATCGTGATCGCCGGGGCCTCGAACGCCGTGAACCTGACCGACGGGCTCGACGGCCTGGCGGCGGGCCTCTCGGCCATCGCCGCGGCCACCTTCGCGCTCTTCGCCTACGCCTTCGGGCGCATCGACACCACCACCTACCTGAACCTCTTCTACCTGCCGGGGGCCGGCGAGCTGACCATCTTCTGCGCGGCGCTCCTCGGCGGCTGCATCGGCTTCCTCTGGTTCAACGCGCACCCGGCGCAGGTGTTCATGGGGGACACGGGCAGCCTGGCCCTGGGGGGCGCCTTCGGGACCGTGGCCATCCTGCTCAAGGCGGAGTTCCTGCTGCTCATCATCGGCGGCGTGTTCGTGGCGGAGGCGGTGTCGGTGATGCTGCAGACGGGGGTCTTCCGGTACTACAAGCGGACCCGGGGGCTCGAGTACGCCCAGAACCACCGGGTGTTCCGGATGGCGCCGCTCCACCACCATTTCGAGAAGATGCAGTGGCACGAGAGCACCGTGGTGACGCGGTTCTACATCCTCGGGATCTTCTGCGCGATGGTGGCGCTGGCCACCCTCAAGCTGCGATGAGCTTCCAGCACTGGCGGGCGGGCGGCCGGGAGGCCGCGGTGATCGGCCTCGGGCGGAGCGGGCTGGCGGCGGGGCTGCTGCTCCGGCGGAACGACATCCCGGTCTATGCCTCCGACCGCGCGCCCAAGGCCGACAAGTCGGTGGGGGAGGCGGGGCTCCAGCGCCTGCGGGACGCCGGCGCCACGGTGCAGCTCGGCGGGCACGACTTCCAGCGCATCGCGCGCGCGGGGGTGTGCGTGGTCTCGCCCGGCGTGCCGCCGGAGGCGCCGCCGGTGGCGGCGGCCCGCGAGGCCGGGGTCACCATCATCTCCGAGATCGACGTGGGCTACGCGGCGCTGCCGGCGGTGCGCTTCGCGGCGATCACGGGCACCAACGGCAAGACCACCACCACGGCGCTCACGGCCCACCTCTTCCAGGCCGCGGGCATCGCCGCGACGGCGGCCGGGAACATCGGGCAGCCGCTGGCGGAGGTGGCGCTCGCAGGGCTGTCGCCCTCGTGGGTGGCGCTCGAGATGTCGTCCTTCCAGCTGCACGACACCTACGACCTGGTCCCCACCATCGGCGCGCTCACCAACCTGGCGCCCGACCACCTCGACCGGTACCCGACGCTCGAGGCGTACTACGCCGACAAGGACCTGCTGTACCGGAACGCCTCCGACAGCTCCCTGTGGGTCACCAACGCGGACGACGCCGAGGTCCAGCGCCGCGCCAGCCGCGTGCCGGGGCGTCACCTGCGCTTCTCGCTGGCGCACCCCGCCGAGGCGTGGTACGACCGCGCCACCCGGCAGCTGATGCTCGGCGGGGCGCCGCTCCTGCCGCGCGACGAGCTGCGGCTCTTCGGGGACCACAACGTGGCCAACGCGCTGTGTGCGGCGCTCATCGCCTCGCGCGCCGGGGCCAGCGCCGCCCAGATCGCGGCGGGCCTGCGGACCTTTCGCGCGCTGGCGCACCGCATGGAGCCGGTGGGCGAGAAGGACGGCGTGGTCTGGATCAACGACTCCAAGGCCACCAACGTGGCCTCGACACTGGTGGCGGTGCAGGCCCTCGAGCGTCCCTTCGTGCTGCTCCTCGGCGGGCGGCACAAGGGGGAGCCGTACACGGCGCTGGCCGAGGCGGCGCGCGGGCGCTGCAAGGCGGTGCTGGCGTTCGGCGAGTCGCGGGACCTGGTGACCCAGGACCTGCAGGGTCTCCTGCCGGTGGAGCGGCTCGGGACGGACTTCCAGGAAGTGATCGACCGCGCGCGGGCCCTCACCCAGCCGGGGGATGCCGTGCTCCTGTCCCCGGCCTGCTCGAGCTACGACATGTTCCTGAACTACGAGGACCGCGGCGCCCGCTTCCGGGCCGCGGTGGACGCGCTGTGAGCGCGCCCATGGTGCGCCACCCCGGCGAGTACCGCTGGGAGACGCGGCTGCTCGCGGTGGTCACGGCCACGCTGGTGGCGTTCGGCATCACCACGGTCTACGGGGCCTCGAGCCTGGTGCGGACCCAGGCGGGCGGCTACGCCGGCGGGTCCTTTGCGCTGAGCCAGCTCTCCGGGGCCCTGATCGGCGGGCTCCTGATGCTCACGCTGTCCCGGATGGATTACCGGGTGCTGCGTCCCCTCGCGTGGCCCATCCTGCTGGCCACCATCGCGCTCCTCGTCATCCCCGTGACGCCGGGGCTCCGCAACGTCCTGGCCCCCGCGCGCAACGGGGCCCACCGCTGGGTGAACCTCGGCGTGGTGAGCATCCAGCCCTCGGAGATTGCCAAGCTCGCCATCGTGATCTGGTGCGCCATGCTGGCCACCAAGAAGGGCGAGGGGGTGCGCCAGTTCAAGAAGGGGCTCGTCCCGTTCCTGGTGGTGATCGGGCTCGTGTGCCTCCTGATCATCGGGCAGCCCAACATGTCCATGGCGGTGCTGGTGGCGCTGCTCGGCGGGATCGTGCTCTTCTCGGCGGGCGCCAAGATCGGGCACTTCCTGCTGCTCGGCTTCGCGGGCGTGATCGTGGGACTCCAGGCCATCAA
The DNA here is from genome assembly GCA_964598655.1 of uncultured Gemmatimonadaceae bacterium. GTDB lineage: Bacteria > Gemmatimonadota > Gemmatimonadetes > Gemmatimonadales > GWC2-71-9 > JADJOM01. The sequence continues at coordinate 20,917 of CAZRCT010000041.1, forward strand.
GTTCGCGGGGTACCGCGCGGCGCGGCTCGACACCTTCCTGAACGGCGCCGACGGCACCAGCCAGATCCACCAGTCGCTGGTGGGCATCGGGTCCGGCGGCATCTTCGGGGTGGGGCTCGGGCAGGGGCAGCAGAAGCTCGGCTACGTCTCCTACGCCTACTCGGACTTCATCTTCAGCACCATCGGTGAGGAGTGGGGGCTCATCGGCATCTGCCTGATCGTGTTCCTCTACGGGCTCTTCTGCTGGGTGGGGTTCCGGATCGCGCGGTCGGCGGAGGACCCGTTTGGGCAGTACCTGGCCACCGGGCTCACCGCCGCCGTGGGCGTCACGGCGGTGCTCCACATGTTCGTGACGCTCGAGCTCATGCCCACCACCGGCCTGACACTGCCGTTCATCTCGTACGGGCGCTCGAGCCTCGTGGTGTCCCTCGTGGGCGTGGGGCTCCTCCTCAGCGTGGGCCGCATGCGCGGCAAGCCGGAGAAGCGGGTGAGCGCCGCCCGGCGCGTGGAGGCCTGAGTGGCGGCGGGCCGCACCATCCTGATCGCCGGCGGCGGCACCGGCGGGCACCTCATGCCCGCGCTCGCCATCGCAACGCGCCTCCGGGAGCGGCACCCGCAGCTGGAACCGGTGCTGCTCGGCGCCACCCGCGGCATCGAGGCCACGCTCCTTCCCACCCGTGACTTCCGCTACCACCTGCTGCCCGTCGAGCCGCTGTACCGGAAGCAGTGGTGGAAGAATGTCCGGCTGCCCCTCATGGCCACGCGGGTGCTGCGGCAGCTGGCGCGGGTGTTCGCCGAGGAGCGGCCGGTGGCGGTGCTCGGCACCGGCGGCTACGCGTCGGGGCCGGCGGTGTGGCTGGCCGCGCGGCGCGGGATCCCGGCGGCCGTGCAGGAGCAGAACGCCTTCCCGGGCCTCGCCACGCGGATACTGGCCCGACGGGTGAACGAGGTCTACCTGGGCCTCCCCGAGGCGCGGACCCGGCTCCGGTTCGGCCCGCGGACCGTCGTGTACGACACCGGCAATCCCATCCCACCGCCCGACCCGGCGCGCCGCGAGCGGGCGCTCGCGCGGTTCGGCCTGGCCGGCCGCGCCAAGCCCGTCCTGCTGATCACCGGCGGGTCGCAGGGCGCCCTGGCCATCAATGAGGCGGTGGCCGCGTGGATCGAGGCGGGAGGGGCGCGGGAGTACACCGTGCTCTGGGCCACGGGGCGGGGGACCTACGACCGCTTCGTGGCGCTGCACCGGCCACCGGACGTGCAGGTCTTCGGATTCCTCGATCCCATCGCCGACGCCTACGCCGTGGCCGACCTCGCGGTGGCCCGTGCGGGGATGATGACCGGCGCTGAGCTCTGCGCCTGGGGCATTCCATCCATCCTGATCCCGCTGCCCACCGCGGCCGAGGATCACCAGCGGTTCAACGCCGAAGCGCTGGCCGGGGCGGGGACGGCGGCGATGCTCGAGCAGCGCCACCTGACGCCCCAGTCCTTCGCCGGGATGGTCCGGGACCTGGTTGGCGACCCGGCCCGGCTCGGGGCCATGGCGGCGGCGGCCCGGTCGCGCGGCAAGCCCCACGCGGCGGACGAAATCGTGGCCCGTCTGGTGGCTCTTTCCGGGGGCTGAGGCGCTTTCGCAACTCTAGGTGGGATTTTAGATTAGCCCACCAAGATGCCCCTCTTCGACCCTGCGGATCCTCGCCCGATTCACTTCATGGGAATTGGTGGTGCCGGCATGAGCGCCCTGGCGCTCCTGGCGCGGCGCCGCGGGGTGGCGGTCAGCGGGTGCGATCCCGACCCGAGCGGGGCGGCGGACGTCGCGGCGCTCGGGGCCACGGTGCTCGCCGGCCACGATCCGGCGCACCTGCAGGGCGTCCGGGCCGTGGTGGTCACCGCGGCGGTCCCCGCCGATCATCCCGAGCTCGCCGCCGCCCGCGCGGCCGGCATCGCCGTCATCCCCCGCAAGCAGGCGCTCGCCGACCTCGTGAATCCGGGGACGGTCGTGGCGCTGGCCGGCACCCACGGCAAGTCTACCACCACGGTCATGACCACCGAGGCGCTCACGGCGGCGGGGCTGGCGCCGACGGGCCTCGCGGGCGGGCGGGTCAGCGCGTGGGGCGGCAACGCCAAGGTGGGCGGCGACCGGCTCTTCGTGGTGGAGGCGGACGAGTACGATCAGGCATTCCTGACGCTCCAGCCCACCATCGCGGTGGTGAACAACGTCGAGGCCGATCACCTGGAGTGCTACGGCAGCGTGGAGGCGCTCGAGGCGGCATTCGCCGAGTTTGCGGGCCGGGCGAGGACGGTGCTGATCGGTGCCGACGATCCCGGGGCCGCGCGGGTGGCCGCCGTGCTCCAGGCGCGCGCCGGGGGGCCGGTGGTGTGGCGCTTCGGGTTTGCCGCCGATGCCGAGGTGCACATCGGCCCGGTGATGCAGGAGGCCGGCGGCAGCGTGGCCGAGCTGCGGCTTCCCACCGGGGAGCGCGTCACCCTCCGGCTGGCGGTGCCGGGCGTCCACAACGTGCGCAACGCCGCCGGCGCCCTCGGGGCCGTGCTGGCCCTCGGGGGGGAGCTCGGCCCGGCGCTCGCGGCCCTGGCGGCCTACGGCGGCCTGGGCCGCCGGTTCGAGCGGCTCGGGGACGCCGCCGGCATCACCTTCGTGGACGACTACGCCCACCATCCCTCGGAACTCGTGGCCACCCTCGCCGCCGCGCGGCAGGCGTTCCCGGGCCGTCGCCTCGTGGCGGTTTTCCAGCCGCACCTCTTCTCGCGCACGCAGGCCCACGGCGGGGCCATGGGGCAGGCGCTCGCCGCGGCGGACATCGCCATCGTGACGGCCATCTACCCGGCGCGCGAGCAGCCCATTCCGGGGGTGACGGCCGAGGTGGTGGTCCGCGCCGCGGCGGATGCGGGGACGGCGGTGCTCTTCGAGCCCGACAAGGCCCGCCTCGGCGACCGGATCCGGAGCGTCGCCCGGCCGGGCGACGTGGTGCTCACCCTGGGCGCGGGCGACATCACCCGCGTCGGGCGCGACCTGGTGCAGTGGCTGCGAGCCGCCTGAGCAAGCCGGGCTGGCGGATCCTCGGCGCGCTGCTCGTGCTCGGGCTGGTGGGCGTCGTCCTGCCGCGGCTGGTGCGCGGCATGGAGTTCTTCCAGGTACGGAAGCTCGAGGTGCGCGGGCTGCGCTACCTCGCGGCGGGGCGGGTGGCGAAGGCGCTGCCGGTGGCCACGGGGCGGAGCATCTTCGCCGCCCTGGATTCCATCGAGGCCGCCGGCGACACCATCACGGGGCTCGAGGCGTTCCGGGTGTCGCGGCGGCTTCCCGGCACGCTGGTGGTGACGGTGCGGGAGGCGGAGCCCATCGCCCTGGTGATGAAGGGCGGGGTGCTGCAGATGGTGAGCGAGGGCGGCGTGGTGCTTCCCTTCAACCCCACCATCGCCGCGCCCGACCTGCCGGTGGTAGCTTCCGCCGACACGCTGGTGACCGGGCTCCTGGCCCGGGTGCGGGATGCCGACGCGACGTTCTTCGCCCGGGTGGTGGCGGGGGCGCGCAGCGGGGACGACGTGGTGCTCACGGTGGATGGCAAGCGGTACTGGTTCCGGCCCAACGCGCCGGCGGGGGTCATCCGGGCGGTGACGGCGGTGACACAGGATCTCGAGAAGAAGGCCCGGCCGTGGGCGGAGCTCGACGCCCGCTTCGCCGGGCAGGTGGTGGTCCGGTGGGGGGGCGCATGAGCGTCCAGCCCACGCGGCTCGTGGCCGCCCTGGACCTGGGCAGCACCAAGGTCGCCGCCGTCATCGCCGAGGTGCAGGGCGACCAGCGCTCGGGGAGCACCCGGGTGCTCGGCGTCGGCGTGGAGCGGTGCCATGGGGTCCGCCGGGGCGTCGTCCGCGGCATCGAGGAGACCACCCGCGCCATCGCCAAGGCCATGAAGGACGCCGAGCGGATGGCGGGCGTGGAGGTGGGCACGGTGTACGTCGGCATTGCCGGCGAGCACGTGGCGGGGCAGACGTCCACGGGTGTGGTCTCGGTCACGGGCGGCGAGATCCGCACGGGGGACGTGGCGCGCGTCAACGACGTGGCGGCGAGCGTCCCGCTCGGGCGGGACCACGAGCTGCTGCACGCCATCCCGCAGGATTACCGGGTGGACGCGCAGGAGGGGATCAGCGAGCCGATCGGCATGACCGGGCTCCGGCTCGACGCCCAGGTGTACCTGGTCACGGTGCTGTCCTCCGTGATCCAGAACCTGCGCAAGTGCGTCGAGGGCGCGGGCTACCACGTGGCGGAGTTCGTGCTCGAGCCGCTGGCGGCGAGCCTCGCGGTCCTGACCGCCGATGAGCGGGAACTGGGCTGCGCCCTGGTGGAGCTGGGCGGCGGGAGCACCAACGTGGCTATCTTCCAGGGGGGAAAGATCCGGGACACCCGGTCGCTCCTCATCTCGAGTGGCCACGTCACCAACGACATCGTCCACGGCCTGCAGGTCACCCAGCAGGACGCGGAACGGCTGAAGGAGCGGTTCGGGGCCGCGTGGGAGCTGCTCGTCCCCGAGTCCGACGTCATCGAGCTGCCGAGCACGCCGGGGCAGGGCGCGCGCTCGGCGCACCGCCAGGTGCTCGCGCACATCATGCGGATGCGGCTCCAGGAGACGTTCGAGTTTGCGCTGGACGAGGTGACGCGGGCCGGCTACCACCAGCGGCTGCCGGCGGGCATCGTCCTCACGGGCGGCGGCGCGCAGGCGCCGGGCATCGTAGAGCTGGCGCGCGAGGTGTTCGCCATGCCGGTGCGGGTGGGGAAGACTGGCCAGGGGCTGGCGGGCCTCACCGACAGCGTCGAGTCGCCGCGCTTCGCGGTGCTGGCGGGCCTGGCGCTGTACGGGGCCAAGCAGCTGCGACAGGGGGCCAGCTTCGGCTCCGGGAAGCGCAGCTCGCAGGCCGTCGAGAAGTACCTGCAGCCGGTGCGGCAGTGGTTCCAGGATTTCTTCTGATCGGTGCACTGACTCCCAGCGGGCGAGAGGGCCACTCATGATCTTCGAGCTGGAAGAGACCGGGGCGCAGAACGCCCGCATGAAGGTGATCGGCGTCGGGGGCGGCGGCGGCAATGCGGTCAACCGCATGATCGAGGAGCAGCTCCAGGGGGTCGAGTTCATCTCCGTGAACACCGACGCCCAGGCCCTTACGTTCTCGCGCGCCGACGTGAAGATTCAGATCGGCCGCAAGCTCACCCGCGGGCTCGGGGCGGGCGCCCGGCCGGAAATCGGGCGGCAGGCCATGGAGGAGAACCGGGAGGACGTGCTGCAGATCCTCCAGGGGGCCGACATGGTCTTCATCACCTGCGGCATGGGCGGCGGCACCGGCACCGGCGCCGCGCCGATCATCGCGCAGATGGCCCGGGACATGGGGGCGCTGACGGTGGGGATCGTCACCAAGCCCTTCCTGTTCGAGGGCAAGAAGCGGATGAAGCAGGCCGAGATGGGCATCGCCGAGATGCGGGACGCCGTGGACACCATGATCGTGGTGCCGAACGAGCGGCTGCTCGCGGTGGTGGGGAAGGGGATTCCCTTCCAGGACTCGCTCAAGAAGGCGGACGAGGTGCTGCTGCAGGCCACGCAGGGCATCGCGGACCTGGTGACCAAGACCGGCCTCATCAACGTGGACTTCGCCGACGTGCGCACCATCATGCAGAACGGCGGCTCCGCGCTCATGGGCACCGGCGTCGGGCGGGGGGAGAACCGGGCCATGGAGTCGGCCCAGCAGGCCATCAGCTCGCCGCTGCTCGACAACGTGTCCATCACGGGCGCCAACGGCGTCCTGATCAACATCACCGGCGGCAGCGACCTCACGATGGGCGAGGTCACCACCATCAACGACATCATCCACGACGCCGTGGGCGACGAGGCCGAGATCATCTTCGGCGCGCGCACCGAGGACGCCATGCAGGGCGAGGTGCGCGTCACGGTGATCGCCACCGGCTTCGACCGGCCGGAGGCGCCGGCGGTCACCCCGCCGATGCAGAAGCCGATGCCGGGGGTCATCAACTTCCCGACGGCCAAGCGGGTCACCCCGCCGCCGGCCCCGTCGCCGGCCCCCGTGCCGGCGCCGGCGCCCGCCCCGGAGCGCAAGCCGCGTCCCACCGGGGACGTGCCGGAGATGGAGATCCCGACCTTCATCCGGCGACAGATGGACTGAACGATTTCGACGGCCGCGGTTGTCTCCTGAGGGGGCGCCGCGGCGTGGTGGGCACATGAACGATCGGTTGGCAGGTCTCAAGGCAGTTGTCTCGTTTGCCCTGGCCGCGGGGATCCTCGCCGCGGCCGGGCTCTTTGCCGTGCGGGGCAGCTGGCCCTGGCGGAGCGAGCCGCTGCAGACCGCCACCGTGGCGGACCTCCTCTTCAAGGAGACGCTGGATACGCTTCGCCGGGGCGAGACGCTCTCGCAACTGTTCGCCCGGCAGGGGCTGCCCGAGTTCAAGATGAGCGAGGGCAGCCGGAAGGGGCTGTTCGAGCCGCGGCGGCTCAAGCCCGGCCTGGTCTTCAAGTTCATCCGCCAGGGAGACGACTCGCTCCCCACCCGGGTGGTGGTGAAGACGAGCCCGGAGGAGCGGGTGGCGCTCCTGCTCGCCGCCGACGGGTGGCACGCGGTGCCGCAGCCCATCGCCTGGCGGACGGAGCCCGTGGTGGTGGAGGGCCGGATCGAGGGCTCGCTCTACGTGTCGCTGGACCAGCTGGGCGATGCCGCCCCGCTCGACGGCGATGACCGGGTGCGCCTGGCCTGGGACCTCGCCGACATCTTCGCCTGGCAGGTGGACTTCAGTCGCGACATCCGCGGCGGTGACAGCTATCGCGTGCTGGCCGAGCGCCTCACCTCCGAGGACGGTGAGGTGCGCTACGGGCGGGTGCTGGCCGCCGAGCTGGTGATTGGCGGGGCGCCCTACAGTGCTTATCGCTTCACCACGGCGGAGGGGGAAACCGGCTACTACGACGCGGATGGGCGCTCGCTCCGGCGCGCCTTCCTCCTGGCGCCGGTGGCCTTCCGCCGCATCTCCTCCCGGCCCAACCGGGCTCGGCTGCATCCCATCCTTGGCATCGTGCGCCGCCACGAAGGCATCGATTTCGCCGCCGATCCGGGCACGCCGGTGATGGCCGCCGGGGATGGCGAAGTGGTGCGCCGCGACTGGACCGGGGGGTACGGCAATCTCGTGGAGATCCGCCACACCAACGGGATCGTCACCCGGTACGGTCACCTGCGCGCCTTCGCCGCCGGCCTCCGCACCGGCGGCCGCGTGAGCCAGGGCGACGTGATCGGCTACGTCGGCTCCACGGGGCTGGCCACCGGCCCACACCTGCACTACGAGTTCCGGGTCAACGGCGTCTCGCGCGACCCGCGCGCCGCCGACCTCGGCAACGGCAACCCGGTGCCGCTCGCCATGATCCGCGAGTTCACCGCGGAACGTACCCGCTATGCCTCGCTCCTCGCGGGCGTGGCGCCGCCGGCGCTGGCCGGCGTGGGCCCGGGCGGCGCCCAGCCCGTCCGCGGCGCGGCGAACTGACGGGCCCTCCGCCCGCCGTGCAGCTCTATCCTGCCATTGACCTCCGCGCCGGCCGGGTGGTCCGCCTCTCCCAGGGGGAGGCGGACCGCGAAACCTCTTACCACCACGATCCCGTAGCACAGGCGGAGGCCTTCGCCGCCGCCGGGGCGTCGTGGATCCACGTGGTGGACCTCGACCGCGCCTTCGGCAGCGGGGACAACCAGGGGACCATCGCCGCGATCGCGCGGGCCATGGCGGGCCGGGTACGGGTGCAGATGGGGGGCGGGCTCCGCACCCTCGGTGCCCTGGAGGCGGTGCTGGCGCTGGGCGTGGAACGCGGCGTGCTCGGGACGGCGGCCATCACCGATCCCGACCTGGTGCGCCGGGCGGTGACCCGGGTGGGCAGCGAGCGGGTCGCGGTGGGTCTCGACACCAAGGGCGGCCTGGTGGCCATCCGTGGCTGGGTGGAAACGGCCCCGGTGACCGCCGCCGAGGTGGCACGGCGGGTTCTCGCTGATGGTGCCCGCACCCTCATCTACACCGACGTGGCGCGCGACGGCATGCTGACCGGCCCGGATCTCCCGGGGGCCACCGCGCTGGCCGCGCTCGGGGCCAATGTGATTGCGAGCGGCGGGGTGGCCACCCTCGACGACCTCCGCGCGGTCCGCGCCGCGGGCCTGGCCGGCGCCATCGTCGGCCGGGCGCTCTACGAAGCGAAGTTCTCCCTGCGGGACGCGCTGCACGCGGTGGCCTGAGGCCGCCGGCGCCCGGGCCCCGCCACCCATCCCCTAGCTCCCTCGCCCGCTGGCCTTTCTCCTCGTCATCCTGCTCGCGGCTGGTGCCGCGTGGTTCACCTACTGGCAGCTCGAACGGCTCGGTCGCCGGGCCTGGCTGGCGGCGGCGTGCCGCGCCGTGGCCTGGGGGGCCCTCGGCGTGCTGCTCCTCGACGTCTCCTGCGCCCGCAGGGGCGGGGTTGGCCGCGCACCGCTGGTGCTGCTGGACGGCAGCCTCAGCATGACCTCGGCCGGAGGCCGCTGGACGGAGGCGCGTGACTCGGCGCGCGCCTGGGGTGAGGTGCGCCTCTTCGGCGATGCCACCGGCACGGCCGACTCGTCCCCCATTCTGGGCCGCTCCGCCCTCGCGCCGGCGCTGCGCGCCGCGGCCGCGTCGGATCGTCCGGTGATCGTGGTGAGCGACGGCGAGGTGGATGATCCGGCCGACCTCACGCCTGAGCTCCTGGCCCGCGCGGGGGTGCGGCTCTTCCCGCGGAACTCGGGCCCCGACCTCGCCATCACCCGCCTCGAGGCGCCCGACCGGGTGACGGCCGGCGACACCATCCCGCTCGCGGCGGAGGTGCGGGCCTTCGGTCGCGTGGCCGACTCGGCGCGGGTCGAGGTGCGGCTCGACCAGAAGCTGCTGGCGCGCCAGGCCCTTCGCCTTGGCGCGGACGGTGCCGCGCTGCTGCGCTTCCGGGTGCCGAGCACGGGTCTCCCTGAGGAGGCGCTGCTCACCGTGACCCTGGCCGGCGCGGGCGACGCCGAGCCGCGCGACGACACCCGGCTCTGGCTGGTGCACGTGGCGCCGGCGCCGGGCATCACCTTGCTCGCGAGCCCCGGAGACTGGGACACGCGGTTCCTGTACCGCGCCTTGCGTGAGGTGGCCTCGCTGCCGGTCCGCGGCTACGTCCGGCTGGAGCAGGGCGGCTGGCGCTCCATGGACGACCTGGCCGCCGTCCCCGAGGAGGAGGTGGCGCGCGCGGCGCGCCGCGCCGACGTGCTGGTGCAGAAGGGCGCCATGCCTGCCTTCGTGCGGCAGTCGGCCGCCCGGGGCCGCCTTGAGTGGCCGAGCGGGGAGGGGGGGCAGGGGCCGCTGGTCGGCGAGTGGTATGCGGCCGAGCCGCCCGCCTCCCCGGTGGCCGGCGCGTTCGTGGGCCTTCCGGTGGATTCGTTCCCGCCGCTCATCGAGCTGGCCACCGTGGAGCCGGCCGACGGCGAGTGGGTGGGCCTCACCGCCCGGCTCGGGCGGCGCGGGGCCGAGCGGCCCGTGATCATCGGGGGTATGGAGGGCACCCGGCGCCGCCTCTTCGTGGCGGGCGAGGGGTTGTGGCGCTGGGCGTTCCTGGGCGGGAGCCCGGAGCAGGCGTACCGGAGCCTGGTGGCGGCCTCCCTGACCTGGCTGCTCGGCGGCGCGGACAGCGTGGGCGGCAAGGCCCGCCCCGTCCGGCCGGTGGTGCCCAACGGGCGCCCGGTCATCTTCGCCTGGGCCGCCGCCGGGAAGCCGACGGCGCTGGCCATCACCCTCACCGGCGACGCGGAGCGCCGGGACTCGCTGCGCTTCGGCGGGGACGCCCACGCCGAGCTCCGGCTCCCGCCCGGACGCTACCGCTACCAGCTCGAGGGCGGCGGGGGCGGCACCCTCGTGGTGGACCGGTGGTCGGAGGAGTGGCTGCCACGGCCCGTCGGCCTCACTGCGCGTGCCACGCCCACGGTGAGCACCGCCGAGGTGACCAGCAGCCGCAGCTGGGTGGGCCTCTTCCTGCTGGCCATCCTGGCTCTCGGCGGGGAGTGGGTGGTGCGGCGACGCCTGGGCCTCCGGTAGGCGGCGCCGGCCCGCCCTCCGGGCCCCCGGTGCCCTTGGCCTCGGGCTTCGCCTACATTTGCCCCCCATGACATCCGGACGAATCGGGGACGCCCCGAAGCTCTCCCTCTGGCAGCGGGTCAAGCGCATTGCCCTGACCGACGTGGGCGCGCTGGTCCGCGGCATGAATGCCGCCGACCTCGAGGCGCTGGAGCGCACGCTGATCGAGGCCGACTTCGGCGTCCAGGCCACGGTGGAGCTGGTGCAGGCGGTGGAAGACGAGGTGCGCCGGGGCCGCCTCAAGACCGAGGACGACCTCAAGCAGGCGGTGGCCGCCAAGATCATCGAGATGCTTGGCGCCGCGCCGCCCCCGCTCGCCCGCGCCACGGACGGCCCCACCGTGATGGTCTTCGTGGGCGTGAACGGTGTCGGCAAGACCACCAGCGTGGCCAAGGTGGCGCACCTGCTGCAGGGCGAGAAGCGGACCCTCCTCCTGGCCGCCGCGGACACCTACCGCGCCGGCGCCATCCAGCAGCTCCAGACCTGGGCCGAGCGCCTGAAGCTCCCCTGCGTGGCCGGCGCCCCGGGCGGTGACCCGGCGGCGGTGGCCTTCGACGCGGTGGAGGCCGCCCTGAACCGGGGCGCCGACACCGTGCTCATCGACACCGCGGGCCGGCTGCACACGCAGGAAGGGCTCATGGACGAGCTCAAGAAGGTGGTGCGGGTGGTGGCCCGGAAGCGGCCCGGGGCGCCGCATGAGGTGCTGCTGGTGCTCGACGGCACCGTGGGGCAGAACGCGGTGCAGCAGGGCCGCCTCTTCAAGCAGGCCGTGCAACCGACGGGAATCATCGTCACCAAGCTCGACGGCAGCGCCCGCGGCGGCGCCGTGGTCGCGCTCCGGAAGGAGCTCGGACTGCCGATCCGCTTCATTGGCCTCGGTGAGAAGGTCGAGGCGCTCGAGCCGTTCGACCCGCGGGCCTTCGCCGAGCGGCTGCTGGAGTAGTACGGCGGCGGACGGCCGGGCTCACCGCCCGTCACGCGCCCCACTAGCTTCCCCGCATGCCGCCCATCCGCCCCGACACGCCCGTCAAGTTCCTGAAGAGCATCGGGGAACGCCGTGCCGAGGCGTTCCTGCGGCTCGGCGTGCGCACGGCGCAGGACCTCCTCTGGCACATTCCCTTCCGCTACCTCGACGCCTCGAGCGTCACGCCGTTCGCGCGGGCGGAGGTGGGGCAGGAGGTGGCGTGCATCGGGCGGGTGGTGGCCAAGCGCCTCATGCCCACGCGGAGCGGTCTCCGGATCTTCACCGCCGTGCTGCGGGACGAGAGCGGCATGCTCGAGTGCGCCTGGCCGGGCCAGCCGTACCTCGACCGCAGCATCGAGGTGGGGCAGACCTTGCTGGTGGTGGGGCCGGTGCGCTTCTACCACGGCCGCCAGCTCAGCCCGCGGGAGCACATCATCCTGGCCGACGCCGGGGCTGAAGGCGAGGGGCCGCTCGGCGGCCGCGTGCTCCCGGTATACCGCGCCACCGAGGGCCTCTCGCACAAGGTGATTCGCGGACTGATCGACCGGCACCTCGGCGCCATGGTCTCGGCCATGCAAGACCCGCTGCCGGAGGACCTGCGGCAGCGGCTGGAGCTGCCGCCGCTGGTGGAGTCGCTCCGGGCCGTGCACCAGCCGGCGAGCATCGGTGAGGCCGAGCTGGGGCGGCGACGGCTGGCGTTCGATGAGCTGCTCGACCTGCAGCTCATGCTCACCCGCGCGCGCCTGCTGGCTAAGCGCCGGCGCAGCGGGACGCCCTTCACGCTGCACCACACCTACACCACCCGGCTCGCCGAGTCGCTCCCCTGGCCGCTCACGGCGGACCAGAAGCGCGCCCTCCGCGAGATCACGGCCGACATGACGGCGCCGGAGCGCATGCACCGCCTGCTCATGGGCGACGTGGGCACGGGCAAGACCGTCGTGGCGCTCTTCGCCATGCTGCTGGCCCTCGAGAACGAGCACCAGGCCGCCCTCATGGCGCCCAC
>CAZRCT010000042.1:0-32156 GCA_964598655.1 uncultured Gemmatimonadaceae bacterium
CTCGGTGGGGAAGGCGACCACCTCACCCCGCCGCAGCAGGGCCGCGGCCTCGGCCAGCGCCGCCTCGCCCGCCGCGCCCGGCGCGACGGGCAGGAGGCGTGCCGTCACTCCTCGCCCCCGCGGTGGCGGCGCTCGCGCTTGCGTTCGCTGCGCTGCCGCTTCTCCTGCAGGCGCCGCTCCTTCACCCCGCGGCTCGGCCGGGTGGCCTTGCGGCGCTTCGGTACCGCCAGCGCCTGCGCCAGCACCGCCTGGAACCGCTCGATCGCCGCGGCGCGGTTCTGCGCCTGGCTGCGGGTGGCCGCCGAGACGAGCCGCAGCTGGCCGTCATCCGTCAGGCGGGTGCCCAGCTTCGCGATCACCCGGGCCCGTTCCTCGGGCGTCAGGCTGGGGCTGCGGGCGGCGTCCCACCAGAGCTCCACGCGCGTGGAGGACGTGTTGACGTGCTGGCCGCCGGGCCCGCCCGAGCGGCTCGCCTGGAAGCGCAGCTCGGCGATGGGCACCGAGACGGTGGTGGTGATCGGGAGGAGGGCAGGGCCGGCCATGGCGGAATTCTGCGGGAGGAACGCCCGGGGTGGAAGCCCGGCCCCGGTTGTTCCGGTCGGCGAGCCCCGCTTAGGTTATCGCCATGCCCGAACTCGCCCGCCTCGAAGCGCACCTCGCCGGCCTGGGCCGCGTCCTGCTCGGCTATTCCGGCGGCGTGGACTCGGCCCTGCTGGCGGTGGCCGGCACGCGGGCGCTTGGGCCGGGGCGTTTCCTGGCGGTGATCGGCCGGAGCGCGTCGTATCCGGAGGTGCAGTACCAGGGCGCGCTGGCGCTGGCGCGCCAGTTCGGCATCCCGCTGGAGGAGCTGGCCACCGAGGAATTGGCGGATCCTGCCTACCGCGCTAACACTCCCGACCGCTGTTACTTCTGCAAGCACGAGCTCTGGACCCAGCTCGGCCGCCTGGCGGAGGCCCGCGGGTTCGACGTGATCCTCGACGGCACCAACGCCGACGACCTCGGCGAGCACCGTCCCGGCCTCCGCGCCTCGGCGGAGCACCGGGTTCGCTCGCCGCTGGCGGAGCTGGGCTGGACCAAGACCGAGGTCCGGACCGCGGCGCGCGCGCTCGGCCTCCCCACCTGGGATGCGCCGGCGGCACCCTGCCTGTCGAGCCGCATCCAGTACGGGCTCGAGGTGACGCCCAGCCGTCTGGCGCAGGTGGAAGCCGCCGAGGCGTACCTCCGGACCCTCGGGGTGACCGGGGACCTGCGGGTCCGCCACCGGGGCGACGAGGCGTCGATCGAGGTGGCGCGCGCCGAGCAGGCGCTCGTCTCCGGCCACTGGGCCGCGGTGGAAGCCCGGCTGGTGGCGCTCGGCTTCGCGAAGGTGAGCCTCGATGCCCGCGGCTACCGGCGCGGCGCGCTCGTGGCCGAATTGCCCGTGCTCGGCTGATGCGGCTCTTCGCGGCGATCCCCGTCGAAGGGGAAGGACGGACCGGACTCGAAGGCGTGCTGGCCGCCCTTGCGCCGCTCGGGTGGCCCGTGCGCTGGACCCGTCCCGGGCAGCTGCATCTCACCGTCAAGTTCCTCGGCGAGGTGGAGGCCGCGCGGGTGGCGGAGATCACCGACGCGATCGGGCAGGCATCGGCGGGGATGGCACCCCTCGGCTTCACGCTGGCGGACCTCGGGGCGTTCCCGAGCATGCAGCGGGCCCGGGTGCTCTGGGCCGGATTGGAGGCGGAGGGCGCGCTCGAGCTGATGGTGGACCGGGTGGAGCGTCGCTGTCATGCCCTGGGCTTCCCCATCGAGGGTCGCCCGTTCCGGCCGCACGTGACGCTGGGTCGCGTGAAGGACCATGGCCACCTTCCGCGGGAGGCCGGCGACCGCCTTGCCGGGCTCGCCCCGGCCGGCAACTTCCTGGCCGATCGCCTCGTCCTCTATCACAGCCAGCTTGGTCCGGGCGGCCCGCGGTACGAGGCGCTCGCGACGTTTGCCTTCGGGGGCTGATGCGATTCGTCCTCTATTTGCTGGGACTCCTGGCGCTCGCGGTGGTGCTGAGCGCCGCGTGGCTCTTCCGGGCGGACCTGGTCCGCCGCCTGCCGCCCGAGGTGGCACGGGTGGGGCAGGCCCTCGGTGCCGGCGGCGCGCCGCCGGCGGCCGACGTGGAGCGGACGGATGGCGCCCGGCCCGCGGTGCCCGGCCCCGCCGCGCTCGGCCGGGCCCGGGACAAGGTGGACAGCCTGCACGGCTGGCACGCCGACTCGGTGGTGCTGACGGCGCCGGAGGTGGCATCGCTGATCGTGGAGGGACTCCCGGCCGCCGCACGGCGGCGGCTCGATTCCATCCGTGTGCGGCTCGGTGACGACCGCATCACGGTCGATGCCCGGCTCGAGACCGCCTCGATTCCCACGGCGGCCCTCGGCCCCCTGGCGGGGGCGCTGGCGCCGTGGGAGCCGGTCACGGGCTCGGGTGTGGTGGCGCCAACGGAACCTGGCTGGGCCGAGTGGCGGGTGGATGCGCTCACGCTCCGCGGCTTCACGCTGCCGGCGCCCGCCAGCCGCGACCTGCTTGGGCGCGCGCTGCCCGGGGTGCGGAACGGCGCGCTGCCGTTCGCACTGCCCCGCGGGATCAGCCGGATCCGGGTGCGCCCGGCCGGCGCCACGCTCTATCGGGAGGCGCGGTGAGCAAGACCATCATGGTGGTGGATGACGAGAAGAGCATCCGCGACACCCTGAAGGAAGTGCTGTCCTATGCGCAGCACGAGGTGGTCCTCTGCAGCTCGGGGAGCGAGGCGCTCAAGCTCCTGCCCGAGGCCCGGCCGGACCTCGTGCTGCTCGACGTCAAGATGGCGGACATGGACGGGATCCAGACGCTGAAGCGGATCCGGGAGCTGGACCACGACGTGGTGGTGGTCATGATGTCGGGGCACGGCAGCATCGCCACCGCCATCCAGGCCACGCAGGCCGGGGCGTGGGACTTCATGGAGAAGCCGCTCGACAGCGTGCGCCTCGAGCTCACCCTCCGGAACGCCCTCGCGAAGGCCGGGGAGAGCGGGCTGATCCGCCGGTTCCAGAAGGAGTCGGAGGCCCGCTACACCATGGTGGGCCGGAGTGCCGAGATGGAGGCGCTGCGCCAGGCCGTGGCGCGCGTGGGACCCACCCCCGCCCGGGTGCTCATCACGGGTGAGAACGGCACCGGCAAGGAACTCGTGGCACGCGCCATCCACGACAACTCGGCCCGCGCCCGCGCGCCGTTCGTCGAGGTGAACTGCGCCGCCATCCCCTCCGAGCTCTTCGAGAGCGAGCTCTTCGGCCACATGAAGGGCTCGTTCACCGGCGCCACCGCCGACCGCCCGGGCAAGTTCGAGCAGGCCGACGGCGGCACCCTCTTCCTCGACGAGATCGGCGACATGGAGCTGTCCGCGCAGGCCAAGGTGCTGCGGGCGCTCCAGGAGGGCGTGGTCACGCGGATCGGGGGCTCCAAGGCGTTCCGGGTGGACGTGCGGGTCATCGCCGCCACCAACAAGGACCTGCCCCAGGAGATCGCGCAGGGCCGCTTCCGCGAAGACCTCTACTACCGCCTCAACGTGGTGCCCATTCGCGTGCCGCCCCTCCGCGAGCGCCGGGAGGACATCCCGCTCCTCATCCATCACTTCGAGAAGCAGCTCGCCGGCGGGGCCGGCGCGGCCACCAAGCGGTTCGACGACGAGGCGGTCGAGCGCCTCACCGCGCGGCACTGGCCCGGCAACGTGCGGGAGCTGCGGAACGCCGTGGAGCGCCTCCTGATCCTGTCGCCCGGCAAGAACGTCGGCGTCCGCGACGTCGGCCGGCTGCTCGCGGGCGGGGCCGAGGAGGCGTTGCTCAACAGCGTGGGCGGGGCGGGGGTGAGCCTCGAGGCCTTCCTCGCCGAGGCGGAGAAGACCTTCCTGAACGCCCGGCTGGCCGAGTTCAGCGGCGACCTCGCGTCGGCGGCCAAGTCCATGGGCATCTCCCGCACGGCGCTCGCCAAGCGGGTGCAGAAATTCGGCCTCGGCGGGGAGGGCACATGAGCGAGCCGCGCGACTGGGACAAGGAACTCGCTGCCATCGACAAGGTCATCGCCCGGGGCCCGGCCCCAGGCGGCGGGGCGGCGCCCGCCCCGGTGGAGCGGGGCGCCGGGGCCCCGGCGCGACTCGGCGGGCCCGCGGGGGGCGGGCGGTTCGGGGCCGTCACCACGTGGCTCCGGGTGCTGCTGGGGCTGGTGCTCGCCGTCGCCATCACGCAGTGGCCCTACAAGACGGCGTGCGGCTTCAACCTGGCGATGTACCTGGGCGCGATCGCGGCCGTGGTGGTGGCGGGCCTGTGGAGCGCGGTCACCTCGTGGCAGCGGCGCCTGGGCCTCGCGCACCTCCTCTCGCTCGGTATCCTGGGCTGGGGCCTGGTCCTCGGGGCCCGCGAGATCCTGCCCCGCACCGGCTACGCGCGCGAGGTGCGGATGTGGACGTGTACCACGGCGGTAGAAGCCCGGTGACGCCAACTCCGGCCCGCTTGCGCCCCATTCCGGTGGCGGCTAAGGTTCCTGCAGCGGCTTCTTCCTGCCCGCGGTGAGGCAACCCCCATGCGTCCAATGCGAGTCGGCACCGGCAAGCGCGGATCGTCGTCATTCGACGAAGGCTCGCTTGACCAATACCTCCGGGAGATCAGCCGCTACCCGCTGATCAACCAGGAAGAGGAAGTCGCGCTCGCCAAGCGCATCCGCACTGGCGAGGAAGAGGCGTTGGACAAGCTGGTCCGCAGCAACCTCCGGTTCGTCGTCTCCGTCGCCAAGAAGTACCAGAACCAGGGCGTCTCGCTCTCCGACCTGATCAACGAGGGCAACCTCGGCCTGATCCGCGCCGCCCACAAGTTCGACGAGACCAAGGGCATCAAGTTCATCTCGTACGCCGTCTGGTGGATCCGTCAGGCCATCCTGCAGGCCCTCGCCGAGCAGAGCCGCATCGTCCGCGTGCCGCTCAACCGCGCGGGCACGCTGCACCGGATCGGCAAGCGCTCCTCCGCGCTCCTCCAGGAGCTGGGCCGCGAGCCCACGCCGGCCGAGATCGCGGAGGGGATGGACATCTCCATGGAGGAGGTGCAGAAGACCCTCTCCATCAGCCAGAACCACCTCTCGCTCGACGCCCCGCTCACCCCGGGCGAGGACAACAAGCTCCTCGACTACCTTCCCGACACCCAGAACGCCGGCCCCGACAACGAGACGTTCGAGAAGGCCCTCACCGATTCCATCGAGGAAGTCCTCGGCACGCTCAAGGAGCGCGAGGCCAAGATCCTGCGGCTCTACTTCGGGCTGGACGGCCCGGAGCCCATGACGCTCGAGGAGATCGGCAGCCTCCTCGGCATCACCCGCGAGCGGGTGCGGCAGATCAAGGAAAAGGCGCTCACCCGCCTCCGCCACGTGAGCCGGGCGCGCGCGCTCGAGAGCTTCCTCACGTAACCGCCCCGCTGCCCGAAACGACGCGGCCCCCCGGCTTCCCGGGGGGCCGCGTCGTTTCGGGGTCGCCGGGGCTCAGCCGCGCAGGATCCGCTCCACCTGGTCGAACTCGATCAGGAACGCGTCGTGCCCGTACGGCGTCGTGATCTCCTCGTAGCGCGCGCGCGCCCCTCCGGCGGCGTAGCCGATCACCCACTCCTGCACCTCCGAGGGGAAGTAGAGGATGTCGGTGTCGATCCCCACGCCGACCACCTCGCCGACGCGGCGCGCGGTGGTCCGGCCCGCCGGCGCGTACTCGCCGACGTCGTGCAGGTCCATCGCGTGCATCAGCTGCACGTAGGTGCGCGCGTCGAAGCGCGCCACCAGCTTCTCGCCGTGGCGGCGCAGGTAGTGCTCGACGTCGAAGCGGCCCGGCACGCGCGTCTGCAGCCGGCCGAACCGCTCGCCGAACTCCACCTGCGACCGATAGGTGATCATCGCGATGGCGCGCGCCGCCGCGAGGCCCGCGGTGGGGCCGTGGCCCGGCGCGTACCGGCCGCCCGCCCACGCGGGATCGGCCTCGATGGCCATCCGCTGGGCGGCGTTCCAGGCGATGGCCTGCGGCGTGGTGCGGCCGGGGGCGGCGAACACCACCAGCCGCTCCACCGGCACCGGCGTCACCAGCCCCCACTGCAGCGCCACCATCCCGCCGAGCGAGCCGCCGGTGACCAGTGCCAGCCGCTCGACGCCGAGCTGCTGGAGCAGGGGAATGTGGGCGCGGGCCAGGTCGGCCGTGGTGAGCACCGGGAAGGTGCCGTCCGTGACTTCCGCCGGTCCGGTGGAGCCGTAGCAGCTGCCGAGCAGGTTGGCGGCGATCACGGGGTGACGGCGCGTGTCGAGGGCCCGGCCCGGCCCGATCAGCGGCTCCCACCAGCTGTCGACGTCCGCACTGCCGGTGAGTGCATGGAAGACCAGGATGGCGCCGTGCTCCCGGGCCAGCGCGAGGTCGCCGAGGACGCGGTACCGGAGTTCCGCATGCGGCAGGCGGCCGCCCCGCTCGGGCCGGAACTCGCCGATCGGCAGGGTGCCCGTGGAGCCCTGGGGGCCGGCCACGGCGGTCATCGGCGGAGCCCGGCGTGCGCGTGGGTGGCCGGCGGCGCGGAGCAGGGGTGCATGGGCCGCGTGGTCCTCAGGAGGCAAGCCGAGTGGGGATCGCCACTGGCCTGGCGACCTGCCCGGCCACCCGATGGGCGATGCGCAGCGCCTCACCCGCGAGCGCCGCCGGGACGGTTACCCGGATGCCCTCGGGCAGGTCGCTGAGCGCGGGCTCGCTCACGCCGCTCGCCCGCAGTTCCTGCTCGAGCCGCGCCCCGACCCGCGCGCGCGCCTCGGGCTCCACGCCGAGCACGGTGACGTCCACGGTCTCGCCGAGCGGCGGGGTGACCGCCGCCGCGCGCAGCGGCAGGGCGGGCACCACGCCATGGCGCACCACGCTGGCGGGCTCGTCGCCCTCGAGCGTCCAGAACTCGAGCGGCAATCCCTTGGCCTCGGCGAGCGCGGCGGCATGCGCGTGCACCACCTTGGCGCCCGCCCGCGTGAGCGCCGTGAGGAAGGCATGCGGCGCCTCGTGGATCGGGGCGGTGTCCGGCACGAGCTTCGGGTCGGCGGTGCGAAGCCCCGCGGCATCCTTCACGAACACCACCTTGCCGGCGCCCAGCGCATCCGCGAGCGCCACGGCCGAGGTGTCCGAGCCGCCGCGGCCGAGCGTCACCACGCGGCCATCCTGCCAGCCCTGGAAGCCGGTGATCACGGGGATGATGCCCCGTTCGTACAGCTGGCGGATCCTGCCGGCCTGGATCCGGCGGATGCGGCCATCGCCGCGCGGGCCGCGGGCCAGGATGCCGGCCTCGCGCGCGTCGAGGGAGACGGCATGCCAGCCGAGCCGGTTGAGCGCCAGCGCGAGTAGCGCGGCCGAGACCACCTCGCCGCTCGAGACGGCGCGGTCGGCCTCGAGATGGGCGTCGGGCGTGGCGTTCTCGCTCCCGGTCACGGCCTCGATCTCCCCCACCAGGCCGAGCAGGTGGTCGGTGACGCCGCGGCGGGCACTCGCCACGGCCACGACGGGCCCGGCCTCGGCCCAGCGCGCGAGGCGCCGGGCCTGGGCCGCGATGCGGGCGGGCGTCGCGAGCGCGTCGCCGCCCAGCTTCACCACGATGGGCCGGGTGCTCATGCGACCCCTGCCTTGGCCCGCGCGGCCGCGGGCGCGCCCGCCTCGCCCAGCGCCTGGTCGAGGTCGGCGATGAGGTCCCGCACGTCCTCGAGGCCGGCGGAGATGCGGACCAGTTCCGGTACCACCCCGGTGGCCCGCTGCTGCTCGGCGGTCAGCTGCTCGTGCGTGGTGGACGCGGGATGGATGATCAGCGACTTGGCATCGCCCACGTTGGCGAGGAGCGAGAACAACTTCACCTTGTCGATCACCGCGCGTGCCGCCGCGTGGCCGCCCTTCACGCCGAAGGTCAGCACGCCGCCGAAGCCGCCCTCGAGGTACTTCCTGGCGTTCTTGTGCTCCGGGTGAGAGGCGAGCCCGGGGTAGGACACCCACTCCACCCGCGCGTCCTGCTGCAGCCACTCGGCGAGCGCCAGCGCGTTATCGGCGTGCCGCTTGATGCGCAGCGGCAGCGTCTCCAGGCCCTGCAGGAACAGGAACGCGTTGAAGGGCGAGAGGGCGGGGCCCAGGTCCCGCAGCAACTGGACGCGGAGCTTGAGGATGAACGCCAGGTTGCCGAACGCCTCGGTGTACACGAGCCCGTGGTACGACGGATCCGGCGCGGAGAACTCGGGGAACCGCGCCTTGGCCTTCGGGGACGCCCAGTCGAACTTGCCGGCGTCCACCACCACGCCGCCGATGGCCGTGCCGTGGCCGCCGATCCACTTGGTGGCGGAGTGGATGATGATGTCGGCGCCGTGACGGATCGGGCGCGCCAGCGTGGCGGCGCCGAAGGTGTTGTCCACCACGAGCGGCAGCCCCGCCTCGTGCGCGATGGCCGCGAGCGCCTCGAAGTCCGGCACGTCGAGCCGCGGGTTGCCGATGGTCTCCACGTAGATCGCGCGCGTCTGGTCGTCGATGGCCGCGCGGACGCTCGCCAAGTTGTGGATGTCCACGAACCTGGTGGTGATCCCCCACTTGGGCAGCGTGTAGGCGAAGAGGTTGTAGGTCCCGCCGTAGAGCGTCTGCGAGGAGACGATGTTGTCGCCGGCGCGGGCCAGGTTCAGGATGGCCAGCGTCTCCGCCGCCTGCCCGCTCGCCAGGCCCAGGGCGGCGACGCCGCCCTCGAGCTCGGCCACGCGCTTCTCGAAGACGTCGGTGGTGGGGTTCATGATCCGGGTGTAGATGTTCCCGAATTCCTTGAGCCCGAAGAGGTTGGCCGCGTGCTCGGTGCTGTTGAACACGTAGCTCGTGGTGGCGTAGATCGGCACCGCGCGGCTGTTGGTGGCGGGGTCCACCACCTGGCCGGCGTGGATGGCGAGCGTGTCGGGATGGTACGTCATGGTCGAGTCCTCACGGTCAACGGGTTGGGGGCGAGTCGCCGGAATGCGAAACGGCCCGGTTCACGTTGGGTGAACCGGGCCGTCGGTGTCGTTCGGTGCGTGGGCGAGCTACATGGAATTCGCCTGACCGGGACGCGCGCTGGCACAGTCCACCCCGCGGGGGGTGCACTTGCACAGACAGCGACACATCACGGGAAGACGCTTCATGGCTCGAAGCTTTCTCCTCGGAGCGCGCGGCGGCACAAATACAAAACCCCCGCGGCCACGAGCGCGGGGGTTAGTCCCACGGCTCTTTAGCTCTTTGTTTTGGGGCTCCGTGGCCCCGGGCGGTAGCAAGTGGCCCTAAATCCATCCGCCGTGCTGCAAAGCCATACTACGAATCCGCGTCGGATCCGTCAAGCCCCCGGCAGGTCGAGGTCGTCCAGGCCGTCGAGACCGTCGGCCGGGTCGGCGTCGGTAACGGGGTAGAGCGCCATCGAGATGTAGCTCATCGGGTGCTCCCTGATCCAGCTCCGAAAGGCCAGCTGCTGCTGCAGCGCGGCATCGAGTTCCGCCTCTTCCCGGGGCAGGAGGCCAGCGGCGCCTGCCTTCTTGTACCGGAGCATCTCGGTGATGCTCGCCGAGAGGAGCGAGATCATCAGGCTCCGGTGGATGCAGAGCTCCACCGGCATCAGCATGTTGATCCCGCGCGGCATCGGATAGGGTCCCCGCGGCCGTCCCTCGGCGCGATCCCCCTCGCGCGCCCGCTCGTCCCGCCCGGGGTGGGACTCGGCACGGGTCCCGGAGCGCGGCGCGGGGCCCCCCTCCGGCAGCGCCTCGGGATGCCAATCCGTGAGCACGTGCTTGATCCGGTTTGTCATGGAGCCGTCCTTGCGGGAGTAGGGGCACTCCTCCGAGCATCGGCGGGCGGTACCGGAAACTTGAGGGTGGCTTAGATTCAAACCCCAAGCGGGGCAGGCACTTATCCCTTGTCGCCGAGACGGCCATGGCCAGCAATCCTTCGTTCGACATCTCCACCGGCGCCGACCTCCAGGAGGTCGACAACGCGGTGAATCAGGCGGTCAAGGAGATCGCCCAGCGGTACGACTTCAAGGGCACCAACTGCACCATCGAGTTCGACCGCGCCAAGACGGAGATCCGCCTCGAGGCGGATGATGAGTTCCGGATGGAGCAGCTCCTCGACGTGCTGCGAGGCCGGCTCATCAAGCGCAACGTGCCCGTGAAGAACCTCAACATCGGGGACCTCGTCCACGGTGCCGGCACCACCGTCCGGCGCACCGTGGGCCTCACCCAGGGCATTCCTTCCGAGGCGGCCAAGAAGATCACCAAGGCCATCAAGGAACAGGGATTCAAGAAGGTCCAGGCCCAGATCCAGGGGGATGAAGTCCGGGTATCCGGGCCGTCGCGCGACGACCTGCAGGCCGTCATGGGCTTCCTGCGGACGCAGGACTTCGGCTGCGAACTCAAATTCGGCAACTACCGCGGGTGAGCGCGGGCCACCTTCACGGCCCGGTCCCGGCCGGCCGGTGGGCGCGCGCCCTGCGAGCCGGCCTCCTGCTGGCCACCGCCACCTGCGCTCCCCCGGCGGAGCCGGCCGTGCTGCCCACCCCCGCAGGCGCCCTGGGCCCCGAGATCCGGGTGGGGCTCGTGGTGGACAGCCCCCGCCTCTCCGTGACCGGCGACAGCGGCCTCGAAGTCCAGGATGAGGGCGGGGCCCTCGTCGCGGCTGCCGCCGCCGGCCAGCCCTGGTCCGCACCCAACTCCCTGAGCACAGCGGGCAACCTCACCGTGCGGGCCCGTGGCAGCGGCGGGCTGGTGCTGAACGGCAAGACCTACCGTGGTACCCTGACCGTGGCGCGGGGGAGGGCCGGCTTCACCGCCGTCAACCGGGTGCCCTTCGAGGACTACCTCGCGAGCGTCGTTGCTTCCGAGATGGGCCGGCGCGACACCAGCGACTTCGAGGCCCTCCGCGCCCAGGCCATCCTCGCCCGGACCTATGCCATCCGGAACCTCGGCAAGCGCGCCGCCGACGGGTTCGACGTGCTGCCCACCGTGGTGGACCAGGTGTACGGGGGGGCGTCCGCGGAGTACCCGCTCGCGCGCGCGGCGGTGACGTCCACGGCGGGCCTGATCGTGACCTGGCAGGGCCTCCCCATCGACGCCTTCTTCTTTTCCACGTGTGCCGGGCACACCGTCACCGGTACCGAGG
Source organism: uncultured Gemmatimonadaceae bacterium (assembly GCA_964598655.1). Classification (GTDB taxonomy): domain Bacteria; phylum Gemmatimonadota; class Gemmatimonadetes; order Gemmatimonadales; family GWC2-71-9; genus JADJOM01. The sequence goes on from CAZRCT010000042.1 coordinate 11,183, forward strand.
TGTTCCAGGCCGCTGACCGGCCCTATCTCCAGTCCGTCTCCGACCTCGCGCCGGACGGCCAGGCCTGGTGCCGGCTCTCCCCCCGCTTCCGCTGGCGCGAGGAGTGGAGCCGGGAGCAGCTCGCGGCAAGCCTGCGGCAGTCGCTCCCCGGCCTCACCGGCACCAGCGCCGAGGAGGCGGCCACCGTCGAGGGCGTCCGGGTGAGCGCCCGCTCGGCGTCGGGCCGGGTGCAGCGGGTGACCATCGCCCTCCGGCGGGGCGCCGTGGAGGTGACGGGGCCGGCCGTGCGGCAGGCGTTGCGGCCGGTGACCGAAGCCGCCCTGCGGAGCGCCCTCTTCGAGCTCACGGAGGAGCGCGCCGGCGGCCGCCTGGCACGGCTGGTGGCCGAGGGGCAGGGGGCGGGGCACGGGGTGGGCTTCTGCCAGTGGGGTGCGCTGGGCCGGGCGCGCGCGGGACAGGATGCGCCGACGATCCTCTCCGCCTACTTTCCGGGCACCGCCATCAGCCGCGCGTACTGACGCGCTCCCAAGGAGACAGGATGCCGGACAATCTCAGGGTCGGGATCATCGGCGCGGGGGCCATCACCCAGGTGGCGCACCTGCCGGTGCTCAGGAAGCTCAAGGGCGTCGAGGTGGTGGGCATCTGCGATACCGACATGCCCAAGGCCAAGGCCCTTGCCGACCGCTTCCAGGTGCGGGACGCCTACAGCGACATCGAGGAACTGCTCGACTATGAGCAGCTCGACGCCGTGGCCATCTGCACCCCGAACCACCTGCACGAGCCCCACGTGGCCGCCGCCCTCGCCAAGGGGCTGCACGTGCTGGTGGAGCGCCCGCTGGCCCTCACCGCCCCGGGGGTGCAGCGGCTGCTCAAGCTCGCCGAGAAGAAGCAGCGGCACCTCATGGTGGGCATGAGCCACCGCTACCGGAGCGACGTGCAGATCGTCCGGAGCTTCATCCAGAGCGGTGAGCTGGGCCGGGTGGAGAGCATCCGCGGCAGCTGGCACGTCTTCCGGCCCAGCCGCGCGAGCCTCGGCTGGCGCCTGAAGCGGGACGAGTCGGGCGGGGGTGCGATGATGGACCTGGGCCAGGCCGTCCTCGACCTGGGCCTCTGGCTCGGGAACAACCCGACCCCGCTCCGGGTGAGCGCCAGCCTGCACGGCAGCGACGGCGCCCGCGGGGTGGAGCAGTCGGGGAGCGCGTTCGTGACCTTCGAGGGCGGGCTCTCGGTGTTCCTGGACGTGACCTGGCACCACGTGGGCGACGGCGAGCGCTTCGGCCTCGGGGTCCGCGGCAGCAAGGGCACCGCCGGGATCAACCCGCTCCACGTCTTCAAGGAGCTGAACGGCGTCCCCACGGACGTGGCGCCCACCGGTTCCATCTCCCGGGAGAACCCGTTCACCGCCTCCTACCGGGCGGAGTGGGCCCACTTCCTGGCCGTGATCCGCGGCGAGGCGAGGCCCTTCGACAACCAGGAGCAGGTGACCCTGCATCGCATCCTGGACGCGATCTACAAGGCGGCAGCCGAAGGGAAGGACGTCGCGTTGTGACGTGGCGTCGTGTCTGGCCGGCGCTGGGCCGCCTGCTCCTCCTGGCGGTGCTGGCGCCGGCCGTCGTGTCCGCCCAGGGCCGGCCCGCTCCCGCGGCCCCTCCGGAGCCCGGCAGCGAGCTCCGCATCGCCATCCTCACCATGGGCGTCGGCGCGTACTCCTGGGAGCGCTTCGGCCATAACGCCATCCTGGTGGAGGACACCCGGCGCGGGACGAGCATCGCGTACAACTACGGGATGTTCAGTTTCCGCTCGGAGAACTTCCTGCTCAACTTCCTCAAGGGTCGGCTGCTCTACTGGATGGAGGGCGAGCCCCTCCCTCGGATGCTGCCCCGCTACGAGTGGCTCCGGCGCTCGGTGTGGGAGCAGGAGCTGAACCTCACGCCCGCCCAGCGGGTGCAGCTGCGCGACTTCCTCGCGTGGAACGCGGAGCCCGAGAACAAGTTCTACCGCTACGATTACTACCGCGACAACTGCTCCACCCGCGTCCGCGACGCCGTGGACTCGGTCCTCGGCGGCGCCTTCCGGGCGCAGATGCAGGGGCCGGCGGAGGGCAGTTGGCGCTTCCACACCCAGCGCCTCAACACCCACAATCCCGCCCTCTACACCGGCCTCCTCCTCGCCCTCGGGGAGGATGCCGACGCGCCGCGCACCCGCTGGGAGGAGATGTTCCTCCCGCTCAAGCTGCGTGAGTACCTGCGCGAGGTGCGCGTGCCCGACAGCACGGGCGCCCTCGTGCCCCTGGTGAAGGGCGAGCGCACGCTCTACGCGAGCGACGCCTTCCCGGTCCCCGACAGCCCGCCGGCGTGGCTGCCGTGGTACCTCGTGGCGGGCGGCCTGCTCGGGGCGCTCTTTGCGTGGGGGTTCGCCACCCGGGATGGGGGCGGGGCCCGGGTGGCGCGCGGCCTCGGGATCCTCTGGGCGCTGCTCGCGGGGCTCGTGGGCGTGGTGCTGACGGGGCTCTGGGCGTTCACCGACCATGTCGTGGCGCGGCACAACGAGAACCTGCTCCAGTTCTCGCTCGTTGCCCTGGGCCTCGGCGTCCTCCTCCTGTTCCAGCGCGCCGACCGCCCGGGGATCGCGCGGGCCGCGCGGGCGCTGGCGCTGCTGGTGGCCGCGCTCTCCGTGCTAGGCCTTCTCCTCAAGGCACTGCCGGCCTTTGGCCAGGTCAACGGCCAGCTCATTGCGCTGGCGCTCCCGGCGAACGTCGGGCTCGCACTCGGGCTTCTGCGCCGCGCCTAGGCCCGCGCCCGGAACGACGACGGGCCCGGTGCCATCGGCACCGGGCCCGTGTGCTTGCCGGGACGCAGCTCAGGCCGCGGTGCCGTCCTCCCAGACCTTGGCCTCGACGAAGAGCTTGAAAAGTTCGGGATCGAGCTGGCCGGTTTTCACCTCATCCCCAAGGATGTCGAGGGCGCGGGTGACGGGGAGGGCGCGCTTGTAGGGCCGGTCCTGGGCGGTGAGCGCGTCGAAGATGTCCGCGATGGTCATCATCCGCGTCTGCAGCGGGATCGCCTCGCCGCGCACCCGGCGCGGGTAGCCGCTCCCGTTGAGCTTCTCGTGGTGGCCCCACGCGATCTCCGGCACCGAGGCGAGCCCCTTGGTCCACGGGATCTTCTTCAGGAAGTCGAAGGTGTGGCTCACGTGGCTCTCGATCTCGAGCCGCTCCCGGTCGTCGAGGCTGCCCTTCCGGATGCTCAGGTGCTTGAGCTCGTAGTCGAGCAGGAACGGCTGCTCGACGCCCGCCAGGTCCTGGTAGTGGAGCTCGGCGAACTCGGTGAGCTGGTTGAAGTCCCCCTCGGCCAGCACCGTGGGCTCGTTGGACGCCAGCACCACCTTGAGGAAGCGCTCCGCCGTCTCGATGGCCGTGCGCTGTTCCGCCTCCAGTTCCGCCAGGAAGCGCTCGTAGCCGTCCCGGCCGTGCTCCAGCAGGTAGTCGGCCCGCCGCTTCTCGAAGGTCCAGTGCACGCTCCGGGTGATGAACGCGTGGCGCTGGCGCACCAGGCTCAGGTCGCTGTCGTAGAGCTTCTTGGCCTTTACCAGCACCTGCTCCCGGACGCCCACCTTGCCGAAGTCGTGCAGCAGGCCGGCGTAGCGGATCTCCCGGATCTGGTCGGGCGTGAAGTTGACCACGCGATAGGGGCCGTCCTGCACCCGGTCCACCGCCTGCGCCAGCGCCACGGTCCGCGTCGCCACCCGCTCGGAGTGGCCCGAGGTGGTCGGGTCGCGCTGCTCGATGGCCTTCACCGCCGCCTTCACGAAGCCCTCGAACAGCCGCTCGATGGCCTCGTAGAGCTGGCTGTTCTCCACCGATACCGCCGCCTGGCCCGCCAGCGCCTTCACGATCTTCACCGTGTGCGGGCTGTAGGCGATGATCTGCTGGGTGGCGTCCTCCGGCGTGGTGAGGCGGGCCTGGAAGTCGCGCTTGCGGTTGATGAGCTGCAGCACCCCGATCACCTCCCCATGGTGGTTCTGCATGGGGATGACGAGCATGCTCTTGGTGCGGTACCCGTAGCGCTGGTCGAACGACTGGTTGAACGAGTACTCCACGTCCGGGGGCAGCATGTACACGTCCTCGATCACCAGCGCCTCGGCTTCCGTGGCGGCATAGCCGGAGAGCGAGGTGTGGTCGATCGGGACGGTGAACTCCGCGAACGGGATGTCCGGCCGGCTGTGGTTCTGGCTCAGCTTGAAGCGGAGCCGTCGCGTGCCGAGCTCGTCGGTCTCGGCGATGTAGAGACTGCCGGCGTCCGACTGCGTCACCCGGCGCGCCTGCGTCAGGATCAGGTCCAGCAGGGTGTTGAGGTTCTTCTCGGTGGTCAGGAGCACGCCGATGTTGGCGAGTTCCGTGAGCTCGTGCAGGCGTGCCGCGCTCTCCGCCCGTGCCCGCACCTGCTCACGGTGGAGCGCCGACACCCGGAACGCGCTCCGCAGCGCCACCAGCAGCTGCCGGGGGCCCACCGGCGCCTTGAGGAAGGCCGCCAGCACGTCGGCGGGCGTCTCGGCGGGGACGTCCGGCTCGCCAGCCTCGCCGATCGCCAGGATGGCCACGCCCGCATCCCGGAGGCCGCCCAGCAGCTGCGGCGTCACATGGGCGCGGGCGGCGGCGTCGAGCAGGTAGGCGGTGGGCCGGTCGTCCGCCCGGATCTCCGACGGCCCCTCGGCCACGCGCAGCTCCACCTGCTCGGCGGCCAGCGCCGCCGCCACCGCCTCCGGCGACCAGGTCGGCGGGCGATAGAGGACGTACTTCATGGCGCCGCCGGCGGGTGGAGGCTCGCGTCGATGAGCGAATCGCGCCGGAGGATCGAGTCCCGGGAGAGCTGGTTCACGCCCGTGACCAGGCGGTGCGGCCGCCGGCTCACCTGGTCGATGAACCAGTCCAGCTTGGCGCTCACCACGTAGAGGTTGGTGACGGTCCGCTGGATGTCCGGGCTCATCTCGGTGCTGAGCGTGGTCAGCGTCCGCGTCAGGCTGTCGGCGCTCCGCAGCAGGACGCGGGCATCGCCCATCACCGCGCTGAGCGAATCCTGCACCTTGTCCACCTGGCCGTCGGCATGGGCCAGCGTGGCCTGCGCCTGCGCCAGCAGCGGCTCCATGCGCGCCATCACCTCCCGCGCGGCGGTGAGCGTGGCCCGCACCTCCGGCGCCGTCAGCGCCACCTCTTGCTGCGCGGTGGCGGAGGTCTGCTCCAGGGTCTGCAGCAGCTGCCGCGTGTCCTTCAGGATGGCCGAGACCTGGGTCTTGAGCGTGTCGGCCACTTCCTTCAGGGCGTCGCTCCAGCCCTGCGCGTAGGTGGCGCGGATGGTGTCGCCGGGGGCGAGGGCCGCCCCCACGTCGTTCTTGGGGGCCAGGAGGGCCACGGCGGCGGCGCCGAGGAAGGCGCCGGCGGTCACCTCGGCCCGGGTGCCGAGGGGCAGGCGGATGGGCACGCCGTTGGCGAAGCGCTCGCGGATGCGCAGCTCCACCAGGAACTGCGGGGGGCCCATGGCGCCGCTGTCGACGACGGGGGAAATGGCGGCCACCTCGCCGATGTTGAGCCCCTGCAGGAACACGGGCGTGTCCTGCTTCAGGTCCTGCACCGACGGGCTCACCATGTAGAGGGTGACGCGACGCTCGGTCCAGCCGCGCGTCACCGCCAGCGCCACCACCACCACCAGGATGGCCGAGACCACCAGCAGCCCGATCAGGGCGTCGGCCGTGCGTGCCCGCATGTCAGCGCCCCTCCTCGATCACGCCCCGTACCACGCGGAGGGCGCGATCCACCCGTGTCCTGAGGAGCCCGGGAAGTCCGGGTCCCGTCACCAGCACCGTGCGGCGGCCGCCCTCGGCGGTCTCGCCGCCGCGCGCGGCCTCCAGCAGCTCCGCGGAGGTGCGTTCGGTCATGCCCTCGAAGGGATCCTCCGCGATCACCAGCTCGGGATCGAAGGCAAGGGCCCGGCCGAGCGCCGCCCGCCGCCGGTCCTCGGCGTTGGCCTCCGCGGGGCGGAGGTCGGCCACGCGGGTGAGCCGGAGCTGGGCCACGATGACGTCCACGCGTCCCTCGATGTCCTTCTGGCGGAAGTCGCTGCCGAAGCGGAGCGGCAGCCGGATGTTGTCGCGGAGCGTCAGGTTCTGCAGCAGGCCCTCGCCGGCGGGAAGGTATCCGACCCTCCGGCGGAAGGCGAGCTGTGCACTCCGCGACAGCAGCGTCACCTGCTCCCCCAGCGTCAGCACCCGGCCCCCGGCCGGCTCCTCGAGGCCCAGGGCCAGCCCGCCGAGGAAGTCCACGCCGCTCAGCTCATCGCCCGTCACGGCCACCGTCTCGTGGGCGCGCACGGTGAGGCTGAAGCGGCCGGCCAGGCTGGGATCGAGGCCTGGCAGCGCGGCCACGCTGGCGCGCGGGGCCTTGGCGAGCGGGACCTCCTCGAACACCAGGGGCGCGGTCACGCCCGCGTCGCGCCCACGATCAGCGCGGCGAAGATGAAGATGGCGGTGATCGAGCCCACCGTCCCGCGGATCACGGCCTGCGGGATCTCGGTCGGGCCCCGCCGCACGGAGAGCCCCTCGTACGCCGGGATCACGCCCACGACGGTACCGAAGAGGAAGCCCTTCAGCACCGTCAGCACCACGTCCTGCGTGGTGAGGTTGGAGACCACGATGCCCATGTAGCGCGCGGCGCTCATCCCGCCGATGGTGGCCGCCGCCAGGTACCCGCCGGCCACCGCCACCACGTCGAACACGATCATCAGGACCGCCACCGAGACCACGCAGCCGATCATCCGCGGCAGCACCAGGTAGTGGTAGGGGTCGATGCCCATGCCCTTGAGGGCCCGCACCTCGCCCATCACCGTGTTGGTGGCCAGCTCGGCGGTGATGGCGGTGCCGCTCCGGCCCACGATGGCGAGCGCGGTGAGCAGCGGCCCGAGTTCGCGCACGATGACCACCACCATCAGCTGCCCGATCAGCTCCGACGCGCCGACCTGGTCCAGCTGGGCCACCGTGCTGGAGATGGTCAGGTAGGAGAGCACCCCGGACAAGAGCACGATGAGCCCGACGGCCTCGAGGGCGGTGAAGCGGAGCTGGTTGAGCAGCACCCGCACCGCCACCCGGCGCCCCGCGCCCGGCAGCGTGCCGACCGACGCCAGGGCATCAAACGCGAAGCGCGCGAGCGCGCCGACCGAGGCGAGCCCGCGCGCCGTCCAGCGGCCGACCGCGGCGAGAAAGCCGATCACTCAGCCTGGTCAGCTGCCCCGGGCGCGGCGGAGCCCTTCCTGCGCCTCCGCATACTCGGGGAAGACGGTGGTGGCCTTGCTGAAATACTCCGCCGCCTTGGCGCGGTCCCCGCGGTCCTCGTAGAGGAGGGCGCGGCTGTAGTAGGTCAGCGCCTCGGTCGGGATGTTCCGCGCCCGCACCGCCTGGCCTACTTGGGCCGGCAGCGGCGGCAGCTTGGTTTCCTTCATCAGGTTCTCGGAGAGGGTCTGGATCAGCCGGAACAGGTCGTCCCGCTTGCCCTCCGCCTTGACCACCTTGAGGATCTCGCTCGTCTCCACGTTGATGATGCGCGCGTCCATCCGGAAGCGGCCGTAGAGGTCCACGAAGGTGCCGGCGATCATGTACCGGGCGCCGACCAGCTTGCCGATCTTCGCCGCCGTGGCGGCGTCCACGCGGCCCGCCTCGCCCAGGTCCTGCTCGCCGAGGAGCTTCTGGATCTCGGCGCGGTCCACCACGCGGGCGGCCGGGTTCTGGGCCAGCTCGCTGATGAGCATCCCGGGGATGCCGCGCTGGAGCGCCTCGAAATTCTCCTTGTCCTGGCCGTAGGAGCCGCCGTTCTCGAACGGCAGCACGGCGATGCCGGGCCGCGAGTCGGTGGCGTCCTGCGCCAGCAGGGCGGGGGCGCCCGCCAGCAGCGCCAGGGAGAGGACCGTCAATGCACGTCGCATAAGTGACCTCGTCAGAGGGTCAGGGCCATGCCTTCCATGGCGGCGTCCACCACCAGCCCCGGGGCGTGGGTGGCGGCGAAGCTGCGGGCCGCCACCAGCAGGGCGTCGATTGCCGCATCATCGTGTTCCGGCTCGTGGTGGAACAGCACGAGCCGCCGGCAGCCAGCCTCGCCGGCCAGGGCGATCGCCTGCTGGGGCGTGGAATGCCCCCAGCCCGCGCGCGCCTCGATGATCGACTCCGGGTACATCCCGTCATGGATCAACGTATCCACCCCCCGGAGGAATCTCACGAGCTGCGCCCGCCAGTCCGGCGGCACGTCGTAACTGCCGCCGCTGCCCAGCTCGTTGTCGGTCAGGTAGGCCATCGGCCGCCCCCCCGCCACCGGCACCAGCTTGTAGCCCAGCGTGGAGCCCGGATGCCGGAGCCGGAACGCCTCCACCTTGAACCCGTCGATCTCGAACGAACCGTGCTGCACTTCGGTGATGGTCAGGTCCGCCGCCAGCGCCTTGAGCGGCACCGGGAAGACCACCGGGTCCATCTGCCGGTCCAGGATCTCCTCGAGCGGCACGCCGGCCTGCGCCGAGCCGTAGATCCGCACCGAGTTCCCCTTGGTGTTGAGGGGCTGGAAGAACGGCAGCCCCTGGATGTGGTCCCAGTGCGTGTGCGACAGCAGGATGTCGAGCTGCATCGGCGCCGTGGCCACCCGCGAGAGCTCCCGGCCCAGGAGCCGGATCCCGCTGCCGGCGTCCAGGATCACCAGCTGGTCGGGCGCCCCCGAGACCGAGACGCACGAGGTGTTCCCGCCGTAGCGCGCCGTGTGCGCGCCGGGCGTCGGAATCGACCCGCGAGTGCCCCAGAACGTGACCGTATACGCCACAGCGCCTCTTTCTGCCCAACGGGCTCCCCGTGCAAGGAACCTGCCACGGGGAGGGCCCATCGGCCCGGCTCACGCCGGGCGGGTGTCGGGGATCACGAGCGGCCGGCGGCGCGCTCGAGCGGGGTTCGGTCGGTGATGGTGATCTCTTTGCGCGTGACCTGGATCATCCCGCGTTCCACGAAGTCCCGCATGGTCCGGGACACCGTCTCGCGGCTCGAGCCGATCATCTGCGCAATGACGTGATGGGTGATCTTCTTGGTGATCTTGTCGCCGCCCTCCTCCTCCGCCATGCGGAGCAGCAGGTCGGCCACCCGGCCGTTGACGTCGAGCAGGACCAGGCTCCCGATCTTCTCGTCCGCCCGCCGCAGCCGCCGCGACAGCTCCCGCAGGAGCGCGATGCCCACCTCGGGGCTGCTCCGCAGCCGGCTCTGGAAGTCCTCACGCCGGAGCACCAGCACGGCCGCGTCGGTCATGGCGATCACCGTGGCGGAGCGGGGCTGGTCGTCGATGAGCGACATCTCGCCGAAGAAGCTCCCCTCGCCGAGCACCGAGAGGATCACCTCCCGGCCGTCCTCGCCGATCAGCACCACTTTCACCTGGCCTGAGGCCACGAGGTAGAGGGCGTCCCCGGGGTCATCCTCGAAGACGATCACGCTCCCCTTCGGGTAGGTGCGTTCCCGGACCAGTTCGGCGAATGCCGTGATATCGCCCTCCCGCATGGTCGCGAAGAGCGGGACCTTCTTCAGGACGTCGATGGGCGACAGGGCCACGGAACCTCGAAATGGGTGGAAGTGTTGAAGTTTACGATACTTAGGGCCGCTGTGGCTGTCAAACGTCCCCAGGCGCTCCCGGCGGGGCGGGGTTGATCCGTAACTCCAGTCCCTGCTATATTTTCCGGCTTCCCGGGACAATGCCCCAAGCGCGGGGCCTTGCGAGGGACCTCCAAGGAGACTGCCGTGAAGGCGAACATCCATCCGGTCTACCACAAGCTGACGGTGCAGTGCGCCTGCGGGAACAAGTTCGACACCCGCTCCACCAGCCCCAGCCTGCACGTTGAGATCTGCGCCAAGTGCCACCCGTACTTCACCGGCCGCCAGCGGCTCGTGGATACCCAGGGCCGCGTGGACCGCTTCCGGAAGAAGTACGCCACCGACAAGGCCCCGGCCGGCGGCGCCCAGGGCTAATCCGTGGAGGCAAGACTCCGCGCGGCGCTCGCCCGGGCGGAGGAAGTGGCGCGGGCGCTCTCCGACCCCCAGGTCACCAGCGATCCCGCGCGCATCAAGGCGCTCGGCCGTGAGCACACCCATCTTCTCCCGGTGGTGCGCACGGCCGAACGGCTGAAGAAGGCCCAGGACGACCTCGCCCAGGCCCGGGAGATGGCCGACTCGGGTGACCCCGACCTCGCCCAGCTCGCTGAGGCGGACCTGCGCGAGCTGCCCGGCCAGATCACCACCCTCGAGGCGGAGCTCCACGAGCTCCTCCTCCCGCGGGACCCCCTCGACGATCGCGACGCCATCGTGGAAATCCGCGCCGGAACCGGCGGGGACGAGGCCGCGCTCTTTGCCGCCGACTTGCTCCGCATGTACCAGCGCTTCGTGCAGCGCCGGGGCCTCACCGTGGAGATGATGTCCCTCTCCGACGGCACCTCGGGCGGCGTCAAGGAAGCGGTCTTCGCGGTGCGCGGGGCGGATGCGTTCGGGCTGCTGCGGTGGGAGGCCGGGGTGCACCGGGTGCAGCGGGTGCCCGCCACCGAGAACCAGGGCCGGATCCACACCTCGGCCGCCACGGTGGCGGTGCTGCCGGAGGCGGAGGAGGTGGACGTGGTGATCCACCCCAATGACCTCAAGATCGACGTCTTCCGCTCCTCGGGCCCGGGCGGCCAGAGCGTCAACACCACCGACAGCGCCGTCCGCATCACCCACCTGCCCACCGGCCTCGTGGTCTCGCAACAGGACCAGAAGTCCCAGTTGCAGAACAAGCTCAAGGCCATGGAAGTCCTGCGCGCCCGGCTCCTCGACCGGATGATTGCGGAGCAGGAGGCGGCCCGCTCGCGGGAGCGGCGGGCCATGGTGGGCACCGGCGACCGCTCGGCCAAGATCCGCACCTACAACTATCCCCAGAGCCGGGTCACCGACCACCGGATCAACCTTTCGGTCCACAACCTCCAGGCCGTGATCGATGGCGACCTCGACGAGTTCGTCGGCGCCCTCCGGATGGCGAGCCGGCAGGAACGGCTGAATGACTGACGCCGGGGCGTCTGTGGACGCCCTGGTCCGGGGTGCCACCCGCCGGCTGGCGGCCGCAGGGGTGCCGGAGCCGGGGCGGGAGGCGTGGCGCCTGTGGGCGGACCTCCGGGGGGAAGCCCCCGGCGCCAGCCTGCTGGCCCGGGACCGGGCCGCGGCGGCCGACGAAGCCGCCCGCTTCGGGGAGGCCGTTGCCCGGCGGATTGCGGGGGAGCCGCTGGCCTACGTCACCGGGATCGCGGGATTCCGCCGCCTGACGCTGGCGTGTGACCGGCGGGCGCTGATCCCGCGTCCCGAGACCGAGGGCCTCGTGGACCTGGTGCTGGAACGGCAGGGCACCGGGATCGTGGTGGACGTGGGAACGGGGACCGGCTGCATCGCGCTGGCGCTGGCCGGCGAAGGGCACTACACCACGGTGCTGGCGGTGGATCGCTCCCGGGCGGCGCTCAGCCTGGCGCGGGAAAATCGCGACGCCGCCGGCGCCCGGGTCCACCTGGTCCTCGGTGACCTGACCGGGAGCCTGGCCCCGGCGTCGGTTCATGCCGTCGTCAGCAATCCTCCCTATCTTACGGAGGCCGAACTCGCCGCCCTGGAGCCCGGGGTGCGGGACCACGAGCCGGCCCTGGCGCTCGCCAGTGGACCCGACGGGCTCGAGGCCACGCGGCGGCTGGTGCAGGATGCGGGGCGGGTGCTCCGGCCGGGCGGCTGGCTGGCGCTCGAGGTGGACATGCTGCGGGCGGCCGCGGTCGCGGCGCTGGCCAGCAGGGCAGGACTCACGGATGTGACGGTGCACGAGGACCTATTCGGCCGCGCGCGGTATGTGCTCGCGCGGAGGAGCGAGGCGGAGTGATCTGGGACAAGGCGGAAGAGCTGGGCCGGATGATCGGGCAGACCCCCGAGTACAAGGCGCTGCGGCGCGCCGAGAGCGGTCTGCGGGACGACGCGGACGCGCAGGCCAAGGTGGAGCTGATCCAGAACCTCGCCCGGCAGATGGACGAGCTGGTGGCCCAGGGCCAGATGCCCGACCAGGCCACGGCCGAGACCTACGAGACCGCCGTGCGCGAGCTCGAGGTGAGCGCCACGGGGCAGGCCTACGCGGTGGCCCGGGCCAACTTCGAGAAGGTCATGATCAAGGTGAACCAGCTGATCGGCCAGGGCATGGAGAAGGGCGCGCAGAGCAACATCATCACCCTGTCATGAGCCCGGGGTTCTTCGTCGTCGTCGAGGGCACGGAGGGGGCGGGCAAGAGCACGCTGGTCAAGCGGCTCGCCGCCCGCTTCGGCGAGCGGGGCGAGGCGCCGGTGCTGGTCCGCGAGCCGGGGGGGACCCCGGTGGCGGAGAGGATCCGGCAACTGCTGCTCGACCCCGCGCATCCCATCGAGGCGGTGAGCGAGCTGTACCTCTTCCTCGCCGCCCGGGCCGACCTAGTGGCCACGGTCATCCGGCCCGCCCTCGCGGCGGGCCGGATCGTGATTGCCGACCGCTTCCAGCTCTCGACGGAGGCGTACCAGTGTGGCGGGCGCGGGCTCGACCGGGCCCTCTTCCAGACCGCCAACCGCGCGGCCACCGGCGGGCTCGAGCCAGACCTGACGCTGGTCCTGGACTTGCCACCGGACATGGGGTTCGGCCGTATCCGGGCGGCGGGGCAGGGCCTCGACCGCATTGAGCAGGAGGGGCAGGCGTTCCACCAGCGGGTGGCCCAGGTGTTCCGTGCTGCGACGGGCCCGGGGATCGTCCACCTCGATGCCGGGCTGCCCCCTGACCAGGTTGGACAACTGGCGTGGCAGCAGGTGGTGGCGCGTCTCCCCGAGGCGCGGGAGGCGCCGGGACGTTAGTTTGGGACAGCAGGGCGCCGGGCCACTCCCCGGCGCCGATCCGCTTCGAGGCTGGAGGTCAGAATGCGTCAGCGATGGGGCCTGATCGCGCTGGTGGCGGTCATCTCGTTCTTCACCGGGGGCTGGCTGCTGCAGCGCGGGACCGCGCGGGACGGCAACGTCTACCAGCGCGCCCGGCTCTTCGACGACGTGCTGTCGCACGTGGCCGCCTACTACGTGGACTCGATCCCGCAGGCCGATCTCTACGAGAAGGCCACCACCGGCCTCCTCGAGGAGCTCAAGGACCCCTACTCGGTCCTGCTGCAGGGCGACGACTACAAGGCCCTGACCGAGACCACCACCGGCAACTACGGCGGCCTCGGCATCCAGATCGACGTGCGCGACGGCTGGATCACGGTCGTGGCGCCGCTCCCCGAGACCCCCGCCGAGCAGGCCGGCGTGGAGACGGGCGACCAGATCATCTCCGTGGACGCCAGGTCCACCCAGGGTTGGACCAGCGACGAGGCCGTGAAGGCGCTTCGCGGCCCGGCCGGGAGCACCGTGGAGCTCCGCATCCGCCGCGCCGGCATGGCGCAGCCCATCACCTACAAGCTCAAGCGGGCCCAGATCCACGTCCGCTCGGTGCCGCCGGGCAACCTGTTCCCTGGCGGTATCGGCTACATCTCGCTCAGCCCCGTGGCGGAGAGCTCCACCATGGAGCTGCGCCGTGAAATCACGGCCCTCCTCGGCAAGGGGATGAAGTCGCTGGTGCTGGACCTCCGCGGCAACCCCGGCGGCCTGCTGGACCAGGGCGTGAAGGTGGCGGACCTGTTCCTGAACCAGGACCAGGAGATCGTGGAGACCCGCGGCCGCGCCCGGGGCTCCACCAAGACCTTCGTGGACATGGCCGGCCAGGAGTGGCCCAACCTGCCGATCGTGGTGCTGGTGAACGACGGCACCGCGAGCGCCGCCGAGATCATCTCGGGCGCGCTGCAGGACCACGACCGCGCGGTGGTGGTCGGCACGCCGACCTTCGGCAAGGGCCTGGTGCAGACGCTCTTCCCGTTCTCGGACAACACCGCGCTCAAGCTGACCACGGGACGGTGGTACACCCCGAGCGGGCGCACCATCCAGCGCACCGCGCGCACCGAGGAGGAGCAGGTAGCGCAGGCGGCCCGTCAGGCGGGCGTGCCCGTCCCCACCGGCGATGCCGTGCCCGACTCCGGCATCCACGCCGACACCGCCAACCGCCCGGTCTACAAGACCGATAGCGGCCGGATCGTGCGCGGGGGCGGCGGCATCGTGCCGGACCTCATCGTGCGGCAGGATTCGCTTACCGACAGCGAGCGGGCCTTCGCGTCGGCGCTCGGCTCCAAGTTCGCGGAGTACCGGGACGCCATCACGGCCACCGCGCTCCAGCTCAAGAACGACAAGGGCGTCACGAGCGAGGACTTCACCGTGACGCCGGCGATGCGGGCCGAGGTGCTCCGGCGCCTCCGCGCCAAGGGCGTGACCATCACCGACGAGACCTTCGCCAAGGCCCAGTCGTTGATTGACGACCAGCTGGGGTACGAGGTGGCGCGCTACATTTTCGGGCGGCCGGCCGAGTTCCGTCGCCGCGCGCGCGACGACAAGCAGATGCAGACGGCGCTCGGCCTCCTGCGCAAGGCCGACACGCCGACCGCCCTCCTGAGCCTGGCGATGTCGCAGGCCGCCGCCGGCACCGAGCGGAGGAACTAGCCGATCGCGCCGGCCGTTGAGGTGGCCGCGGCCGTCGCCACCGGACTCGGCGTCGGCCTCCTCTCCGCGCTGGCGGGGATCGGCGGTGGGGTCCTGATGGTCCCGTTCCTCTACGTGGTGTACGCCCGCACCGGGCTCACCGTCTCCGCCCAGACTGTCGTGGCCCACGCCACCAGCCTGGGCGTGGCGTTTGTGACCTCCGGCGTCGGGACCTGGCGGTATGCGCGGGCGCGGGCGGTCGAGTGGGGCCCGGCGGCCATCTATTCGCTGCCCGGCATCGTGACGGCCTTCGTGACAGCGCGGATCCTCTCGCGGGCGGAGCAGGCGCACTGGGTGCGGATGGTGTTTGCGCTCTTCCTGCTGGTGAGCGCGTGGGACATGACGCGGCGGGCGCGCTCCCGCCATGCGGCCGTGGAAGCTCCGGACCCCACCGCCCGGCACGAATGGGTGCTGCTCGGCGTCATCGGCGCCGTCGGCGGGGTGGCGTCGGCGTTGCTCGGGATCGGGGGCGGGCTCATCGCGGTGCCGGCGCTGATGTACGTCGGGCGCCTGCCGGTGCGGGCGGTGGCGCCTACCGCCCTGGCCGGCGTGACCCTCACCACCCTTGCCGGCGGGCTCGGTTACCTCACGGCGGGGCCTGGGCCGGCGGTGTCGCAGCAGATGGCCGGCTTCCTCGACCTGCGCATGCTCGCCCCGCTCTCGCTCGGGGCGGTGATGACCGTGCCCATCGGGGTCAAGGTCAACCGCACCTCCCGGCCGCAGACGCTCTACTGGATCTTCGCCGGGGTGTTCGCGCTGATCGGGGTGTGGATCTTCCTGCAGGCGCTCGAGGCGCGCTGAGGGAATGATCGGGATCGTCGGCGGCGGGCGGATGGGGCGGGGCCTCGCACTGGCGCTGGGCGAGGCGGGGGAGCGGGTGGAGCTCTGGTCGCGCCGGGAGGCGGGGAGCCCGGCGGAGGTGCTGGAGGGGGCGCGGACCATCATCCTCGCCGTCCCGGACGACGCCATCGGCCTCGTGGCGGGCTCCATCCGCCCCATGGTGGGCGCTGACCAGGTGGTGCTCCACCTCTCCGGCCTTCACGACCGGAGCGCGCTCCTCCCCCTCGAGACCACCGGGGCCGCCCTGGGTTCCTTCCACCCCCTCCAGACCATCCCCGATCCCACGACGGCCGCCGCCCGCTGGCGCGGCGCCTACGCCGCCCTCGAGGGCGATGAGCGCGCCCAGGCGGAGGGTGCGCGGCTCGCGGCCCTGCTGGGCCTGCACCCGATCCACCTGCCATCGGGCGCCAAGCCGCTCTACCACGCCGCCGCCGTGGCGGCCTCCAACTACGTGGTGGTCCTGGCGGCGCTCGCGGCCCGGCTCGCCGAGCAGGCGGGTGTGCCCGCGGCGGATGCGTCGCGGCTCTTCCTGCCCATGCTGCAGGGCGCGGCCGAGAACCTGCAGCGGGCGTCGCCCGTGGACGCCCTCACCGGGCCGATCCGGCGCGGGGACGTGGCCACCATCCGCGCGCACCTGTCGCAGCTGGCCCCGGCCGACCGGGCCTGGTACGTGGCTCTCGGGCTCGAGGCCCTTGCGCTGGCGCGCACGGCGGGGCTCGAGGCGGAACGGGGGAACGCGGTGGAGCGGGAGCTGCGCGGGGAGGCGTCGGGGCGAGAACCTGTCTGGTAGGGGCTGGGGCGGGGAGCGTGAGGCGCAACCACCCTCACTGATCCACGACCCGCACCCCGCCCGGCACCGTGAACAGGAACGCCTGCGCCCCGAAGCGCCGGTTGGTCTCGACACCGGTGAAGGTCAGCGTGCGCCGCTGCCCGCTCTTCTCGCGCACCTCGATGCGGCGGGGGAGGGCGTCGAAGCGGTCCAGCCAGACGGTGGCCTCGGTGAAGGGGAGCGAGCGGTCGAGCGGCGTCAGCGCCACCACGTCCACCGAGCGGCCGGCCACCGCGTCGCTGCGGAGATACCGGCTCCGGTACCGCCGCGCCGCGTCGGTCAGGATCCAGGCCAGGACGTTGGGGCCGAAGGTGGGGTCGCTCGGCACCGGCATGCGGATCACCTGCCGCGGCGTGGTGCTCGGGGTGTAGACCCAGAGGTGCTCGCCATCCATGACGATGGCATCGCCGTCGGGATCACTGAAGCGCATGGCGAGCTTCGACTCGCCCATCTGCTGGAGGCGGCCCCGGCTCTCGTAGGTGCCGATCTGCTCGTCGGCGATGACCTGGCGGAAGTCGGCCTGGAAGGAGGTCAGGCCCTGGTAGGTGCGGCTGGCCTTCTCCACCAGCGCCCTGGGGTCGGGGTCCTGCGCCGCGAGGCCGAGGGGCAGCAGGAGGAGCGCGGCGCGGGCCGCGAGCGAGGCCCGCCGGGTCACGCCGTCGCCACCTTCCGGCCGATCGCCTCCGCGATGAGGCGGGTCTCCTGCATCATGCGCGCAAACTGCTCCGGGTAGAGGCTCTGGGCGCCATCGGAGAGGGCGCGGTCCGGCGTCGGGTGGACCTCCACCAGCAGCCCGTCGGCCCCCGCCGCCACGGCGGCGCGCGCCATCGGGGTCACCATGTCGCGGTGGCCTACCCCGTGACTCGGATCGGCCACGATGGGCAGGTGGCTCACGCTCTTCACCACCGGGATGGCCGAGAGGTCAAGAAGGTTGCGGGTGGCCGAATCGAAGCCCCGCACCCCCCGCTCGCAGAGGATCACGTCCGGGTTCCCCTCGGCCAGGATGTACTCGGCGGAGAGCAGCAGTTCCTGGATGGTGGCGGAGAGGCCGCGCTTGAGGAGGACGGGCTTCCTGAGCTTCCCGACCTTCTTGAGCAGCGAGTAGTTCTGCATGTTGCGGGCGCCGACCTGGATGATGTCGGCGTACTCCGCGACGAGGTCAGCGCCCTCGGGGTCCATGGCCTCGGTCACGATGCGGAGGCCGGTGGCCTCCCGCGCCCTGGCCAGCAGCTTGAGCCCCTCGAGGCCGAGTCCCTGGAAGGAGTAGGGCGAGGACCGCGGCTTGAACGCCCCGGCACGGAGCACGGTGGCGCCGTGCTGCTTCACCGCCTGGGCCGCCGCCATGATCTGCGACTCGCTCTCCACGGAGCAGGGGCCGGCCATGACCACCACGGCGTTGCCGCCCACCGTGAGGCCGGGCGCGATCGTCACCACGGTGGGCTCGGCCCGCCATTCCTTCGACACCTGCTTGTACGGCTTCGAGACGTGGATCACCTCGGAGACGCCGGGCAGCGCCTCGAGCCGCGAGCCGTCCACCCGCCCGTCGTTCCCGACGAGGCCCACGGTGGTGCGCTGCCGCCCCGGCATGGGGCGCGCCTCGTAGCCCAGTTCCTCGATCACCGCACAGACGCGCCGCACCTGCTCCGCGGACGCGTCCACCTGCATCACGATCAGCATTGGGTCCTCAGGCCTTCTGCAACTCGCCGAGGCGGACACCTACGATGGTGCTCACGCCCGGCTCCTGCATGGTCACGCCGTACACGGCTTCCGCCGCCTGCATGGTGCGGGGGTTGTGGGTGATGACGATGAACTGGGTGGACGCCTTGAACTCCTCGAGCAGGCGGATGAACCGCCCCACGTTGGCGTCGTCGAGCGGCGCGTCCACCTCGTCCATGAGGCAGAAGGGGCTCGGCTTGGTCAGGTAGATGGAGAAGAGCAGGGAGACCGCCACCAGGTAGCGCTCGCCGGTGGAGAGCAGGTGGATCCGCTGCACCTTCTTGCCGCGCGGGGCGGCGCTGATGTCGATCTCGCTTTCGAGCGGGTCGTCCGCGTTGCTGAGCCGGAGGTCGCACTCGCCGCCGCCAAAGAGGGTCTGGAAGACGTGCAGGAAATTGGTGCGGATGGCCGTGAACGTCTCCATGAACATGGTGCGCGCCGTGCCGTCGATCTCGCGGATGGCCTGCGTCAGGGAGCCGCGGGCCGCCACCAGGTCGTCCCGCTGCGCGGTGAGGAACTCGAGCCGCTTGGCCTCCTCGGCGTGCTCCTCCACGGCCAGCGCGTTCACCGGGCCGATGCTCTCGAGCGCCTCGGTGATGCGGCGGGCCTCGTTCTCGAGCGTCTCCAGGTCCAGGTCCAGCGGCTGCAGCTCCGCGAAGAGCGTGTCGAGCGGCTTCCGCCACTCCGTTTCCACCCGCTCCACGATGGCCCGGCGCCGCCCGGCGCCCTCGGTCATCCCGATCTCGAGCCGGTGGTGCTCCTCGCCCATCCGTTCCGCCCGCTCGCGGGCGTCGTGGAGGGCGCGCTCGGCCTCGGCCAGCGCCTCGATGGCGGCGGCGGCGGCCTGGTCGGCCTCGGTGCTGGCGGTGGTGAGCTCCTCCATGACCACCAGCCGCTCGGTGCGGGCCTCGATCCACTGGGCCTGCTGGGCCGAGAGGGCGGAGGTGTCGGTCTCGATCTTCTCCAGCTCGCCGGCGAGCGAGACACTCGCGGTGTCGGCCTCGGTGCCGAGGCGGGAGGCGCGGTTGAGCGCGGCCTGCGCGGCCTCGAGGCGCGCGGCCAGCTGCGCCTCCTGCACCTGCCAGTGCACCCGCGCGTCGCGGGCGCTTTCCTGCTGGCTCTCGAGCTCGGCGAGCTGGGCCCGGGCCTGGCCCAGGTTCTCGTCCAGGCGGGCGCGGGCCAGGTCGCCCTCGGTGAGGGCGGCGTCGATCTCCTGCAGCCGTCGCTCCGCGCGCTCGATGCGCTCGGTGAGCTGCGCCAGCTGGGTCTCGGCCTCCTTGAGCTCGCGCGCCACGTTGTTGGCGTGGCGGATGGCGTCCTCGCGCTGCGCCACGGCCTGCCGTTCGCTCTCGCGGGCCTGGTCGCTGTTCTTGCCCGCGGTCTCGGCCTCCCCCTCCGCCTCGGCCAGGCGGGCCACGGTGGCGCCGAGGGCCAGGTCCACGCGATGCAGGGTGGCCTGCGCGTCAGCCACCTCGGTGGCCAGGCTCTCCAGCTCCGCCCGGCGGCGCAGCGGGCCCGACGGGCTCGGCGCGCCGGCCAGCAGGATGGCGCCGTTGGGGCGCCGGAGCGCGCGGCCGGAGGGGTCGAGCACCTCGAGCCCGGTCAGGAGCGACTTCACCCACGCCGCCGCCTCGCCCTGGGCGTAGAGGCGGTCGCCGAGCGGGCCGTCACCCACCGGACCGGTGGGCGCGCGGTCGGCGGGGATCAGGACGATCGCCCCGGGCTGCTCCTCGGCGTGCCACGCCTGGATCGCCGGGACCACCGAGTCGTCGCGCACCAGCACGGCGTGCACCCATTCGCCGAGCAGGCGCTCCGCCAGTTCCGCGTCATCGCGGCCGGTGCGGATGAAGTCGGAGAGCGGCCCCAGGATGGCGCTGCCGAAGCGCTCGCGGGCGGCGAGCAGGGCCGCGGCGCCCGGCGCCAGGCCCACGCGATCCCGTTCGAGCTCCTCCAGCGCCTGCCGCCGGGCCGTGAGCTGCGCCAGCGCCTCCTCGGCCGAGCGCTTGTCCTGCCGCTCCATGGCCTCGCGGCGGCGGAGCTCCCCCACCAGCTGGCGGGCCCGCTCGGCCTCCCCGGCGAGGCGCCGGGCCTCCACCTGGTGGCGCTCGGCGATCTCCACGGCATCAGCGCGGCGGCGCTCGGCCACCTCCTGCTCGGCCTGCGCGGCCTGGCGGCGGCCCTGGGCCACGCCGGCCTGTTCGCGCAGCGAGGCCAGGTTGCCCTCCAGGGAGTGGCGCTCGCCCTCGAGGGCGCGGAGCGTCTGCACCCGCTTCTGGATCTCCTCCTCCAGCTGGCGGACGCCCTGGCGCTGCTCCCCGAGGCGCAGGCGGACCTCCTGCTCGGCCGTGGTCCGCGCGGCCAGTTCGGCCTGGATGCGCTCGCGTTCCAGGAGGGCCGTGGCGTGCTCCTGCTCGGCCAGCTCGCGATCGCGCACCGCCTGCTGGCGGCGGGATTCCATCTGCCCGCGCTCCTCGCTGGCGCGGAGCTTCCGCGCGGCCGCATTGGCCAGCCGCTCGGCGGCGAGGGCCAGGTCGCCATCGAGCTTGCCGAGCTCCACGCGCACGTCGCCGAGGTGGCGGGTGATCTCGGTGCGCTGCGCCTCGGTGGCCGCGCGGGTCCGCGCGGCGGCCTCGCGCCGCTCCTCCAGCTCCACCAGCGACTCGCGCACGGCGGGTAGCTCGGTGGCGAGCTCGGCGTGCCGCGCCTCGCTGGCGGCCATCTGCTCGGACAGGTCGGCCAGCTGCCGCCGGGCGAGCGTCAGGTGGACCGAGAACTTCTCCTCCATGAGGCGGGCATGGCGCTCGGCCTTGCCCTTCTGGCGGGCGAGGCTGCGGAGCTGGCTCTGCACCTCGGCGATGAGGTCCTCGACCCGCTGCAGGTCGGCGCCGGTCTCCTCGAGGCGGCGCTC
>CAZRCT010000043.1:0-31823 GCA_964598655.1 uncultured Gemmatimonadaceae bacterium
AAGGGGGAGTGACATCCCATGTCGATGATCAACTACGCCTCGCGCGAGATCAACTGCAAGCTCGTGTACTACGGGCCTGGCCTCGGCGGGAAGACCACGAACCTCGAGTTCGTCTTCAACAAGGTGGCGCCCAACTCGCGCGGCAAGCTCATCTCGCTTGCCACCGAGACGGAACGCACCCTCTTCTTCGACTTCCTGCCGGTGGATCTCGGCACCATCCGGGGCTTCAAGACCCGGTTCCACCTCTACACGGTGCCGGGGCAGGTGTACTACAACGCCTCCCGCAAGCTGATCCTCAAGGGCGTCGACGGCGTGGTCTTCGTCGCCGACAGCCAGATCGAGCGCATGGAGGCCAACATCGAGGCCATGCAGAACCTGTACGACAACATGGCCCAGCACGGCTACAACCTCACCACGATCCCCTTCGTGGTGCAGTACAACAAGCGTGACCTCCCCAACGCGGCCACGCTCAAGGAGCTGCAGGCGGCCCTCAACCCGGGCTGGCCGGTGGACGACGTCGCCAAGCAGCGCGTCACTCCCGATCCCTACCACGAGGGCGAGTTCCTCGTGGAGCAGATCGACGGGACCTGGATCGAGCGCGCCCCGTACTTCGAGGCCGTCGCCATGACGGGCGACGGGGTGTTCGACACCCTCAAGGCGGTCAGCAAGCTGGTGCTCAAGAGCCTCGGCTCCTGAGCGCCGCGCCCGGGAGGGCATGATGCCTGGCCCCACCACGCCGGCCCCGGGCCGAGCCTGGAACCTCCCCAACATCCTCACCGTGGTGCGGATCGGCCTCACGCCGGTCATCGCCCTCCTGCCGTTCATCGACGGGTACTGGCCCAAGCTCGTCTGCTTCGGGGTGTTCCTCTTCGCCGCCGTCACCGACGTCGTGGACGGCTACCTCGCCCGCTCCCGCAACCTGGTCACCGACCTCGGCAAGCTGCTCGACCCGATCGCCGACAAGCTGCTGCTGTTCGCCACGATCATCCCCATCTACGTCATCAGCCGCACCCGCCACGACCTCTACAACATTCCCGTCTGGGGCAGCATTCCCCTCTGGGTCTGCGTGCTGCTCATCGGGCGCGAGCTGGCCATGACCGCCTTTCGCTTCTGGGCCAAGCGGCGCGGGCTGGTCATCGCGGCGGCGGGCCCGGGGAAGCTCAAGGCCGTGCTCCAGAACATCTACATCGGGGCCACCTTCCTCTGGTTCACCTTCCGCGACGCGCGGAAGCCCATGGGGTGGGAACACAGCCGCTACGCCGACTACTGGAACGAGTTCCACGGCAGCGTGGTGGCCATCACGCTGGCGCTCGCCACGGCGCTCACGGTGTACTCCTTCCTGGTCTACATCTATCGCTACCGCGCGCTGTTCCGCGGGCAGTAGCGGTCCCCGGGCGGCATGGCCATCGAGCTCCTGACCATCGGCACCGAGCTGCTGCTCGGCTTCACCGTCGATACCAACAGCGCCGAGATCGGCCGGGCCCTGTCCGCAGCGGGGATCCCGGTGGTGCGGCGCACCTCGGTCCCGGACGCCCCCGCCGCCATCCAGGCCGCGGCCCGTGAGGCGCTGGCGCGCACCGGCGCGTTCCTGGCCACCGGCGGCCTTGGTCCCACCGCCGACGACATCACCAAGAAGGTCATCGCCGACCTCTTCGGGATGCCGCTCGACTATCACGAGGAGATCTGGCAGGGCCTCCTCGCGCGCTTCCGGCGCTTTGGCCGGGTGCCGTCGGAAAAGAACCGGTCGCAGGCCGAGGTACCCCGCGGCGCCATCGTCCTGCCCAACCGGTGGGGGACCGCGCCGGGGCTGTGGATCGAGGGGCAGGCCGGGCTGGCCATCCTGCTGCCGGGCGTCCCGTCCGAGATGCGGGGCCTGCTGACGCACGAGGTGCTGCCGCGGCTGGCCGAGCGGGGCGGGGGACGAGTGGTCCGCTCGCTGCTGGTGCGCACCACTGCGGTGCCCGAGTCCACGCTGGCCGAGTGCCTGGGGGACATCGAGGCCCGGCTGGCACCGCTCTCCCTCGCCTACCTGCCCGGCTCCACCGGGGTGGACCTCCGGCTCACCGCCTGGAACCTCCCGCCCGAAGAGGCGGACCAGCGCCTCGCGGCCGGCGCCGCCGAACTTCACCGACTCGCCGGGCAGTGGGTCTACACGCAGGGCGAGACCGACCTGGCCGCCGTCCTGCTGGAGCGGGCGCGTGGCCTCGGGCTCACCATCGGAACCGCCGAAAGCTGCACCGGTGGGCTGGTGGGCGGGCGCCTCACGGCCATCCCCGGGAGTTCCAGCACCTACCTCGGCGGCGTGGTGGCCTACGACAACCGGGTCAAGCAGGAGCAGCTTGGGGTCCCCGCCGACCTCATCGCCCAGCACGGGGCCGTGAGCGCCCCCGTAGCCGAGACCATGGCCCGCGGCGCCGGCGAGCGGCTCGGGGTGGATCTGGCCATGTCCGTCACGGGGATTGCCGGCCCGGACGGCGGCACCGACGAGAAACCGGTCGGCCTCGTGTTCGTCGGGACGTTGGCGCGTGGAACGGTGGAGGTGACCCGGCACCTCTTCCCGGGCAACCGGCAGGAGGTCCGAGAACGATCGGCCCAGATGGCGCTGTTCCGCCTCCTGCAGCGTCTCGACTAGGGCGGGGTGCCTGCCAGACTGACCGGCTACGAAGGCATGGGCGTTGCTGTTACCTTTCGAAAGTCCGCAACGGGATGAACGCGCAAGTGCTTGAGAACAAGGATCTTGGCGGCGAGGCCGCCGCAGAGCCCCAGATGGTCGAACCCGCAGCCCAGCCCGATGGCGATCCGCGGCCCCACTCGGCCACCGGCGGCCTCCCCATGGAGCCGGCCGAGCAGGCTGTGGCACGTCTCGAGGGTGAGGTGGCGGAGCTCAAGGATCGCCACCTCCGGCTCGCTGCGGAGTACGACAACTTCCGCCGCCGCGCCACCAAGGAGCGCGCCGAGCTGGGGGACCGGGCGCAAGGCGCGCTGACCGCCAGGCTCCTCGACGTCCTCGATGACCTCGACCGCGTGACCGCCGGCGGGGCGACCGCGGCTGCGGCGGACGCGGTGGCGCAGGCCCTGGTGCTGATCGACAAGAAGCTGCGCAAGGAGCTCGAGGCCGCGGGCCTTGAGCGCGTGGACCCGGCCGGCCAGCCGTTCGACCCCGCGGTGGCCGAGGCCATCTCCGTGCTGGTGCCGCCGAGCCCCGACAAGGACCACACCGTCAGCGCCACCTTCCAGATGGGCTACCGCTTCAAGGGCGCCCTCATCCGGCCGGCGCGGGTCCAGGTTTACTCCTCCGAGGGACACGCCTGACCGTGGCGAAGGACTTCTATCAGGTCCTGGGCGTCCCGGACACGGCCACGGCGGACGAGATCAAGAAGGCGTACCGCCGCCTGGCCAAGCAGTACCATCCGGATGCCAACCCCAACAACGCCCAGGCCGCCGAGCGCTTCAAGGAGATCTCGGAGGCGCACGGCGTGCTGTCCGACGCCGACAAGCGGAAGCAGTACGACCAGATGCGTCGCCTCGGCGCCTTCGACTCGGGCTTCCGTCGCGGCCCCGGGGGGGCTGGCCCCCGGCCGGGAGCGGGCGCGTCGGGACCCGGCACCGGTGGCTTCGAGCAGAACCTCGACTTCGATCTCGGGGGCCTCGGCGGGCTGGGCGACATCTTCTCCTCGATCTTCGGCCGCAAGGGGCGCGAGGAAGCCGCCGGCGGCGAGGCCATCGAGACGCTGGTCGAGATCCCCTTCCGCGTCGCCGCGCTGGGCGGCAAGGTGCCGGTGCGCCTGCCCGTCACCGAAGGGTGCCCCACGTGTCATGGGACCGGTGGCGCACCGGGTGCCAAGATCTCCCCCTGCCCGGAGTGCAGTGGGCGCGGCACGGTGACGTTCGGCCAGGGCGGCTTTGCGGTAAGCCGGCCCTGCCCGCAGTGCCGTGGCAAGGGGAAGATCCCGTCCGCCCCGTGCCCCACCTGTGCCGGCGCCGGTCAGGTCCGGACGGAGCGCGAGGTGCTCATCACGGTGCCGCCCGGCACCGAGACCGGCGCCAAGGTCCGCCTGCGCGGCCAGGGGCAGGCGGCCCAGCCCGGCGCCCCGGTGGGCGACCTCGTGGTCACCTTCCAGGTGGAAGGCGACCGCTTCTTCCGGCGCGAGGGCCTCGACGTCATTTGCGAAGTGCCCCTCAACCTGGCTCAGGCCGTCTTCGGCACCCGCCTCCGCGTGCGGACGCTGGATGGAAAGAAGGTGGTCCTCCGCGTGCCCCCCGGCACCCAGCCCGGCCGCAAGTTCCGGGTCAAGGGCATGGGCATCGAAAAGGGCGACCGCAAGGGAGACCAGCTGGTCCAGGTCGCCGTGAAGATCCCCGACGAACTGTCCCCCGAGCAGGAGGAGCTGCTCAAGAAATTCGCCGAGTCCTCGGGGATGGCGTTCTAGGCTGCCTGGCCGCCTTTGGCTGAATGCAGCGCAGCGGGTGTGGAGGGCCCCGCAGCGGCACCGCGCTCGGCGAGGAGAGGCGTCCCCGAGGAACGTGCAGCGGCGTGAGGGTGGCAGCACGGGTGGGCATCGGTGCCGGCCCTCAACGGATACCTGCAAATACAGAGCGGGGCTCGTCCTGAGACGAGCCCCGCTGCTTACGTGCAGGTCCACTGCGGCCCTGCGTGGAAATTCTCGACCGGCCCCGCGGGTGCACCGGACTCCCCACGCCGCCGGTGCAACCAGCGCCGGCACCCGAGCTCAGCGCACGATGGGATGCTCCGCCGTCACTCGCGCCGTCTCGCGGTAGGCCTCGACGAGCACCCGGTGCGTCGCCAGCTCCGGCTCGCCCTCGGCGGGGCGACGCTGGGTGTACTGGCCGTCCGCGGCCAGTTCCCAGGCCTGCCGGTTGTCCTGCCACATGAGGTTCAGGAGGTCGCGGATGGCGTGGCGGTGCGCCGGGTCCTCGATGGGGACCACCGCTTCGATGCGCCGGTCCAGGTTCCGCGGCATCCAGTCCGCCGAGCCGATGTAGACCTCCTCGGCCCCGCCATTGAGGAAGTACCACGTGCGCGAGTGCTCCAGGAACCGGCCGACGATGCTCACCACCCGGATCCGCTCGCTGATGCCCGCCAGGCCGGGGCGGAGGCAGCAGATGCCGCGGACGATCAGGTCCACCTGCACCCCGTCCCGCGAGGCCTCGTACAGCGCCCGGATGATCGGCCCGTCCACCAGGGCGTTCATCTTGGCCAGGATCCGCGCGGGCCGCCCATGACGCGCATGCTCGGCCTCGCGCCGGATCATGGCGATGAAGCGCTCCCGCATGCCGCGGGGGGCCACGATGAGCTTGCGGTACTGGGTGGGCGCCGCGAAGCCGGTGAGGACGTTGAACAGGTCGGTGAGGTCCGCGCCGAGCTCGGGATCACAGGTGAAGAGCCCGAAGTCGGTGTACACGCGCGCGGTGCCGGGGTGGTAATTGCCGGTGCCCATGTGGAGGTAGCGGCGCATCGCGTCGCCCTCGCGGCGGACCACCAGCATCACCTTTCCGTGGGTCTTGAGCCCCGCCACGCCGTAGCTCACGTGCACGCCCACGTCCTCCAGGCGCTGGGCCCAGCGGATGTTGTTCTCCTCGTCGAAGCGCGCCTTGAGCTCGATCAGCACCGCCACCTGCTTGCCGCGCTCAGCCGCCTGCGCCAGGAGGCGCGCGATGCTCGAGTCGCCCCCGGTGCGGTATAGCGTGAGCTTGATGGCCACCACGTCCGGATCGTCCACCGCGGCCTGGATGAAGCGCTCCACGGAATTGGTGAAGCTCTCGTACGGGTGGTGCACCAGCACGTCCCCCTCGCGGATCACCTCGAAGACGTTGCGGCCGCCGGCAAGCCGGGCGGGCGTCACGGGGTGATGCGGGGGGTCCTTGAGCGCGGGCAGGTCGAGGCTCGCCGCCAGGCCCAGCAGGTCGGCGGTGTCGAGCAGGCCGGGGACCTCGTAGACATCATCCTCGCCGAGCGGGGCGGCGAGCGCCTCCTGCGCGGCATTGAACTCGCCGAGGAGCACCTCCCGGATCGAGGCCGGCAGGGCGGGGGAGACCTCGAGGCGCACCACCGCCCCGAAGCGGCGGTTGCGCACCTCCTCCTGGATGGTGCTCAGGAGGTCCTCCGCCTCGTCGTGGTCCACCTCGAAGTCAGTGTTGCGGGTGATGCGGAACGGGTGGCAGCCCAGGATCTCGATCCCCGGGAAGAGCGCCTCGATGTTGGCGGCGATCACGTCCTCCAGCGGCACGAAGCGCATGCCGTCCCCGAGCGGCACCCAGCGGGAGAGGATCTTCGGCACCTTGACCCGCGCAAACCGCTCCTCGCCGTCCGCGCCGCGCAGGTTCACCGCCAGCGACAGGCTCAAGTTGGAGATGTAGGGGAACGGGTGCGCCGGGTCCACCGCGAGGGGGGTGAGGACCGGGAAGACGTTGTCGCGGAAGTGGCGGTCGAGGCGGGCGCGCTCCTCGGCGTTCAGCTGCTCCACGCCCACCAGCGCCACGCCGTGCCGGGCCAGTCCGGCCAGCACGTCGTCGTGCAGGCAGTGCGCGTGCTCCAGGACCATGCCGCGGACCGCCACGGCGATGGCGTGCAACTGCGCCTCGGGGGTCTGCCCGTCCTCCGACCGTTCGCTGTAGCCCGCCGCCAGCTGGTCCTTGAGGCCCGCCACGCGGATCTGGAAGAACTCGTCCAGGTTGGAACTGAAGATCCCGAGGAACTTGAGCCGCTCCACGAGCGGGATGCGCGCATCCTGCGCCTCGTGCAGAACCCGGCGGTTGAACTCGAGCCAGGACAGCTCGCGGTTCAGGTAGAGGCTCGGGTGCCCCAGGTCGGGCGTCGAGTCGGCGGGCGGGGAGGCGGGAACGGCGCGGGCGAGGTCGGTCACGGCCTGACGATGCGGGGGACGGCCTGAATCTACCCCTCGCGGCGGAGGGGGGCCAATCGGGCGGTGTAACGCCGCCGTAACGGGGCGGCGGGCCCATCGGCGGCGGCACAAGCCTATGCCACGAAAAGACTTAGAGTGCGCGCCTCACCCGGCGAATGACCGGCGTCGAGGTCGGCGATCCCAGGCCGGGATTTGGTGGAATGGAGCCTGACGAGCTCGGCGGGCGGCGGCGGCGCTACTTCCGGATCACCTTCACCTCGCTCTCTCCCGCGAACAGGGAGAGGACGAGGCTCACGAGGCTGATCAGGAGGCCGGCCCAGAAGGCCGAGCCGAAGTCGCGGACCTGGAAGCCGAGGTTGAAGAGGCCGGAGAGCCAGCTGGTGAGCAGGAGCAGCGCCGCGTTGATGCAGAACAGGAAGAGCCCGAGCGTGACCAGCACCAGCGGGCAGGTGAGCAGCGCCAGCAGCGGGCGCAGGGTGGCGTTGACGATCCCGAACAGCGCCGCCACGGCCAGCAGGCCGAGCGCCGGGCCGGTGTACTCGACTCCGTCCACCACCTGCACGGCCACGTAGAGCGCCAGGGTGTTGATGAGCCAGCGGACGATGAGCGGGCGCATCAGGCGGCCGGCTTGAGGTACTGGTCCAGGAAATCGAGCACGGTGCCCCACCAGAGCCGGCGGTTGCGAGGCTTGGTCACGAAGTGATCCTCGTCCGGGAAGTAGAGGAACTTGCCCGGGATCCCGCGCAGGCGGAGGTTGGTGAACGCCTGCAGGCCCTCCGAGACGTCCACGCGATAGTCCAGCTGGCTGTGCACCACCAGCATCGGCGTGGTCCAGTTCTGCGCGAAGTTGGCGGGGGACCACTTCTCGATGACCGCCCGCGCCTGCGGGTCCGTGGGAAGCCCGCCGAACTCCCAGTGCGGGAACCACAGCTCCTCAGTGGTGCCCGCCATGCTGAGCGGGTTGTAGATCCCGTCGTGCGCCACCAGTGCCCGGAAGCGCTTCGTGTTGCCCGCCAGCCAGTAGATGGCGTAGCCGCCGTAGGACGCGCCGGCGGCGCCCATGCGGGTGCTGTCCACGTAGGGCAGGCGCGTCACGGCATCGAGGCCCTTCATCAGGTCCTCGAAGGGCAGGCCGCCCCAGTTGCGCGAGATGCTGTTGGTGAATGCCTGTCCGTAGCCGGTGGAGCCGTGGAAATTAACGGCCGCCACCACGTACCCGCGCGATGCGAAGAGCGCGTAATTCCAGCGGCCATGCCACTGGTCCAGCCACGCCCCCTGGGGCCCGCCGTGGACCAGGTACACGAGCGGGTATTTCCGGTCTGCCCGGAAGCCGGGCGGCCTCACCAGCCACCCGAAGACCGAGTCCCCGCGCGCGCCCACGAAGCCGAACGCCTCGGCCGGCGCCAGGTCGAGCGCGGCCACGCGCTCCCCGTTGATGGCGGTGACGGCGCGCGCGTCCTTCCCCTCGGCCGTGGCGGTCCAGACTTCCGCCGGCCGGTCGGCGGTGCTGCGCAGGAAGCTGAGGCGGGTCCCATCGTCCGAGAGCTGGACGTTGGTGTTGGTCCCGCCGCTCACCAGCACCTGCGTTCGGCCCGACGGCACCTCGATCCGGTAGATGCTGTGCCCGCCCCGGTCTTCCACCTCCGCGATCACGGCCCGCGCATCGGGCAGCCAGCGGAAGTCGGTGATGCTCCGGTCCAGGCGGGGAGCCACGTTGAGCTTCCGCCCGCTGGCGCGTTCATAGAGCATGAGCTGCTGGCGGTCCGCCTCGAAGCCCGGCGTCGCCATGCTCAGGTACCCGATGTAGCGGCCGTCGGGGGAGTAGCGGGGGGAGTGGTCGTTCCCCTTGCTGGTGGTGATGAACTGCCGCGCCGACCCGTCCGGTCCCATGACGGCGATGTCGTTGTTGGTGCTCGTGGCGAGCACGGTGTCGGGGTTGTACACCACCGCCACCTCGGTGCCCACGGGCGAGACGGCGACGTCCGTGAGCCCGCCGAGCGCCAGGGGCGGGACGTCGCGGTCGAACGGCGTGAGGTCGGTGACCTCGCCCGTGAGCGTCACCCGGAACACGTGCGAGCGGATGCCCACGCGCCACTCGTTCCAGTGACGGTAGAACAGGTCGGTGACGATCTGCGCCGACGTCGGGTAGGGGGCCGAGCGCTTCTGCGCCTCGGTGGAGTCGCCCCAGGGGATGTCGGTCCAGAAGTAGAGCGCCTTGCCATCCGGGCTCCACAGGAAGTCGGCGATGCCGTGGGCGACGGCCGTGATCTTGCCGGCCTCACCGCCGCGGAGCGGCATCCGCCAGATCTGCGGGCTGCCGTCACGCGTGGAGACGAAGGCCAGCGTCCGGCCATCCGGCGCCCAGCGGGGGAGCCGCTCATTGCCCGTGCCGACCGTGGCCTGCCAGCTCTCCCCGGTGGCGATCTCGGCGAGCCAGACCCGGCTCGTGGAGCGGTTGTCCTCGATGGACGGCGTGGTGACGGTGAACGCCACCAGGGTCCCGTCGGGCGAGAGCTGCGGGTCGCTCACCACCGGCATGGTGATGTACTCCTCGATGCCGATCGGGCGCCTGGCCTGCGCCAGGACGGTGCCCGTCACCGTCACCAGGAGGGCGAGCCCCAGGGCTCCCCGCCGCGCCGCCGAGCCGACTGCCGTCATGCGATGACTCCTCCCCCGAGAACCTGCCCATCATCCGCGAAGACCACGCCGGATTGTCCCGGGGTGATCGCCCGCACCGGCACCGCCAGCGCGAGGTCCAGCCTGCCGTCCGCAACGCTCACCACCGTGGCCGGCACCGCCCGGGCGCGGTAGCGCAGCTGCACCAGGCAGCCCTCGCCCTCGGCCAGCGGGTCGGCCAGCCAGTTGAGCTCCGCCAGCTGCACGCGATGCCCGAGCAGGTCGTCCGCGCTGCCCACCACCACCTCGCGGGTCGCCGGGCGGATGGCCACCACGAACCGCCGCTCGCCGGCCCCGCCCGGGAGCCCCTTCCGCTGGCCGATGGTGTAGCGCGCAAAGCCCGCGTGCTCGCCGATCACCTCGCCGCCCGTGCTCACCAGCGGGCCCGGCAGCAGCGCCGGCGCGTCGGCCGGCAGGTGCTGCTCCAGGACGCCCACGTAGTCGTCATCCGGCACGAAGCAGATCTCCACCGACTCCGGCTTGTCCGCCGTGACGAGCCCGAGCCGGCGCGCATGGGCCCGCGTCTCCGCCTTGGTCAGGCCGCCCACCGGGGTCAGCAGCCGGGGCAGGACACTCCGCGAAATACCCCAGAGGAAGTAACTCTGATCCTTGCCCGGATCGGCGCCGCGGTACAACCGGCCCTCCCGCGCAATGGCGTAGTGACCGGTGGCCAGGTAGTCGCAGTCGAGCGCGTCGGCGTGCGCCAGGAGGTCGCGGAACTTGGTGAAGGAGTTGCAACGGACGCAGGGAATCGGCGTCCGGCCCTGGCTGTACTCGGCCACGAAGTTGGCGATCACGTCCCGGCTGAAGCGGTCCTCCATGTTGAGGACGTAGTGCGGGATCCCGAGCGCCTGGCAGACGCTTCGCGCGTCGTTGATCGAGTCGAGGGAGCAGCAGGGGCGGTCGGGGACGCTGTCGCCGTAGCAGAAGAGCTTGAGCGTGGCGCCGATCACCTCGTGGCCCTGCGCCACGAGCTCCGCCGCGGCCACGGAGCTGTCCACGCCGCCGCTCATGGCCACCAGGATCCGCGTCCGCCGGCCCGCCGGGGGCATGGGGCTCGCCACCATCGTCAGCGGCTCAGCGCCAGGCCAAGCGCGCGCACCTTTGCCACGGCGCGCGGGAACACCTCCGCCACCCGGCGCACCTCCTCCGCGGTGGTCTCGTGCCCCAGGCTCAGCCGGATCGCGGACAGGGCGAACTCGGGCGGGACACCCATGGCCGTGAGCACGTGCGAAGGCTCGGCGGCGCCGGTCTGGCATGCGGAGCCCGCCGAGGCGGCGATGCCGGCCAGGTCCAGGTGCATCAGGAGCGCCTGGGCGTCGCAGCCGGGCACCTGCAGGTTGAGGACATGCGGCGCGCGCGCGGCGCCGCCGCCCGTGACCCGGAGGTCCGGCACGGCCGCCGTGAGGAGGGCGGCCAGCAGGTCGCGCAGCTCGGTGAGGCGGGTGGCCTCGTGCGCCTGTTCCTGCCGCGCCAGCCGCACGGCACAGCCGAGGGCCACCGCGCCCGCGATGTTCTCGGTGCCCGGGCGCAGGCCCCGCTGCTGGCTGCCGCCGTGGACCTGCGGCGAGAGGCTCACGCCGTCGCGCACCACCAGGGCGCCGATGCCCTTCGGGGCGCCGAGCTTGTGTCCGGTGATGGTGGCCAGCGAGAGCGGGATCTCCGCCAGCGAGAAGGGCAGCTTGCCGAAGCCCGCCACCAGGTCGCTGTGCAGCGGCACGCCCGCGGCCCGGCAGCGGGTGGCAATTGGCGCCAGCGGCTGGACCACGCCGGTTTCGTTGTTCACCCACATCACCGAAACCAGCGCCGGCGCCTGCGCAAGCACGTCGTCGAGCGTGGCCAGGTCGAGGATCCCGTCGGGACCGACCGGCAGAATTGCTTCGCGCCCGCCGTACCGGGTAACCGCGTGCGCGGCGGCCAGGACGGCCTTGTGCTCCGTGGCGGCAACGGCGGTCATCATGGGGCGGCCCGCCTCCCGGGCCGCCCACGCGGCGCCCAGGACCGCGAGGTTGTCCGCCTCGGTGCCACCGGAGGTGAAGTAGACCTCGCGCGCCGCCACTCCCAGCGCCTCCGCCACCTCGGCGCGGGCACGCTCCAGCCCGTCCCGGGCGGCTCGGCCGAAGCCATGTCCGCTGGAGGGGTTGCCGAACGTGCCGCCGAGGTAGGGCAGCATGGCCTCCACCACCTCCGGGCGGACGGGGGTAGTGGCGGCATGATCGAAGTAGATCGGCGTGGTCTGCATTGGGGAGAAAGATGGCGACATCGGGGCGACTCGGCACCCTCGCGGCCGCCGGGCGGGTCTGGGGGTCAGGTGCCCACGCCGCCGACCGAGTGCCCCGGGGGGCCGAGGGAGGGGGGGGCACGCGCGCACGGCCCGACCGGTCCCGGACGCCGGGCATGGGCCTGAAGATGGTCTGGCGGCGGAGGCGGTCCCTGTCCTCACGCTGCGGGTGCGCACAGGGGATGAGGTTCCCCCGGTGCGCCCGGGCTCCTCACCTCACGTCGTGGTACTCAGTGGTGGCGGACCGGGAGGAGATCCACGCCATGCGGATAACGCATTGTCATGCAAGAGCTTAGACGAGTGCTACCTGTGGGTGTGTGCTCCCGGCCAGGCGGTCCGGGCGTCACATGCTCTGTACCTCGAGGCGCACCACGTCATCGATCCGGACGGTTTCGTGGGTAAAGTAGGGTTCGCCGTACCGGGTCCGGATGAGGGAGCCGTAGTGCGCGTTCTGGACCTCCACCAGCGAGTACAGGTCCTGGCCGGTGGGGAAGATCTCGCCGGCGGCCTTGGCGCCGTCGAACTGGCTCGCGTAGCAGCGGATCGCCTGCATCTTCCGCTCGAACTGGGCACTGATGTCCACCACGAAGGTGGGTTTCACCGGGTCCTCGCGGTAGGCGAGGGCGTAGAGGATCTTGTGTGGCCGGTGCGGCGCCCCGCCGGCCGGGTACTTGGCCAGCCCCGCCAGGAAGCACGCGTCCCGCGACAATTCCGAGGCGATCCGATGGTCCGGGTGCCGGCCCACCGGGAACGGCAGGATGACCACGCGGGGCGCGAAGTGGCGGATCTGCTCGACGACCACGCGCCGCATCTCGTCGGTGTTCTGGAGTCCCGCATCGGGCAGCCCGGCATTCCGGCGCTCGCTCACACCCATGATCTCGGCGGCCCGCGCCGCCTCCTGCCCGCGCAGTGCGGCGCTGCCGCGCGTCCCCGTCTCGCCGCCCGTGAGGTCCAGGATGCCGGTGGTGTACCCGTCCTCCCGGGCCTTGAGAAGGGTGCCGGCGCAGGTGAGCTCGACGTCGTCCCGGTGGGCGGCAATGGCAAGGAGGTCGACTGGCATGAGGGGCCGCGGTTGAAGACGCAGGGAGAGTAGGGCGGGGCGCCCGGACAGGAAAGGGGTCGCCCCGGCAGTACGCGCCGGGGCGGCCCGAGGTTCCTCCGTCAGCGCCTCAGGTCTTCGGCCGCCGGCCCCGCCACACCTTGCCGAGCCCCCAGAGGGCGAGGATGGCGAGCGCCCCGAGCGGGACCAGCGTGCCGAGTGAGGCGATGAACCCGGCGATGAAGTTCACGAAGTTCCGCCACGCCTGCCGGAACGCCTCGCCGATCACGCCGCCGCTGCCGCCGTCGGCGATGACCGGCGCCGGCTCGTGCACCGTAAGGCTCAGGGTGCTGGTGGCCACGTGGGCCTTGAGGTAGCGGAGCCGCCCCTCCATCCGCTCGATCTCCTCCCGGACCCGGGCGAGTTCCCGCTCGATCTCGAGGACGTCGGAGAGCCTGCCGGTGCGCGTGCCGAGGAGCTCGATGAGCCGCCCCTCGAGCTTCCGCGCGTTGGCCACGCGCGCGCTCACGTCGGTGAACTCCTCGCCCACGTCCTGCGCGCTGACGTTGACGTACTCCACCTTGCCGAGCGGCGTGATGCCCCCGATGAGCTCGTCCCAGCGGCCCGCCGGGACCTTCACCTCGAGCGCGGCGGCCCGGTACTGGCCACCGCCGAGCTGCATTTGGCTGTTGGCAATGAAGCCCCCGAGGCGCTGGGCGAGCGCCTGCACCTGGCCCATCCCGGTCTCCAGCGAGTCCACCTCCACACTGGCCTGGCCCGTCCGGATGATCATCGGCGACTGGAAGGCCGGGTCCTGCGCGGCATTGGGGAACGTGTTGCCCTGCGCCTCCGCCGTTCCCTCCATCATCCGCCGGGTCACCGTCACATCGGCGGCCGCCGGGGCCGCGGCCGGTGCCCCGGCCATCTCCTTGCTGGCAACCGCGTCGCGGGGGCCCTCATCCCGAGTGCCGCAGGCGGGCAGGGCAAGGAGGGAGAGGAGGAGGGCGGCCGGCCGGACAGGATACCGCATCGGGACCTCGTCGAGTTGGGGGCGCGGGGGGATGCGCCGAGGGGCCGTGCTTGCACACGGCCCCCCGGACTCCAGCGGCATGCCCCGGCCCTGGGGCCGGATCCTCCGGTGCTATTCGTGCCGGAGGGCCTCCACCGGGTCCATCCGGGCCGCCCGGTTGGCCGGATAGAGGCCAAAGACCAGCCCGATCAGGATGCTGACCACCGTGGCCATGAGCGCGCTCCAGAGCGGCACCCCGGACTGCATGTCCATGAGGCGCTTGAGCACCACGCCGACGAGCAGCCCCACCACGATGCCGATGAGCCCGCCCAGCAGGGTGAGGGTCGCCGCCTCGACGAGGAACTGCCACAGGATCTCCTGCCGCGTGGCGCCCATGGCCTTGCGGAGCCCGATCTCGCGGGTGCGGTCGGTGACGGAGACCATCATGATGGCCATGACGCCGATGCCGCCGACGAGCAGGGCCACGCTGGAGAGCGCCACCATCACGCCGAAGAAGGCGCTGGTGAGGCTCGAGATGGTGTCGAGGATCTGGTCCTGGGTGATGATGTCGAACGTGTTCGGCATCCCGGGCCGCAGGCTCCGCGCCCGGCGCAGGGCGGCGATGGACAGGTCCTTGGCCCGCGCCACCGGCATGCCCTCGCGGGGCTTGATGGAGATGAACAGGCCGTTGGTCTCGTCGTACGGGTAGTTCCGCCGCGCCGTCTCGAACGGGATGATGGCGCCGATCTGCTGGCCCGGCGGCTCGAACATGTTCTCGGGCCGCTGGTACAGGCCGATGACCGTCATGGCCACGCCCCCGACGCGGACCCGCTTGCCGAGCGGGTCGATCCGGCCGAACAGGCGCTCCGCCGACTCCACCTCGAGCACCGCGACCGGCTCGCCGTCCAGCTCGCCGGGGGCGAAGAAGCGACCCCGGAGCAGCGTGCCACCCAGCACGTCCATGTAGCGCTCGTCGGCGCCGTAGATGAGCACCGTCTGGGTCTGCACGCCCTGGTACTCGAGCCGGTAGAACACCTGCACCCAGAGCGCCGCATGCTCCACCTCCGGGATGCGGCGGATGGCTTCCGCGTCCCGGCCGCTGACCGGGGGGCGGATGCGCACCTCGTAGGGCAGGTGCTGCGGGTTGAGCGGGGTCTGCGAGAAGAACCGCACCACGTAGAACGTGCTGGGGCTGGCGGTGTTCATTGCGTTGAAGATCTGCGTCCGGACGCCCTCCACGATCGACGCCATGGCCATCACCGTGGCCACCCCGATCACCACGCCAAGGATGGTCAGTGCCGAGCGGAGCTTGTTGGTGCGGAGGGAATCGAGGGCGATGCCGATGCCCTCGTCCAGGTTCCGGAGGATCATCGCGGGCTATTCCGCCCGCAGCGCGGCGATGGGGTCGAGCCGCGCCGCGCGCGCCGCCGGGTAGACCCCGAAGGTGACCCCGGTGCCCGCGCCGAGGAGCAGCGAGACGGCCACCGACCATCCCGTGATCCGCGCGGGGAGTGGGGTGAACTGGGACACCACGACGCTCAGGCCCCAGCCCGCGGCGACCCCGAAGATCCCGCCCAGGGTGGCGAGCACCAGCGACTCGATGAGGAACTGGCGCCGGATGTCCCGCCGGGTGGCGCCGAGGGCTTTCCGGATGCCGATCTCGCGGGTGCGCTCGTTCACCGACATCAGCATGATGTTCATGATGACGATGCCCCCCACCACGATGCCGATGCACACCACCGCGGGGATCACGGTGAAGAGCACCTTGGTGAGGCGCCGCCAGAAGTTCACCAGGGCGTCGGCCTTGTCGATGGTGAAGTTGTCCGCCTCCGCGGGCCGGAGGTGGCGGGAGAGCCGCATGGCCTCCTGCGCCCGGTCCATTGCGCCGGCGATCTCCTCGGGGTTCCGCATCTTCACCGACACGGTGGTGGTCAGGCGGCGGCCGTAGATCGCCTCGAAGGTGGAGATGGGGATGAGGGCGAAGCCGTCGAACGACTGTCCCAGCACCCGGCCCTTCCGGGCGGTGACGCCCTTGATGCGCATCTCCCGGCCCGCCAGCCGGACCCGCTGGCCGATGGCCCGCTCCACCGTCCCGAAGAGCTTCTCGGCCACCTCGCTGCCCACCACCGCCACGGGGCGGCGCTCCCGGATGTCCGGCTCGGAGAGGGGCTCGCCGGCGGCAAAGCGGTAGTCGAGCACCAGCTGGTAGTCGGGCGTCACCCCGAAGATCATCACGTCGCCGATGGTGTTGTTGCGGTGGGAGATGTCGCTCGTGGGGGTGGGCCAGCCGGACTGGATGGAGATGGCCTGGGCATCGGGGAGGGCCCGGCGCACGGCCTCCGCGTCCGCCATGGTGAGTTTGGGGCGCCGCTGGATGGCCTTGAGCTCCTCGTCCGAGAGGAGCCCGATGGCGATGGGCAGCCGCCGCACCTGGAACGCGTTGGTGCCGATCATGGCCCCGGTCATGGTGTCCTTCACGTACGCATTCATCCCCTGGATCACCGCCACGACGGCCACGAGGAAGGCCACCGAGACGATGATGCCGAGGAGCGTGAAGAACGAACGGAGCTTGGAGCCCAGGACCGACTGGATGGCGAGCCGGAACGCTTCGCGGACAGGCATGCTCCAAGATAGCATGCCCGGTTTCCGGCAGGGCAAGAAAAAGATGAAGGGCCGCTCACCCCCGCAGGAGTGGGCGGCCCTTCCGGACGCACGGCCCGCGGCGGCTACTCGTAGCGGAGGGCTTCCACCGGGTCGAGGCGACTGGCCTTGCTGGCGGGGTAGAGCCCGAAGAGCACGCCCGTCACGGTGGAGGCCGCCACCGCCGCGACCACCGACCAGAGCGGGACCGCCGCCGGGATCGGGGTCAGCTTGTTCACCAGCAGCGTCAGGCCGCCGCCGAGCAGCATGCCGGCGATGCAGCCCACCAGGGTCAGGGTGGCCGCCTCCACCAGGAACTGCCACATGATCTCACGCCGGGTGGCGCCGAGCGCCTTGCGGACGCCGATCTCGCGGGTGCGCTCCGTGACCGAGATCATCATGATGGCCACCACCCCGACCCCGCCCACCATGAGGCCGACGCTGGACAGGGCGAGCATCACCAGGAAGAAGCCCTTGGTCATGCTGTCGAAGCTCTCCAGCAGCTTGTCCTGGCTCACCAGCGAGAAGTTGTTCTCCTGCGCGGGCTTGAGCCCCCGGTAGGCGCGGAGCGCGGCGGTGACCCGGTCCTGCGCCTCCGGCACGGTCAGCTCCGGGCCGGGCATCACCGCGAACATGAGCCAGCCCTTCCAGTAGTCCGCCACCTTCACGAACGTGGCGTGCGGGATGAAGACCGTGGGATTCTTGTTGTCCCCGAACAGGCTCGACGGCTCGGTGTAGATGCCGATCACGTCGAACGGCTCCCCGAAGACCTTCATGCGCCGGCCCACCGGGTCGAGCCCCGGCCAGAGCTGCTCGGCCAGCTTGTCGTTGATCACCGCCACATGCGCCCCGGCCGCCTGCTCGACGGCGGTGTAGTTGCGGCCCTCGATGATGGTGCCGCCCTGCGTGAGGATCCAGTCGGGGCCGAAACCCTGCACGTTGACGCTGGAGAAGCTCACGTCGCCGGCGCTCACGGGGCCGCTGGCGTTCTCCTGCCAGGTGACGCTCTGGATCCCGGGGATCCGCCGCAGCATCTCCGCCTCCGCGACGGTCAGCCACGGATTCCGCCGCCACGGGGACATCTCGTCCGAGCCGTCGCTGATGTTCAGGCCGCCCTGGAAGTACCGGAAGACGAAGAAGGTCCGCGGGCCCAGCTTCTCGAGCTGCTCGGAGACGCTCCGGTTGACGCCGGTGATGGCCGCCGCCATGGCGATGACCACCATGACGCCGATGGCGACGCCGAGGATGGTGAGCGCCGCGCGGACCTTGTTGGCCCGCAGCGAGTCCAGCGCGATCCCGACGCCCTCGAAGGCACGGCTGAGCAGCATGATCAGGTCTCCCGGGTCATTCGGCGCGGAGCGCCTGGATCGGGTCGAGGCGCGAGGCCCGGCTGGCCGGGTAGACGCCGGCGATGATGCCGACGACCATCCCGAGGCCGACTCCCACGACCACCGACCACGGCGCCACCGCGGCCGGCAGCGGGGTCAGCGCCCGCACCACGAAGGCCAGGCCGATGCCCGCGCCCACGCCGAGCGCCGCGCCCACGGTCGAGAGCGTGGCGCTCTCCACCACGAACTGGGCCAGGATGTCGCGCCGCTTGGCGCCGAGGGCCTTGCGGATGCCGATCTCGCGGGTCCGCTCGGTGACGGCCATGAGCATGATGTTCATGATCACGATCCCGCCCACCACGAGCGAGATGGCCACGAGGCCCGGCAGCACGGTGAGCAGCACCCGGGAGATCTTCTTCCAGCCCTCCAGTGCGCCCTCGGCCGACTGCAGGTTGAAGTTGCTCTCCTGCGTGGGCCGCAGGCCCCGGCGGGTGCGCATGATCGCCTCGGTCTCCGCCATGGCCACCTGCATCATGGTGGGGTTCGCGGCCTTGATCTGGAGCTCGTCCAGCACCCCGAGCGGGCAGATGTAGCGGCGGGCCGGGGCGCGGAACGGCATCACGGCGAACTTGTCGAGCGAGATCCCGAACAGGGTGCCCCGCTTCTCGGCCACGCCGATCACCCGGTAGGGCAGGCCCTGGATCATCACGTCCCGCCCCAGGGGATCGAGGCCCGCGAACAGCTTCTCCGCCAGCTCCCATCCGAGCACCAGCACCGGCACGCCCGCCTTGACCTCCTGCGGCGTGAAGATGCGCCCGCTGGCGATCCCAATGGTCTTGATCTCGAAATACGCCGGCTCGGTGCCCATGAGCTCGATGTCCTTGGCCTGCTTGCCGCCGTAGGACAGCGTCATCCGGTCGGAGCAGTACTGGGCGGTGATCACCGGGGTCTGGATCCGCTCGGCGACATACTGCGCATCCCCGTAGGTGATGCGCGGGCGCCGCATCCAGCTCCGCCACTCCTCCTCGGTGACGTTGCCGGTGTTGATCCCGGGGTTGCGCCGCAGGGTGAACGTGTTGAGGCCGATCAGCCGGTTGGCGAACTGGTCCTCCATGTACACGTTCATGCCCTCGACGATCGAGACGACCGCAATGAGGAAGGTCACCCCGATCAGCACGCCGAGCAGGGAGAAGAAGCTCTTGAGCTTCTGCGTCACGATGGTGCGGAGGGCCATCCGCACCGCCTCGAAGATCGGCATGCTAGGCCGCGGCGCGGTTCCGGGTGTCGCTGTCGAGCCGGCCGTCGCGGAGCACCACCACCCGCTCGGCGTGGGCCGCGATGGACGGCTCGTGGGTCACCACCACGATGGTCTGGCCCTGCGCGTGGAGCTCGCTGAAGACCCGCATGATCTCCTCGCTGGTGGTGCTGTCCAGGTTGCCTGTGGGCTCGTCCGCCAGCAGCAGCGAGGGCTCGTTGACGAGCGCCCGCGCAATGGCCACGCGCTGCCGCTGGCCGCCCGACAGCTCGTTGGGCCGGTGGTGCATGCGGTTCTGGAGGCCCACCCGGGTCAGCGCCCGCACCGCCCGCTCCCGCCGCTCCCGGCTGCCCACCCCGGCGTAGACCAACGGCAGCTCCACGTTGTGGAGCGCCGAGGCGCGGGGCAGGAGGTTGAAGGTCTGGAACACGAACCCGATCTCCTTGTTCCGGACCCGCGCCAGCGCGTCGTCGGTCAGGCGCGAGACTTCCTGCCCGTTCAGCCAGTAGTCCCCGCGGCTCGGCGTGTCGAGGCAGCCCAGCAGGTTCATCAGCGTGGACTTGCCGGAGCCCGACGGCCCCATGATGGCCACGTACTCGTTGCGGCGGATGCTCAGCGTCAGCCCGCGCAGGGCCAGCACCTTCTCGCCGCCCATCGGGTACTCGCGGACCAGGTCCTCGACGTGGATCACCCGGTCGCTCATGACGCCTTCCCCTTGGCGGCCGAGTCGGCCGCGGCGCTCTTCACGCGGGTCGAGTCGCGCAGGTCGCGGATGGCCTGGTAGGTGCCCGCCACGATGGTCTCGCCGGCCTTCACGCCCTCGACCACCTCGAAGTACTCGTCGCCCGCGATGCCCACCTTTACCGGGCGGAACTGCGCCACGCCATCGGTGACCACGAAGACGCCCTCGGTGTCCTTGGCCTTCGCCTTGGCCGAGTCCCCGGCACCGGCCGGCGCGGCGGCCGGCGTGCCCTCGGTGGGCAGCTTCTCGTGCTGGCGCACCGTGAGGGCGATGATCGGGATGCTGAGCGCACCCTTCCGCACGTCGGTGACGATCCGCGCGGTGCACGACAGGTCCGGCCGGATGTCCTTCGGCGGGTTGGCCAGCGTGATCTCGACGTCGAAGTCCACCGCCCGGTCGTTCGAGCCCGACGCCGTGGAGGTGGCCGTGAGCTGCGCGCTGTTGGCGATCTTGGTGACGTGGCCCATGAAGGTCGTGTCGGGGAAGGCGTCGATGGCCACCTCCACCGAGTCGCCCACCGAGAGGCGGACCACGTCCGTCTCGTCCACCTGCACCTTGGCCAGGATCACCGAGAGGTCGGCAATGGTCATGAGCAGGCCGACGTCCCGGGAGAAGGTGCCGATGACGGCCACCTCGCCCTCCTCCACGGCGAGCCGGGTCACCCGGCCGGTGATCGGGGCGATGATGCGGGTCTTGCGGAGGTTGTCCTGCGCCTCCTGCAGCGCCGCCCGCGCCTGGTCCACGCTGGCCTGGCTCGCCTTGGTGTTGGCCACAGACACGTCCCACGCCGTCTGGGCCTGCTCCACCGACTCGGCCGTGATGAGGGTGGGGCTGGTCCGCTGCAGCTCCTTGGAGCGATCGAGCGAGCGCTTGGCCTGGTCCTGGTTGGCCCGGGCCCGGATCAGGTCG
Organism: uncultured Gemmatimonadaceae bacterium; assembly: GCA_964598655.1. Classification (GTDB taxonomy): domain Bacteria; phylum Gemmatimonadota; class Gemmatimonadetes; order Gemmatimonadales; family GWC2-71-9; genus JADJOM01. The sequence continues at coordinate 20,764 of CAZRCT010000043.1, forward strand.
CTCTGCGCGCTCGCCACCATGGCCTCGGCGCGGCTCACCGCCGCCTGGTAGATGGCGGGGTCGATCTGCAGCAGGAAATCGCCCTTGCGGACCAGGTCGCCCTCGCGGACGGCGATCTTGGTGATGCGCCCCTGCACGTCGGAGAGCACGTCCACCTTGGTGTCGGGCTCGATCTTGCCGCTGGCCGTCACCACGGCCACCAGGTCCCGGGTGCCGACCTGCTCGAGGCGCACCTCGACCGGCTTGTTCTTGCTCTTCGCCGCCCCGAGGGCCACGATGCCCCCGACCACGGCGACGACCAGGACCGCGAGGAGCCCGAACTTCATGCGACGCGACATGATGCCTGTTCCTTCCCGTTAGGGGCGCAGCGGACGGCCCACCGAGGCTTCGAGCGACGCCAGGGCCTTGTGATAGTCGTAGATGGCGTTCACGTAATCGCCCTCGGCCCGCTCCACCGAGTTCTGGGCGTCCGACACCTCCAGCGCCGTGCCGCTGCCGAGCCGGTAGCGGTCCTGCGCCAGGCGGAGCTGGTCCCGCGCCGCGTCGCGGCTCTGGGCCTGCACGCCGATGGCCTTGTAGGCGGTCTGCACCCCGATGAAGCCGGCCTGCACGTCGGTGCGGATGGCCAGCGCCCGGAGCCGGGTGTTCTCGTCCGCGTCCCGCGCGAATTCCCGCGCCTGCTGCAGCCGCAGGCTCCGGCCAAAGCCGGTGAAGAGCGGCAGCGACACCGTGAGCCCGATGCTGAAGGGCTGCTTGGTGAAGTCGAACGGGAAGACGCTGTTGCCGTCGAGGATGGCGTTCCGGGTCTGGGCCGTGAGCGCGGTGCCGGTGCCGTTCAGCCCCGCCGCCGCGTAGCAGCCGGCCGCGCCCTGGACGGTGCGCCCCGGCAACAGCGCCTGCAGCGAGTCCTGGAAGATGCAGCCCTGCGCCGAGCCGATGGCGCCGGCCAGGCTCTGGCGGAGCAGCAGGCTCTTGTCCGTGGCCTGCTGCGTGAACCCGCTCCAGCCGCCGCGCAGCGACAGGCTCGGCAGGAACTCCGACTTGGCGGAGCTCACGCCGATCCGCGCCGCGCGCTCACGCGCCCGCAGCGCCTTGAGCTCGGGATTCTGGTCGGCGGCCTGCGAGAGCAGGCCCTCCAGGGAGAGCGTCGGCTCCGTGACGGGGAACGAGTCGCTCAGCGCGATCTGGTCGATGGCGATGGGCGGCGCCACGCCGATCCGGTTGAAGAGCTCGAGCTTGGCCACGGCCTCGGCCTGCAGGTTGCGCAGCAGGAGCACGTCCGACTGGGCCTTCTGCACCTCGGCCTGCCGCACCTCGATGAGCGTCCCCTGGCCCACGCGGTACTTGGCGTTGGCCAGGTCCAGGAAGGCCTGGTTCCGCTCCACCTGCTGCCGGGCCACCTGCACCTGAGCGGTGGCCTGCAGGACGCTCAGGTACTGGTCCGTGACGCGGAACTTGAGGGCGTTGTCCTCGGCCCCGATTTCCTCTTCCACGGCGCGCTGGTTGGCCTTCTGTTCCCGCGGGGCCAGGAGCCGTCCCCCGTCCAGCTGCCACTGGAACCCGGCGCTGTAGTTGGACCCGATGATGGCCGAGGTCTGGCGGGTGAAGCCCTGGCCGAAGTTGGCCTGGCCCGAGCCGGTGTAGTCCATCCCGGCCGACACCGACGCGCTGGGCAGGAGCCCGCCATAGGCATTCCGCACCTGCATGCGGGCGGTGGCGGCGTTGTTGAGCCGGGAGAGGTACGTCGGGTTGTTGTTCCGGGCCTGCTGCAGCGCCTCGGCCAGGCTCAGGGTGGCCACCGGAGGGGCCGCCGGCGCCGCCTGGGCCACCAGCGCGAAGGGGAGCAGGATGGCCGAACAGATCAGCCGGCTCAAACGCATCGAATCTTCCTGGTTATGGACGTGAAATGCGGCTGACCGGGCGTACGGACCCCGGCTGCGCTGGGTTTCAGGATGTGACGATCTGCTACCTGGGGTCCGGGCGGGCTTCCAGGCCAAAGGCCGGAAGGGAGATACGGAGGACTTCGCCACCCCGTCCCAGCTCGATCTCGCCCTCGAGGGCGCCGCTCAGCCGGATCAGGGCGCCGCCGGGGCGGGCCTGACGCTCGAGCCGCACCTGCCCACGGCGCCCCGATTCGGGATACAGGATCTTGACCGTCCGCGGGGTGGACGTGGCGAGCGGCAGGAGGCGCAGGAGGGGCGCGAAAGCGCTGTCCGCCAGGAGCACCACGTCGGGCCCCCCGGGGAACTCGCTCGCCTTTTCACCGCCGGGGGCCACCCGGCGCACCGTCACCCGGTTGCGCTGCTGGACCGCGAAGGTCTGCGCACTCGCCTCGCCCTGACGGCGGGTGAGCTGGAGGGCCTGGTCGCTCGCGCCGTACACCGCGCTCACCTCGAGGGCGAGGAGCGGGGTCAGCAGGTAGCTGACCGTGGAGGTGGTGCGGGTGCCTGCCGCATCGGGACGCACCTCCCACCGTTCGGCGCCCACGGTTCGGCCGCCGGCCACGATCACGAACGTCCCCTGTTCGGCCTGCGCCGCCAGCGGGAGGGCCGGCGCCAGGAGACTGGAGGCGAGCAGCAGGAGCGGGGTGCAGCGTACGCGGATTGTCATGGCAGCCCTCAATATAGTTGCTAACTTGGACGCCATGCCCACCTCGATGACGACGCCCGCCCGCCGGGTGGTGTGGATCGCCCTGGTCGCGGTGCTGTCGGCCACGGAGTGGCTCCGCACTCCGGCGTGGTGGGCCGCCGGGGTCACCCTCGGCATCGCCCTTCTGGCGCTGGTCCAGGCAGTCCGGTCCGAGGGCCGGCGTGAACGTGCCCTGGCGCTGCTGACCCTGGTCATGGGCCTCGCGCTGGTGGTAGGGCAAGTGCAGCTCGGCCGGGTGACGGGGGACTGGGCCGAGGAACGCGAGCGCCGCCTGACGGACGCGTACCAGCGGCTCCGGGGCGAGCTCGAGGCCGAGTTCAACCGCGCCGACGCGATGGCGGGGCGGGCCCGCGCCTGGGCCGACGGCGACCGGCGGCAGGCCTTCGCCGAGCTGGATCGCGCGCTCCCGCGAGGCGGGGCGGAGATGTCGGTGGCCATCCTCGAGCCCACGGGCGTGCCCTGGGCCTGGGCGGGGCGCCACCGGGCCGTGCCCGCACCGTCGGGCGATTCGGTGACGGTCAGGTTCACCCGCGCCTACAGCCTGCTCGAGCGGCGGCTAGTGGCGCGGTCGGGACGCGTGGTGGTGGCCACCGTGCTGCTCGCGGCCGACTCCGCGGCCCCGCGCTTCGACCGGAGCCTGGCGGCCCGGTTCGGCTCCTCGGCGGGGGTCCAGTTGCACGTGTACCCGCCGGGGGCGGCGCCCCGGTCGGGCGACATCTTCGACTACACCCAGCCCACCACCGCCGGCGAGCGGGTCCTCTTCAGCGTCCAGCCCCAGCCGCCCGATCAGCTGGCCGTGCTCGCCGAGGCGAGTGACCGCGCGTCCCAAGTCGCGGCCGTGCTGGTGCTTGCGGTGCTGAGCCTGGTCCTCGTGGCATCGCGCGCGGCCCCGGCCCGGCTCGCCGCGCTAGGCGTGCTGGTGTGGGCCACCTGCCGCTCGCCGCTTGGCGCCGCGGCGGGGGCTTCCGACTTCTTCTCCTCCGCCACCTTCGTGCGGAGCTGGCTCAGTCCCGTCACCGGCTCGGCTGGAAACCTCCTGGTCACGGCGGGGGCGCTGCTGGCGGCCGGCGTGTGGCTCCGGGGTCGCGCGCTTCCCCGGCGCCCGGTGCGCGGCGTCGCCGGCGCGCTCGTCCTCGTGGCCACGCCGTACCTCATCGCCGACCTGGCCCGCGGCATCCTCCCGCCGCCCTCGGGCGTGTCGTCGGAGCTGTGGGGCGGCTGGCAGCTGGCGCTCGCCGTGGCCACGGCCGCCATGCTGCTGCTGGGCGGCACCTTGCTCGGCGGCCGGGACGAGCGTGGAGCCGGCTGGGGCTGGTCCGTCGCAGCGATGACCGCCGCCGCGCTCGCGGCCGTGCTCGGGCTCGTGGTGTGGGAACCGAGGCTGGGCTGGCCGGCGTGGTACACGTTCCTTTGGCTCCCGTCGCTCTTCCTCCTGGCGCGGCCCATGCCGCGCTTGGCGGCGATCCTCGGGACTGCGGTGGTGGCCGGCTCGGCCGCGTCGCTGGTGACGTGGGGCGCCGAGCTGAACGGCCGCCTGGTGGCGGCCCAGCGCGACCTCAACCGGCTCGGCAGCGCCGAGGAGCCGCTGGCCGAGCCGCTGCTCGAGCGGCTGGGGGATCGGCTGCGGGCGGGACCCGAGCCGCGCACCGCCACCGACCTCTACCTGCTCTGGCGTGGCTCCGACCTCGAGGGGCAGCAGTTCCCGGTCCGGCTGGCCCTGTGGGAACCGTCGGGCGCGCGCGTGGCGGAGCTCTCCCTCGACTCGCTGGACCTACCGACCGCTCTCCTCTCGTCGCTGGTGCGTGCCGCGGATTCGTCGCGCCCCCGCACCGTGCTCACGCTGGCGCGGGTCCCGGGGCGGCATCACCTGCTGCTGGAGCGCCTGCCAAGCGGGCGGGTGCTCACGGTGGGGGTGGGGCCACGCACGCGGCTCCTCGCCCCGGCCCGGCTGGCCCTGCTGGTGCGGCCGGCGGCGGAGGGCGCGCCGCTCTACGACTTGAGCCTGTCGCCGCCGTTTGCGAGCGGCACGGCGCACGCCCGTCCGGGTGCCTGGTTCCGGCAGGGCCACCAGGTGCGGGCCGAGGTCACGCTCGACCTGCCCGGGGGGGAGCGACTGGTGCACGCCACCCTCGGCCTGCGGCCGCTGCCCTACGTGCTGGTGCGCGGGGCACTGCTGCTCGCGCTGGATGCGCTGGTGCTCGGGCTCCTCTGGTGGCTAGCCACCCTGGACAGCCGCGGGATGCGGAACCTTGGGGCGCTGCGCCGGCGCGCCCGCTCGTTCCAGCTGCGGCTGGCGGTCACGCTGATCCTCTTCTTCCTGGTGCCGGCCGCCAGCTTCACGGTCTGGGGGCTCGGCCGGCTCGAGGCGGAGGCGGCGCGCACCCGCGACCTGCTCATTACCACCACCCTGCGCGACGCCCTGCTCACCGCCGGCGGCCTCCTCGAGGTCCCCGACCCGGAGCTGGCCGACGGCCTGCGCGAGCTGTCCAACCGCCTCGAGGCCGACCTGGTGCTCTACGGCGGCGGCCGCCTCATCGCCGCGAGCGCGCCCATCCTCGCGGACCTGGCGCTGGTGGAGCCGCTGATGGAGGCGCGCACCTTCCAGCGGCTGGCGCTCGGCGACGAGTTGGAGCTGACGAGGCAGGCCACCACCTACGTGGCCCCGGTCCGCGTGGGGTACCGGGTGGCACAGGTGGGGCCGCCGGGCGGCATCGGTATCCTCGCCACCCCGCGCCTGGCCCTCGACTGGGGGCGCGAGCAGGACCGGCGTGACCTCGCCTTCCTCCTCCTCTTCGCGACGCTGCTCGGGGTGGCCGCCTCGTTCCTCGCCGCCCAGGTGGCGGCGCGGGCGCTGTCGCGGCCGGTGGCGGACCTGGGACGCTCCGCCCGCGCCATCGGCGAGGTGGCGCCGCTGCCGGCCGTGGCGGCGCCGCCGGTGGAGTTCGAGCAGGTCTTCGGTGCTTTCGAGCGGATGGCGGCCGACATCCAGCGTTCGCAGGCCGCGCTCGAGGATGCCCGCCGGCGCACGGCGCACGTGCTCGCCAACGTGGCCACCGGCGTGGTGGCGCTCGACGGGGCCGGCTGCGTGCTGATTGCCAACCCGCGCGCGGCGCAGCTCACGGGCCGCGACCTCCAGCCCGGCTCTGGCCTGGCCGCCCTCCTCGGCCCCGAGTGGACCGGGCTGACCGAGGTGGTCAGCGGCTTCCTGGCGGGCGGCACCGGGGACGTCGGGGCGGAGGTCGAGGCGCAGGGCCGCACCTACCGGGTCCAGCTGGCGCGGCTCGGGGAGCCCGGCGGCGCAGTACTCGCCCTCGACGATCTGACCGACGTCACCCAGGCCGCCCGCGTCCTCGCCTGGGGCGAGATGGCCCGGCAGGTTGCGCACGAGATCAAGAACCCGCTGACCCCCATCCGGCTCGGCGTGCAGCACCTGCGCCGTGTGGCGCATGAACGGCCCGAGCGCCTGATGCCGGTGCTCGAGGAAACGGTGGAGCGGATCCTGGGGGAGATCGACCGGCTCGACACCATCGCCCGGGCCTTCAGCCGCTTCGGCCTGCCCGGCGCGCGGGGGCCGGCACCGCTCGAGCGCGTGGACCTGGCCCAGGCGGCGCGCGAGGTTACCGCGCTCTATCACCTCTCCGAGAGCGGGGTCCGCGTGGAGCTGGAGGGCCCGGACCGCGTCATCGTCCCGGGACGGCTCGACGAGGTGAAGGAGGTCCTCGGCAACCTGCTCGAGAATGCCCGGAATGCGGAGGCGCGGCGCATCGTCGTGAGCATCGGGGAGGGCCGCCTTGCGGTGCGGGACGACGGCCGTGGCATCCCGGCGGAGGCGCTGCCGCGGCTGTTCGAGCCGCGCTTCTCCACCACCACCAGCGGCTCCGGCCTCGGGCTGGCCATCGTGCGGCGGCTGGTGGAAGGGTGGGGGGCCACCGTGGGCGTCACCAGCACCGTGGGGGAGGGGACCGAGGTGACGGTGCGCTGGGCCGCCTAGGGAATTGCGCCCCCCGCGTTCCGGCCCCAAGTTTGGCGCGGGACGCCGGAGGCGTCCTCTCCCCCTCCAGCACTCCAGGGACGGCCGCTGGCTGTTCGGCCCGAAGTCTGCAAATCCCTCATCCAGACTTCATCGTGGTACCTGGGCGCCGTCCCCAAGGAGCCTTCATGAACCCCGAGCCGATCCCCCAGGATCTTCTCGCCGTCCACGACCTGCTGCGGGAAACCATTGCCACAGCAAGGGATAACGGCGCCCCGTTCAGCTACGGGGTGGCCATTTTTCCCCGAACGGGCCGGTTCGGCGCCCCGGTGTTCGGGGTGGCGACCAGTGGCGGGGAGTCCACAGTCATGACCTACCGGATGCTACAGTCGCTGGTGGAACTGCCGGTCTACATCTCTGGCCGAGTTCCGGCCACCATCCGCGAAGGCCTCTCCTACGGGCCGCCGCGGGTCATCCCGGTGGCGCTGCTCGACCAACCGGTGCTCCGGGTGGGCTTCACCTGCATCATCGGGGCAAACCGGGACGACCTCGACCGGACGCAGCCGCTCGAGACCAGCGTCTTCGCGGGGGATCTCTCGGCGCCGATCATCCTCCTGCTCGACGCGCGACCGGACGGCTGGCCCAACTGATCCTGCGGTAGTGGCGGTGGGTGGTGGCGGATGCGCCGGGTGCCAGCCCGGCGCATCGTCTTTTTCTGCTAGGCCGTGCGTCGTCCGGGTTGGCGCCCGCCGGGACTCGCGCCCCATCGTGGGTGCGACCCATCCGGAGCCCGCATGCTCGCCCGCGTCCGCAGCGCCACGCTCATCGGCATCGACGCCTGTCCGGTGGACGTCGAGGCCGACCTCGCCCCGGGGCTGCCATCGTTCTCGACGGTGGGATTGCCGCAGAGCGCGGTGAAGGAAGGCCGCGAACGCGTGATGGCGGCCATCGCGAATGCCGGGTACGCCTCGCCGCTCAAGCGCATCACCATCAACCTGGCCCCGGCCGACCTGCCGAAGAGCGGCAGCGGCTTCGACCTCCCGATCGCCGTCGCCATCCTGGCCGGGAGCGGGCAGGTCGGCGTGGACCGGCTCGAGGGGACGCTCCTCATCGGGGAACTCGGCCTCGAAGGCGCGCTCCGCCCGGTCCGTGGCGCCCTCTCGGTGGCGCTCGCCGCGCGGGCGGCGGGGCTCGGCACGCTGATCCTGCCGGCGGCCAACGCGGCCGAGGCCGCGGTGGTGGGCGGGCTCGCGGTGCTCGGCGCCACGCACCTCATGGACGTGGTGCAGCACCTGGCGGGCGAGCGGGACCTGGTGCGCGCCGTCGCCGACCCCATCGCCCTCCTCGCCGGCGAGCGCCTCGAGGCCGTGGACTTCGCCGACGTCCGAGGCCAGCCGGCGGCCAAGCGAGCGCTGGAAGTGGCGGCGGCGGGCGGGCACAATCTCCTGCTCATCGGCCCCCCCGGCTCGGGGAAGACCATGCTGGCGCGCCGGCTCCCCACCATCCTCCCGGCGCTGGCCCTCGAGGAGTCGCTCGAGTGCACCCGCATCCACAGTGTGGCCGGCCTGCTGCCGCCGGGGCGCGCCATTCTCACCACGCGGCCGTTCCGCGCCCCGCACCACACGGTGAGCGACGCCGGGCTCATCGGCGGCGGCTCCAACCCCCGCCCGGGCGAGGTCAGCCTGGCCCACGGCGGCGTGCTCTTCCTCGACGAGCTGCCCGAGTTCCGCCGCAACGTGCTGGAAGGCATGCGGCAGCCGCTCGAGGACGGGATCGTCACCCTGAGCCGCGCGGCGATCAGCCTCACGTACCCCGCCAGGTTCACGCTCGCCGCCGCCATGAATCCCTGTCCTTGCGGCCACTTCGGCGACCGCACCCGGCCCTGCCGCTGCGAGCCGGGCGCGGTGGAGCGCTACCTCGGGCGGGTGTCGGGGCCGCTGCTGGACCGGATCGACCTGCAGCTCCGGGTGCCCGCGGTGTCCGCCGCCGAACTGTCGGGTGAGGGGGCCGAGGAGCCGAGCGCCACGATCCGGGGGCGCGTGGAGGCGGCGCGCGAGCGGCAGCGGGCGCGCTTCCGGGGGCTTCCCGGCGTGCACGCCAACGCGCACATGGGCCCCCGCGAGCTGCGGGCCCACTGCCGGCTGGAGCCGGCGGGCGAGGAACTGCTGCGGGCGGCGCTGGCGCGCCTGGGCCTCTCGGCGCGCGCGTACCACCGGGTGCTCAAGGTGGCGCGGACCATTGCGGACCTGGCGGGCACGGACCGGGTGGGGATTCCGCACGTGAGTGAAGCGATCCAGTACCGGACCCTGGACCGAGGCATGCGCCCGGCGGGCCAGGCGCCGGCCGGCGGCCGCTGACCGGCTTCCGCGACCCCGCGCCGGGCACTAGCTTGTGCCGTCCCCAATCACCGAGTCGCCGTGTACGCTCGCTGCCACCGCCTCGTCCCGGTGCTCGCCGCCCTGCTTGTGGGCTGCACCCCGCTGGGCCTGTGGGTCTATGAGGATCCGTCGGTCGTGCTCCGCAGTGCCGCGCAGCTGCGCGTCAGCGGCGGGCAGATCCAGGGGGACTCGCTCGAGTTCACGGTGGTGGGCTGCAACCTGAACGACTACGACCTGACCGGCGATACTCTGCGGACGGCCCTGACCGTGGCGGGAGAGAAGGTGGGGGAGGGGATGACCGTCCGCCCGATCCTCATGGCGTCACGGGACACCAGCCGCTTCACGGTCACGGTACCGCTCAAGGCCATGGCCCCGACGCAGGGCCGTGCGGTGCCCTTCGACCTGGTCCTCATCAGCACCCTCCGCACCCCGCTCGGGGTGCGCGACCTGAGCTACCACCTGGTGGGCGAGGTGCAGGTGACGCCGGACCAGTTCCTGTGGCAGGTACCCGCGAACAAGGGGTGCCGGCCCGGCGGCTCGGTCCTGCCCGGCGTCTTCGACCGCCGCATCCCGCTCGACCGCCGCTCCGCCGAGTGATCCCGGGGAGGCCGGCGCTCAGGGCGCCGGCTTCTTGGGCTTGTTGCTCAGGAACCAGCTGAGCGCGGCGATCACCAGCGCATTCCCCGCCCCGTAGCGCAACAGGTCCCGCTCGCCGTCCCAGGTCACCACCTGGCCCAGGAACACCACGCCCATCACCACCACCAGCACGCCGATCAGCTTCTCTTTCAGGTCGTTGAGGTCGTGGATCTCGAGCCAGGTGGGGAGGTCGAGCCGGTCGTCCACGAAGAGCTCGAAGAGGCCGATCGCCATCACGTAGAGCACGGTGGCGAGCAGGAAGAGGTCCGTCAGCTCAATGAATGCGAGGATGAGGCCCTTGGCCTTCATCTCGCCGCCGAGGAGGGCGCCCAGGATGCCGAAGGTCTCCTTGGCTCCGTAGGCGAGGAGCACGGTGGCGCCGAGCAGCAGGCACAGGACGGCAATGATGATCAGGTAGCGGGCCGCGGCAATGAACCTGAGCGCGCGCGGCGGCGCGCCCTCGGGTGCCGGGGGTGGGGTCGTCGTGGCCATGCGTCTCGGGGCTAGGGGTGCGCGGCGCGGCGGAGCCGGTCGCGGATCGCCTCCCAGCCGGCGGCCGCCGGGGGAGCCTCGACAAGGATACACCCCACGCCGGATTCGTCGAGGTGGTGCAGGGCGGCGTACAACCCCTTGGCATACGCGGCCGGGTCCGCCGGGAGCGTGACGGTGGTGTCGGCCGGCAGGGCCCCACCGAGCGAGAGGGCGGCGACCGACTCGCCGCGCGCCCGCGCCGCCCGGACGGCGGCCAGCGCGGCGGCGTCGACGCCCGGCTCCACCAGCACCAGCGGCGCCCGCGGGGCATAGTGCCGCTCCAGCATCCCCGGCGAGGGCCGCGCCGCCTCCTCGCGCGCCGCCGGTCCCGCCACCACGAGCGGCCCGACCAGCGCCTCGAGCGCCTCCCGCGTCACCATGCCGGGCCGGAGCAGCACGGGTTGTGGCCCGGACAGGTCGAGCACCGTGGACTCGATGCCGACGCTCGTGGCGCCGCCGTCGAGGATCAGCGGGATCCGGGTCCCGAGGCTTCGCGCCACGTGCGCGGCGGTTGTCGGGGAGACTTCGCCGGAGCGGTTGGCGCTCGGCGCCGCGAGTGGCAGGCCGCACGCCCGAAGTAGCGCCGCGGCCACCGGGTGCGCCGGCACCCGCAGGGCCACGGTGTCGAGGCCCGCCGTGACGCTGTCGGGCACGACGGGCTGCCGGGGCAGCACGAGCGTCAGCGGGCCCGGCCAGTACCGCTCCGCGAGGCGCGCCGCGCTCGCGGGCCAGGTCCGCGCCAGGGCACGCGCCGCCGTGGCGTCGGCGACGTGGACGATGAGCGGGTTCCAGGCGGGCCGCCCCTTGGCGGCGTAGATGCGGGCCACCGCCTGCGGGTCGAGCGCGTGGGCCCCGAGGCCGTACACCGTCTCGGTGGGGAAGGCGACCACCTCACC
>CAZRCT010000044.1:0-31433 GCA_964598655.1 uncultured Gemmatimonadaceae bacterium
TGTCCTTGTTGTACGCCGCGATGTCGAGCACCATGTCTTCGCTGAACTGGTGCCGCACACCGAACTCGAAGGTGATGGTCTTCGCGAAGTCGATGTCGGTGCCGAACAGCTGGTTGGTGTTCGTCTTGCCGAGGTCGGTGTTCTTGCCGGCGTAGATGATGCCGAAGTCCGGCGCCTGCACCTGGTGCGCGTAGGAGAGGCGGAAGTTGGTCCGCTCCGTCACCGGGAAGGACACCTGGATGTGCGGGCTCAGGTAGTTGTGGCTCTTGTCCCGCACCGGCACGGCCGGCGCCTGGTTGGCGTCACCCGAGGCCGAGTAGATCTGCGGGAAGACGTAGCCCGAGTCCACCAGCACGTTGTGCGAGCTGCGCGAGTCGTAGTAGTCGTACCGGATGCCGCCCACCACGATCACGTCGCCGAGGTCGAGGCGGTTCTCCACGAAGCCGTTGTAGCGGATCGGCTTCTCGAGGTAGAGGTCGCAGAAGCAGATGTCCTGCGTCGCCATGCCGCGGTTGTAGTGCGTGATGTCGTACTTGGTGTACTCGCCGCCGATCTTGAGGCGGTTGTAGCGGTCCAGCTGCCAGTCCACGTTGCCGCGCAGGATGTAGCGGCGCTCGCGGGTCAGCGTGAGGCCCGAGATCGGGGCCGAGAGGCCCGAGACACCGAGCGTCGTGTTGGCCAGGCCCCAGGGGTTCACGCGGTAGATCGAGGTGCTGCCGTAGTTCACCGCCGGGTCGAGCGGGGTCTGGCCCGGGGCGTCGGTGCGCCACTTCTGCACCAGCGCGTTGTTCACGTCCCAGTTATCCCAGTCAAACAGGAAGTCCATCTTCTTGAGCGCCAGGAACCCGCCGAACGCCTCGCGGGTGTCGAGCTCGCCGTTCGGCGTGAGCACGCCGCCGGTGAACTTGTCCTCCTGGTACGAGCCGTACACCTCGAGCGCCAGCGCCCGCTCCGCCGACCGGGAGAGGTTCTGGGTCCAGCTCATGATGTAGCTCTGGTTGGTCGTCTGGCTGGCCGTCTGCCGCTGCGGCACCAGGATCTGCGTCGCCGTGAAGGCGTTGCGGGTGTTGGCCAGGTTCCGCAGGGCCGTGAAGCTCACGCGGTTACCGTTGCCGAACGTGTAGTTCAGCTTGCCGGTCAGCTGGTACACGCCGCGCGGGCTGTAGACCGTGCGGACGCCGGTGCAGTCGATGCCGTAGTTGTTCTTGATGCCGCTGTTGGCGCTGTTCGAGAACTCGTCGCACTGGCCCGAGCCGATGGCGAACTTGGGGAAGTTCACGTAGCTCGTGTCGGTGAGGGCCACGCCGTAGGCGCCCGGCACCGCCAGCGTGGTGTCGATCCCGGCCGAGACGTACAGCGGGATGTCGTCGCCCTGGTAGCCGCGGTCACCGCCCGCGCGGCCTTCCAGCACGCCCGACACGAAGAAGGTCAGGTTCTTGTAGAGCGGGCCGCCGACGCTGGCCTCCACCCGGTTGAACCCGACGCCGTGGCTCTTGCCCATCGGCTCGTCGGTCTCGTAGGCCACCGAGCCCGAGAAGCGGCTGCCACCCGTGCGGGTGGTGATGGTCACGAGGCCCGACTGCGCGTTGCCGAACTCCGAGCCCAGCGCGCCCGTCGTCACCGACGCGTCCTCGAACGCGTTGGTGCCGACCTGCACCTGGCCCAGGCTCGACACCGTGCCACCGGTCCGGCTCGCCGACTGCGTGCCGCGGTAGCCCGGGGACACCGGGACGCCGTCGATGTAGGTCACCGCCTCGTCCGCGCGGCCGCCGCGGATCTGGATGGTGCCGCCGCCCGCCGACGCCACCACGCCCGGCTGCAGCGCCAGCACGTTGGCGATGCGGTCCACGGGCAGGTTGTTGGTGAAGGCGCCGTCGATGCGCTGCTTCGAGGTCACCTCGTCGCGCGGCACCAGCGGCACGTCCGCCACCACCGTCAGCTCCTCCACGTCCACCACGCTCGCCTCGAGCGTGAAGTCCTGGGTGAGCGTCTGGCCCGAGATCACCCGGAAGCCCGTGACGCTGACGGCCCGGTAGCCGACGTAGCGCGCCTCGAGATCATAGGTGCCCGACGGCACGTTGTTGATGAAGTAGTAGCCCTGGCTGTTCGCCTCGGCGAAGAACGAGGTGCCGCGGACGCGGACCTGCGCGCTGGCCACCGGCGCGCCGGCCTGATCGCGGACCCGGCCTTCGATTTTGCCCGTCGCCTGGGCCTGGAGCCCGCCCGCCCCCAGAACCCCCAGGACGAGGACAACGAGCGCTACCCACCACGCTCGCCGGCCGGTATTGCTCCCACAAGAAGAAATCATGGAGCCTTCCTCCGAATGCAGAATGAGATGTGGTCTCTGCGGGGTGTATCGAGCGGTGCATAGCAACAGCCAATGAGGAGGCCACAAAGGCCCCGCCAGTGGGTCTGTCGCTCGGAACTACGAACTATGTGAATGAGTGCGCTACAGGAACTCGGCCGGCGGTCCCCCGACCGGCGATGAATATGGAGTGACCCCTGTCACGTGTCAAGGAAAGTGCAAGAATGCGACAAAAACCCTTGAATCTTGTTGAAACACAACAACTTCGACGCATTCTGCACCGTGCCCCAACGCCCGGGAATCGGCCCCCTCAGGGCGTCACCAGCGCGACTTGCGGCACCGCCGGCGTCACCCGCGCCCCCTCGGGCGCCCACACCATGTTGATCTCGCTGCGCACCCCGAATTCCCCCGGCAGGTAGATCCCGGGCTCCACCGAGAAGCCGCTGCCCGGCTGCAGCTCCCGGTCGTCGTGGGTCTCGTAGCTGTCGAGGTGCGGCCCCGAGCCATGCAGGTCCCGGTCAATCGAATGGCCCGTGCGGTGCACGAAGTACTCGCCGTACCCCGCGCGCTCGATCACCCCGCGCGCCGCCTGGTCCCCCTCGAAGCCCCGGAGCGGTTCCTTCCCCGCCTTCCGCTGCACGACCGCGATGGCCGCGTCGCGCGCGTCGCGCACCGTGGTCCAGACCTCCTGCACCTTGGCCGGGATGCTCGTCCCCGAGAAGCCCATCCAGGTCTGGTCGGCAAAGACCGTCCCAAGCCGCCGCCCGCCCCAGAGGTCCAGCAGCACCACCTGGTTCTTCTCGAGCCGGAGGTCCTTCCCCGGCACCGGCTCATAATGAGGATTGGCCGCGTTGGGCCCGAAGCCCACGATCGGCGGGTGGTCGAACTCGAGGCCCTTGGCATGGATGGCGTCCACCACCCGCTGCTGCAGCTGGCTCTCGGTGAGGCCGGTGCCGCCCTGGGTGACGGCCCAGCGGAGCGCCTCGTTGGCCACCGTGGCCAGCGCCTCGGCCGCATACATGTGGTCCGCCAGTTCCTCGGCGCTCCACGCCGAGGCAAAGCGGGTCACCAGCGCGGCCGAGGGCACCACCGTGCCGCCGAGCTTCCGCACCAGCTCCACCACGCCGTAGGGCACCCGGTCCAGGTAGGGCACGCCGTCCTCCGGCGAGATCTCCATCCCCACCTTCTTCCCCTGCACCAGCGACGTGAGCCCCGCGTGGAGCTCCTGCCAGCGGGCATAGGTGAGCACCTTGCCCGGGAAGGCGTCGCCCTGGAAGGGGCCCAGCTCGATCTTGTGGACCAGCGCCGTCGGCGCGCCCTGGCGCGGGATATAGATGAAGAGCCGCCGGCTCGAGAAGCCGATGTTGCCGAGCAGCCGGGTCGGGATGGGGTTGATGCCGCGGAAGTCGAAGAGCAGCCAGCCGTCGAGGCCGAGCTCGGTCAGGGCCGCGCGCACGGCCTCGAGGTTCACGCCGGAGAGCAGCATCAGTCGTAGCCTCCCACCGCAGTGGCACGCCAGCGGCAGGCGTCGTCCCCGCGCCCGCGGCAGCGTTCGTGGACCATCGCCCCCTCGAAGCCGGTGAGCACGCGGAGGAGCTCCGCGAGCGCCGACCCGTAGAAGGCACATCCCGCCCCGTCGGGCAGCGCCAGGATCGCGAGCGGCGACACGCTCACCGCCTCGGCCCCGCTCTCGCCCACCTGCATGTCGATGCCGAGCACCTTCCGCGCGGCCGCGGCCGCGGCCCGCCCGCCGATGGAGCGGCCGAGCGACCCGGGCAGCACCGCGGCCGCCGCATGCCCGAGCCCGCCCTTGGCCGCATGCCGCGCCGCGCGCCGCCCCGCATCGGCAAAGACCAGCGCGGCATCGGGCCGCCGTCCCGCGAGGCGGAAGACGGAGACGGCTTCATCCACCGACACCGGCTCGCCGCGCTTCACCTGCCCCTGGTACCGCGCGATCTGCGCCGCCACCGTCTGGGACAGGCCGAGGCGCTTGTTGACGATCTCCCCGGCGAGTTCCTCGAGCCCGTCTTCCACGGGCGTGTCGAGGTTCCGCAGGGCCTCGAGGAGGCTCATCGGGATGATCGTCGGGACGGCCACGAGAGCGGCGGATGGCGGGGCGGCGGTTGGCTGGGGCACGGGTGGCAGTAGAATAACGGGCGGGCAAAGCGGACGGAACTCGGGCCCGCCGGGAGAGCACATGGACCTGCCGCTGGCACTCGGACTTTCGCTGGGCGTGGCACTGGTGGGCTGGGGGCTCGGCGGCCTCACGCCGGCCGGCGCGGTGACGGCCGTGCTGGTGGGCACCGGCATCCTCTGGCCCACCGGCTGGGCCGGCATGGCGGCGCTCGGCGCCTTCTTCTTCGGCGCCAGCGCCATCTCGCGCGTGGCGCCGGACCGGAGCGTCGCCGCCTTCGACGCCAAGGGCCACCAGCGCGACCCGTGGCAGGTCCTGGCCAACGGCGGCAGCGCCGCGCTCGGCGCGCTGCTCGAGTTCCTGCTGCCCGGCAGCGGGATCTGGGTGGTCACCGCGGGCCTCGCCACGGCCGCCGCCGACACCTGGGCCACCTCCACCGGCGGGTGGAGCCAGGTGCCGCCCCGGCACGTCGTCACGGGCCGCACGGTCGCCGCCGGGACCAGCGGCGGCATCACCTGGCTCGGCAGCCTCGGTGCGCTGGCGGGGGCGGCGAGCGTGGCCGGCGCGGCGGTGATTGTCCAAGGCCCGCGCCTGCTCTTTCCCGCCGCGCTCACCATCGGTATGCTCGGGATGCTGGCCGACTCGCTGCTCGGCGCCACGCTGCAGGGGCGCTTCCATTGTCCCCAGTGCGATCGCGCCACGGAACGGCGGGTGCACCGCTGCGGCCAGCCGGCCACCCCCGTCGGCGGGCAGGCGTGGCTCACCAATGACGGCGTCAATGCGCTGGCCACCGCCGGCGGCGCCAGTCTGGGCCTGCTGGCCTGGCGACTCTATTCCTGACCCGGCGCCGAGGCGCCCGCGGATGCCCCACCCGCCCGACATCCTGATCGCCGGCGCCGGCCCGGCCGGCAGCGCCGCCGGCGTGCACCTGGCGCACGCCGGCTACCGGGTGCTGCTGGTGGACCGCGCCGCCTTCCCGCGCGAGAAGCCCTGCTCCGAGTACCTGAGCCCCGAGGCGGTGCGCCACCTCGCCGACCTCGGCGTGCTGGCCACCCTCGAGCGGGACGGTGCCCAGCCGCTCCTCGGCACCCGCGTCGTCGGGCCGCGCGGCGCCAGGCTCGAGGGGCGTTTCAGCGAGGCTGCCGTGCGGCCGTTCCGCGACGTGGGGCTGGCGCTGCCGCGGCGGGTCCTGGACCAGCGCCTGGTGGAGGCGGCCGTGGCCGCCGGCGCCACGCTCTGCGAGCGCACCATGGTGGAGGAGCTGCTCCACGACGGCGGCCGCGTGGCGGGCGCGGTGCTCCGCGAGGCCTCCGGCGCCCGCCGCGCTGTGCACGCGCGGCTGGTGATTGGAGCCGACGGGCTCCGTTCCATCGTCGCCCGCCGGCTTTCGCCCGGCACCGTCTCCCCCCGGGCCCGAGCTCCGCTCGGGCGCCCCCTCGAGCGCCTGGCCTTCGTGGCGCACGTCGAGGACGTGCCCGGCCTCGACGGCTTCGCCGAGATGCACGTGAGCGACGCGGGTTACGTGGGACTCAACCGGATCGGGGCGGGGCTGGCCAACGTGGCGCTGGTGGTGCCGGCCGCGCTCGGCGCCCGCGCCCGCGGCCGGGTGGACACCTGGATGTTCGACGAGCTGGAGCGCTTCCCCGGCGTCCGCGGCCGGGTGGACCGCCGCCGCGTCACGCGCCGGGTGCTGGCCACGGGCCCGTTTGCCTACCGCGCCCGCCGAGTGGTCACCGACGGCGCCCTCCTCGTGGGCGACGCCGCCGATTTCTTCGATCCCTTCACCGGCGAGGGCATCACCAGCGCGCTCCGCGGCGCCCGCCTGGCCGCCGACGTGGCCGCCCGCGCCCTGGCCCATGGTGGGCCGGCCACCGCGGCGCGCCTGGCACCCTACCTGGCCGCGCGCCGGGCCGCGTTCCTCGGCAAGTGGACCATGGAGCGGCTGGTGGGGTACGGGATGGTCGTGCCCCGGCTGTTCGACCGCGCCGTGGCGCGGCTGGAGCGCCGCGGCCTGGCGCACACCTTCATCGGCGTCACCGGCGACTATGTGCCGGCGTCCGCCGTCCTCAACCCCTGGTTCCTTGCCCGGATGGTCCTGTGAGTCGTGCCGACGCCGATCCCGCGCTCTTCCGCCAGCTGCTTGGCCGCTTCGCCACCGGCGTCACGGTGCTCACCACGCGCGACCAGCACGGCCGCCCCGTGGGGATGACGGCCTCGAGCCTGGCCTCGGTGTCGCTCGCGCCGCCGCTCGTGTCGGTGTGCGTGGACGTGAGCGCGGACATGCACCGCGCCCTGGCCTGGAGCGGCGACTTCGTGGTGAACATCCTGCGGAAGGACCAGGAGCCGCTCTCGCGCCGCTTTGCGGCCAACCCCGCCGAGGGGCGCTTCGACGCGGTGCCGTGGCGGGAGACGGCCGAGGGGCTCATCATCCTCGAGGACGTCCTGGCCCACATCGAGTGCGAGCGCTTCGCCGACTTCCCCCTCGGCGACCACACCCTCTTCGTGGGCCGCGTCACCGGCGGCGCCACCGCCGAGGGCGATCCCCTGCTCTACTTCCGCGGCGGCTACGGGATGCTGGTGCGGCCGTGACCGGGCCGCGCCTGGCCCCGGGCCACGAGCTGCTCGACGACGCCGGGGCCGACCCAGGCACGGTGCGCCAGTCGCTGCACCACATCGCCCGCGCCAACCGGTGGTTCGGCGGGTGGTGGGCGGTGCGGCGCGGGCTCGAGGAGCTCCGCCGCCACCACGGGGGCGCGCTGCCCCGCCGCCTGACACTGCTCGACGTGGGCACCGGCGCCGGCGACCTCCCGCTCCGGGCCGTGCGCTGGGCCCGGCGCCACGGCACCGAGCTCCGCCCCATCGGCCTGGAGCGGCACCGGGCGGCGGCGGCGCTCGCCCGGGAGGCGGGGATCCCCGCGGTGCTCGGCTGCGCCGGGGCGCTGCCGCTCCGGCCCGGGAGCGTGGACCTGCTGCTCGCCAGCCAGTTCATGCACCACCTGGCGGAGGAGGAAATCGTGCGCTTCTGCCAGGCGGCCACGCGGGTGGCGCGCCTCGGCGTCATCGTGGCGGACCTCAGGCGCTCGCCGCTGGCGCTGGCGGGGTTCTGGGTGGGCTCGCGGCTCTTCGGCTTCGATGCCGCCACCCGGCACGACGGGCTGGTGTCGGTGCGCCGCGGCTTCACCGCCCGTGAACTCGGCGGCCTGCTCCGCCGCGCGGGGCTCCGGGCGCGGGTGGCGCACTCGCCCGGGTTCCGGCTGGTGGCCACCTGGACGCCCGCGACGGCCGGCGCATGATCACCGTGGACGAGCGGCGCATCGCCGCCCCCGTGGACGAGGTCTTCCGTCGCGCCGCCGACGTCGAGGGCTGGCCCGCCATCCTGCCGCACTATCGCTATGTCCGGATGCTCGAGCGCCGGCCCGACGGCGGCGGCATCGTGGAGATGAGCGCCAACCGCCCCTTCGGCCCGCTCAACTGGCCCACCTGGTGGACGAGCGAGATGTGGGTGGACGCGGCGCGGCAGGAGGTGCGGTACAAGCACATCCGCGGCATCACCCGCGGCATGGACGTGGTGTGGCGGGTGGTGAAAGAGGGTGACCGGACGCACGTCACCATCGTGCACGAGTGGGAGGGGCCGGCCTGGCCGGTCATCCGCTATCCCGCCGCCGAGTGGGTCATCGGCCCGGTGTTCGTGCACGGCATCGCCTCCCGCACGCTCGCCGGCATTGCCCGGGCCGCCGAGGCGGCGGCCCGCGGTCCCGCATAAGTCCCGGTCTTCCCCCTGAGGATGGAGCCTCGCATGGTCACGCCTGCGCGTCGTGTCGTCATCACCGGCATCGGCGCCATCACCCCGATCGGCATCGGCACCAGCGGGCTGTGGCAGGGGCTCGAGCGCCGGCGGTCGGCGGTGGGACCGGTGACGCGATTTGACCCGTCGCCCTTCCGCTCCCGCCTCTGCGCCGAGGTGAAGGACTTCCACGGCGCCGACTTCATGGAGGCCAAGCGCACCCGGCGGCTGGACCGTTTCGGCCAGTTCGCCGTGGCTGCCACGCGCCTGGCGCTCGCGGACGCCGAGCTGGACCTGGCCCGCGAGGACCGCGACCGCGTGGGCAGCATGATGGGCACGGCGCTCGGTGGCGTGGGCTACGCCGAGGAGCAGTACCCCAACTACCTGCGCGAGGGCGTGCGGGGGGTGGACCCCACGCTGGCGCTGGTGGTGTTCGCCGGCGCGGCCAGCTGCAACGTGGCCATCGAGTTCGGCATCACCGGGCCCAACTCCACCAACGGGATGAGCTGCGCCAGCGGCACCATCGCCATCGGCGACGGGTTCCGCGCCATCCAGCGCGGCGACGCCGACGTGATGCTGGCGGGCGGCGCCGAGGCGCCGCTGGCGCCGCTGTGCTTTGGCGCGTTCGCCATCATCCGCGCCATGAGCACCCGCAACGACGATCCCGCCACCGCCAGCCGGCCCTTCGACAAGGACCGCGACGGCTTCGTCATGGCCGAGGGCGCGGTGGTGCTGGTGCTGGAGGAGCGCCAACGCGCGCTGGCGCGCGGGGCCAGGATCTACGCCGAGCTCAGCGGCTTCGGTGTCACCAACGACGCGCACCACATGACGTCCCCGCGCCCGGACGGGGCGCAGGCCGCGCGCGCCATGCGCCTGGCCCTCGGCGAGGCGCACGTGTCGCCGGGGGAGGTGGGGTACATCAACGCCCACGCCTCGAGCACGCCGCTCAACGACCCCACCGAGACCGGCGCCATCCGCCAGGTGTTCGGCGATGCCACGGCCCGCATCCCGGTGAGCGGCACCAAGGGCTACTACGGCCACGCCCTCGGCGCGAGCGGCGCCTTCGAGGCCGCCATCTGCGCCCTGGCCGCGAGCCGCGGCTGGCTCCCCCCCACCGTGAACCTGCACGAGACCGACCCCGCCTGCCTGCTCCACCACGTGCCGGCCGCGGGCCTCGCCGGCAGCCCGGAGTACCTGCTGAGCAACAGCTTCGGCTTCGGCGGGATCAACGCCGCACTGGTGTTCCGCCGGGCGGACGGGCGCTAGGGACGGCCCTTGTCGGGGGCGGGAGGGGATGCGAGATTCTCGCTCCCTTCGTCCAAGGAACCCCCGGATGTCCTCGCTCGTTCGTCGGAGCCTCGCCGAGGCCGTCGGCACCTGCGGCTTCGTCTTCCTCGGCTGCGCTGCCACGATCTCGAACTTCTTCCCGGGCGCGCGCTACGACACCGTCGGCGTCGCGTTCGTGCACGCGGCCGCGCTCGGCATGTTCATCACCGCCATGATGAACATCTCGGGCGGCCACCTGAATCCCGCCGTGACGCTGGGCTTCCTGTCCACCGGCCGCATCAAGGCGCAGGAGGCCGGCGCCTACATCGCCGCGCAGCTCGTGGGCGCGGTGCTCGCGGCGCTGCTGGTGCGCTACAGCTACCCCGATCCCATCGTGCGCACCGGCACGCTGGGCACACCGGCCATCGCCAGCTCCATCACGTTCGGCCAGGCCATCGTCTTCGAGGCCATCGGCGCCTTCGTCCTGGTGTCGGCGGTTTACGGCACCATCGTGGCGCAGGAGAAGCCGGTGCTCGGCGGCTTCGGCGTGGGCATCGCGCTGCTGGCGATCATCCTGGTGGTGGGCCCGCTGACCGGCGCCACGGTAAACCCGGCGCGCGCCTTCGGCCCCGCGGTGGTGAGCGGCACCTTCGTGGCGCAGGCGGTCTGGTGGGTGGGGCCCATCCTCGGCGGCCTGATCGCCGCCCAGCTCTGGGACCGGGTGCTCCTCAAGAAGGACTGACCCACCCCGGTACGCGCTCGCGGGAGCGAGCGCTCGGCCCCCAAGTGCTGAAGCACTCGCGGTGGCCCGGGACCGGAGAGTCCTTCAGGACTTGTCGTGCCGGACGCTCACTTCAGTGAGCGTCCGGGAACGCGGAGGGCCGCCATCGTCACCGATGGCGGCCCTCGTCGCGTACGGGCCTCCCGCCCACCGGCTCAGCGCCGGCTCTTCCGCAGGAGCATGAAGCTGTACACCAGGTAGATGATGCAGACCACGGTGTACCCCGCCACCATGAACCGGCTGTTGTCAGGCGGCATCGGCGGCCTCCTTGAGGTCGTCGCGCAGCTGGAGGCCGTAGCGCAGCGTCACCAGCCCGAGGTAGAAGACGAAGGTCACCGCGAACCCGATGAGCAGCGTCCGGAGCATCTCCGGCGGCAGGCTCGGGGCGCTCGGCTTGAGCACGATGGGCTTGGGATGCAGGCCGCGCCAGAGGTACACGCTCAGGTGGATGAACGGCACCAGCACCAGGCCCATGCCGCCCAGCACGGCGCTGAAGCGGGCGCGCTCGTTGGGGTCGCGGATGGCCGAGCGCAGCGTGTGGTAGCCCAGCAGGAGGAAGAAGAGGAAGAGCGTCAGCGTCAGGCGGCCGTCCCAGGTCCACCACGCGCCCCAGATGGGCCGGGCCCAGATGGGGCCGGTGATGATCACCACCAGGCAGAACATGGTGCCCACCTCGGCGCTGGCCGCGGCGAAGCGGTCGAGGCGCGGGTCGTGGAGCCAGAGGTAGAGCAGCCCCGCGATGGCCGCGAAGGGCACCGCCACCCAGAGCACCATCACCGCGGCGGGGACGTGCACGTAGAAGATCTTCTGCGCCGGGCCCTGCAGGGCCTCGATGGGCGTGAACTTGATCGCGAGCACCATCTCCACCGCGATCCCGAGGAGCCCGAGCAGCGTGAGCACCACGCCCCGGGTGATGATGCCGCGGGCGGCATCCGTGTCAGCTGTCATTCGTCCACCACCGCCGTGAAGAGCAGGACCGAGACCGTGATGATGCAAATGTCGAACACCAGCAGGAACCTGAGCCCATCCACCACCGAGGCCAGCGGGCGCCCCGCGAAGAGCGGCGCCGTGGTCTTGACGGCGAAAATGAGCGGGGGAACCATGAACGGCAAGAGCAGGAGCGGCAGCATCAGCTCCGCGAAACGCGTCTTCACCACCATGGCGCTGAACACGGTGCCCGCCGCCACGAAGCCCGCCGTGGCCAGCAGCAGCGTGAGGATCACGCCCGGCAGCGCCTGGACGATGTCCAGGTTGAAGAAGAGGATGAACAGCGGCAGCGCAATCGCCTCCACCACCAGCACGAACGCCAGGTTGGCGAGGTACTTGCCGAGGTAGATGGACTCGCGCGGCACCGGCGCCAGCAGCAGGCCGTCGAACGCCGCGTTCTCGCGCTCCACGGTGAAGGCGCGGTTCATCGCCACCACCGACGCGAACGAGACCGTCACCCACAGGATGGTGGGCGCCAGGTCGATGGTGGCCACCGCCGTGGGGTCGCGCCCGAAGTTGAACACCAGCAGCACCAGCACGGCGAACACCGCCGCCGACAGGAGGCTGGTGCGCGTGCGCAGCTCCACGCGGATGTCCTTCCCCGCGATGGCCAGGGCCAGCTTGAGCGCCTCACCCACGGACCAGCTCCAGGTACCGGGACTGGAAGGCGTTGATGTCGTCCGGCTTCGGCACCTCGAGCAGCCACTGCCCGCCGGCGAGCACCCCGATCCGCGTCACCAGGTCCCAAGCCTCGGCCGCGTGGTGCGTCACGATGACGACGCCGCGGTCGGCCGTCGCATGGGTGGCGAGGAGCGCCCGCAGCCGGTCGGCGGCGATGAAGTCGAGGCCGGTGAACGGCTCGTCGAGGAGGAGGAGCGCCGGGTCGTGCAGCAGCGCCCGCGCGATGGCCGCGCGCTGCAGCATCCCGCGCGAGAGCTGCCGCGGCCGGGCGTCCGCGCGGTCTAGGAGCCCCTGCTCCTCGAGCGCGGCGCGCGCCCGCGCCTCGGTGTCGGCCACGCCGTAGAGCTTGCCGGCGAGCACCAGGTTCTCGGTGAGGGTCAGCTCGTCGTAGAGCAGCGACTGGTGCGACAGCAGCCCGATGGGGCGGCGCGCATCGGGATCGTCCCGGGTGAGCGGGCGGCCCAGGATGCTCACCGTGCCCGCCTCGGGGCGGAGCAGGCCGGCCAGGCTCCGCAGCAGCGTGCTCTTCCCCGCCCCGTTGGGCCCGAGGACGAGGAGCACCTCGCCGCGCGCGAGCGTCAGGTCCAGGCCCCGGAGCGCCCGCACCGCGCCGTAGCGCCGCGCCAGCCCCCGGGCCTCGACCAGCGGCGGCTCAGCGGGCGGCATCGATGCGGGCGGCGAGGACGGCCAGGTCGAACGGCTTCACGAGGTAGCCGGAATGGGACAGGCCGAGCACGGCCAGCTGCGGCTCCATGCTCAGGTAGGCGGAGGTGACCACCACCGCGAGGCTGGGTTGTTGCGCGCGGAGCTGGCGGAGCAGGTTCACGCCGTCGGTGTCGGGGAGGCGGAGGTCCAGCACCGCCACCTCGGGCTTGTGGTCCCGAAGCAGGCGAAGCGCCTCCTGACCGGTCGCGGCGTAGGCCGCCTCGTACCGGGCATGGAAGGCGCGTTCGTAACTCTGGCGGAGGGCCGCTTCATCCTCGATGAACAGGACCCGCCGGCGGGGCATGCCGACAGACATGCCCGAGAATATAGCGTTACGCGGCCTCGGCTTCGACCTCGAAGAGGTCGTCGAGCTTCGTGAGGACCAGGAGGAAGCGCAATTCATCATTCGGGCGCTTCAGCACCACCACCTGGCGGCGCTCCGAGGCCCGGCGCTGCACCAGCATCAGGGCGCCGAGGCCGGCCGAATCCACCGACTTGGTGGTGCGGAGGTCGATGACCAGCCGCCCGAGGCGCTCGGGCATCTGCTCCAGGAGCGCCACCGCGCCCTGGCGGAACTGGGTCCGGGTTTCCAGGCCCAGGTGCTCGGGGGCCTGCAGCTCGAGGGTGATGTTGTCCGTGGCCTGCATGGCTGTGTTCCTCCCGCGCTGAACGAATCGAGCGCGATGCTTCCGCCGTGTTGCTGTGGGGGCGCATCGCGCTCTGGGCGCGGGCACCCGCC
Organism: uncultured Gemmatimonadaceae bacterium; assembly: GCA_964598655.1. GTDB lineage: Bacteria > Gemmatimonadota > Gemmatimonadetes > Gemmatimonadales > GWC2-71-9 > JADJOM01. The sequence continues at coordinate 13,383 of CAZRCT010000044.1, forward strand.
TTCGGCACCGAGCTATCTCTCCACACGGGGGTGGCGCGGGGCGCCACGGGAGAGACCTCTAGTTTTGCGGCCCCGGATCGCTCCGGGTGTGCTCTTGTCGGGCGGACGGTTGTCGGAGACCTTGTGGCCTCCGCCCGGGGAGAAAGCGACTGCGGTGCCAATTTCCCCAAGACGTTGTCATTGTGTCACTTAGCCTCGTTCGTCGCGACCGCGCAACGGCCCCGGCCCGCCGCAGAGGGCCGCATCCTGCGGCACGGTGCAAGGGTGTCGGGCCAGCCCCGACCGACTCCCGGCCCCGTCTTCATGATCCTGGCCGGGAGCGCCGGGCCGGGACAGATGTCGCGCGGCTATGGCGCGAGGGCCGGGGCCGAGTATCATCTTTGGGCACGAGGCCCTGCAGGATCCCCCAGGTCACCGCGCGCCCGCCGCCAGTGCGGCGCGCCACCCCGCCGCGACGCGCCCCGCGCCCGCCGGCCCGGCCAATCCCCGAGCCCCGCAATGACCGACCAGATCGCCACGCTGCTCACCGAGACCCGCCGCTTCCCCCCGAGCGCGAGCTTCGCCGCGCAGGCCAACGGCACCCAGGCGCTCTACGACGCGGCCCGGGCGGACCGCCTCCGCTTCTGGGAGGAGCAGGCCCGCGCCCTCGACTGGGCGCAGCCCTGGTCCCAGGTGCTCGAGTGGACCCCGCCCCACGCCAAGTGGTTCGTGGGCGGCAAGCTCAACGTGAGCGTCAACTGCGTGGACCGCCACCTCAAGACCGCGCGCCGCAACAAGGCCGCGATCCTCTGGGAGGGCGAGCCGGGCGACCGCCGCACCATCACGTACTGGGAACTGCACCGCGAGGTCTGCCGCTGCGCCAACGCCCTCCTCAAGCTCGGCGTCAAGAAGGGCGACCGGGTGGCGATCTACCTCCCGATGATCCCCGAGGCCGCCATCAGCATGCTGGCCTGCGCCCGGATCGGCGCCGTCCACTCGGTGGTCTTCGGCGGCTTCTCGGCCGAGTCGCTCCGGGACCGGATCAATGATGCGTCGGCCACGGTGCTTATCACCTCGGACGGCGCCTACCGCCGCGGCTCGGTGCTCCCGCTCAAGCGCTTCGCGGATGAGGCGCTGGAGAGCTGCCCCACCATCAAGCACGTCATCGTGGTGCAGCGCCGCGGCGGCGCCGGCGCCGGCGACGAGTCCTTCGCCAACATCGTCGAGGGGCGGGACCACTGGTGGCACCGGCTCATGGACCAGGCCTCGCCGGCCCACGAGGCGGAGCCGATGGATGCCGAGGACATGCTGTTCATCCTCTACACCAGCGGCACCACCGGGAAGCCCAAGGGCATCGTCCACACCACCGGTGGCTACCTCACGCAGGTCACGGCGACCACCAAGCACGTCTTCGACCTCAAGGAAGACGACCTCTTCTGGTGCACCGCCGACATCGGCTGGGTGACGGGGCACAGCTACGTGGTGTACGGCCCGCTCGCCAACGGCGCCACCGTGCTCATGTACGAGGGCGCCCCCGACTGGCCGGAGCGCGACCGCTTCTGGAAGATCGTGGCGCGCTACGGCGTCACCGTCTTCTACACGGCGCCGACGGCCATCCGCGCCTTCATGAAGTGGGGCGAGGCGCTTCCGAAGAAGCACGACCTCTCGACCATCCGCCTCCTCGGCACCGTAGGCGAGCCGATCAACCCCGAGGCGTGGATCTGGTACCACGAGCACATCGGCGGCAAGCGCTGCCCCATCGTGGACACCTGGTGGCAGACGGAGACGGGCGGCATCATGATCACGCCGCTCCCCGGCGTGGTGACCACCAAGCCCGGCTCGGCCACGATCCCCTTCCCCGGCATCAGCGCCGCGCTGGTGGACCAGAAGGGCAACCGCATGCCGCAGGGCGGCGGCCTGCTGGTGCTCACCGAGCCCTGGCCCGCCATGCTCCGCACCATCTACGGCGACGACCAGCGCTACCAGGACACCTACTGGTCCAAGTTCGGGAACATGTACTTCGCCGGCGACGGCGCCAAGCTGGACGAGGACGGCTACTGGTGGATCCTGGGCCGGGTGGACGACGTGCTGAACGTGGCCGGCCACCGCATCGGCACCATGGAAGTGGAGAGCGCGCTGGTGGACCACCCGATGGTGGCCGAGGCCGCGGTGGTGGGCAAGCATCACGACCTCAAGGGGCAGGCCATCGCCGCGTTCGTGACGCTCAAGGAGGGCAACCGCCCCTCGGCCGAGCTCAAGGATGACCTGAAAGACCACGTGGCGCGGAAGATCGGCGCCATCGCCCGGCCGGACGACATCCTCTTCAGCGCCGACCTCCCCAAGACCCGGAGCGGCAAGATCATGCGCCGCCTCCTCAAGGACATCGCCGAGGGCCGCGCGCTGGGCGACACCACCACGCTAGCCGACCCCGGCGTGGTGAACCGGCTCAAGGAGCAGTACGAGTCGGAGGAGTCCTGAGCAGGCTGGAACGTGCAGGGCCCGGCCTCCCCCTCCCCGGGGGGCGCCGGGCCCTGCTAGCTTAGGGCACCAGTCAGTTCCACCCTGAGGAGTCCGATGCGTCGCTCAACGCTGATCATGATCGCGGCCGGCCTGACCGCCGCGCTTGCTGTGGGGGTGGCGCTGGGGCGCCCCGCCACCGCCACCGCGGCCACGCCCGAGGCGGTCGCCGCCGCCGTCGCCCCCATTCCGCTCACCGTGTACCACTCGCCCACCTGCGGGTGCTGCAAGGAGTGGGTGAAGCACATGGAGGCCAACGGCTTCGCGGTGAAGAGCATCGAGCAGGCGGACCTCTCGGGCGTCAAGGCGGAGATGGGCGTGCCGGGCCGGCTCCGCTCCTGCCACACCGCCATCGCCGGCGGCTACGTCATCGAGGGCCACGTCCCCGCGGCCGACGTGAAGCGCCTGCTCGCCGAGAAGCCCAAGGTGGTGGGCCTCACCATCCCGGGCATGCCGCAGTCGGCGCCGGGCATGGACCAGGGGAAGGAACCCTACGAGGTGCTGGCGTGGGACGCGGAGGGGAAGACCACGAGCTGGGCCAGGCACAACTAGCCCCGGCGTTTACGGGAGAAGTTCGAAGGGCCGCCATCCTCGTGGATGGCGGCCCTTCGTCGTTCCCAAGCGTTCTCAGAACTGTATTTGCGCGCCCATCTCGACGACGCGGTTGGGCGGCAGGTTGAAGAACGCGGTGGCGGGCTGCGCGTTCCGGTTCATCAGGATGAAGAGCTTCTTCCGCCAGGTGGCGAGCGCCGGGATCTCGCCCGCCGCGCCCTTGCGGTCCGGCGTGGTGATGAGCGTCTCGCGGCCGAGGTAGTAGGTGGTCTCCATGGGCTTCACGGCCACCCCGAAGGCCTGCAGCCGCTGCATCAGCTGCGGGATGTTGGGCGACTCCATGAACCCGTAGCACCCCACCACCTGGTATGCCTTCGGCGCGATCTCGCTGAACTCGACGCGGTCCTCCTCCTCCACGAAGGGGACCTCCTCGGTCCGCACCGAGAGCAGGATGAGCTGCTCGTGCAGCACCTTGTTGTGCTTCACGTGGTGCATGAGCACCGCCGGCGCGCCCTTGGTGTGGGACGTCATGAACACCGCGGTGCCGGGGACGCGCGCGCAGCGCTTCGCCACGTCGGAGAGGAACACCTCGAGCGGCAGCGAGCTCTCCTCCATGATGCCCCGCAGCCGGAGCCGCCCCCGCTTCCAGGTGCTGAGGAAGGTGAACACGAGGAGCGCCACCACGATCGGGAACCAGCCGCCGGCCGCGAACTTCACCATGTTGGCGGAGAGGAACGCGATGTCCACCACGAGGAACACGCCCACCATGGCGTACACCTTGGGCTTGGGCCAGCCCCACCGCTCGTGCGCCACGACGCCGAAGAGGATGCTCGTGATGGCCATCGTGCCGGTCACCGCGATGCCGTAGGCGGCCGCGAGGTTGGTGGTGTTCTTGAAGCTCACCACCAGCCAGAGGCAGGCCACCATGAGCGCCCAGTTGACCTGCGGGATGTAGATCTGGCCCTTCTCCCGCTCCGAGGTGTGGACGATGGTCATGCGCGGCGAGTAGCCGAGCTGGATGGCCTGCTGCGTCAGCGAGAAGGCGCCCGAGATGAGCGCCTGCGAGGCCACGATGGCCGCGGCGGTGGCCACCACCACCATGGGGTAGAGGAGGCTCTCCGGCACCAGCGCGTAGAACGGGTTCTCCACCGCCTCGGGGTGCTCCAGCAGCAGCGCCGCCTGGCCGAAGTAGTTGAGCGTGAGCGCCGGCAGCACCAGGCCGAACCAGGCCAGGCGGATCGGCCGCTTGCCGAAGTGGCCCATGTCGGCGTAGAGCGCCTCGCCACCCGTGATCACCAGCACCACGGCGCCGAGGATCAGGAAGCCCTGCAGCCCGTCGCGGATGAAGAAGTCCACCGCGTACCAGGGATTGAGCGCCACCAGCACCGACGGATGGTGCAGGATGCCGCGCAGGCCCAGCACCGCGATGATCGAGAACCAGACGATCATCACCGGCCCGAACACCATGCCCACCCGCGCCGTGCCGTGCCGCTGGAAGAGGAACAGGGCAAAGATGATGGCCGCCGTGAGCGGCACCACGTACGGCTCGAAGAGCGGCGTGGCGTAGGAGATGCCCTCGAGCGCGCCGAGGACCGAGATGGCGGGGGTGATGATGCCGTCGCCGTACAGCAGCGCGGCCCCGAACAGGCCGAGCATCACCAGGACGATGTGCTTCTTCTTCTCGGTGCCGCTCACCAGGGCCAGCAGCGCCAGGATCCCGCCCTCGCCCTTGTTGTCCGCCCGCATGACCTCCGCGATGTACTTGTAGCTCACCACGAAGTTCATCGACCAGACGATGAGCGAGAGCACGCCGAGGACGTTCTCGCGCGAGGGCGCGATGCCGTGCACCGCCCCGAAGCACTCCTTGAGCGCGTACAGCGGGCTCGTCCCGATGTCGCCGTAGACGACCCCGAGTGCGGCAAGGGCGAGCCCCGCGAGGACCTTGCCCCGCGGGGGCCCGCCCCCGTGCGTGCTGCTCATGCGGCCCCCCCGCGGGGGCCGGGTCGGTCCGGCATGCTAGTGGGCCCCGGCCCCCGCGAGCGAGTCCAGCATCTGCTTGAGCATGTCGTAGTGCACGGCCCCGCCGCCCGGGTAGAGCCGGCCGTTGATGAGGAAGGTCGGCGTGGAGCGCACCCCCGCCTGCTGCCCCTCCTGGCGCGAGGCCAGGAGCCGGGGCGCGTAGCGCGCGCTCTGCATGCAGGCGTCGAAGCGGGCCATGTCGAGACCCAGCGCCTGGGCGAAGTTCCGGAAGGTGCCGAGGGCGCGGCTGCCCTGCTCCGGCCAGCGCGGCTCCCAGGTGTAGATCCGCTCGTTCATCTCCCAGTACTTCCCCTGCTCATCGGCGCAGGCCGCCGAGTGGGCGGCGGGGAGCGCGTTGGGATGCTGGTCCAGCGGGAAGTCCCGGTAGCGCCACCGCACCTTGCCGGTGCGGATCAGCCGCTCGGCGATGGTCGGGAACTGCACCACCGCGAACTGCTGGCAGGCCGGGCACTCGTAGTCGGCGTACTCCGTGACCTCGATCAGGGCGCTGTCCGACCCGCGGAGATAGCCCCGGAAGCCGCTCGTGTCCGCGACGTTGATCACCGGGTTGGCCGGGATGCTCACCGTCTTCTTGGCCAGGGCCTGATAGCCGATCACCCCCAGGCCCACCGCCAGGCCGACGCCCAGGATCAGGTAGAACCGGCCCATACCACCGCCTGCCGCCATGAGGAATCCTCGCGTTTTCGGACCTGTGGGGTCGCGCGTTCCCAGCACCCGGGGTCGCCGTGGGGCGAAGACGGGAGGGCAGGGGGGCCGCGGACCTCGTGTGGTGGAAGACCCGACCGGGCGGGGAGCCGGAACGCGGCCACCCAGGAACCTTGGCCGCACCGAGTACGGCGGCAGGACCGGCACAGGGACGCGGGGAATCTAATGAGCCGCCGCTTCTATTGAAGGTGAAGCCCGCCTCATGCCCCCCGTCCCGCCCGGGCGATGGCTCGATTGCCCACCGCTGGCGGGCCCCCTTATATTGCCGCAACCCAAATCGGTACCCCGAAGGAGCAGCCAAGCATGGCGAAGCCCAAGCAGCCCCGCCGCACCCCCGCCGCGCCCCGCGTTTTCGACCAGGCCCGTGACGAAATGTTCAGCCACATCCTCCGCTGCGGCGTGCTCGAGGCACTGCCGGAGCACCAGAAGGAGTGGTTTGACGACACCATGGCGTACCTCACGGAGCGCTACGAAGACCTCGGCCCGGACGAGCTGACCCAGCTTCGGACGCTCGGCGAGCGCTACTGCCAGCCGGTGGCCAACCGGCCCACCACGCCGCCCACCGAGCCCACGCCCGAGACCGCGTCGGTGAACTGAGGCGGCAGCTGGCAGGACCTGAGACGCCCCGGCCCCGGCCGGGGCGTTGTCGTTTCTAACCCGGCCCGGAGGGCCGGAGCCACCGCCAGCGCCAGCCCACCGCCACCCGCGCCCCGCCGCCGATCCCGGCCTCGAGGTGCCACCCGGTCCTCGCGCCCGGGCGCCCCTCGAGCCCGAGGCCGAGCACCACGTAGCCGGCGCCCCGCCCCCCCACCTGGCCGGCCACGCCGCCCAACGCGTACGCCCCCGCCCCCGTGAGCCGCCCCGGCCACAGCAGGTACTGGCCCGTGAGCTCCCCCCGGCCCGTCGCGCCCGCGGCATCGCCCGCCAGGGCGGCGAGCACCACGCGCACCCGTCCCCCGGGCCGGATCCCGAGCGACAGGCCGCCGCCGGTCCAGGCGGGATCGGCCCACGCGGCGACGCCCGTGACCCCCAGCTCCACCCCCCGCGGCCCCTGTGCCACGAGCGGCGCCGCGAGGAGCGCGAGCCCCGCCAGCAGTCGTGCCCTCACCCGACGTCCACCTCATAGCCGATCGGGATGTCCGGCGCCAGCGACGCCACCACCGAGCAGTACTTCTCGAGCGAGAGGTCGATGGCGCGGCGCGCCTTGGCCTCGTCGAGGCCCTCGCCGCGGAGGTGAAAAGTGAATTGCAGCGCCACGAGCCGTTTCGGCTCGGTCTCGCGGCGGGTGCCGGTCACCTCGATGCGGAAGTCGGTGAGGCGGATCCGCATCTTCTCGAGGATCAGCACCACGTCGCTGCCGGCGCAGGTGCCCGCGGCCATGAGCAGCGCCACCACCGGGCTCGGCGCCACCTCGCCGTCGCCGTCGAGGGTGATGGTGGGACCGCCCGGCGCGCCGGCGGTGAAGCGGAGGCCCTGCTGCCAGCGGATGGAGGCAAAGCGGAGGTTCGAGGCGGCCATGACGGAACGGTGAGGGAGGCGCGGACGGCTCAGGTGCCCACGGCGCGCTTCTCCGCGCGCTGCACCCGGCTGTAATCGTAAATGGCGTAGAGGGAGATTGCCGCCACCGCCCACACCAGCGGCCGGACCAGCGGCGAGTCGAGCAGGAAGGCGAGCAGGGCCAGCACCTGCGCCAGCGTCACGGCCTTGCCGCCCACCCGCGCGGGGATGGCGAGCGGCCGGTCGGTGACGAGCACCACCACGAAGGCGACCGTGGCCACGAGGTCGCGGAGCAGCGCGCCGAGGATCTCGTACCAGGTGAGCAGCCCCGACGTGGCCACCACCAGGAAGCCCGACAGCATGAACAGCTTGTCGGCGACGGGGTCCAGGAACGCCCCCCAGCGGGAGCCGCCGAGGCGGCGCGCCAGGTAGCCGTCGAGGAGGTCGGTGGCCGCCGCCAGCGCCAGGATACCGAGGCGGGCGGACGGGCTGCCGATCACGAAGAACAGCAGCGCCAGCGGCAGGCGGGAGAGCGTGAGCAGGTCCGCCACCGTGACGCCATCCCGGGGCGGCCCCTCGCGACCTTGCTGCCCCCCGGAGCGGGGGGTACCTTGCCTTTCCCCCCCGTGGGGGGCGGACGGCCCGACCTGGGCCTCGCCGCCTGTCACCACCGACCCCTACCGGCCATGGACCTCGAGCTCCTCAGGAAGACGGCGATCTTCGCCGACCTCGACGAGGGTGAACTTGCCCGCGTCGCCGAGATTTGCAAGGAGCAGAAGTACACCGGGGGCCAGTACGTGTTCAAGGAAGGCGAGCCGGGCAACCGGTTCTACATCATCGTGTCGGGCGAGGTGCGGATCAGCCGAAACGTTCCCGGCGCCGGGGAGGAAGCCCTGGCGGTGCTGCAGCCGGGCTCGTGCTTCGGGGAGATGTCGGTCTTCGACCGCTCCGAGCGGAGCACCGATGCCATCGCCAATGGCCCGGTGGTGCTCCAGACCATCTCGCGGCCCGAGTTCGAGATGCTGCTCGACTTCAACCGCGACCTGGCCTACAAGATCCTCTGGTCCATGGTCCGGCTGCTGTCGTCGCGGCTCCGGGTGACCAACGACAACCTGCGGTCGCTGCTCGCCATTTCCATGTTCTAGCCCCGGCGCCCCGGCGCCGGAGCGCGCGCCGGGGCGTGTCCCATGGCCTCCCAGCACGCCCTCACCGAACTCACCGGCATCACCTCCGCCACCCTGAGCGACGACCGCGCGCTCGGGGCGCTGGCCATTGCCGCGGCCGGCGCCATCGGGCTCACGGCGCACGGGCCGCCGGTGATCAAGACGGGGCCGCAGGGGATCGCCGTGGGGCTCCTGGCCCACGGCGGCCACATCGTGCTGCACGCCCGCCCCGAGGAGGGCAGCTGCCTGGTGGACATCGTCACCCCGGCCGCGGCGTCGCCCGCGCGCGGGCTCGAGGTCATCGCCCGCCGGCTCCACCTCACGCCCTGACCCACGTGGCGCGGCCCGCCGCGCCCCCAACCCCGCCCGACCGCCATGCTCAAGGAAGCCCCCGACCACTTCGACGCCGAGCTGCTGCTCAAGATCTACGACCTGCGCCGCGAGCAGGTGATGCGCGAGTCGCGCTACGCCATCGCGCGCGACTTCTGGCCCCGGTCCGCGGCCGAGGTGCTCGAGGTGCTGCGCCCCGACCACCCGCACAACACCGCCTGGCGCCAGGTCACGGGCTACTGGGAGATGGTGTACAGCATGGCGCGCAACGGCGTCATCCACGCCGAGTTCCTGGCCGAGAACAACGGCGAGGGGCTCTACGTCTTTGCCAAGGTGGAGCCGTACCTCGCGGAACTCCGCGCGGCCGGCAACCCGGCCACGCTCCGCAACACCGAGTGGATCGCCAGCAACACCGAGGCGGGCAAGGCGACGCTGGCCTACTTCCGCGGCCGGGTGGCCAAGGCGCTCGCCGCCAAGTGAGCCAGCGGCTCACCCGGAGCCTCTGGCTCCCGCGACCGGTGGACGAGGCGTTCGCGTTCTTCGCCGACGCCACCAACCTCGAGCGGATCACCCCGCCCGAACTCCGCTTCCGCATCGTGACACCCACCCTCATCGCCATCCGGGCGGGCACCGTCATCGACTACCGCCTGGCGCTCTTCGGCGTCCCGATGCGCTGGCGGACGCTCATCACGGTGTGGGAGCCGGGCGTCCGGTTCGTGGACGAGCAGGTCGAGGGGCCGTACGCCCTCTGGGTCCACACCCACACCTTCCATCCCGAGCGGGGCGGCACCCGCATCGACGACGAGGTGCGCTACCGGCTCCAGCTCGGCGCCTTGGGCCTCCCCGCGCGCCCGCTGGTGGCGCTCCAGCTCGGCCGCATCTTCGACTACCGCACCCGCGCCGTCACCGCGCTCCTCGGCGCACGGGCCGCGTGAGCTACCGCCGGCTGAAGGGCGCGGAGATCATCGCCACCGCCGACCGGCTGGTGGTGCGGATCACCGAGCGCTTCCCCGGCTCGGGGCTCAGCAAGGTGGCCGGCGAGCTGGCGCAGGTGACGCGGGAGACGGAGCAGCGTATCGCCACCCTGCAGCGGCCGCGCTGGGGACTCCGGCTGGGGATCGGGTTCCTGATCGTGCTGATCGTCGCGGTAGCCCTCTTTGCGCTGGCCGGGGTGCGGCCACCGGACAGCGTCAGCCACCTCGGCGAGTTCGTGCAGCTGCTCGAGTCCACGATCAACGACCTTGTCTTCGTGGGCGTGGCCATCCTCTTCCTGGTCACGCTCGAGGAGCGGCTCCGCCGCCGCGACGCGCTGCGCGCCCTGCACGAGCTCCGGAGCCTGGTCCACATCGTGGACATGCACCAGCTCACCAAGGACCCCGACCAGTTCTCCCCCGAACGCACCGCCACCAGGGCGTCCCCCGACCGCGCGCTCTCCCCCGCGCAGCTGGGCCGGTACCTCGACTACTGCTCGGAGCTCCTGTCCATCACGGGCAAGGTGGCCGCGCTCTACGCGCAGCAGCTGGATGATCCGGTGGTGCTCGCGGCGGTGGGGGAGGTGGAGACGCTGACGGCGGGACTGTCCAACAAGATCTGGCAGAAGCTCGTCATCCTGGGGACCGCCCCCCGCTCCCCCGCCGGACATACCAGAGCGCAATAGCCGCCAGGAAGCAGGCCGCGAGGAACGGCTGCCGGAGCGCACCCACCGCGAGCCCGGCGATGACCAGCGGCAGGAACGCCGCCAGCCGCCTGGGGAGCGGGGGCGATGTCCCGTCCGCTCCACGCGCGGCCCGCCGCGGCGCCACCGCGTACGGCCGTGCGCTCCCCGGCGGGTGGAGCAGCGCCGAGCCCAGCACCGCCCCGGCCCACGGCGTGGGCACCCCCGGCGCCAAGGGCGTCGGCGGCAACCGGCCCGGGTCGCCGCCGGCCCGGGCCAGGCGCTCCTGCTCGGCGGCCTCGTGGCGGGCCAGCACCTCCACCAGGCGTTGCGCCGCGGCGTCCGCCGGCGCCAGCGCGGCCGCACGGAGCGCCGCCTCCAGCGCGGCACCCCGGTCGCCGGCGTGATGCTCCAGCACCGCCTCCAGGAGCGCCACGGCGGCCGAGCCCGGCAGCTCCACGGCCGTGGCCCGCGCCAGCTCCAGCGCCTCGAGCACGCGGCCCTGGCCCGCCAGCAGCCAGAGCCGGAGGTAGAGCGTGGCCTCGTCGTGTGCGGTGCCGTGCAGCAGGGTGTCGGCCGCAGCCAGCTCCGGCGGCAGCCCGGTGGACCCCGCCAGCAGCCGCAGGATGTCCTGTGTGTCCGGCGCCGCGGGCGGCACCAGTCCGGGAACGACGCGCGGGGCCGCCCCCGCTCCCCCTGGAGCAGGACGGCCCCGCGTCTCCGCGAGCCCTGCAGTGGCCGGCCCCCCGGCGCCCCCGATCCCCGGCATGGACACTCCCATGCGCGGGAGTATCGGCCGGGGGGAGGGATTTGCTGACCCCGCCCCTACTTCCCGCCGCCCATCCCCTGGACGACGCCCTCCGCGAAGACCGGCGCCCCGCCGCCGAGCACCCGGTCGGCAACATCGCGGATCGCGTCGGCCGTGACGGCCAGGTAGTGCGACGCCGGGTCGCGGATGTCCTCGAGCCCCTGCCCCGCCAGCCACGCCTCGACGATCTCCCCCGCCAGCGCCGCTGCGGACTGCCGCTGCACCACCGTCTGGCCCGCCAGATACTGGGTGGCCTGCGCCAGCTCCGCGGGCGTTACCCGCTCCTCGGCGAAGCGCTGCAGTTCCGCCAGCATCGCGCTCCGCGCCTCCGCCACCCGCTCCGGCGAGGTGGCAATGTAGGACAGGAACGCGCCGCCCCGCGCCTTCTGCCACGAGCTGGCCAGCACCGTGTAGGCGAGCGAGCGCTTCTCGCGGAGCGCCTCGAAGAGCCGGCCGCCGAGCCCGCTGGCCACTGCGCTCCAGACCTCCGCCGCGTGGCGGCTCGGGTCGCGGCGCGAGGGACCGGGGAACGCCAGCGCGAACGCCGACTGCGCCTTCTCCCGCGCGACCACGCGCGAGGCGGGCGCCCCGGTGAGCACCCAGCTCACCGGCGTGCGAAGCGTAAGGAGCGGCCGCGGGGCATGGCCGCCGAACACGCCGCCGAGCGTGGCGAGCGCCGCCTCGGGATCGAGGTCGCCGACAGCCACGACGATGCCGCGCGCGCCCGCGAGCGCGGCGCGCTGCCACGCGCGCACGTCGGCCGGGGTGAGGGTGGCCAGCTCGGCCGGGAGGCCGCTGGCGGGGAGGCCGTAGCCGCGCTCGCCGAAGCCCGCGGCAAAGGCCAGCTGGAACGGGTAGCGGAACATGTCGTCCGCTGCCTGGGTGGTTTCCTCCACCAGCAGCCGGCGCTCGGCCTCGAGCTGCGCGTCGGGCGCGTCGGCGGCGTGCAGCACCAGGTCCATGAGCGTGGCCGCCTCGCCGAGCCGGGGCGCCAGGACCGTGGCGCCGAGGCCGAGCCAGTCGAGCCCCACCACCGGGCCGAGGGTGCCACCCAGCCGCTCGAAGGCCAGCGCCAGGCCCGCCGCATCGTACCCGCCGGCTCCACGCACGGCGCTCCGCACCGCCAGCGCCCCGAGGCCCGCCTGCCCCGGCGGGTCGAAGGAGGCGCGCGGCAGGTACACGCCGAGCGAGACGATCGGCACCCCGGGCTTGCGGCGCACCAGCAAGTCGAAGGCCGGCAGCGCCTCGTGCAGCACGCCGGCCTCCCCCACGGGGGAGACGGGGGCGCGCACGGGGCGCACCGCGGGGGCCGCCTGTCGCGTGCCGTTGCCGGCCGGCAGCGCGCGCGGGCGCACCAGCGACGCGAGCGTCGGGGCCTCGAGGTCCGTGCCCCGCTCGCGCGGCAGGTACACCACCGCGGAGACCGCCGCCGGGTCGAGCACGTGGCGTGCCGCCGACTGCACCTCGTCTCCCGTGGCGCCCGCCAGCTGGTCGAACTCGCGGTCGAGCAGGCGGTAGTCCTCCAGGGCTTCCGCCGAGGCGAGCGCCGCCGCGCGACCGTCCATCTCCTCCATCCGGCGGGACCAGCGGGTGAGCAGCAGCGTCCGCGCGCGCACGAGGTCCTCCGCCGGGATGGCCTGGCTCACCAGGCGATGGACCGCGTCGCCGATGCCGCGGATCACCGGCTCCACCCGCTCGGCGTCGCAGTCGGCGCCGATCGAGAAGACCCCGAGCTCGGTGGGCGCGTAGTGGTGCGCGCTGACGGACGTGGCGAGGCCCGTCTCGCGGAGCGCGCGGTAGAGCCAGCTGCCCCGTCCCGCGCCGAGGACGCCGGCGGCCAGGTCGAGCGGGACGGCGCGCGGGTCGAGCGCCGGCACGCCGCGCCAGCCCAGGCCCAGCTCCGCCTGGGTCACGTCACCGCGGAGGGTGCGGGCTCGCACCTCGCGCCGCGACGGCTCCGCGGGCGAGGGGTCCACCGCGCCCTCGCCCGCCGCCCAGCCGCCGTAGGCGCGGCGGGCCAGGGCCAAGGTCTCCTCCTCATCCACGTCCCCCACGATGGCGACGATGACCCGCGAGGGCACGTAGCGGCTGGCGTAGTAGCCGTGCACGTCGGCGCGGGTGAAGCCGGCGAGGTCCCGCTCGTAGCCGATCCGCCAGCGGCGGATGCGGTGCCGGTCGTACATCACCTCGTGCAGCGTCTCCTGGGTGACGGCGCCGGGGCTGTCGAGCTTCCGCCGGGCCTCCTGGATGATCACCTTGAGCTCGCGCTCGAGCTCCCCCGCGTCCAGTGAGGCATTGATCAGGGCGTCGGCCTGGATGGCCACGGCGTCGGGGAGCCGCGCGGCGGGGAGGACGGCAAAGTAGGAGGTGTGGTCGTACGAGGTGTGGGCGTTGAGGTAGCCGCCCGCCGCCTTCGTCTCCCGGGCGACCTGCCCCACCCCGCGCGTCGGCGTCCCCTTGAAGAACATGTGCTCGAGCACGTGGGAGATGCCGGTCCAGCGGTCGGGCTCGTCGAAGAAGCCCGCCTTCACGTGGGTCACCACGGCGGCCACGGGGGCGGCGCGGTCGCGCTGGACGAGGAGGGTGAGGCCGTTCGGGAGGACCTCGCGCAGGACGCCATCGGTCCAGCGCGGGAGGATCGGGGTGGGCATGCCCCAAAATAGCAGGGGCCACCCTGCGGTGGCCCCGGGTCCGGCGGCGCGCCCCGGCCGGGTCAGACGATGATCCGGACCACCCCCGCCTTGGCGCTGCCGCGGATGAAGGCTTCCGCGTCGGTGGTGGGGATGACGACACCGGTCTCGGCCGCGCCGCGGCGCGCGGAGTCGGCCATGAACTCGGCCAGGGGCGCGTTGGCCCACTCCCGGTCGGCGCCCTTCATCTGCTCCAGGATCTCGTCCCAGGTGCCCTTGAAGGAGCGGCCGGTGAGGGTGGTGACGGTGTGCTGCCCGGCGGGCACGCCGCGCTTCTGCATGGCGTGGAGCTCGGTGAGCAGCGTGCCGAACAGCTCGAGCTGCGCCGGATCGCGCATGGAGCCGTCGGGCTGGGTGGCCTCGATCTCCAGCAGGACCGCGTCCACCAGGTCCGGCTCCCCCGCCACCTCGGCCAGCCGGGTGTACCAGGGCCGGAGCTCGAGGTCGTCGTCGGGGAGGTGGTAGATGGTCTTCTTGAGCTCCACATAGCGCCAGATGCCGAGCTCGTCGTAGTGGTCCTCGGGCACGGTCTGGTGCAGGTGGTGCATGGCCGCGTCGGTCTCGCCCCGGTCGTAGAGCATGTTGGCGAGGTAAATGCGCGCCTCGCTGTAGTGGGGGTCGAGCTGGAGGGCGCGGCGGAGCCAGTAGAGCGCCCCGCTGTCGTCGTTGCGGCGGTGGCAGGCGTAGCCCACGCAGGCGGCCGCCTCGGGGCAGTCGGGCTGCGCGGCAACGGCGTACTCGAAGAAGGTCTGCGCGGCGGCCAGCAGGTGCTCGCGGAAGAGCGCCCGGCCGACCTGCAGCATCAGCTCGTGGTCTTCCTTGAAGCCGAGGGCCAGGATGCGGTCAAAGGCGTCGAGGGCGCCGCGGCGGTCGCCGAGCTTGAGCAGCACCTCGCCCAGGCCGGCGAGGGTGTCCTCGTGATCGGGGTCGAGGTGACGCGCCCGCTCGAAGCTGCGGCGCGCCCAGGCGTAGTCCTCCCGCGCGAGGTAGGCATAGGCCATCCCCACGTGGAGTTCCACGGCCTTGGGGTAGATCTGGAGTCCGTCCTGCAGGAGCTCGAGGGCCTCGTCGAAGCGACCCTCATTGTAGAGTTGGTGGGCTTGTTCGTCGTAGTCGTCGGAGCTGTAGAACCGTTCCGGCATCAAAGTGCTCACCTCCGGCGGTGTTTGACCATAAGGTAGGAAGATGCCGGGCCTGCTGCAAGAGCGGCGGGGACCGTCACTTACGCGTTTCCCGCCGCGGCCGCCGGCGTGACCGGCCGGCGTTGACGCGCCCCGGGCCGGGAAATATGTTACTGACCAGTCAGTTACTTATTTCCGGAGTCCGTCATGCCCAAAGCCCGAGGAACCCGCCGCCCCGCCGCGCGCCGCCCGCGCTGGCGCCGCCGGCCCGAGGAGCGGCCCGACGAGATCCTGCACGCCGCGCTCCAGGTCTTCGGCGAGCGCGGCTTCGCCCACACCCGCCTCGAGGACGTGGCCCGCCGCGCGGGCGTCAGCAAGGGCACCCTCTACCTCTACTACGCCTCGAAGGACGCGCTCTTCCGCGCGGTGGTGCGCGCCGTGAAGGGCCCCGCCCTCGCCGAAGGCGAGGCGTACGTGGCGGCCCACCAGGGCCCGGCGCGCGAGGCGCTGGAGCACCTGGTGCTCCGCATGTGGGAGATCATGGCCGATCCCCCGCAGGCCACCGTCTCCCGCCTGGTGCAGAGCGAGATCCGCCATTTCCCCGAGCTGGCGCGGTTCTACTACGAGGAGATCGTGCTTCGCTCCCGCCGCATCCTCGAGCGGGTGCTGGAGCGCGGCGTGGCCGCGGGCGAGTTCCGGCCCGAGCAGGCGCATTTCGCCGCGCGGGCCATCCCGGCCATGGCCCTGACCCTGATCACCGTGCATGGCGGCCTCGCCGCCTTCGACCCCGCGCCGATGTCGCGCGAGGTCATGGCGGCCCACGCCACCGACCTCATCCTGCACGGCGTGCTCGCGCCCGCCGCGCCGAGGACCGACGCATGACCCGATTCACCCTCCTCCTCCTGGCGCTGGCGCCGCTGGCGCTGCGGGCCCAGGACCCGGCCGCAGCGCCGGTGGCGCTCACCCTGGAGCAGGCCATCACCCGAGGCCGGGAGCGCGGCGTCACGGCCGCGCTGGCGCGGCTCAACGAACGGGTGGCGCAGGCCCGCATCACCCAGCGTCGCGCCGACCTGCTTCCCGCCGTCGGCGTGGCCGCCACCTGGAACCGGAAGACGCTCAACCTCGACGAGTTCGGCATCCCGATCGCCACCGGCGTCACCGACCCGTTCTCCCTCTGGAACTTCCAGCTGCGGGCGTCGGAGACGCTGTTCGACGCCAGCGCCCTGACCCGCGTCCGCGCCGCGAAGGACTCGGCCCTGGCGAGCGGCGCCGACGCGCGCGCCGTGGGCGAGCTGGCGGGCGCGCAGGCGGGCCTGGCCTACCTCCGCGCCGTGAGCGCCGGCGAGACCGTGCGCGCCCGCGAGGCCGACAGCGCGGTTGCCGTCGCGCTGCTCGACCAGGCGCGCCAGCTGGTGGAGGCGGGCGTGAGCCCGGCCATCGACGCCACCCGGAGCGAGGTGCAGTTCGCCAGCGTCCGCACCCAGCTCGAGGTGGCCCGCAACCAGCGGGACCGCACCCTGCTCGACCTCGCGCGCGCCCTCGACCTGCCGGCCGGCACCCCCGTCACCCTCGCCGACTCCCTGGACGCCGGCAGCGCCACCCTGCCGGGTACGGCGGACGCGGCGGTACAGTTTGCCCTGGAGCACCGCGCGGAGGTGGCGGCGGAGCGCGGGCGCACCCGCGTCCTCGAGCGCTCCCTCAAGGCCATCGGCTACGAGTACGTGCCGAGCCTGGCGGTGGGCGGGCAGTACGTGCAGAGCGGGCGCACGCTCGGCACGCTGGAAGGCACCTGGCTGGTGCAGGCCGGGCTGTCGGTGCCGCTCTTCGACGGCTTTCGCCGGCCGGCGCGGCAGCAGGAGCAGTCGCTCCGGCTCGAGGCGCAGCGGCTCCGGCTGCACGACGCCGAGCAGCAGGTGGCCACCGAGGCGCGCCAGGCGCTGCTCGACCTCTCCTCCGCCGGTCACCAGGTGGAGCTGGCGGGCGAGCGCCTCCGCCTGGCGGAACGCGAGCTGGCGCAGGCGCGCGAGCGCTTCGCCGCCGGCGTCGCGGGCTCGGTGGAGACCACCCAGGCGCAGGGCGGGCTGGTGGCGGCGCGGGACGCGCTGATCCAGGCCCGCGTCAACGCCGCCGTCGCCCGGGTGAGCGCCCGGCGCGCCCTCGGCGTGCTGGACCAGGCGCAGTAATCACCGCTGGACGAGAGACTCCCATGACCCACATCGCCGCCGACACCGCCATCGCCCCCGTGGCCCCAGCCCGCCGCAAGCCGCTGCCCCTCCTCATCGTGGGCCTGGCCCTCGTGGTGGGCGCCGTCTGGGGCTTCCGCCGCTGGAGCTTTGGCCGGAGCCACATCGAGACCGACAACGCGCAGGTGGATGGCCACATCACCGCCGTCGCCCCCAAGGTGCAGGCCTTCGTGAGCCGGGTGCTCGTGGAGGACAACCAGGCCGTGCACGCCGGCGACACCCTCGTGGTGCTCGACGACCGCGACCTCCGCGTCCGCCTCACCCAGGCCGAGGCCGACCTCGCCAACGCGCTCGCCGCGGGCGGCAGTAGCCGGCGCCCGGGCCAGGCGCAGGCGCAGCTGGCCGCGAGCGAGGCGCAGGCCCAGTCAGCCGACGCGGCGGTCCAGAGCGCGGAGGCCGGCTTCCGGAAGGCGTCGGCGGACCTGGAGCGGATCCGGGGGCTCGCCGCCCGGCAGATCGTGGCGGCACAGCAGCTCGACGCCGCGCAGGCCGCCTACGACGCCGCGCGCGCCAACCTCGAGGCCGCGCGCCGCCAGGCGAGCGCCGCCGGCGAGCAGTCGCGCGCCTACGCCGCCGGAGTCGGCGCGGCCGCCGCGCGGGTGGAAAGTGCGCGGGCGTTGGTGGAGAATGCGCGGCTCCAGCTCTCCTACACCGTGATCACCGCGCCGACCAGCGGCGTCATCGGCCGGCGCGCGGTGGAGCCGGGGGCGCTGGTCCAGGTGGGGCAGACGCTCATGTCGGTGATCCCCGAC
>CAZRCT010000045.1:0-30708 GCA_964598655.1 uncultured Gemmatimonadaceae bacterium
CGCCGTGCCGGGCCATGCCGCCGTAGGTGTCCACGATGATCTTCCGGCCGGTGAGGCCGGCGTCCCCGTGCGGGCCGCCGATGACGAAGCGGCCCGTGGGGTTGATGTGGAACTTGGTCTTGCGCGTGTCGAGCCCGGTGGTGGCGAGGACGGGCTTGATCACTTCCTCGATGACGCCCTCGCGGATGGTCCGCTGCGACAGCTCCCGTCCGTGCCACTCGGCCGCGTGCTGGGTGGAGACCACCACGGTGCGGATGCCCACCGGGCGGTCGCCCTCGTACTCCACCGAGACCTGGCTCTTGCCGTCGGGGCGGAGCCAGGCGAGCTGGGTGGTGCCCTTCTCCCCCCGGCGCACGGCGGCGAGCCGCTCCGCGAGGCGGTGGGCCAGCTGGATGGGGAGCGGCATGCGCTCCTTGGTCTCGTCGCTGGCGTAGCCGAACATCATGCCCTGGTCGCCCGCGCCGCCCGTGTCCACGCCCTGCGCGATGTCGGGGGACTGGTTGTCGATGGCCGCGAGGACGGCGCAGGTGGTGCCGTCGATGCCGTAGTTGGCGTCCACGTAGCCGATCTTGCGGATGGTGTCGCGCACGATCTGCGGGAAGTGGACGTAAGTGGACGTGGTGATCTCCCCGGCGATGATCGCCATGCCGGTGGTCACGAGCGTCTCGCAGGCCACCCGGCCCCGCGCGTCGTTGGCGAGGATCGCGTCGAGCACCGCATCGGAGATCTGGTCGGCAACCTTGTCCGGATGTCCTTCGGTGACGGACTCGGAGGTGAAGACGTGACGGGAGGTCTTGGCCATGGGTGGGTCGGAGTGTGAGAGGGCGCGCCGGGGCGGCGCGCTATGCGGGCAAGCTAGCGCCCCCCGAGGGGCGCGGCAACGGCATCACGGCAGGATGCGGGCGTCGAAATACGGCGTCACGGCGGCCCGGAGCACCTCGGTCACGCCCTCCGGGCGATCGGCCGCCAGCGCCAGCTGCGCAGCCGCCGTCGCGGCGGCCACGGGGACGCTCCGGATGATCCACTTGACGAGCGGCAGCGCCGGCGGCGCCACGCTCAGGGTGCGATAGCCGAGCCCCATGAGCAGCACCACCGAGAGCGGGTCGGAGGCCATCTCGCCGCACACGCTGACGCCGATGCCGGCGCGCGAGCCCGCGTCCACGATGGTCTTGAGCTGGCGCAGGACGGCCGGGTGGTGGGGGCTGAAGCGCTCCGCGAGGCGCGCGTTGCCCCGGTCCACGGCGAGGGTGTACTGCACCAGGTCGTTGGTGCCGACGCTGAAGAAGGCCGAGTGCCGCGCGAACTCGTCGGCGAGGATGGCGGCCGCCGGCGTCTCGATCATCACGCCCACGGGCACCGAGGCGGCGGCGTGGATCCCCGCCCGGGCCAGGTTGAGCGCTTCCTCGAGGAGCATTTCCTTGGCGGCGAGCACCTCCTCGATGCGCGTCACCAGCGGGAGCATGAGCTCGAGGCGGCGGTCGGCGGCGGCGCGCAGCACGGCGCGCAGCTGGGGCCGGAAGATCTCAGGATGGTCGAGGCAGACCCGGATGGAGCGCCAGCCGAGGAACGGGTTGGGCTCCGGCGGCGCGCGGAAGGCGGCCGGGAACTTGTCGCCGCCCAGGTCGAAGCTCCGCACCACCACCGGATAGCCCGGGAAGGCGTCGCTCACGCGGCGGAAGTACTCCGCCTGCTCGTCCTCGGTGGGGAGCGCCGCCCGTCCCGTCACCAGGAACTCGGTGCGCAGCAGCCCCACCCCGTGGGCGTCGTTGCGGGCGGCGCTGGCGATCTCGTCGGGCAGGTCCACGTTGCCCATGAGCTGGAAGCCCACCCCGTCCGGGGTGATGGCCGCCTGGGTGACGGCCGCCTCGAGCTCGAACTCGAGCTTCTGCCGCCGCGACAGCTGCGCCCGGGCCCGGTCGATCTCCGCCCGGGTGGGATCGAGCAGCACCATGCCGCTCTGCCCGTCGAGCAGCACGGTGGTGCCGGTCTGGATGGCCTCGAGGGCGCCCGGCAGCCCCATGACGGCGGGGATGCCGAGCGAGTGGGCCAGGATCGCCGCGTGCGAGGTGCGGGTGCCCTCCTCGCTGACCAGGCCCACCACGTGGTCGCGGTCGAGCTGCACCGTCAGCCCCGGCGAGAGCTCGCGCGCCACCACGATGACCTGGTCCTCCGCCGGCAGCGCCCATTGTTCCTCCTCGGCGCGGCCGAGGAGGCGGGTGAGCATGCGGTTGTGGATGGCCGAGAGGTCGGCGAGCCGGTCGCGCAGGATGGCGTTGCCGGAACTCATCCAGATGTTGCGGATCTCGAGGGCCTTGAACTCGTAGGCGGTCTCGGCGCTCAGGTGATTCTGCCGGATCAGCTGCTCGACGCCCCGCAGGAAGTCCGCGTCCTGCGCCATCATGATCTGGGCGTCGAAGATGTGCGACTCCTCGCGCCCCGCGCGCTCGCGCGCCCGGTCCCGCAGGGTGCCGAGCGTCTCCACCACGCTCGTCACGGCGAGCTGCAGCCGCTCCACCTCGGCCTCCACCTCGTCGAGGGGGATGGCGCGGTTGGGCACGTCCGGCACGTCGAGCCGGACGATCACCGCCGGCCCGAAGGCCACGCCGGGGGACACCCCGATCCCGTGGAGCTTCCGCATGGTGCCGCTCATTCGTCGAAGCCGCGGGCCACGAGCCCGGCGAGCGCCTCCAGCGCGGCCGCCTCGTCGTTGCCATTGGCCCGGAGCACGATGCTGCTGCCGCACTCAGCCGCCAGCATCATGACCCCCATGATGCTCTTGCCGTTCACCGCCATGCCATCCTTGACGATCTCCACCTCGGCCACGAACCGGCTGGCCTCCTTGACGATCTTGGAGGCCGGCCGGGCGTGCAGGCCGAGCTCGTTCACGATCTTCACTTCCCGTTCGATCATGGCAGCCCCCACGCAAGAAGCAGCGCGCCCCCGAGCACCAGCAGCCCATACCGTACCGCCGTGAGGCGCGGGCCCAGGGCCCACGCCGCGGCCAGCCCGCCCGCGAGCGTCGCCAGGGCCACGCCGAGGGCGAGCCCGTCCCCGCCGGCCAGCAGGGACCGGCCGGCCACGGGGAGCAGCACGCCGCCGGCCACCCCCGCCACCAGCCCCGCGCGCGGCGCCCATCGCGGCACCCACGAGGTGCCGAGCGCCGGCGCCACCCGCATCCCGCAGGCCAGGCCCAGGCGCAGCGCCCACCAGCCCGTGGCCAGCCGGAGCGCCGCGTAGAGCGCGACCAGGACCACCACCGGCCATGGGCCGAACCCCAAGGCCACGGCACCGCCCGCCAGCCCCATGGTGGCCGGCACCAGGCCGTCCCAGAACAGCTGGTCGCCGAGCGCCCCGAGCGGACTGGTGAGCGCGGTCCGGAGACGGGTGATCTGGGCGCCGTCCACGTGATCGTACTCCGCCCGCACCAGGGCGCCGAGCGCCACCCCGGCCAGGTACGGATGGGAGTTGAAGTATTCCGCCGACCGCACGGCCGCTTCGGCGTGCCGGGGCGGGTCCGCGGTCTCGAGGTCCTTGAGCAGCGGCTCCGCCGCGTACCCGAGGCCGATGCCCGTCAGGCGCTCGTAGTTCCAGGCGCCCTGCACCGCGAGGAGCCGGAGGTACGCCCGCCCGACGCCGCTGGTCACTGCAGCACCGCCAGCAGCACGCCGATGCCGGCGCCGGCCGCGAGCCAGCGGAGCCGGGGGCCGTGCCCCGCGCCGCGCAATGCGCCACCGAGCGCGGCGGCGAGGCCCGCGCCCACGGCCACCGCGCTCACGAGGGCGAAGCGGGGCCCGCTCACGTCGAGCCGCTCCTGGAGCGTGGCCGCGCCCGCCAGTGCCGCCCCGGTGAGCAGGGCGCAGCGCCCCACGTCGCTCGCCACCCCGCGCCAGTGGAGCCGGCGGATGGTGCGGGCCTGCCCCGCTGCGAGCCCGGCCGCGTGCGTGCGCAGCGCCCGGCCCGCCGCGGCCCGCTGCCATTGCAGCGACCAGCCGCCGAGGACGGCGAGCAGGAGCCCATAGGCCACACCCACGCCCAGGGACTGCCGCCAGTCGCCCAGGCCGGAGGCCAGCACCACGGCGCCGACCGTCGCCGCGCCGTAGTCGGGGTAGCGGGACGCCCCCACCGGCAGCACGTCGAGGGCGAAGAGCTCGAGCGCGAGGCCCACCGCCAGGCCGGTGCTCACATCCCCGATGAGCACCCCGGCCCCGAGCCCGGCCACGAGCGGCCGGGCGAGGAGCACCTGCGGCCCCGTCACCAGGTCCACCCCCGCCAGGGTGCCCCAGCCGAGGAGCGCCGCCACGATCCCGGCCGACGCTGGCGTCATGCCAGTGACTCGAGCGGCACGGGGGCGCTCGTGGGCAGGTCCTGCGCGGTGATCTCCGTGCCGCCCGCCGCCAGACTGCGGAGCAGCTCCAGTTCCTCGGCCGTGAGGTAGATGTACGGCAGGCGCGGCACGCGGCCCGGCTTGTGGTGCAGGCCGCCGAGGTTGATGCGCCCGATCGGCGGGGCGCCCCGTGCCAGCGCGGCCATGGTCTGCACGTCGCCGGTGAGGACGAGCCCGTTGCGGGGGTCCGCCCGCCACGCCGGGAGCTGGCGGAGGGCCTCGGGGACGTCAGCGAAGCGCAGCTCGATCTCGGGCGGGACCCCCATGCGGTAGAGGTCGCGCTCCCACTCGGCGGCGAAGACCGCGTCGTCCACGAGCACGATGAAGCCCAGGTCGAGCGGCTTGCCCCACCCGATCACGACCTGGCCGTGCACCAGGCGGTCATCCACGCGGTAGAGCGAGATCGGCATCAGGCGTGGCGGATGGCTTCATGGCCCTTGTCGGCGGCGCGGTCGGCGCCGTCGGCGGGCGGGAGGGTGCGGTGGTGCACGAAGTCGAGGAGCATGGGGAGGTTCACCCCGGTGACCACCTGGACGTCGCCCCGGCTGCGGCTCAGGCGCATGGCGGCGAGGAAACAGGAGCCGCAGGGCATGTCCACGAAGACCACCGCGGGACCCGCCCCCACGGCGTCGCCCACGCGGCGCTCGATCTCCTCCCGGCCGCACTCGGTATTGGAGACCGCGACCAGCGCCCCGGCCGCGCCCCCGATGCGCTCGGCGGCCTCCACCAGCGCCGCGGCGAGGCCGCCGTGCGCCACCACCACGCCCCGCATCCCGTCACTCATAGTCTTCCGTCAGGTACTCGCGCAGGCCGCGCTTCTCCTTCATGCGCTTGATGAGGCGCTCGTTGAACGCCGTGGCGACGTCCACGCCCGAGTACCGCAGGAGGTGCATCATGGCCACGACCTCGGCGATGACGGTGATGTTCTTGCCAGGATTGAGCGGCACGATGACGCGCGGCAGCGTCACCTCGAGGATCTCGGTCTCCTGGGTGTGGAGCCCGGTGCGGTCGGCATCCTGCGCCGTCTCCCACGCCTCGAGCTGCACCACCACCTCGATGCGCTTCTGCTGCCGCACCGAGCGCACGCCGAAGAGCGCCGGGATGTCGATGAGGCCGACCCCGCGGATCTCCATGTGGTGCGCCGCCAGCTCGTGCCCCTGCCCGATCAGGATGTCGCTGCCGCGCCGGGTCACCTGCACGATGTCGTCGGCCACCAGCCGGTGGCCCCGCTCCACGAGGTCCAGCACGCACTCGCTCTTCCCGATCCCCGACTGCCCGATGAAGAGCAGGCCCACCCCGTACACGTCCGCCAGCGAGCCGTGGAGCGTGGTCCGCGGCGCGAAGGCCTCCTCGACGATGGGCTTGATGCGCTTGTAGAACTCGGCCGTCTTGAGCTGGGTGCGCAGGAGCGGCACGCCGCGCACCCGGGCCAGGTCCAGCAGCTCCAGCGGCACGTCCTGCGCCTTGGTGACGAACACCACGGGCAGGTCGAAGCCGAAGAACTTCCCCAGCCGGTCCCGCCGCTCCTCGGCCGTGAGCTCCTTGAGGTACGTGATCTCGGTCTCGCCGAGCACGTGGAGGCGGCGGGGCATGAAGCGGTTGGTGTAGCCCGCCAGGGCCAGGCCCGGGCTCGCGACCTCCGGGTCCACGATGGGCCGGTCCAGCCCCAGCTCCCCCGTGAGGGGCTCGAGCTGGAGCGGGTCGCCCTTGCGAGCGAGGAGGTCGCGGAGGGTGATCGTCACGCGGGGCCCTTGACGCTCCGCTCCCGCTTGGCGCCCGCCTTCTCGATCTGGCGGCGCACCTTCTCCTCGGCGCGGTCCAGCGCGGAGCGGTGATCCTTGGCGCTGCCGCCGCCCACGAAGTCCTCGCCCCGGCTCCCCTTGAGCCGGATTTCCGCGGTGGGCTCGCCGCCCTCGACATCGAAGACCACGAGCGCGTCGCCCGGACGGCTCACCAGGGCGGACAGGCGGCCCACGATCTCCTCGGCGCGGGCGCGAAGGTCGTCGCTGATCTCGCAGTGGCGGGCGGTGATGCTGGTGTTCATGGGACGTCCTCTTTCCGGAAGGTCAGGGCTTGCTGTCAGGCGCGGGCCCCAGCCACGAGCCCGGCCATCCACGATTCGGTCAGGTCGGCGGCGCGGTCCCACGAGAGCGCCTCCGCGAAGCGCCGAGCCGCCTGCCCCAGCGCCGCCACGCGCGCCGGGTCGTTCGCCAGCTCCAGCATCCGGCGCGCCAGCGCCGCCGGGTCCCCGTGCGGCACCAGGTAGCCGGTCTCCCCGTCCCGCACCGAGTCGCGCAGGCCGGGGCTGTCGGAGGCCAGCGACGGGGTCCCGCAGGCCGCCGCCTCCACGTTGGTGATCCCCCACCCTTCCTTGGGGGAGGGGAACACGTTGGCCCACACCGACCGGAGCAGCGCCAGCTTCCGTTCCTCCGTCACGAACCCGAGGAACTCCACCGCCCCGCCCAGGCCCAACTCGGCCGCCAGCGCCTCCAGACGGGGCCGGTCCTCCCCGGAGCCCGCGATCAGGAGGCGCAGGTCGGGCCGCTCCGCCCGCGCCCGGGCCAGGGCGCGAATGGCAAACTCCACCCCCTTGTACCGCCGGAGCCGCCCGATATACAGGAACGTTGGCGCCGGCGTACGCGGACTTGGCCCCCCCCCGGGTGTGAATCGGGACGCATCCACCCCCGGATGGATCACCACGATCCGGTCCCGGGGCACGCCCCGTGCCACGAGGTCCTCGCGCGTGCTCTCGCTGATGGCGTGGAACGAGGCACGCCGGTAGAGCGCCGGGATGGGCCGCTCCAGCAGCCACACCGTGGCCGCCATCGGCCACGCCGCCTCCTGGAACGCCGTGGTCCCGAAGAGGTGAGGGATGATCACGCCCACCGGCCGGTCCGTCAGCGAGGCCGTGAAGAGCGGGATCTTGTTGATGTCCTCCACCAGCAGGTCCGGCGCCTCTGTGGCGAGGGCACGACGCACCGCCCGTCGCCCCACCAGGGCAAAGCGGTGCCGGTCGCCATGCCGCTCGACCTCGATTCCGTCCACCACGGCGGTGCGCGGCGCCCCCGGCCAGCCGGAGCACACCAGCCGCACCCGGTGGCCCCGGGACGCGAGGCGGCCGTAGATCTCGTGCAGGTGGATCTCCGCCCCACCCGCCTGCGGATTCTCCCGGTCCTGCCAGTTGACCAGCAGGACGTTCACAGCCGGCCGAGGCTGTGGGCCACCCGGTCCAGCACGCCGTTGACGAAGGCCGGGGCCTTGGCACCGCCGAAGAGGTGCGCCAGCTGCACCGCCTCGTCGATGACCACCTTGGGCGGCACGCTGCCCTCGAGCAGCTCGTGCACGCCGATGCGGAGGATGTTCCGCTCCACCGCCGCGATCCGCTCCAGGCGCCAGTGCTCGGCGGCGTCCATGGCGTGGCGGTCGAGCTCGTCGCGCTCGCGGAGCACGGCCTGCGCCAGGTGCTCGGCCTGGTCGTAGACCAGCGGGTCGGGCCCGGTGAGCTGCGCCAGGCGCGTCACGGCGTCGGCGAGCGGCAGGTCGTCCACCAGCTCCATCGAGTACAGCACCTGCAAGGCACGCGCGCGCGCCTTGCTCTCAGCCCGCAGCATTCACGTCCCCCGCAGCTGGCGGAGCGCGTCCGCCGTGCGCAAGGCCGCCTCGGCGGCCTCATAGCCCTTGTTCCCCGCATCGCCGCCCGCACGGGCGAGCGCCTGGTCCATGGTCTCGGTGGTGAGCACGCCGAACGCCACCGGCAGGCCGTGGCGCACCGCGACGTCCGAGAGCCCCCGGGCCGCCTCGCCCGCCACGAAGTCGAAGTGCGCGGTCTCGCCGCGCACCACGCAGCCCAGCGCCACGATGGCGCTGTACCGCCCGGTCTGGGCCACCACCGAGGCCGCACCGCCCAGCTCGAAGGCGCCGGGCAGCCAGACCACGTCCACCTCCGCCGCCGGCACGCCGGCAGCGGCGCAGCAGGCGCGCGCGCCCTCGAGGAGCCGCGCGGTGACCCGCTCGTTGTACTGGCTGACCAGGATGGCGACGCGGCCCGTCGCGCGGAGCTGGCCGTGGAAGTCGGGCATGGTCAGTGGGCCAGCAGGTGGCCGAGCTTGTCGCGCTTGGTCTCGAGATAGGCGCGGTTCTCGGCGTTGGCCTCGGTGACGAGCGGCACCCGCTCGGTCAGCTCCAGGCCGTAGCCCTCGAGGCCCACCAGCTTGCGGGGGTTGTTGGTCATGATCCGGATGGAGCTGAGCCCCAGGTCGCGCAGGATCTGGGCGCCGATGCCGTAGTTGCGCAGGTCGGGCGCGAAGCCGAGGCGCACGTTGGCCTGCACCGTGTCGTCGCCCTCGTCCTGCAGGGCGTAGGCCCGGATCTTGTTGAGGAGCCCGATGCCGCGCCCCTCCTGGTCCAGGTACACGATGACGCCGCGCCCCGCCGCCGCGATCTGGCGCATGGCCGCGTGCAGCTGGGGCCCGCAGTCGCAGCGCTGGGAGCCAAACACGTCGCCCGTCAGGCACTTGGAGTGCATGCGCACCAGCACGTCGCGCTGGCCCTCCACCTCGCCCATGACCAGGGCCACGTGCTGCGCCTTGTCCACGTCGTTCTGGTACGCCACCACCTTGAACTCGCCGAACTCGGTGGGGAGCCGCGCGATGGCATCGCGGTGGACCAGCTGCTCCTTCTGCAGCCGGTAGGCCACGAGCTGCGCCACGGTGACGAAGGTGAGTCCGTGCTCCCGGCAGAACTGCTCCAGCTGCGGCCGCCGGGCGGCCTCGCCGTCGGGGCCCATGATCTCGCACATGACGCCCGCGGGATAGAGCCCCGCCAGCCGCGGCAGGTCCACCGCCGCCTCGGTGTGTCCCACCCGCTGCAGCACCCCGCCGGGCCGCGCGCGCACCGGGTTGACGTGGCCCGGGCGCCGCAGGTCCGACGGCACCGTCTTGGGGTTGATGGCCACGTGGATGGTCTTGGCGCGATCCGAGGCCGAGATGCCCGTGGTGACGCCGAAGCGCTGGTCCGCGTCGATGGTCACCGTGAAGGCGGTGCGCATCGACTCGGTGTTCCGGCTCTCCATCTGCGGCAGCTCGAGTTCCTCGCAGCGCTCGCCGGTGAGCGCCAGGCAGAGGTAGCCCTTGGCGTGGGTGATGATGAAGTTCACCATCTCGGGCGTGATGAGCTCGGCCGCGCAGATGAGGTCGCCCTCGTTCTCGCGATCCTCGTCATCGGCGACGACGATGAACTTGCCGTTGCGGAGGTCTTCGATGGCCTGCTCGATGGTGCCGAACGCCATGATGCTCAGGTCTTCCTGCGCCGGGCGCGCGGCCGGGGCGGTCCCGCCGCCAGCAGCGCCTCGACGTACTTGCCGAGGGTGTCCCCCTCCAGGTGCACCCGGTCGCCGGGCACGCGATCCCCGAGGGTGGTGTGCTCAAAGGTAAACGGGATGAGCGAGAGCTGGACCACGCCCCGGGCCGGCAGGGCGTTCACGGTGAGGCTCACCCCGTCCACGGTGATGGAGCCGAGCGGGATGGACACCCGCGCCACCGCCGGCGGCATGGTGACGTCCATGAGCCACGCATCGGCCTGCCGGCGGAGGCGCCGGACCTCCCCCACCCCGTCCACGTGGCCCTGCACCAGGTGGCCGCCCAGCCGGTCGCCCACCCGCAGGGCGCGCTCCAGGTTGACCCGCCGCCCGGCGGCATAGCCCCCGAAGTTGGTGCGCCCCAGGGAGGTGGCGACCACGTGCACCTGGAACCAGCCCCGTCCCGCCTTCTCGACGGTGAGGCAGGCGCCATCCACCGCGATGCTCTCGCCCGCCGCCACGCCGCGATACGGCGCCGAGAGCCGGAGGGTGAGCCCCGACGTCGCCCGGGTGGCGCGCACGACGGTGCCCACGGCGGTCACGATTCCGGTGAACATGGCTCCCGGTCCACCACGAGCAACGTGTCCTGGCCCAGCGCCCGGCGTTCCACCACCTGCCAGCGCTCCGCCTCCACCAGCGAGGTCCCGGGCAGCTCGGCGATGGCCGGGATGCCTGAGTCGCCGAGCCAGAGCGGGGACTGGATCCAGTAGTAGCGATCCACGAGGCCCTCGCTGAGGAGCCGGCCCGCGAGCCGCCCGCCACCCTCCACGAGCATGGAGCCCACTCCTTCCTCGTAGAGCCCCTGCAGCGCCACGGCCAGGGTCGCCGCGCGGATGACCCGGACCCCGGCCGCCTCGAGCGGCTCGGTGCGGGTGAGCGAGGCGGAGAGCGTGGTGACGAGGGTGGTGGGCAGCTGGCCCGCCGTCTTCACCAAGGCCAGCGTCGAGGGCAACTCGGCCAGTCGGTCGAACACCACCCGCCGGGGCGCCACCCGCGGCTCCACCGGTCCCCGCACCGTCAGCGAGGCATCGTCGGTCCGCGCCGTGTGCCCGCCCACGCCGATGGCGTCGAACCCCGCGCGGAGCCAGTGCACGTACTCCCGCGCCTCGCTGCCCGAGATCCAGCGCGAGCGCCCCCCGTGATCGGCGATGCGTCCGTCGAGCGTGGTGGCCAGCTTGAGCGCCACGAACGGACGCCGGGGCGCGGTGAAGCGGTGGAAGAAGATGGCGTTCTGGACCGCCGCCTCCTCGCCCCGGCAGCCGGTCTCCACTGCCACGCCTGCAGCCCGGAGTCGTGCGGCCCCACCCTGGGCGTCGGGGTTCGGGTCCGGCATCGCCGCCACCACGCGCGCCACGCCGGCCGCGAGCACCGCGTCCGTGCAGGGCGGCTGCTTGCCGGTGTGATTGCACGGCTCGAGCGTGACGTACAGCGTGGCCCCCCGCGCCGCGGGCCCCGCGGCCGCGAGGGCCACCGGCTCGGCATGGGGCCCGCCGAATTCGGCGTGCCACCCCTCGCCCAGGATGGCGCCATCCCGGACCACCACGGCCCCAACCAGCGGGTTGGGCGCCACCCGGCCCCACCCCCGCCAGGCCAGTTCCAGCGCCCGCCCCATGGCTTCGAAATCGTTCACAGCCGGGAATTTAGGGGGCGATGGGGGGTGGGGGTAGGCGTCGTCTGAGGGACCTGGCCCCCGGAAGCTGCTCAAGTGACAGTGTCCGGTACCCCCGCCCGGTGACCCGACGGACCAGGCGCTCAAGCGGCCCGTGCTCGAGGAACTGCTGGGAGGAGCGTGGTGACTGCGCCCAGTCGGCGGACCGCAGTCCGCAACGCGATGCTGGCCGCCGCCCTGACCGAGCGGCGCCCCTGCCTCCCCACGCTCGCGTTGCTCGCGACGGTACAATCGGCATCAGGCCTGACGCCGCTTGCCGCCCCCCTCCGCCACCGGTAGCTTCGGCCATCCCTCCCCGGCCGAGTTCCCCGTGCGCACGCGAAGCTTCGTCGCCGTCTTCCTGGCGCTCCTGTCCGCCCCAGGCGTGCTCGCGTCGCAGGCTGGTCCCGTTGCGCCGCAACCATTCCTCTGCTCGTCACGCCCCCTGGGCTCGGGGGCCGGCCTCGTCCGGGAGCGCCTTGCGCGCACGCCGGATCAGGCGCAGATGCCCGAGCGCGACTTCCGGCTGTTCGCGGCGGTGGCCGAGGGCGCCAATCACGTCGAGGTGGAGCGCCTCCTCCGCGAGGGCGCCTCCGCCGAGGCGAGTGACGGGGCCGGCGAGACCGCGCTCTCCATGGCGGCCCGCTTCGACAACCCCTCCGCCGCCATCGCGCTGCTCGCCGCGGGGGCCAGCCCGAACCGGCGCAACGTCAACGGCATGAGCCTGCTCGCGCTGGCGTCCCTGTGCGGCCAGGAGCAGGTGGTGATCGCCCTGCTGGCGAAGGGGGCGGTCGTCAACGAGGAGGGGGCCCCGGTCCCGCCGCTCATGGCCGCGGCCGTCACGGGGCGCGAGCGGATCGTGCGGGAATTGCTGGCCCGTGGCGCCGACATCGGGTTGCGCAATACCACCGGGGTGACCGCGGTGGCGGCCAATGCGGCCGCCTTCGTCCGCCGCACGATGGGCCCGTCGGCGGTGGACTCGATCGTCAGCACGGTGCCGGCCGCAGTGCGGCTGTCCATTTCCGCGCTCTTCCGGCGCGCACCGGCCACGGCGGCGCTGCTGCGCGCCGCCAAGGCCAATGACCTCGCCGGCACGCGGGCCGCTCTCTCGGCGGGGGGGGACCCCCTCTTCCACGGGCTCACGGAGCCCTCGGCGCTTGGCGTCGCGGTGAACCTCGACAACGCGGCCATGGTGCGCGCGATGCTGTCGGCGGCGGGAACCGACCTCGTGGCGAAGGCGGAGGATCTCGAGACGAATCGCCCCCGGGCCAGGAGTGCCGAGGTGCTGGGCCTGCTGGTCACCGCCGGCCCCAAGCCCGCGGGCGAGCCGCGCGAGCGACTGCTGGAGTGGGTGGTGAAGACCGGCTCCCCCGCCCTGGTGCGCGGCCTGCTGGAGCCGGGCTCCGGCATCACGGCGGCGGACGTGATCGCGGCGGCCATTGTCGGGCGCAATGTCGTGGTCGCCGAGGCGCTGATTGCGGGACCG
Source organism: uncultured Gemmatimonadaceae bacterium (assembly GCA_964598655.1). GTDB lineage: Bacteria > Gemmatimonadota > Gemmatimonadetes > Gemmatimonadales > GWC2-71-9 > JADJOM01. Next base: position 12,875 of record CAZRCT010000045.1, read on the forward strand.
GACACCAGCTGGTTCGCAGCGGCGGGGGACCTCGCCATCACCGCGTCGGGGACCGGCACCGAGGCCTTGCTCCTCGAGATCACCCGGCGCGCCGGCCGGAACGCCGACCGTCGGCTGCGGAGCGGCCCGCCGACGTTGCACTACGCCGTGATGGAGCACCGCGCCTCCCTGCTGGAGGCCGTGCTCAACGCCGGCGCCGATCCGAACGTGGCGTACGACGGCATGTCGCTGCTGCTGCACGCGTACCGGCGCTTCCCCTCGGCGGTTCCCCTGTTGCGTGCGCGCGGCGCCGCCGCGTCTGGCAGCGACGGGGCGCTCGTCGCGGCCGTCATTGACGCCGATGACGGCGAGGAAATGGCAATCCTGATGCGCGACGGGCTCGACGTGTACGGCAGCCGCGCCGGCAGCGCCTCCCTGCTCCAGCGCGCCATCGAACTCGGCAAGGGCGCGGTGGTGCGCGCGATGCTCGCGGATGCGGGGGTGGCGGCGCGGGTGACCGGCGCGAGCGATCGAGGGTATGCCCTCGTCGAGCGCGCGGCGACCAGCCCCTCCGCCGGCTACGGCCGCGCGACGGTGCTGGGGGCCCTGCTGGCGATCGGCGCGCCGGCCGTCCCGCCGGATCGTCCGGGCCTCAGTCCGATTGTGGCCTCGGCCGCGCAGGACCTGACCGCCAGCGCGCTCACCCTGCTGGTTGGGGCCAAGGTGCCGGCGACGGGGGTCACGCCGGGCGGCAACTCCGCCGCCTGCCTCGCGTTTCGCGCCTGGGCAGACCGGCGTGACCAGACGCCCGTGTACCTCCCCACGAAGCTTGAGGAAACGAAGTACATCGTCCTCGCGGCGCTCGAAGGTGGAACGGACCTGAACGTCGCGACCTGCGAACTCCCGGGCGGCACCCGGGGGACGATCCTGCACCTGATCGCGCAACGTGGCACCACGAACATCACCGAGCGCTACCGGGACCGCCGCGAGGACGAGGCCGCGTTCGTCCGCTTCCTGCTCGACCAGGGCGCCGATCCCCGCATCAAGTCAAGCGCCGGCCTGCGCGCGGAGGACCTCGCCAGGGAGCGCAAGGACGAGCGGCTGGTGGCGATCCTGCGTGCGGCACATCCGCGGTGAGCGCCACCGCGCGCGACGACCCACCCGACAGGCCAGGATCCCCCCCGGCCCTCCCCGGCGTAGGACGAAGAGCGTCGGTTGACCGCCTTGAAAAGGTGCGCGACGCGATTCACGACCCGCACGTCCTCGCCACGCGCGCGCCTCTCCTGCCATGGTGCGAGGCTCGCGGGGTAGGCGCGGACGCCGGGGGGACCGTCGGACTGGGGGAGGGAGGCAGGTTTCTGGGCCTTACACCGATCGCGGGCATGAGGCCTCCAACGTGATGCACGCCGCGCTCTCAACGGTCAGTCCCACGCCTAGAGGCAACGGCCAGGACCCCTCCGGCTCCCCCATCAGCTCATCAGCCGCCTAGAACTGGAGCGCGATCCCCACCCCGCCGTAAAACCGGCTCCCGCTCGGGTCGTTGAGCTCAAAGGGCGTGGCGAGTTCGGTCTTCTTCCCCACCTGCAGCCCCCCTTCCGCCCAGAACGAGAGCGGCCCGGCCGTGAGGCCCAGGTTGAGCGCCGTCATGATCCGGGAGGTGCTGAGCGGCACGGCCACGGTGCTGTCCCCGCTCGCCGTGGTGGAGTCGGCGAAGGTGACCAGGCCGTCGCCCTTGAAGAGGTCCATGCCCGCGCCCGCCGCCACCGTGACCGGGCCCTTCTTGCCTCCCACCATGAGCCGCGCGTTGATGGCGGACAGCGTAGTGGAGAGCTGCATCGGGTCCCCGCCGGCGCGGTTGCCGAAGCGGACACGCGGGATGTCCCGTTTCATCACGTTGAGCGACACCGTGGGCATGTTCTTCGCCATCGCGAGCGCCGCGCGCAGGCCGAACCCGAGGCCAAGCGCCAGCCCACCCACCTGCCGCGCATTCTCGTCGATGGCGATCCGGGTCGTGGAGCCCGTGGGGATGAGCACCGCCGAGGCGACGAAGTCCACGGTGGCGGTGCCGAGTGGCAGCGTCTTGCTGAAGAGGCCGAAGGCCGCGTCGACGCGAGGCACCGGGACGGTCAGGCGCTTGTCCGCGGCCACCGTGTCACTGGTGCCGTCGTAGCCCACGTCCGGGATCGTGACCTTGGTGAACCCCACCCGCCCCACCAGCCGCACGTGGCCGAGCCGGCCGATCCCGCCGGCGCTCCCCGGGAGCGGGTTGCCGCCGCCCACCAGCAGGCCCTCGATCGGCAGGAAGATGGTGAGCGCATCGCTCGCGGCCTGGCAGATCCGGCCGCTGGCGAGCGTGTCGGCCGGGCAGCCGGCAGTGGCCTGGGCAGCCAGCCGGGCCGTGGGCATCGCGGCAAGAAGCGCCAGCACGACTGCGGCGGGAGGAGAGAAGGGCGGTCGCATCCCCCCGACTATCGGCCAACGCACGGCGGGCCTTGAAGCTCGCGCTCCAAGGCCCGCTGGACCCGCCGGAATCCGGTCCTAGAACGAGAGCCGGATGCCCGCGCCCGCGAAGAGGCGCTTGTCGGCCGGGTCGTTGTTCTGGAAGGTGGTACGGAGGTTCTGGTCCTTCCCCATCTGGTAGCCCACCTCGGCGCCGATCTTGAAGACCGGCAGGTCGAGCGCGCCCGTGAGGAACACCATGGTGCGGGTGTTGTCGAGCTCCAGCGAGACCGGGATCACGGTGCCGGGCGCCGCCTGGCTCTCGAAGGCGATGTCCACGTCGCCGGTGTACTTGTCGTAGCCCAGCCCGGCGCCCACGGTGAGGACGGCGAACTTGTAGCCCGCCACCGCGCGCACGTTTGTGGCCTTGAGGTCGAGGCCGAACTGGTAGGTGTCGCCGCCGGTCTGGTCGCCGTAGGTGATCTTGGGGATGCTGCGGCGCATGTAGGAGACGGTGACGCTCGGGACGATCGCCTTCTGCCGGAGCACGCCGACGCGGGCGCCGAAGCCCAGGCCCAGCGCCACGTCGCCGATCTTCCGCGCGTCCTTGTCCACCGAGAGGTTGTCCACCTGCGTGGTGGGCAGCAGCTGGGCCGAGGCCAGCAGATCCACCGACAGGAGGCCCGTGGGGCCGAAGCCTTTGAGGATGCCGAGCGCGCCCTCGACCAGCGGGGCCGGGGCGGTGATCTCGTCGTCCTGGTTGACGGTGGTGGTGCTGCCGTCATAGCCGAGGTCGGGCACGGACAGCTTGGTGGCGTTGACGCGCGCGGTGAGCGAGAGGTGCGGGAAGCCGCCCAGCGTGCTGGTGCTGCCGAGCACGGGGTTGCCGCCGCTGACCAGCAGGCCGAGCACCGGATGGAACACCTGCGCCCCGTCCACGGCGGCGTTGCAGATGTTGATGTTCTGCTGCGAGATCGTGATGAGCGGCTGGTTGCACTCGGAATACGCCGCCTGCGCGGCCGCCGCGGCGGGCGCGGCAACGAGGGCGAGCGACAGCAGCATGGGCGAACGGCGCATCGGCAACTCCGGATGTAGGGTGACTAGGTCGAGAAGCGCACCCCCGTCTTGCCACGGCGGATCTCGCCGAGCACCCAGGTGGGCACGCCTGCGGCAGTCGCGGCGGCTTGGGCGGCCGGGACGGCGGCGGCGGGCAGGACCCCGATGAGGCCCACACCCAGGTTGAAGACGTCGCGCATCTCGTCCGTGCTCACTCGACCCGCGTCCTGCAGCGTCTGGAAGAGTGGCGGGAGCCTCCAGCTCCCAGCATCGACCAGGGCCTCGCAATCCTGAGGCAAAACCCGCACCAGATTCCCCGGGATGCCCCCGCCGGTGATGTGGGCAATGCCGTGGAGGTGACCCAGGACCGGCCGGACGGCCGTCACGTAGCTCCGGTGGACGGCCAGCAGGGCGTCGGCCACGGTCTGGCCCGTATCTCCAAGCCTGTCTTGGAGTTGGAGCTTCATGACGTCGAAGATGATCCGGCGCGCCAGGGTGTACCCGTTGGTGTGGAGACCCGTCGAGGCGTAGGCCAGGAGGACGTCCCCCGGGACGATGGCCTCCCCGTGCAGGGCCTCGTCCTCCTCGACCACCCCGATGATGGTGCCGGCGAGGTCAAAATTGCCGGGCTGGTAGAGCCCGGGCATTGCCGCAGTTTCCCCGCCCGCCAGCGCCATGGCGTGGGCCCGGCACCCCCGGGCCACTCCCTCCACGATCTGGGCGATCTGCTGCACGGTGAGCGCGGCCCCCGCCACGTAGTCCATGAAGGCCAGGGGGATGCCCCCGTGCACCAGGATGTCGTTGACGCTGTGGTTGACCAGGTCCTCGCCCACCGTATCGAAGCGCTGCGCCTGCAACGCCACGAGCACCTTGGTGCCGACCCCGTCGGTGCTCATGACCAGGACCGGCTTTCGCATGCCCGCCGGCACCCGCACCATGCCGCCGAACGCGCCGACGTGCCCCACCGAGTGCTGGGTGCGGGTCCCCGCCACCAGCTGGCCGATCCGCTCCTTGGCCACCTCGGCGCTCACGAGATCCACGCCCGCCGCGGCGTACTGGCGCTGGTCGCTCATCCGATGGCCTCCGCCACCTCGAAGTGAGTCAGGTCCTTGAAGCTCCGGACGCGGGTCTGCAGCACCGCCGGGTCCACGCCCTCGAAGCCGCCCACGCTGAAGCTCGACACCGCGAAGGAGCCCATGGCCGAGCCGTAGACCATCGCCCGGCGGAAGCCGGCGCTCGAGAGGTCGCCGGTGCGGGCGATGTAGCCGAGGAAGCCGCCCGCGAAGCTGTCGCCGGCGCCCGTGGGATCGAAGACCTCCTCCATAGGGAACGCCGGGCAGTAGAACGACCTGCCCGCCTCCGCCAGGAAGGCGCCGTGCTCGCCGCGCTTGATGACCACCCGCCGCGGCCCCTGCGACAGCACCCAGCGCGCGGCGCGGTGGATGTTCCAGTCGCCGGAGAGCTGGCGGATCTCCTCGTCGTTGACGATGAGCATGTCCACGCGCTTGAGGACCTTGAGCAGCGTGTCCTTCTCGCTCGCGATCCAGTAGTTCATGGTGTCGCAGGCCACGAGCTGCGGATCCTTGACCTGGTCGAGGACCGCGAGCTGGAGCTCGGGGTGGATGTTGCCGAGGAACACGTAGGGCGTGTCGGCGAAGGCCCGCGGGATCTGCGGCTTGAACTCGGCGAAGACCCCGAGGCGGGTCTCCAGCGTGTCGCGGCTGGCCAAGTCGAAGCTGTACTTCCCCTTCCAGCGGAAGCTCTCCCCCCGGGCCTGCACCACGCCGGACCAGTCGATGCCGCGCGGGGCCAGCTTGTCGAGGTCCCCCTTGGGGAAGTCGTCGCCGATGACGCCGACGACGCGGACCCCCGTGAGCAGCGAGGCCGCGACGCTGAAGTAGGTGGCGGAGCCGCCCAGCGCGTCCGTGACCGCGCCGAAGGGGGTTTCCACGGAATCGAGGGCCACGCTGCCGACAACGAGCAATCGCATCGAGTTACATCCGGTCGGGGGCCGTGAGGCCGAGAAGAGTGAGGCCGTTGGCCAGGACGATGCGCGCGGCGCGGGCCAGCGCGAGGCGGGCCGCCTCCGTGTCCGGGGCCTCGCCCAGGACGCGGCACTTGTGGTACCAGCCGTGCGCGAGGCGCGCCAGGTCCTCGAGGTAATCGGTCAGCTTGTGGGGCTCCCGGCTCCTCGCGGCGCGCACCACCACCTCGGGGAACACCGCGAGCTTCTTGAGCAGCTCGAGGTCCTCGGGCGCGGGCAGCGCGTCGAGCCGCACGTCGCCGGTGGCGGAGTCCGGCTCCCGGCCGGCCACGCGGAAGATGCCGCTCATCCGCGCGTGCGCCATCTGCACGTAGAAGATCGGGTTCTCGTCGGTCTGCTTGCGGGCCAGGTCCACGTCGAAGGTGAAGGGGGACTGGCCGGGCCGCATCAGGAAGAAGTAGCGCGTGGCGTCCACGCCCACCCACTCCACGAGGTCGCGGAGGGTCACGAAGTCGCCCGCGCGCTTGGACATGCGGACCTCTTCCCCGCCCTTCATGACCTTCACCAGCTGCACCAGTGCCACCTCGAAGTACTCCTCGCCGTAGCCGAGCGCGCGCAGCGCGCCGCGCATCCGGGGGATGTAGCCGTGGTGGTCGGCCCCCCAGACGTCGATGACCCGCTCGAAGCCGCGCTCGTGCTTGTCGATGTGGTAGGCGATGTCGGGGACGAAGTAGGTCAGCGCGCCGTCGCTCTTGCGGAGCACACGGTCCTTGTCGTCGCCGTAGTCGCTGGTGCGCAGGAACAGCGCCCCGTCCTGCTCGTACGTCAGGCCCCGCCCGGCGAGGGTGCGGAGGGCCGCGTCCACCTTGCCCGCGTCGCGCACGGCGCGCTCGGAGCTCCAGACGTCGAACACCACCCGCAGCTCGCGGAGCAGCTCCTCCTGCTCCTGCCGCAGCAGGCTCGGCGCCACGGACGAGAACCCGAGCCCCTGCTCGGCGCCCATCGTGGCCAGCTCGGGATGGCGGGCCACGAGTTGCTCCGCCAGTTCGACGAGATAGGCGCCGTGGTAGCCGCCCTCGGGGATCTCGGCGGTGCGGCCGAGCCGCTGCTCGATCCGGGCCCAGAGACTCTGGATTACCCGGTCGATCTGGACGCCCGCGTCGTTGATGTAGAACTCGCGCGTGACGGTGTGCCCCGTCCACGCCAGCAGCTCGGCGATGGCGTCCCCGAGGCAGGCACCGCGGCCATGCCCCACGTGGAGCGGGCCGGTGGGATTGGCCGAGACGAACTCGACGTTGACCCGCTGGCCGCCCCCGACCGCCGAGCGACCGTACGCCGGCCCCGCGGCGATGATGGTGGCGAGCAGGGAGTGCAGCGCGTCCTGCGCCAGCCAGAAGTTGATGAACCCGGGACCGGCGATCTCGGTCCTGGCCACCACGCTCGCCGGGAGCTGCAGCTCGGCGGTGATCTTCTGGGCGAGCGCGCGGGGGTTGGTCTTGAGCGGCTTGGCGAGCAGCAGCGCCAGGTTGGTGGAGAGGTCCCCATGGCCGCCGTCGCGCGGGCGCTCCAGCACGAAGCCCGCGTCGGCCACCCCGAAGTGGGCGGCGACGCGGGCCAGTTCGGCGCGGATGACTTCGCTCACTCGGCGGCCTTCTTGGCCGGCTTGTCCGCCTTGGCGGCGGGCTTGCTCTCGCTGGTGCTCGGCGTGGCCGGGGAGCTGGGCGCGCTGGCGGCGTCGCCGCCCTTCCGAGGCCCCTTGCCGTCCTTGCCGTAGTCGGTGATGTAGAACCCGCTGCCCTTGAACACCAGGCCGGCCCCGCCGGAGATCTTCCGGCTGGCCGCCTTGCCGCAGGTGGGGCACTTGGCCCGCGGCTTGTCGGACATCTTCTGGAACAGCTCGAACTCGTGCCCGGCCGGGCACTGATACTCGTACGTCGGCATCCCCCCTCCAGATCCACCTAAAGAAAACAGCCGCAATATCTTAGCGACCACGGAGGGGGTATTCAAGCGGGGGCCCTTCCAGGTGGTTCACCGCAGATGCGTCATAACGCCGAGGGTGGCGGGAACCACAGAGGCACAGAGGACACGGAGGCCACAGAGGTCTAGAACCCGTTGATGATGCGCCGGACCCCCTTCGAGAGAATTGGCGTATTGAAGTTGATCAGGAGCCCGAGTCGAAGGTTGGTGAGCCGGAGGTAGGTCAGAATTTGCGCTCGATGCACTTCTTCAAGGCCCTCGACCGCCTTGAGTTCCACCAGGATCCGGCCTTCCACCAGCACGTCCGGGCGATATGCGTTCCGAACGACGATGCCTTTGTAGTGCAAGTCGAGCGGAACCTGTCGAGCGGCGGACAGCCCGCGGAGGGACATTTCGCGCAGCAGGCATTCCAGGTAGGCCGACTCCAGCAACCCGGGCCCGAGATACCGGTGCACCTCGACCGCGGCACCAATGATCTTCTCCGAAAGCAGGTTGTCCGCCCCGCGGTCCCATGAGGAGCCCTCTGTGCCCTCTGTGACCTCTGTGTCTCTGTGGTTTTCCACGTCGCCCTCTCACGAGCACGGATGACGGCGACGCTATCGCGCCCGGCTCACCGGTGCGTCAACTCACCCCCCGTACTGAATCTTGCGGAGGGCGCGGTCCAGCGCGGCGAGGACGTCGGGGGTGGTGGAGCGGCTGCGCTGGCGTTCGAGGATGCGCCGGGCGTCGCGGGCGCTGCGGCCCATGGCGCCGAGGGCGTCGGCGGAGGCGATGACGAGTTCGCGGCCACCCTCGAGCTCGTCGGTCTGCTCCAGGACCTTCACCAGGTCGGGGACGGCGTCCCGGGCGTCGGGCCCCATGAGGCGTAGCGCGCGCGCCGCCTCCACGCGGTGGGGCATCGGGCCGGCGCGCAGGGCCTGGCCGAGGGGCTTCGCGGCCCGCTTGCCCAGGCGCGCCAGGGCCACCGCGGCGCTGGCCCTGAGGCTGTCGTCCCCGTCATGGAAGACGGAGAGCACGAGGGGCACCGCGGCGTCCGCGTGGCGGCCAAGGCGGCCGAGGGCAAAGGTGTAATGCTCCACACGGACGTGCACCGCAGGATCCGCGAGCGCCGGGTCGCGGCGCAGCTCCTCGGCAAGCGCGGCGGCCAGCGGTCGCGCAGCCTGCCGGGCCCCCTCCCCGAGCTGCCCGATGGCCCAGGCCGCGCTGGCGCGCACCCAGAGCGAGTCATCGGCGAGCAGCCGGGTGAGGGCGGTGACCACCTCCCGCTTCGGTTGGGCCACGGTGCCCAGCGCCTCGGCGGCATTGGCGCGGAGCCAGGGGTCGGGAGCGTGGAGGGCGGGCAGGAGGACGGGCGCCGAGGCGGGGCCGATCCGCTCGAGCGCGCGGCGCGCGGCCTCCTGCACCCGGCGCACGTCGTCCGACATCACCACGACGAGGGCCGGGGCCGCGTTCCGGGCCGCGGGCCCGACCCGCCCCAGGGCCTCGACGGCCCAGAAGCGGACGTCCTCGGTGTCGTCACGGGTCCCGCGGATGAGGACCGGCAGGGCGGGCGCCGCCCCCGGCCCGAGCGCGGCCAGCGCACGCATGGCCTCGCGCCGGAGTTCCGGGATGTAGTGGGTGGCCTGGCTCACCCACTCACTGAGCGGCTTGCCGCGGGCAAAGGGCTCGCCGACGGCGCGGTCGGCCTGCGCGCGGACGGGCGCGGGCAGGCTGAGGAGGAACAAGCATCCGGCGAGGAGGACCGGGCCCGGATGGGCCGGCCTGACGCGGATGGGAACGCCACGAGGCTGCATGGCGAGACTCTCCAGCAGAGGTGCCGCCCCATCCCTGGTGCGTGCGGGAACTGCCGGGGAATCTAGGGGCCGGGCCCCGTGCCAGCCAGACCGTGGCCCCGTCCCGGCGGGAACGCTGCGGGGCTATGTTATGGGCCGGATTCCCGACCCCCCGCATTCCCAGGAGGTGGCCGTGCCGCATCCCTTCCGTCTTGCCGTCGTTGCCCTGGCCCTCGCCGGCGCCGCCCCGGTGGCGGCCCAGAACTACCGCGACGTCACCGACGCCGAGCGGTCGGTCCGCGGCTACTTCGGTGTCAACCTGCAGGTGTCCTTCCCGCAGGGGGAGTTCGACCAGTTCGTGGGCGAGGGCGTGGGCGTGGGCGTCCATGGCACCTTCCTGCTAAGCCGCAGCGGCAATGTGGGCCTGCGGGTGGCCGGCTCGTGGATCCAGTACGGGCGCTCCTCGGAGCGGATCCCCTTCCCCGGCCTCCCCGGCATTTCGGTGGACCTCACCACCAGCAACGACATCTACAGCCTGGGCGTCGGTCCGGAGTTCCGGGCCGGGTCGGGAGCGCTTCACGTGTATGGCTACGGCACGGCCGGCTTCTCCAACTTCCGGACCAGCACCCAGGCCGAGGGGTCGAGCAACACCAATCCCTTCGCCGAGAGCACCAACTTCTCGGACTGGACCTGGGCGCTCAGCGGGGGCGGCGGCGTGATGTTCCAGGTGGCCTACGGGCGCACCCCGGTCTGGATCGACGGGGGGCTGCGCTACCAGGGGCACGGTCGCACCCGCTACCTGCGCGAGGGCAGCCTCGACACCGACAACAACGGCAACGTGGTGCTCTCGCCGATCGAGAGCGAGACCAACATGCTGGTGATGCACCTCGGCGTGCAGGTGGGCTTCTAGGCGCATGGCGGCCGCGGGACCGCTGGCCGAGCCGGCCACGGCCAACTTCGCGATCCATGCCGGGTGGCTCCCGGAGCGGCTCCCGGGCATGGCCTTGCGTCGCACCCCGCACCTGCTGGCAGCGGACAGCGGAACCGACTGCGACACCTTCAACTGCATCCTCGGCGCCCGCCTGCCGGACCACGGTGCGGACCCCGAGATCCGGGCCGCCATTGCCGGGTACGGCGGGCGGCCCTTCTCATGGTGGGTGGCTCCCGGCGACACGCCGGCGGGTCTCGGACGCCTGCTCGAGGCCGCCGGTCTCCGCGCGGCCGAGGCCGAGTTGGCCATGAGCCGGCCGCTGCCGGCGCCGCCCCCGGCGCCCGGCGACCTCAGGATCGAACGCGTTTGCAGCGCCAGTGGCGTCCGGGACTTCGCGCGCGTCCTGGCCGCCAACTGGAGGCCACCGGACGCCCGCGTCGTGGCCCACCTCGAAAAGGCGACGGCGCTGCTGCTGCACCCGGACTGCCCCCTGCGCCTGCACGTGGGCTACCTGGGGTCCGACGCCGTCGCCACGGCCGAGGCCACGCTGACGGGAGACACGGTCGGTCTGTACAACATCGCGACCCTCGCCTCACACCGGCGCCGCGGCTATGGTTCGGCCATGACCCTGGCCGCCCTGCGTGACGCGCACACCGCCGGCGCCGTGGTGGCGGTGCTGCAGGCCTCCGCGGACGGCGCGGGCCTCTACCAGCGCCTCGGCTTCACCCCATTCGGCACCATCACGGAGTACCAGCCCGCCTGAACCCGCTCCGCCTCCTCCCCGCCCTCGCCCTGCTCGCGCTGGCCCCCGTGGCCGCGGCGGCGCAGCATCGCTGGACCACCGTGCTCGATGCCGACGGGGTCCGGGCCGACCTCGACCTGGCGCAGGTGAGTCGCACCGGGGAGTTTCCCCGGGTGACGCTGCGCTGGTTTGCCGGCGGGAGCGACGGGCTGTTCACCGAGGAACTGCAGGAGGTGGACTGCGCCGTGCCGCGGGTCCGCCTGCTCGAGACCCTGCGCTACAAGCGGGACGCCGAGGGCGACCACCTCGTGGCCCACGCGGGCATCACCCCGGCCTGGACCCGCTACATCGAGACCACCGTCGAGGGCCGGGTCCTGGCGGCCACCTGTGAGGCACTGAATCGGCCATGAGCACTCCCGCCCCCGAGAAAGTGAACCTGGCCGCCAAGCTCGCGCTGATCACCGAGCACTGGCGGCCCAAGGTGGTCGGGGAGCTCAACGGCCAGGAAGTGAAGCTCGTGAAGTTCCAGGGCACCTTCCCGTGGCATCATCACGAGGTGGAGGACGAGCTCTTCCTCTGCCTCGACGGGCGGGTGCGGATCGAGTTCCGGGACCGCGTGGTGACGCTCGAGCCGGGGGAGTTCCTCGTGGTGCCGCACCGCGTGGAACACCGGACCGTCGCCGACGAGGAGGCGGCCGTGCTCCTCTTCGAGCCGGCGGCCACCCGCAACACCGGGAACATCACCGCGCCGGGGTTCACGGCGCCGAATGGGGTGCGGATCTAGGGCTCGTCGCGCCGGCGCCCCGAACCGGCGCCGTGACGCGGAGGGCGGCACCCGAACAACCGAGCCCGGGTCGGCACTGCGCCGATCCGGGCTCGAGTCTCGCCGTGACCTTCGGGACCGCCGTCCCTACGCCGTGCGGTACTCGCCCCAGACGCGGCGCAGCGTGTCGCTGATCTCCCCCAGGGTGGCGCGGGCGCGGACGGCCGCGATGATCGGCGGCATGAGCGGGACCGCGCCCTGGGCGGCGGCCTCGACCGCCGCCAGGGCGCCCGTCACGGCGGCGGCATCGCGGGTGGCCTTCACCTCCCGGAGGCGCGCCGCCTGCCGGGTGGCCAGCGCCGAGTAATCGGGGCGCACCAGGGCCGGGGGCGGCGCGTCGTCGGTGAAGCGGTTCACCCCTACCACCACCTGGGCCCCCGACTCCTGCGCCTGCTGCAGCCGCCACGCGCTCTCCGCGATGGCCTCCTGGAAGAAGCCGCGCGTCACCGCCGCCGCCGCGCCACCCAGCGCATCCACTTCGGCGATGATGGCGCGCGCCTCGGCCTCGAGACGGTCGGTGAGCGCCTCCACGTACCAGCTGCCGGCCAGCGGGTCGATCGCCTGCTGGAGGCCGCTCTCGTAGCCCAGGATCTGCTGCGTCCGGAGGGCCAGCGTCGCCGACTCGGCCGTAGGCAGTGCCAGCGCCTCGTCATAGCCGTTGGTGTGGAGCGACTGGGTACCGCCCAGGGTGGCGGCCAGCGCCTGGACGGTCACGCGCACCACGTTGTTGAGCGGCTGCTGCGCCTGGAGCGTGACGCCGCCCGTCTGGGTGTGGAAGCGGAGGCGGCAGGTCTGGTCATCCGCGCCGAAGCGCTCGCGGGCGAGCCGCGCCCACAGCCGCCGTGCCGCGCGGAACTTGGCGACCTCCTCGAACAGGTCGTTGTGGGCGGCGAAGAAGAACGAAAGCCGGGGCCCGAAGCGGTTCACGTCGAGGCCCGCATCCACCGCGCGCCGCACGTACTCGCAGGCATTGGCCAGCGTGAAGCCCACCTCCTGCGCGGCGGTGGCCCCCGCCTCACGCATGTGGTAGCCGCTGATGGAAATCGGGTTGAAGTTCATCCCCTCCTCCGCCACAAACCGGAAGAGGTCCACCACCAGGCGCAGCGAGGGCTCCGCCGGGTAGATGTACGTGCCGCGGGCGATGTACTCCTTCAGCACGTCGTTCTGCACCGTGCCCTGCAGCTGCGTCCGCGCCACCCCCTGCTCCTCGCCCACCACCACGTACATGGCGAGGAGAATCGGGGCGGTGGCGTTGATGGTCATCGAGGTGGAGACCTGGCCGAGCGGGATCCCGTGGAAGAGCGCGTGGAGGTCCTCCACGGTGTCGATGGCCACGCCCACGCGGCCCACCTCGCCCTCGGCCATGGGGTGGTCGGAGTCGTAGCCCATCTGCGTGGGCAGGTCGAAGGCGGTGCTGAGGCCGGTCTGGCCGGCCGCGAGCAGGGTGCGGAAGCGGCCGTTGGTCTCCTCGGCCGTGCCGAAGCCGGCATACTGGCGCATGGTCCAGAGCCGCTCGGTGTACATCTTGGGGTACACGCCGCGCGTGAACGGGAACTCGCCCGGCCGTCCGAGGTCGGTGGCGGGACTGCCCTGCCAGTCGTCGGGCCCGAAGGCGCGCTTGGAATCGTCAGCCATGGCGGTGCCGTGTGGGGAGGTTCGGCGGGAAGTTTACCGCGGGGGCACCGGGAGCGCAGAGGGCCGCCGCGCCACCATCCGGCGGCGGCCCGTCACCCCGCCCCGTCCGGGCGGGGCGCGTGGATCGCGGCCGAAGGACTAGGCCCGGTCCTGCTGCAGGTTGCGGAGCGTGTCCGCCACGTACCCCACGTCCTCGCGTGAGCCGATGACGAGCGGCGTCCGCTGGTGCAGGTGGTCCGGGATGATGTCGAGGATCCGCCGGGTGCCGTCGGTGGCGGAACCGCCCGCCTGCTCCGCGATGAAGGCCATCGGGCTGCACTCGTAGAGGAGGCGGAGCTTGCCATCGGGATTCTTGCTGTCGCTCGGGTACAGGAAGATGCCGCCGGCAATGAGGTTCCGGTGGAAGTCGGCCACGAGGGACCCGATGTAACGGCTGTTCTTCCCCTTGATCTCCTCGGGCCGGTCGCCGTGGAGGCCGCGCACGGCCCACTGCGTCCCCTTCTGCCAGCGCGCGAAGTTGCTCTCGTTGACGCTGTAGTACTTGCCCACCCGCGGCGTGACGAGCTTGGGGTGGGAAAGCAGGAACTCACCGATGGAGGGATCCAGGGTGAAGCCCGCCACGCCCTGCCCGGTGGTGTAGACCATCATGGTGCTCGAGCCGTAGATGATGTAACCGGCGGCCACCTGCTTGCAGCCGGCCTGCAGCACGTCAGCGAGCGCGCCGTGCCCCTCGAGGCTCACCCGCCGGTAGATGGAGAAGATGGTCCCCACCGCCCCGTTCACGTCGATGTTGGACGAGCCATCGAGCGGGTCGTAGAGCACCACGTACTTGCCCACGGGGTAGTTGTCGGGCACCGGGATCAGCGTCTCGTCCTCCTCGGAGGCCATCACGCAGACGCGGCCGGTGTGGTTGAGCGCATTGGTCAGCGTGGCGTTGGCGAAGAGGTCCAGCTTCTGCTGCTCCTCCCCCTGCACGTTGGTGGCGCCGGCGCTGCCCAGGATGTTGACCAGGCCGGCGCGGCGGATGTTGGCGGCGATGATCTTGGCCGCGAGGGCGATGTCGTAGAGGAGGTTGGAGAGCTCACCGGTCGCCTCAGGGTACTTCTCCTCCTGGTCGAGGATGAAGCGCTCGATGGTCGTGACCTGGTTCATCAGCACGGTCTGCCTCGTGGTGCCCGGCCTGCAGCGTGAAAGTGGTGTCGCGGCCGCCCGCCTCGAGGCGGACGGCCCGGCCATCGGTCTGGACGGTGACCGTTCCCGCCTGGTCGGTGCGCCAGAGCCCGATGCCCAACTGCCCAAATCGTGCCAGCACGTCCGCGTGGGGGTGCCCATAGCGATTCCCCGCCCCCACGCTCATCACGGCGATGCTCGGCGCCAGCTCCTGCAGCCAGGCCGCGCCGCTGGCGCTCCGGGAGCCGTGATGCCCCACCTTGAGGACGGTCACCCGCCCCACCCGGCCCGCCAGCCGGTGCTCCACCGGCAACCCCGCATCACCCACGAACAGGGCGCGGAACGCCCCGTACTCCACCAGCAGCACCACCGAATCCTCGTTCAGGTCGTCCGCCGCCCCGGCCCACCGGGGGTCGGGATGGAGCACCCGGAATCGCACCCCGTCCAGCTCGAACGCCTGGCCGTCCCGCGCCGGGGTCCAGGGGATGCCCTCGGCGGCCAGGAGATCCAGCAGTCCCGTGTACAGCGAGTCGGGGACGAGCGCCGCCGGCTCGAGCACCCGATCCACCGGCTCGCGGTCGAGCACGGCGCGGAGCCCGCCGAGGTGGTCCAGGTGCGCGTGCGAAATCACCGCGAGCGTCAGGCGGCCAGCCCGGTGCCGGGCGAGGAACGGGAGGATCACCTGCCGCCCGGCATCCCGCCCGGCCCGAGCGGGGCCGGCGTCGATCAGCACCCAGTGTCCGCCTGGCGACCGGAGGACGGCGGCGTCGCCTTGTCCAACGTCCAGAAAATGTAACGTGAGGCCGAAACCCCTGTCACCATCGAGATTTAGCGATTCCGCGAACAACAGGACCCAGCTCGAGACTGCCGCGACCAGCGCCCACCGCCGGCCAGCCTCCAGGCGGCTGGTCCCGCCCGCCGTTCCCCACCAGGCCAGCAGCAGGAGTAGGGCCCACGGCAGTGCAGAACGCGCCTCCGGCGCCTGGATCACCGTCAGGGCATCCCAGCTTCCCCCCCACCACGCGAGCTGGTCCAGGAGGCCGAGCAGCGCCCCGCTGGCTGCGGCCAGCGGGGGAGCAAGCGGCGGAACCAGGGCGGCGGCCACGAGGCTCAGCACCGCCCCCGGGACCGCCACGGCGGCCAGCGGGATGGCCACGAAGTTGAGCAAGAGGCCGGCGAGCGACACCATCCCGAACAGCGCGGCGGCCACCGGCGCGGTGGCCAGCGTGGCGCCCACCGACCCCGCGAGCGTCCGCCAGGCCCACGCGGTGCCGAGGGCGCGGTCGCTCCAGCGGGTGGCAACGAGGGCCCCGAGCAGGGCCAGCGCGGAGAGCCATGCCCCTGCATCGAGGGCCGCCCACGGGTCGGCGAGGAGGACCAGCAGGCAGGTGGTCCCGAGGAGGGCGAGGGGCGCGGGATGGCGTTGTCGCCAGTGCGACACGGCGGCGAGCGAGGCCAGCAGCGCGGCCCGCGCCGCAGGTGGGGGCCAGCCCAGGAACGCCACGTACAGGACCGCCACCGCGGCGCCTGCCAACTCCGCCCGCACCGGCGGCAACCCCGCCACCCGCCCCAGCAGGACGATCCACGCGACGATCACTCCCACGTGAAAGCCGGAGATGGAGAGGATGTGCACCAGCCCAGCCCTGGCGTAGCGATCGCGAAGTTCGGGCGTCATGGCGCCGCGGCGGTTCACGATGAGCGCTTCCACGGTGCCCGTCCGCTCGCCGTACAGCCGGCGGGTGGCGCGGGCCAGCCAGTTGCGAAGCCGTTCGGCCGGGTCCGGCGCACGGGCATGACGGGTGAACCGCCGCACCAGCCACGTGCCCTCCGGCCGGCCAAACCGCCCGGTCCGGGGCAACCAGCGTCCCTCAGCCTGGACCTCGGTCCCCGCACCGAGGCGCTCCTGCGCCGGCCAGCGCGTGTCCACCAGGCCCGGACAGCTCGGGCTCACCACCTGCGCGCGGGCCGCGCCGGCCCCGGGCTCGACGGGATCCACCAGCCGGAGCACCAGCCGCCCTTCCCCCGCCCGGAGGCTGGCCGCACAGCTCCGGGCCGTCTCGGACCACGCTGCGGCGGCCAGCAGCCGGCCGAGCCCAAAGGCCGCGAGGAAGAGCAGGACAGGTCGCCGCCAGCCCACGAGACCGAGGACGAGGAGGGCGGTGAACACCACGCCCGGTCCCAGAAAACGCACGAGGCCGGTCGCGAGACCGGCCCCGAAGGTGAGGAGCAACAGGAGCGGATTCACCCGCGCCTCCCGGCATCGCCGGCCGCCAGCCTTACCCCTTCCGGCCGCACCTCGGCGCCAGGGAGACCTTCCGGATGCCCTCCATGACCGCGACGTCGATCGCGGCGCGGTTCTGGTCCTTGTCGAGGTTGATGTCGCTCACCACGCGCCCTTCGAGGCCTACCACGTAGCGCGGCGGCAGGCGGTTCAGGGCGTAGACCAGCACGTCGGCATGGCAGGTGTCGCAGCCGCAGAATCCGGCGAACGACCCGACCACGTGCTGGTAGCTCTCCTCGGCATGGTCCTCGACGAGGTTCCGCAACGCTGGCTTGCTCATGCGAGCACCGTGAGCGCGGGGCGCGTGATCCGCCCGGTGAAGGTGGAGCCGGTGGTGCCGGTGAGTTCCACCTCATGGTACTCGCCGATGGCCTCCGGCGGGAGGTCCACCAGCACCAGGTGGTTGGTCCGGGTGCGACCGAGGAGCAGGCCGCCCCGCCTGGCCGGGCGCTCCACCAGCACCTCATGCCGGGTCCCAACGCGGGCCATGTTCCGCACCTTGGCCTGGCGCCGCACCAGCTCGATGAGCCGCTCCAGCCGCTCCGCCGACTCGTCCTCCGGCACATGGTCCTTGAGCCGGACGGCCGGGGTGCCGTCCCGCACCGAATAGCGGAAGGTGTAGGCATCGTCGAAGCCGGCGGCCTCCACCAGGGACAGGGTCTCCTGGAACTGGGCTTCGGTCTCGCCGGGAAAGCCGACGATGATGTCCGTGGAGAAGGTGATGGCGGGCATGGCCCTCCGCAGGCGCGCCACCACCTCGAGGTACTCCTCGCGGGTGTAGCGGCGGAGCATCCGCTTGAGCACCGCGTTGGAGCCGCTCTGCACCGGCAGGTGCACGTGCTCGCAGACGGCCGGGGTCGTGGCCATGGCCTCGATGACCCGGTCGGTAAAGTCGGTGGGATAGGGGCTCGTGAAGCGGACGCGCCGGATGCCGTCCACCGCGCCCACGGCGCGGAGGAGGTCGGCGAAGTCGTGCGTGCCGTCGTGGTAGCTGTTGACCGTCTGCCCAAGGAGCGTCACCTCGGAGGTGCCCTGGCCGGCGAGC
>CAZRCT010000046.1:0-28450 GCA_964598655.1 uncultured Gemmatimonadaceae bacterium
GCCTGATCGGCCGCGGCGACCTGGTCTATCTCGACAAGCTCGACCACGCGTCGATCGTCGATGGCGCCAAGATGTCGTATGGGGACACGCTCCGCTTCACCCACAACGACCTCGACGGCCTCGACCGCATGATCGAGCGCACCAAGAGCGGCCGCGGGGCCATGATCGTGGTGGACGGCGTGTACTCCATGGAGGGCGACATTGCCCACGTGCCGGAGCTGGTGCGCATCGCGCGCAAGCACGGCGTGGCGCTGGCGGTCGATGACGCGCACTCCATCGGCGTCCTCGGCCCCAACGGCGAGGGCACCGCGGCGCACTTCGGCATGACGGACGAGGTGGACCTCATCGCCGGCACCTTCTCGAAGTCGCTCGCCTCCATCGGCGGCTTCGTGGCGGGGTCCGAGAACGTGATCCACTACCTCAAGCACCACAGCCGGCCGCTCATCTTCACCGCCTCGCTGCCGCCGGCCAACACGGCGGGCGTGCTCGCGGCGCTCGAGGTCATGAAGACCGAGCCGGACCGCCGCACCTCGCTCTGGGCCAACACCCGCCGGTTCCAGGAGGGCATGCGCGGCCTGGGCTACGACATCGGCGAGACCGAGACCCCGATCATCCCGGTGCTCATCGGCCCCATGGAGACCACGTTCGTCTTCTGGCGGAAGCTCTTCGACGCCGGCGTCTTCACCAACCCGGTGATGCCGCCCGCCGTGCCGCCGAGCCAGTGCCGGCTGCGCACCAGCCTCATGGCCACGCACACCTTCGACCAGATCGACTTCTGCCTCGAGCAGTTCGCCACGATCGGTCGGGAGCTGGGGGTCATCTGAGCGACGCCATCCAGGTCCGGCCCGTCACCGACGCGGCCGGACTGGACCGGTTCATCGGCCTGCCGTACCGGCTGCACGAACGGGACCCCAACTGGGTCCCGTTGTTGCGCATGGACGTGAAGAAGCTGCTGGACCGCTCCAAGAACCCGTTCTTCGAGCACGCCGAGGCCGAGTACTTCATCGCCGAGAAGAACGGCGAGGTCGTCGGCCGCATCGCCGCCATCTCCAACAAGCTCCACAACCAGGTCCACGAGGACACCGTGGGCTTCTGGGGCTTCTTCGAGAGCATCTACGACCACGCCGTCGCCGACGCGCTCTTCGCCGAGGCCGGCAAGTGGCTCCGGGCCAAGGGCCACGACGTGATGCGCGGGCCGATGTCCTTCTCCACCAACGACGAGTGCGGGCTCCTGATAGACGGCTACGACACGCCGCCGACCCTCATGATGCCGCACAACCCGCCCTACTACGAGCGGCTCGTCAACGCGGCGAAGTTCACCAAGGCCAAGGACCTGCTGGTCTATCGCGGCGGGTACCAGGGCTACTACCTCCCCGTGCCCGAGCGCCTGGCGCGCGGCACGGAGCTGCTCCGGCAGCGCCTCGGCATCACCATCCGCCCCATGAACATGGCCGACTTCAAGGGCGAGGTGGAGCGGATCAAGGTGCTGTACAACAAGTGCTGGGAGAAGAACTGGGGCTTCGTCCCCATGACGGACCGGGAGATCGACCACCTGGCCGAGCAGTTCAAGCCGGTGGCCATCGCCGACCTGGTGCCGTTCGCGGAGAAGGACGGGGAGATCATCGGCTTCGGGCTCGCGCTGCCGGACCTGAACCAGATCTTCCAGCGCCACCGCTCCGGCCGCCTCACGCCAGCGCTCCTCGCCGACCTGCTCTGGTCGCTCAAGCGGCAGAAGGTGCGCCGGGCGCGGATCCTGCTCCTCGGCGTCATCCCCGAGCTCCGCGGCAAGGGCATCGATGCCATGCTGTATCACTGGATCTGGACCAAGGCCGCCGAGCACCAGATCTACTGGGGTGAGGCGGGGTGGATCCTCGAGGACAACCCGGCCATGAACGCCGGCCTCAAGAAGATGGAGTTCACCACCTACAAGACCTATCGCGTCTACGACCGGCCCGCATGAAGGCGCTGGTCACCGGGGCCACCGGCTTCGTCGGCGGCCACCTCGTGGACACCCTGCTCGCCGCCGGGGATGAGGTCACCGCCCTGGTGCGCTCGCCGGCCAGGGCGGCGGCGCTCGGTGCCCGGGGCGTCCGGCTGGTGCAAGGCGACCTGCACGACACCACCGCCCTCCGGACCGCGGTGCAGGGCCAGGACGTCATCTACCATTCCGCGGCGCTCGTGGGCGCGCCGACCGAGGCCGAGCTCCTCGAGGCCAATCGCGAAGGCACCCGGCACCTCGTCGCGGCCGCCGAGGCGGAGGCGGCGGCCGCGCGCTTCGTGCTGGTCAGTTCGCTGGCGGCGGCGGGACCCTCGCCCCGGGGGCAGGTCCGCACCGGCGTGGAACCGGCGGAGCCGGTCACGGCCTACGGCCGGAGCAAGCTGGCCAGCGAGGAGGTGGTCCGCGCCAGCCGGCTGTCCTGGGTCATCGCCCGCCCGCCCGCCGTCTATGGCCCGCGCGACCGCGACAATTTCCTGGCGCTCTTCAAGATGGCGCCCCTCGGCCTCTGCCCCGTGTTTGGCGACGGCAGCCAGGAGCTGTCGCTCGTGTACGTCACCGACCTGGCGGCCGGGCTCCGGGCGGCGGGCGTGACCGCGGGCGTCGAGAGACGGAGCTATTTCGTCAACCACCCCGAGGTGGTGACGAGCCGCGACCTCCTGCAGGCCGTGGCCGCGCTCTCCGGCCGCCGGGTGCGACTCCTGCCCCTGCCTCGCCCTGTGGCCACCGCCGCGCTCACGCTGGCCGGCACCGCGGCCCGCCTGCGCGGCCAGAAGACCATCCTCCACCCCGACAAGGCCAACGAGTTCTACCAGCCGGCCTGGACCGGGGACCCGGCGTCCCTCATGCGCGACACCGGCTGGGCGGCGGCCTTCGACATGCAGGCCGGCCTCGCCGCCACGCGGCGCTGGTACGAGGCCCAGGGCTGGCTGTGAGCGCGGGACACCGGCTCCGGCCGGCGGAGTGGCTGCTCCTCGGATACCTCGGCATCACCACCGGCGTCGCCCTGGCGCGGTGGCCCGGCTTCCCGCCCGCCGGGTGGGTGGTGGTGGCCAACCTGCTCTATGCCCTCCTCATCCTGCTCGCCGCGCGCTGCGACCTCGGCCGCTTCGGCGAGGTGCTGCGTGAGCTCTATCCCATCCTGCTCCTCGCCGCGCTCTATCCCGCGCTCGACATCCTGAACTACTTCGGCGGCATCGCCGTGCACGACCGGACGGTGCGGGCCTGGGAACTCGCCCTCTTCGGGATGGAGCCGAGCGTGGCCTGGTGGCAGGCGGCGCCGAGCCGCTTCTGGTCCACGGTGCTCCACGGCGCCTACTTCGCGTACTACCCGCTCATCGTGGCGCCGCTCGTCACCTTCCTCGCGCAGGGACGCATGGAGGCGGCCCGCCGGATGGCGTTCTGGCTCGTGACCACGTTCCTCTCCTGCTACCTGGTGTTCCTGGCGTTTCCGGTGGCGGGACCGTACTACGAGTTCCCGCGCCCCTCGGCGGCCTTCCTCGACAACCCCGCCGCGCGCCTCGTGTACGCCACCCTGGCCCAGGGGAGCGCCTACGGCGCGGCGTTCCCGTCCTCGCACGTGGCGGCGACGCTCGTGGCGGTGGCGGCGGCGTTCCGCGGCTCGCGAACGCTGGGCTGGCTGATGGTGGTACCGGCGGCACTGCTCACCGTGGGCGTGGTCTACTGCCAGATGCACTACGCGATTGACGCCCTCGCCGGCATCGCGACGGCGGGCCTCGTGGTGGCCGGCCTTACCCACCTGGAGCGACGCCAGGCCTGAAATGCCAAAGGGGGACGGCGCCGTGGCGCCGTCCCCCTCCTGGCAGGACCCTCGCCCGGCTTACTGGACGGTGATCTTCCCGTGCATCCCGAACGGAAGGTGCGGGGTGCAGTAGTACTTGTAGTCCCCCGCCGGCGCGCCGGCGAAGCTCACGCTGTACGTCTCACCGATGCCCACCTTCATCGGGCCGGTGAGCGGGGCCATGGTCTCCGTCATGGTCTTGTTCAGCGCGTCCGCACCGCCGGCCGGGATGCTGTCACCCCAGAACGCGACGTTGTGCGGCGGGCCGCTCTTGACCACGAAGCTCACCACGTCGCCCGACTTGATCGTCAGCTCGGCCGGGGTGAAGTGCCCCGCCTTGCCGTCGAAGTCCATCGCCACCTCATGGGTCGCGCCGGTGGCCGCCGGGGCCGCCGGAGCGGGCGCCGCCGCAGCCGTCGTATCGGCCGCCGGGGTCTCGCCACCCTTGCCACCACACGCCATCAGCACCAGCGCCACACCCGCCACCGTCATCGCACGCATCAGGAACCCGCCTCCACGGAATTGAAAGGATGACCTTTGTGAAAAGGTTCACAAACATAATGCGCCGTCCCGAAAAGGGGGAGAGGGCCTAAATTCCCGCGATGCCTCCCGCCCCCCCGCCCTGCGCCTCCCTCGGCACCCAGTGCCGAGCCCTGCCGGTGACCATCCTGATTGCCAGCTACAACAAGCCGGGCGACGTCCTCGACCCGGAAGCCACCTGGCTCCTCGGCCACACCGAGACCCTGGCGTTCCGGAATCTCCGCCGGGAGGGCCAGGATCTGCTGGTGGACGCCACCATGCGTGTCCGCTGCCGCCACCTCAAGCGGGACCCCAGCCAGCCCGCCGGCGGGGTCCGTTGCGCCGCCCATGGATACACGGGCGTGGTGCCGGAGGATCCCTGGCCGGCCCAGCCGCGCCGGCTCGGCGGGGACCGCTTCCGGATCGTGGTGGGCGACCATCAGGAGGACGTGGACCTGCCCCCAGCCCCCCGGCAACTGCCGGTGATCCCGGCCGAGGACGACATCAACCCCTGCTCGCTGGCGCCATGCACCACCGCGGACCACCGGCGGGGCTCGGCCTGCTGCCGGGACATGCAGCTCGAGATCCGGTGTCCGGAGGACGCCACGACGCTCGAACTGCTCCTGCGGAGCCGGCAGTCCCCGTACTTCTGCAAGGTGAGCCGGGAGCGGCCCGGCTGGATCGAGGGTGAACTGATCAGCACGTGCGACTACCTCGACGACGCGCGACTCAACTGCACCCTGCACGGGCGGCATCGTCCCGACGGCCGCCCCGCCAAGCCGGACCTCTGCAGCGAGTGGCCGGATGATGGCAAGGGACTGCATCCTGGCTGCCTCTGGTACGATCCCCCCAAGAAGAAGGCCCCCAGCACCTGAACCCGGCGGGAGAAACACGAGCGGGCCGGCCCCCCACCGGGGACCGGCCCGCCGCGACCGCGCGAAGCTGCGCCTCAGTACCGCCGCCGCCCGTTCACCCGCTGCAGGAGGGCGGTCACGGCCTCCGCCGGGCCGGTGACGGCCACCATGCGGTCGGCCTGGCGGATGGTGAAGGTCACCCGGCCGCTGGTGGAGTCCGTCGCCGCATCCCGGGCCACGATGCCGGCCACCTGCGTCGCCGGGCCGACGATGGTCCGGACAATCTCCCCCGACTCGAGCTGCTGGTCCACCGCCACCACCTCCGCCCCGGTGGCGCCCGGCTGCATCCGGAGCCGGACCACAGCCAGCCCCGGGACGATCGGGAGCCCGGCGGCCTCCGCCTCTCCAGCCTGCACCGGCACCGTCCGCCACAGGCCCGCCAGGCCGGGCTCGGTGGAGACGGGCGATGCCTTCACGTCCACGTCCTCCACCCGGAGATCGGTCGGCAGGTCGGGGGCAGGCTCCGGGAGGGACCGGGCCGCGGTGCCCGGGGGATCCGTCTCGATGGCCTTGGCGACGAGCAGCGTGGCCTCGCCGGCCGCCGCCCCAACCTGGACGAGCCGGGGCGCTGCGGCGCGCCGGAGCGGCGCCTGGGACGCGGGAGCGGGGACGACGATAGCGGGAGCGGGTGCGGGTGCTGGTGCGGGTGCGGGAACGGATGCCGCAGGGGAGACCGTGGTGGCGGTGGCCACCGTCGGAGCCACGAGGGCCGACGGATGCGCCGGCGGCCGCCGCCAGACCGCGAGGCCCAGGGCCAGCCCCGCCACGCCGGCCGCAACGGCCGCCCGGCGCATCCACTGCGCCCGGCGGGCCACCCCCGCGACGTGCCGGGCGCGCAGCTCCTCGAACGGCGGCGCCACGACGCTCGGCGGGGATCCGAGGCGGGCGAGGATGGCGGTGGTCCGGTCACGCAGCGCCGCGGCCTCATCCCGCCGGGACTGGCAGGCGGGGCAGCGGGCGAGGTGCCGTTCGATCTCGATGGCCTGCGACCGGCTCAGGGCCTGGTCGAGATAGGCGTGGAGTTCGTCGTCAGGAATGTGCCGCACGGGCCTGGTGTTCCATCCGGTCATAGGCGTCCACGAGCCGCTTGCGGGCCCGGGCGAGCGTGGTGCCGACGGCCCCAACGGCCAGCCCGGTCTGTTGCGCGATCTCAGGATAACTGAGCCCGGCGTCCCACAACAGAAGGACTTCGCGATCCCGCGGGGTGAGGGTGGCCAACGCCTCGTCCACCCGCGCCCGGCGCTCATCTTCCTCGACCAGGAGGTCGGCGGCGACGGGGGAGGACGGGAGGGTGATCGGGTCGTCCTTGAGCAGGGTCAGGTGCCGCTTGCGGCGGACCGCCGCGCGGGCTTCGTCCCGGGCGAGGTTGGCCGCCACGGCGAAGATCCAGGCGCGCGGCTTCTCCGGCCGGTGATTCATGGCGCGGATGAAGACCTCCTGCGCCAGGTCATGCGCCCGGTCGGCGTCCCAGACCTTCCTGTAGAGGAACCGGACCACGGTGGCATACGTGGTACGGTAGAGCTCCTCGAGTTCGTCGCCCATCGATACGCTCCCGAAGCGGACGAGCCAATCCTGGCGGCGCGGCGACCGCGCCGCTGTGCCCTGTGAGAGTAGGACGTGCGGTAGCCTTTTGGGCCACACAGCATTGGGGCATTCCGGGGACGGTTCACTTCGCAACGCAACCGCCTGACCTCACCACATTGGATCCTACCCCAGGCCAGGATCCCCACAAGGCATACGCCAAAAGGGGCCGCCCGGTTCTCGGACGGCCCCTCGGCGCAATGGTGGCGGCGCCTAGTGCTGGGCGTGCTCCATCTCGTCGGCGTCGTGGCTGTGGCCGTGGTGGCTCTCGCGGGCCAGGGTGATGGCCGCCAGGCGCGGGCTCACCATCGGGAAGGTACGCCCGAAGAGCCCGTAGGCCAGCAGGAAGAGGCCGAGGAACATGGCCGTGGGCCCGAGCTCGGGGAGCGCGAACACCGGCCCCGGCTCCTTGGTCACCGACGGCATCACCATGAGGTAGCGCTCCACCCAGAGCGTGGTGAGGCTGACCGTGGCGAAGAGCCCGAGGGTCACCGGCGTCTTCTTCGGCGCCACGCCGAGGAGGCCGATGAAGGGGATCACGAACATCCCCAGGAACACCCAGGTGCCGATGGGCCGCCACTCGCCCCAGAGCCGGGCGAAGACGAAGCCGGTCTCCTCGGGGAGGTTGCCGTACCAGATCACCAGGAACTGGGCCCACATGAGGTAGGTCCAGAACACCGAGAAGCCGAAGATGAGCTTGCCGAGGTCGTGGCGCTGCTTGGGGCTCACCCACTGGGCGATGCCGATGTGGTTGCGGCCGTAGAGCATCATGAGCGCCAGCAGCGTGTGGGCGCCGAGGAACGAGCCCATGAAGTACCAGCCGCCGAACAGGTTGGAGAACCAGTGCGGCTGGAGCGCCATCATGGTGTCGAACGCCACCAGGGTGAAGACGATGGCGTAGAGCACCGCGTACACGGGGGCGAGGACGGCGATCCGCTCCTCGTTCCGCGCCAGCCCGGCGAGCGAGCTGTCGAAGCCCTTGAGGCACCAGTCGTACCAGCCGGCGCGGCCGCCGCTCACCAGCGCCCGGGTCTCCTTGAGGTCCGGCAGCATGTCGGCGAGGACCAGCTGGAAGCCCACCCAGTAGAGCAGCGCCAGCCCCACGCCGAGGCGGGCGAACATGAAGCCGTGCGACAGCCAGATCTCCTTCCCGTGGCCGAGGCCGTGCATCTCGGGGAAGATGTGGTGGTAGCCGACGGTGAAGATGAGGATGAAGCCGACGAGCGACACCGGGAAGAAGAAGAACGGCGCCGCCTCGGCGAAGCGGATGAGGAGGCCCGACCACTTGGCCTTGGTGATCTTCTGCACCGCCACGAAGGCGAAGCTGCCGCCGGTGAGGCCGGTGAAGAACACCCAGTTCACGTGGAAGAGGTGCCAGGCCCGGTCCGCCTGCTCCCCGGAGAGGGACAGGGCGAAGATCGCGGCCCCGACCACCGCGAGGGCGGCGCCGAGCCCCACGAAGAGCCCGTACTTGCCGGTGACCGCCCGCTGGGCGATCTGCTCACGCACGGCGGCCATCAGTTCGCTCCTCCCGGCGTGGCGGGCGTGACGGCCACCGCCGCCGCCTGCAGCTGCCGGACGTAGTTCACGATCTCCCAGCGCGCGTCGCGCCGGACCTTGTCGCCGTAGCGCGGCATGACGCCGCGGCCGTAGCGGATGATGCTGTAGAGGTAGCCGTCGCTGTAGCCGCGGGCCCGGTCCGTGAGGAGCGACGGGGCGGCCACCTGGGCGCTCACCACCGCGTCCGCCGCGCCGGTGTTGCCGTGGCAGACCGCGCAGAAGGTGTGGAAGAGCGTGTCGCCCTTGGCGGAGGCGGGCTGCCCGGCGAGCGGGTTGACCAGCTTGTCCGCCGTCGTGGTGTTGGCCACGCCCCACTCCGCCGACCAGTCGGCCTCGCCGCCGGTGATGGGCACGGTGCCGGCCACGGTGTTGCGGGGCACGTCGAGCCGCTGGTACGGGTAGACGGCGTCCTGCTTGATCATCGCGTCGAACCACGGGACCACGTGCATCAGGTCGTCGGGCGACGGGACGTCGTTGTAGTAGAAGTCGCAGCCCGTGGCGGCCAGGGCCAGGGCGAGGACGGCGAGCTTACGCCGCATGACGGACCTCCACGGAGCCGGCTTCCCTGAGCATGCGCTCGAGGCCCGGGACCTCCCCGGCGGCACAGGGGATGAAGATGCCGATCCGGTCGTCGCTGAAGCTGCCATCGTAGGCCAGGCCGGTGGTCGGGTTGCGGAGCGAGAGGATGATGACGCCGGCCACCGTGGAGAGGGCGCCGAGGAGCACCATCAGCTCGAACATGAACACCACGTAGGGCGGGAAGGTGGCGATCGGCTTGCCGCCCACGAGGAGCGGCCAGTCGAGCGACATCCAGAACGTCATCCCGACGCCGGCGCAGACGCCGGTGAGGCCGCCGATGAGCGTGAAGAGGCGGACCGGGCTCGAGGTGATGCCGAGGGCGTCCTCGAGCTCGTGGTTCGGGGCGGCGGAATAGACCGTGAAGTCCTTCCGGCCCTGCGCCCGGAGCGCCGTGATGGCGTCGCAGGCGGCGTCAATGTGCTCGAAGCTCGCGAGCACGCCGGGAACGGCGCGGGCCATCAGTGGCCTCCCTTGCGCAGCCGGGGCATCGGGATCTGCTCCTTGATCTCCTGGATCGCGACCACCGGGAAGGTGCGCGCGAACAGCAGGAACCACATGCCGAACCAGCCGAACGAGCCGGCCAGGATCCCCCAGTCCGCCCAGGTGGGCCGCATCTGGCTCCAGGCGTAGGGGAGGAAGTCATTGGTGAGGCTGTTGATGATCACGTAGCGCTCGAACCACATCCCGATGTTGATGAAGATCGAGATGACGAAAAGCGCCGTGAGGTTGGTGCGCACCTTCTTGAACCAGAGCAGCTGCGACACGAACGCGTTGCAGATCACCATGGTCCAGCCGCCCCACCACATGGGGCCGAAGAGCCGGCGCCAGAAGGCCGTCTGCTCGAAGGTGTTGTTGCTGTACCAGCCGATGAAGTACTCCATCCCGTAGGCGTAGAAGAGGATGGAGCCGGTCAGGAGCGTCAGCTTCGCCAAGTTGTCGAAGTGATAGTCCGTGATCATGTGCTCGATCTTGAACGCCTTGCGGAGCGGGATCAGAATGGTGAACACCATCCCGACGCCCGAGTAGATGGCGCCCGCCACGAAGTACGGGGCGAAGATCGTCCCGTGCCAGCCCGGGATGATGGACATGGCGAAGTCCCAGGACACCACCGAGTGCACCGAGAGCACGAGCGGGGTGGCCAGCGCCGCCAGGTACAGGTACGCCCGGCTGTAGTGGCGCCACTGGTGGTGGGTGCCCTTCCAGCCCAGCGAGAAGAACCCGTACACCTTCTTCCGCCAGCCGGTGACCATGTCGCGCGCGGCGGCGATGTCCGGCACGAGGCCGACGCACAGGAACGTGGTCGACACCGTGAGGTAGGTGGAGATGGCGAAGACGTCCCACACCAGCGGCGACTTGAAGTTGGGCCAGAGCCAGCGCTGGTTGGGATAGGGCAGCAGCCAGTAGAAGAACCACTGGCGCCCGATGTGGATGATCGGGAAGAGGCCCGCCGTCATGACCGCGAACACCGTCATCGCCTCCGTGGCCCGGTACACCGCGGTGCGCCACGGCGAGCGGAACAGGAAGAGGATGGCGGAGATCAGCGTGCCGGCGTGGCCGATGCCGACCCAGAACACGAACGTGGTGATGTAGACCGACCAGAAGACCGGCGGGGTGTAGCCCGCGAGGCCGAGGCCGTCCTTGAGCAGCATCACGAACGTGAGGGCGCCCACCAGGAAGAGCCCCACCGCCCCGGCCAGGAGCAGGAAGTAGCCCTTGTCGGCCGTCCCGAGCGTGTTGACGACGTCCCGGGTGACCTCGTGGTGGGTCTGCGTCGGGAGGCTCGGGTCGTGGGCGCCGTGGGCGGCGTGCGCGTCGAGGGTCGTGGCCATCGGATCAGGCCTCCGTCCGGTGCACGACCTTCGCGAGGTACGTCACCGCCGGGCGAACGTTCAGGAGGTCGAGGACGTGGTAGCCACGCGAGTCGGCGCCCGCCTTGGTCACCCGCGCCTCGGGATCGGTCATGTCACCGAAGGTGATGGCGCCCGACGGGCAGGCCTGGGCGCAGGCCGTGACCACGTCGCCATCGCGGAGCTTGCGGTCCTCGAGGCGCGCCTGGTGCTGGGCGCCGCGGATCCGCTGCACGCAGAAGGTGCACTTCTCCATGACGCCCCGCGCCCGCACCGTGACGTCCGGGTTGAGCTGCAGGTTGAGCGGCGCCGGGAAGGCCTTCTTGTTGTAGGCCAGCCAGTTGAAGTAGCGGACCTTGTAGGGGCAGTTGTTGCCGCAGTAGCGGGTGCCGACGCAGCGGTTGTACACCTGGCCGTTGAGGCCGTCCGGCGTGTGGTACGCCGCGTACACCGGGCAGACCGGCTCGCAGGGCGCGTTGTCGCAGTGCTGGCACAGCATCGGGAGCACGCGGGCCTGGAGCGGCTCGCCGTCCTCCCCGCCCTCCCAGTAGCGCTCGATGCGCATCCACGACATCTCGCGGCCGCGCAGGATCTCGCTCTCGCCGACGAACGGGATGTTGTTCTCCGCGTAGCAGGCCGTGACGCAGGCCGAGCACCCCGTGCAGCGGCCCAGGTCGATGACCATGCCCCACATCGGGTTCTCGTTGGCGTAGGCCCCGTGCTTCCGCTTCTCGCGCTGCGCTTCGTCGAAGCCCTTGATGGCCTCGACCTCGCGCTCGGTGTTCACCTCGTGCTCGCCATGGCCCTCCTCGGCCAGCGCCTCGAGCGGGGTGAGCCCGCGCTTGGCCTGGTCGAACGTGAGCCAGTTGACGATGCCGCGGCCGAGCTGCCGGGTGGTCCCTTCCGTCTTGGCCACGTGCTTCCACTCCGCGGTCTTGATGACCTTGACCCGGGTGCCGAAGTACGGGAGGAAGCTGCCCGTGGCGGCGCCGTCCACGAGGTCGAGGACGTTGACGCCACTCCCCGTGGCGAACCGGCCGTAGCTGGTGTGCCCGAAGCCCATCGGCACCGAGACCACCCGCGGGTGGATGCCCGGGAAGACGTAGGCCGGCGCCTCGATAGTGCCGTGGGGCGACTCGAGCCGCAGGATCTCGCCCTCGCGGACGTTCATCTCCTTGGCGGTGTCGGGGTGGATCTCCACCCAGGCGTGCCAGGTGATGCGGGTGACCGGGTCCGGCAGCTCCAGCATCCACGGCCGGTTGGCAAACCGCCCGTCGCCCAGCACCGAGGGCGAGGGCATGAGCCAGAAGGCGTCCTCGCCCTCGGGGCCGTCGAAGGCCGGGGCGCTGAAGGCCACCCCACTCGCGGCGCCCGCCGCGAGCTTCACGGGGGTGGCCGGCGCGTCGCCGTACACCCCGCCCTTGGCCAGCGCCGCGCGCCAGGCGTCCTCGCTGCCCACCGCCTTGAGCCACTGGGCCTTGAGGTGGGCCTCGTAGCTCGGCGCGCTGAACTGGGCCAGCGGGCCGCCGAGCTTCTGCGCCGTCTTGAGCAGCAGGTCGCCCGTCGCCATGCCCGGGAAGACCGGCTCCATCACCGGCTGGAGCAGGTTGCTGACGCCCTTCCGCGAGCGCGCGTCGTCCCAGCGCTCGAGGGCGTGGAGGTTCGGCAGGAGGAGATCGCAGAGGGCCGCGGTCTCGTCGAGGTAGAGGCTGGTGCTGACCTTGAAGGGCACCTTCGCGAACTTGCCCGCAAAGTCCGCCTTCTTCGGCATGGCGTAGGCCGGGTTGGCCTCGTGCACGATGGCGACGCTGGTGGCGCCGCTCCCGAAGCCCTCGACCAGCGCCAGGAGCGCCGCGTAGCCGTCGCCGCCCGCGTCCTGGTCGGCGCCGTAGCGCACCGTGGTGCCCACGTTGCCGGCGATGTAGTTGAGCAGGTGCACCGCCGCGCAGAGCTCGGCCGCGCCCCGGTGCTGCGCCGGGATGCCGCCCGCCACCGCCAGGCTCGGGCTCGCCGAGGCAAACTCCCGCGCCACCCGCTTGATGACCTCGGCGTTGATGCCGCTGGCCTCCTGCGCCTTCTCGGGCGTGAAGGCCGCGAGCGCGCCGCGGAGGGCGTTGGCGTCGGCCGGGTTGCCGGTCCGCTCGGAGAGGAGGACATTGGCCATGGCGAGGACGATCGCCGCCTCGCTGCCCGGCCGCGGCGCCAGCCACTCGTCTGCGTTCATGCCCGTCAGCGCCATGCGCGGGCTGAAGCTGACGTGCTTGGCCATCTCGCCGTTCTTGAAGCCGTGCGCCTCGGCGAAGCCGAGCTGGGTCTCGACCGGCGACACCCAGGCGCCGTCCAGGAAGTCGGCGCCGAAGGAGACGATGTACTTCGCCCTGGCGAAGTCGTACACCGGCACCTCGTTGAGGCCGAAGACCTGCTGGCTGGCCTGGCGGATCGGCTCGGCGCTGAAGGGCTGGTAGGCCACCACCTTGCCGCCCTGCGCCGCGGTCCACGCCGCGAGCAGGTCGCTGAAGGTGCCGCGGTTGGCGCCGCTGATGACGGCGAGCTTGCCGCCCGCGCCCTGGAGCTTCTGCACCAGCAGGGCGATCGCGTCGTCCCAGGTGATGTCCTTGAAGCTGCCGTCGGCCTGGCGGGCCTTGGGGCCGGTCAGGCGGTCGGGGTTGTAGAGCCCCTGGAGCGCCGACTGGCCATGGGCGCAGAGCTTGCCGGCGTTGACCGGGTGCTCCGGGTTGCCCTCGAGCTTGATGGCCCGCCCCTCGCGCGTGCGCACGTGCAGGCCGCAGCCCGCGCTGCACTCGGTGCAGGTGCTGGCGTACCAGGTGGAGAGGCCGGGCACCTGGTCCTCGGACTGCACCAGGTACGGAATGAGCTTCTCCACCTTCTGGGTGGAGCAGCCCGAGACGACCGCCGCGCCGGCGCCCGAGACTCCGAGCACCTGCAGGAAGCGGCGGCGATCAAGACCTTCGCGGGGAGTGGAATCCGACATTGATGCTCCGGTGACCCGTCAGCCCTCAGGAACGCGCAGGCACCCGCCCCGCCTCAGGCCGAGGCGAGGCGGCGAGCCCCTGCTAGTAGTGACACGCCGTGCAGTCGCGGTTGACGCCCCGCTGGACGTGGCACGTGATGCAGAAACCCATGTTGTTGATGTTCTGGACCTTGAAGACCTGCGGCATCCGGGCGACGTCGCCGTGGCAGGTCTGGCAGGCGTTGGGGCCCAGCACCTTGATGTGGCGCATGTGCGGGAAGTGCACGTGCCGCGCCACGCTGTGGATGCGCACCCACTCCACCGGCTGCTTGGCGTTGTAGGCGTCGCGCAGCTTCTTGATCTCGACCTTGTCGCTCGAGTCGCGGCCGCCCACGATGAGATGACAGCCCATGCACGTCGCCATGGTCGGAATGCCGGGCTCCGAGGCCTCGGCCACCGAGTAGTGGCAGTACTGGCAGGGCGTCTTGTTGACGCCGACGTGGATGTCGTGACGGAAGAAGATCGGCTGCTTCGGACCCTTGAGGCCCGCGGAATCCTCGACGGAGAGCACCCAGGGCCTGGGCGGCTGGGCGGGTGCCTGCTGGGCAGTCGAGGAACCCTCGAAGAGAACCACCGCCCCAAGGGCGAGGAGACCCGTTCCGGCGGCGAGGAGAGCCAGCTTACGCATGCGCGCTCACGGCGATTGTGAATTCTTTCACGAGAGGGCAACCCGTTGAAGTCCCCGGATTTGCCGCGACAAGTATAGCCAGCACCCCACGGAGCGCAAAACGCTGAACGAGGTGCTTTTCCGACTTATGGATTCGGGTATTTCGGCCTAGCTGGCGAGGGTCCGGCGGGCCGCCGCCGGGTTGTCCGCCATCACCCATTCGAGCTTCCGCTTGACGAAGCTCAGGAACGCGTCGGCCGCCTTCTGGTCACCGACGTCGAGGGCGCACCACCGGACCGGACCCGTGCGCTGCGCCCCGCGGATGGCCGAGGCGATGGCCGCCGGCAGCCGGGGAATAGCGAGGGCGCGGGATTCTTCCTGGTCCGCGATCGTGAACGTGATGGCCGCGCCGCCCTGCATGACGTGGATCCAGCAGAGCTTGCGATGCCCCACCGTGTACTCCCAGGCCCACGACTGCCAGTTGGCCATGTACTTCACGTGCTCGGTGACGCCTGGGAGCTTGAGCAGGCCTTCCCGCAGCCGCCGGAAGCGGCCGGCCGGCCCCGACGCCAGGTCCTTGTACGGCGCGACGCGGGCGGGTTCCTCCCGGGCATTCTTGTACAGCGCGGTCGCCCAGAAGGCGGCGGAACGCCCCATGCGTGGACTCCGGGAGGAAGCGGGGATGGCGGAACGCCGGAATGTAATGGGGACGCGAGTCCCCTCCAAGACGGTCAGTCGCCCGTCGGGTCCTCGCGCAGCGGGGGGGGCGGGGGCGGCACGGGCAGCCCGTTCCGTTCAAGGTAGCGGACCACCTCGATGCCCATTGCCCGGACCAGCGAGGCCTCGCGGCCGTCGAGTTCCGCGCGGTAGAGGATCTCGCGCCACGAGCGCATCACGTGGTCGGTCTGCCGGGTCTTGAAGAATTCGATGGCGGTGAGGGCCCGCTCCCAGTCGGCGAAGAGCCGCTCCTGCAGCTCCATGGTGGCGGGTTCGGCGGGCTTGCGGGGCGGCTTGATGGGCTTCCGCTCCCCGCCGCGGGCCAGCCAGGTCTCGTAGGCCATGATGGCCACGGCCTGCGCCAGGTTGAGCGACTTGTGGGCGGGGTTGGTGGGGATGGTGACGAGCGCGGAGCAGCGGTCGAGCTCGTCGTTGGAGAGGCCCTTGTCCTCGCGCCCCACCACGAAGGCCGCAGGGCCGTGGGCGGCGCGCGCCACCAGCTCGGCGGCGGCGGGCCCCGGGCGGTAGACGGTGCGCTTGGCGGCGCGCTCGCGGGCGGTGAGGGCCACGCTCCAGTGGCAGTCGGCGAGCGCATCGGCCACGGTGTCGTGGATGGTGATGCGCTCGATCAGGTCGGCGGTGTTGTGGGCGATGCCCTCGATCCGCCAGGCATCGAAGACGGCGGGCTGCACCAGCCGCACCTGCTCCAGCCCGAAGTTCTTGGCGATCCGGACCGCGCTGCCGATGTTGACGATGTCCTGCGGGGCCACCAGGACGAGGATGGGGGCGTTCGACATGGCCCCGAACCTATCGCCGGGGGGGCCGCCGGCGTAGGGGGCGGGCTAGGCCGGCGGCACGACCTGGGCGAGCACGTCCACGAGGTCCTGCAGGGCGAAGGGCTTGGAGAGGACGGGCCGCCCCACCTCGGCCAGGAAGCGGGAGGCCTCGGGGGACAGCACGTCCCCGGTCATGAACGCCAGGCGGCCGAGGGCCGGGTCGTGCCGGGCCTCGAGCTGGCGGTAGAACTCGTGGCCGCTCATGCCCGGCATGCGGAGGTCGCAGAGCACCGCGTCGAAGGCGTGGGTGCCGAGCAGGCGGAGGCCCTCCTCGCCGGAGTCCGCCAGCTCCACCTGCCAGCCGGTGCGGGTCAGGAACTTGGAGATGCTGCGCCGGATGTCGGGCTCGTCGTCGATCAGGAGGATGGCGCCGCGCCGGGCGGGCGGCGGGGCGGCCGCGGCCGAGCGGGCGGGGAGCGGCGGCGCGGGCGGGGCGGCGGCATCGAGGAGCGGCAGCTCCACGACGAACCGCGCGCCGCCGCCGGGCCGGGGGGAGGCGGCGATCTTGCCGAGGTGATCGGCCACGATGCCCGCGCTGACGGACAGGCCGAGGCCGGTCCCCTCACCCTCGGGCTTGGTGGTGTAGAAGGGATCGAAGACGCGCGTGAGGAGCTCGGGCGGGATGCCGGGCCCGTCGTCCTCCACCGTGAGGCGGGCCAGGCCGTCCTGGACGGCGAGCCGGATCCAGACGTGGCCGTGGTCGCGGACGCCGCGGATGGCGTGCTCGGCGTTCACCAGCAGGTTCATGAGCACCTGCTGCAGGTTGACGCTGTTGCCCGCGACCAGCACCGGCGCCTCCGGCAGCTCCACGTCCACGCTGATCTGGCGGCCGAGGAGCTGGTTGCGCCGGAGGGCGAGGGCGCCGCGCACCGGGTCCCGCAGGTCAAGCGGCAGCCGCTCGGCGCCCTGCCCGCGGACGTAGGTGAGCAGGTTCCGCACGATCTGCGCGGCCCGGTCGGTCTCCGACTTGATGGCCTGCAGGGTCTCGAGCTGGCCGGCGTCGCGGGCCTCGGTGAGCAGCAGCTCCATGTTCACCAGGATGGAGGCCAGCGGGTTGTTGATCTCGTGCGCCATGCCCCCCACCAGCTGGCCGATGGCCGACATCTTCTCGGCCTGCAGGAGCTGGGCGGTCACCCGGCGCTGGTCGGTGACGTCCCGCGCGATGGCGAGCACGGCGGGCGCCCCGCCCTCCTCCACCAGCGGAGACATGGTCACCGCGGCGGTGCCGCGCTCGCCGTCGCCGACACGGAAGCCCACCTCGAGGCCGCACGACTCCCCCGCCAGCACCCGCGCGACCTGTGAGGCCATGAGGGCCGGCGTCTCCAGCGGCAGCCGCGCGGACCACGGGCTTCCCACCGCCTGCGCCGCCGGCACCTGCCACAGCCGCTCCGCGGCGGCGTTGAACGAGGTGATGCGCCCCTGCGCGTCGAGGGTGAAGATGGCGTCGGTGGCGGCGGAGAAGAGCCGGCGGTAGCGCTCCTCGGACTTCCGGATGGCCTCGCTGGCGCGGGCGGTGTGGTAGCCGGCGCCGGCGTGGTCGGCGATCTGCGTCAGCCGGTCCACCTCCGCGGTGGCGAAGCCCTGCCCCGCCGGACGCAGGAGGTGGAGCACGGCCACCATCCGGTGGTCGCCCCAGACGGGCACCGCGGCCACGGCGACGGCGCCGAGGCGGGCACGCGCGTTCTCGGGAAGGCGGGCATCACCGCTGGCGTCGGCCGTCACGAAGAGGGCGCCCTGCTCGGCCAGCATCCAGCCGGCGACGCTGTCGGCGAGCGGAACCGCCTGGCGCACCCCATCGGGCAGCATGCCCGCCGGCACGCCGCTCATCAGGCCGCCGTCCGCGGGCACGATCGCCACGAGGGCGCCGAGCCCACCGATCCCGTGGAAGGCCGCCTCGGCGGCGCACTCGAACACCCGCTGGGGGCAGCCGGCGGGATCGGTGGCCGTGCGCGCCATCTGGCGCAGCCACTCCGCCGTGATGCGCTGGCGCCGCTCCCCCTCGAGGCTGTCCAGGTTCTCGAGGGTGACGCCGAGCTGCTGCGCCACGATCTCGAGGATGCGGACGTCCTCGGGCTCGAAGGCACCGTCCTGCTCGTCGTCCTCGATGCTGATGACGCCGGTGACGGTGCCCCGGGTGCGCAGCGGCACCGCCGCGAAGCAGCGGGGCCGGGTGTCGATGGGGTAGCCGGCGGCCGCCGCCTCCTCGGCCGCCCGCTCGGCGAAGTACCAGGTCCGGCCCGAGCGCCACACTTCCTCGAGCAGGCCGGACTCGAGGGGGCGGCCCCCGCCGTCCTCGACCCGGTCCCCGGTGCGCCAGATGGGGAAGCGGAACTCGCGCCAGTCCTCGTCCACGGTGGCGATCCGGACCCGGCGCGCATTGAGCGCGCGGCGCAGCATGTCCGCCGCCTGGCCCATGGCATCGGCGGGACGCAGCGACTGGTGCAGCGAGGCGCTCACCTCGGCCACCGAGCGGATGCGGTCCGCGTACTGGCTCACCCGCACATTGGCGAGGCGGGTGAGCAGCGCCAGCTCCGCGATCTCCAGGAGCCGGCGCAGCAGGTCTTCCTCGTGGCGCGCGAACGGCCGCGCGCTCCGCACCAGTTGCACGCAGCCCGGATGATCGGTGACCTGCCCCAGGCAGGCGGCCAGCAGGAAGCCACTGCCGTCGGGGAGTACGCACCGGTGGGCCGGCTGGCCCTCCGCCAGGGTATGGCCGCACAGCAGCTGGCTGCCCGGATGCGGCGGGGCGGCGAGGGCGGGATGTTCTCCCTCGCTCGCCGTCACGGCCACGTGGGCCTGCACCCGCTCGCTCAGCCGCGCCCCGTCCGCCGCCAGGGCGCGGCCGAGTTCCTGGACGATCGCCTGCCGGAGCGCGGGGGTGCTGCGGGCCGCGGCGAAGGCCGAGGCGACCTGCGTGACGAGCCGGCCCTCCGCCACGTGACGCTCGGCCTGGGCGTGGAGCCGGAGCTCGGTCAGCGCGGCGGTGGCGTGCATGGCGAAGCGGAGCAGCGCCTCGCGGTCGGCCTCGGTGAACCGGCCGGCGGCCTCATCGGCCACGGTGAGGACGCCGATGACCTGCTCCACCCGGCGCAAGGGCACCGCCACGAGCGAGCGGATCCAGGTATTGGCGCTCCCGCCCACCTGGTCCGCGGCCCAGTTGCTGGCCAGGACGCCCTCCACCGTGTCGAGCGCCACGCCCTCGAAGCCGTAGGTGCGCGGCCGGCGGCGGCCCAGGTCGGCGCTGAAGCGACCGGTGGCCACGTGACAGACCAGCTCGTCGCCATCCACGATCGACACCCGCGCGGCGCCCGCCTCGAGCAGCATGGACGCGCTCCGGGCCACCTCGACCCACGCCTCCCCCTCCTCGAAATGGCCCGAGGCCACGAGGGCCATGCGGGCCGCGGCGCGGATCTCGAGCTGGGCCCGCGTGGCCCCCACCCCCAGCCCCAGCCCGCCCACCGACCAGAAGCCGGCCGCCAGCGACGCGAGCCGCCCGAGGGTGGCGGCGTCGCTCCGGCGGAAATGCCCGAGGTGGCGGTGATAGAGGATGAAGACGGCGACGGGACGTTCGGCGGCGAGGATCGGGACCGCCATCACATCAATGGTCCGGTCATCCTGCCAGAGGGCGCCCTGGCGGCCCCGGGGAGGCGGCTCGGCGCCGATGACCAGCCGGGCCCGGTACCAGGCCTCGCCGGCCACCGAGCCGGCGAGCGGCACTTGATCGTCGGGAGCCGGGGCGTTGGGGCCTCGGGCCTGGAGGACGCGGAGCTGCTCGCCCTCGAGGGCCAGGATCGCGGCGCCGGTGGCGGCGGTGGCCTCGAGCGACAGCTCGAGGAGCACGCCGAGGCCGTCGGCGCGGGGCGCCGGCTGGGGCAGGAAGTCTGGTAGGGCGGAACTGCCGAGCGAAACGGGGGCGAGCCCCATCGACCGATCTCCCGCCGGGCCGCCTGACGGCGGCCGGCACGGTCCGGCGGGGGGGCGCCGGACCGATCGGCTTTCAATCTAGGGGCGTACCCCTCTGCCGCTCAAGAGTCGGTCCCAAGGAAGGAGGTGTCGAAGCGCTTGGCCTTCAAGGCGCCCGCGAACGAGCTCTTGTCCTGCGCCTTCATGTAGGCATCCTTGGGCTCCACGAGCTTCTGCTCGACGAGCTCGAGCAGGGCATCGTTGAGGGTCACCATGCCGGCCTTCTTGTTGGTCTGCATGATGGACGGGATCTGGAAGGTCTTGCCCTCGCGGATCAGGTTGCTGATCGCCGGGACGGCCAGCAGCACCTCCTTGGCCGCCGCGCGGCCGCCCCCGATCCGGCGGCAGAGCACCTGGGCAATGACGCCCTTCAGCGACTCGGCCAGCATCACCCGCACCTGCGCCTGGCGGTCGGTGGGGAACTGGTCGATGATGCGGTCCACGGTGGAGGCCGCGGTGGTGGTGTGGAGCGTCCCGAAGACCAGGTGGCCCGTCTCCGCCGTCTCGAGGGCGATCGAGATGGTCTCGAGGTCGCGCATCTCGCCCACGAGGATGATGTCGGGGTCCTCGCGCAGGGCGGCGCGCAGGGCGGCCTTGAACGACTTGCTGTGCTGCCCCACCTGGCGCTGCGTCACCACGCACTTCTTGGGCGGGTGCACGAACTCGATCGGGTCCTCGATGGTGAGGATGTGGTCGGACCGGGTGCGGTTGATGAGGTCCACCATGGCCGCGAGCGTGGTGGACTTGCCGGAGCCGGTGGGGCCGGTGACCAGCACCAGGCCCTTCGTCAGGTAGCAGAGCCGCTGGATCTCCGGCGAGAGGCCCAGCTCCTCGGCGGTGAGGATCCGGGAGGGGATCACCCGGAAGACGGCCATGGGGCCGTTGCGCTCCAGGGCCGCGTTGCAGCGGAAGCGCGCCAACCCCGGGATCTCGTAGGCCCAGTCCATGTCCCCGGTGTCCCGGAAGACCTGCTGGTCGCCGCCGCTCATGATGCTGAGGATGAGGCCCTCGATGGTCTCGCTGTCCAGCTCGGGGCCATCCTGGCGCAGCAGCTCGCCGTCCTTGCGCAGGATGGGCTGCTGCCCGGTGCGCAGGTGGAGGTCGGAGGCGCTCGTCTCGAAGGTGAGGCGGAGCAGCTGGTCGAGGTGCGCCCGCGCCAGCGAGTCCCCGACGGGAATGGCGCTCGTGATGCGCCGCAGCGGCGTCCGCGCGGTGGCCGGCGGCTCCGCGGGGGGCGGGGCCGGCGCCGGGTCGGGCGCGGGCGCCGCGGCGGCGGCGGGGCGGATGTGGACGTGCGCGCCGTCGGCCTCGTGCGTCACCGCGACGTCCACCCGGCCGGCCGGGGCGTCGTACGTGAAGCTGGCGGGGGCGGGGCCGTCCACGGCCACGGCGCTGCCGGCCGGGAGCAGCTCCCGGACGAAGGGCAGCACGTGCGCCGCCTGCAGCGGCTGCGTCAGCGCCTGGGGCGCGACACCCTCCGCGACCAGGGTGGCGGGCTTGCCGGGGGCGAGCTGGAGGCCCTGCGCCTTGCGCTCGAACAGGGCCTGGATCACGCGGTCGAGTCGGGCCACGTCGGGTCTCAGGAAAGGGGTCGGACGGCGCGCACGTACTGCCGGTTCAGGCAGAGGCTGCCACTGTTGGTGACCAGCAGGAAGAAGCGCTCCTGGGCCTCGTTCAGGAAGTCGAGGGCGCGGGAGCGGTTGGGCGGCATCTCGTGCACCGCGACCCCCCGGTGCTCCGCGCCCCCCACCATCATCACTTCGAGGGCGATGGTCCGCGCGGCGCTGCGCCGCTCGGGGTCCGGCTCCTCCTCCACCCCGACCCCGAGCGCGAGGCTCGCCACCTGCGCCTTGGCGACGAACGCCACGTCGCCGCCGGTGAGGGTCACCGGGAAGAAGGCCTCCTCGCGGTTCATCAGCTCGAGCGGGGTCTCCGGCCCGTCGCGCCAGGCGACGCGGGGCTGGAGGTGGATGTCACCCCGGATCACGAGGCCTTCGGCCAGGGTGATGCGCACCGAGCAGCGCTCGGTCTGGGCCCAGTCGGTCATCATCCCCTGATTTCGGCGCCGCTGCGGCGTTCCTGAAGGCGGATGGCCTCCAGGTAGTCCGCCTCCTCGCCGAGCGCCGCGCGGGCGGCGTGCATGAGGGCGCTGGTGAGCTGGAGCACGGGGGCATCCACCCCCTGGCTCTCGAGGAACCCGACGGCGATCCCCACGTCCTTGTCGAGGAGCGCCAGCCGGAAGGTGTTGGGCCAGGCCCCGGTGAGCACCCGGTCGGGGACCAGGCCCTCAGTGACGAACGAGCGGCCCGACGAGGCGTTCAGCACCTCGAGCGCCTTGCGGACCGGCACCCCGGCCTTGGCGAGCGCCGTGAAGCCCTCGCCGAAGGCGAGGATGTTCACGGCCAGCAGCGCGTTGTTGACCGCCTTCATGGCCGAGCCGGCGCCCACGGGGCCGAGGTGCTCGATCCGCTTGCCGAAGGCCGCCAGCACGGGACGGGCCCGCTCGAAGGTGGCGGGGTCCGCGCCCACCATCACGGTGAGCGCGCCGGCCTCCGCGCCGTTGGTGCCCCCGCTCACCGGGCAGTCGGCGAAGGCCACCTGCCGGGCCGCGAGCCGCTCGGCGATGCGGCGTGCCCCCGCCGGGTCGCCGGAGGTGCAGTCCAGCAGCAGCGCCCCGGCGGTCAGGCCCGCGAGGATGCCGTCCGGCCCCTCGAGCAGCGCCTCCACCTCCCGCGAGGTCGGCAGGCAGGTGAGCACGACCTCCGCCCCGGCGACGGCCTCCCGCGGCGTGGCGGCGGCCCGGGCGCCGCTCGCGGCCGCGAACTCGTCCGCGCGGGCGCGGGTGCGGTTCCACACCGTGAGGTCGTGCTGCTTGGCGAGGTGCTTGGCCATGGGGCGGCCGATGGCCCCGAGGCCCAGGAAAGCGACGCGCACAGGATGACTCGTGTCCGAGGTGAGAACGATCGTGAAGAAGGGTACATCGGATTGCTCCATTGCGGAACGGCCCGTGACCCCGCTGGTACCGCCTGCGCGACGCCGCCGGTAACGTTCCCGCATGCCGCCCCGCCTCATGCACGTGGACCTCGACGCCTTCTTCGTGGAGGTGTGCCGCCAGCGCCACCCGGAGCTCCGCGACGTGGAGCTGCTGGTGGTGGGCGGCCGGCGGGAGTCGCGCGGGGTGGTGCAGTCGGCGAGCTATGCGGCGCGGAAGTTCGGGGTGCGGGCCGGGATGCCGATCGCGCAGGCGGCGCGGCTCTGCCCGGACGCCACCTTCTTCAAGGGATCCTTCCCGCACTACCGGGATGCCTCCCGGGCGGTGCGAGCCGTGCTGGCGCGGCACTCGCCGGTGGTGGCGATGGCGTCGCTGGACGAGGGCTACCTCGACTTCACCGGGACGGAGGCGCTCCACCCCGTGTCGCTCCTGCCCGTGGCCGCCACGCTTCGGGGCGAGATCAAGCAGGAGACGGGGCTCGACTCGAGCGTGGGCATCGGCCCCAACCGCATGATCGCCAAGCTGGCGAGCGACTACGCCAAGCCCCGCGGCATCTGCGAGGTGCGCGCCGGGTGGGAGCGCGGCTTCGTGGCGGGCCTCGAGCTCCGGGCGCTCCCCGGGATCGGCCCGCGCACGGCGGAGAAGCTCAGGACCCTGGGCCTCACCGAGGTGGCGCAGGTACAGGCCCTGGCGGAGGCGGACCTGGCGCGCCTCGTGGGCGACTACGCCCGCGAGCTCAAGTGGCGCGCCCACGGCCACGGCACCACCGCCCTCCACGCCGGGCGGCTGCAGCGCTCGGTGAGCCGGGAGACCACGCTCGGCACCGATGCCACCGATCCCGCCTACCTGGACGCGCTGCTGGTGCGTTTCGTGAGCCTGGTGGCCGCCGACCTGCGCGAGCACGGCCTGGTGGCGCGCACCGTGGTGCTCAAGCTGCGCCACGCCGACTTCACCACCGTCACCCGCCGCCGGACCCTCCCGGCCGCCACCGACCTCGACCAGGAGCTCCTGACCCCGGCGCGCGCGCTCTTCGGCCCCGCGTTCGAGGAGGCGCGCCGCCGGCGCCAGGGCATCCGCCTCATCGGCGTCGCGGCGACCGGGCTGGCTGAGGCGGCCCCCGCCGACCTGTTCGAGCCGCCCGAGCGCACGCGGCTTCGCGAGCTGACCAGCGCGGTGGACAAGGTGCGGGAGCGTTTCGGGTTCGATGCCGTGCAGCCGGCTCGGCATCTCACCCTCCCGCAGCGGGACCGGCGCGAATGACCCGCCACGTCCCGCTCATCCTCCTCCTCGCGGCACTGCCCGTCGCCGCCCCGCTGGCGGCGCAGTCCACCGCCGAGCTCCTGGGCCAGTGCGCGGCCGGGGAGTATGCGGCGTGCCTCCCCGCCGCGGAGCGGGTGGCCCGCGGCGACCAGGTGTCCCAGGACCAGGATCGCGCCGAGCAGCTCCTGCGCGGCGCGTGCGCCGCCGGGCATCCGGCCGCGTGCACCCGGCTCGGTGTCTGGTTTGCGCGCGGCGTGCTCCGCGGCCAGGACCTCGACGAGGCGGCCCGGCTCTACCGGAAAGGCTGCGACGACGGCGACGGTGAGGGCTGCCTCCGCCTGGGCGACGCCCATGCGGCGGGCGCCGGCGTCTTCCCGAGCGTGGAGGCGGCGCTGCCCCGATGGCGGCGCGCCTGCCAGCTCCACGCCGCCCGGGGCTGCTTCCTCCTCGGCGACCGCTACGAGCGGGGCGACGGCGTGTGGACCGACTACGGCCAGGCGGCGGCGCTCTACACCGCGGGCTGCGACGGGAACGACACCCCCAGCTGCTTCCGGCTGGCGCGGCTGTACGAGCGGGGGGAGGGGGTGCCGCAGGACCGCGAGAAGGCCTTTGCGCTCTACAACAAGGCGTGCACGCTCGGCAACCGCACCGTTTGCCGGGAGGTGGGTCCGGGCACGCCCCCGAACTGAGTCAGGGCGCCCGGGGGAAGTTCTCGGCCGCGAACTTGAGGCCGACGGTGCCGTCGGCGGGGGAGACCTTGTCCCCGAGGTCCCGGAAGGTGGCCTCGGCGCCGCCGAGGGTGGCGGTGACGCCGCTGTTGCGGAACAGCGGGTAGTAGCCGATGTGGGCACGGCTGGCGCCGGGCTTCACCTGGCAGGCGCACTTCAGGGCGCTGGTGGTGCCGGGGTTCACCGTCACCTCGAGCAGCCCTCCGGTCGTGTTGGTGATGAGCGGGGCGAAGACCGGGGTGCTGGCGTTCCGCGCGGAGAGGGTGCGCGGCATCCGGCCCTTGGGCTGGTCGATGGTGATGCTCCCCTGCACCTCCACCCCGAGCGGCCCGGACGGGCCCTCCGGCCGCACCAGGTACCACTGCACCACGAGCGGGCCCTGCCGAGGCACCTTCTGCTCCAGCGTGCCGCCAGCCGCCACCTCCACCGTGCTGCCGGCCACCACCAGGCGGACCGGCTCCACCAGCTTGTTCTCCACCACCAGCACCGGGCTGCCGCGAAGCAGGAACATCCCCGCGGTCAGCGCGCCCGCCACCGCCAGGAGCGCCAGCTGACGCCCCCAGCCCCCGCGCGCCGGCAGGGCGGGAACCGGCGGCAGCGCGGCGGGCGCGGGCCGGGTGGCCGCCCCGGCTGCGGGGCCCGCGAGCGGCCTGGGCCGCTCCGCGCTCGGCATCACGGCCGTGGCCTCCTCCGCATTGAGCTGGCGGACCACCCGCTCGGCGCTCACCGAGTCCTGCGCGCCGGACTTCCGCCCCGCCGCCAGCGCCTCGAGCAGCGCGGCCGCCGACTGGTAGCGCTCGGCCGGCCGCTTGGCCAGGCACCGCACGATCACGTCGGAGAGCCACGCGGGAATCCGCGCGTTGTGATGGGTGGCGACGGGCGCCGGCTCCGAGAGGTGCTTGCCCACGATCTCCTGGCTCGACGCGCCGTCGAAGGGCGGCGTGCCCGTCACCATCTGGTAGAGCATGGCCCCGACGGCGTAGAGGTCGGTGCGCGCGTCGAGGTCGCCCTGGCCCAGCGCCTGCTCGGGGCTCATGTACTGCGGGGTACCCACCACGAAGCCGGCCTGCGTCTGG
The DNA here is from genome assembly GCA_964598655.1 of uncultured Gemmatimonadaceae bacterium. GTDB lineage: Bacteria > Gemmatimonadota > Gemmatimonadetes > Gemmatimonadales > GWC2-71-9 > JADJOM01. Next base: position 26,008 of record CAZRCT010000046.1, read on the forward strand.
TGCCCCGCCCCGTCGATCCGCTTGGCGATCCCGAAGTCCACCAGCAGCGGCCGGCCCGTGGACGCCTCGAGCATGACGTTGTCAGGCTTGATGTCGCGATGGATGAGCCCCTCGGTGTGCGCGTGCCCCAGCGCCTCGAGCAGCGGCTTGAGGATGGCGATCGCCCGCTCGGCCGGCAGCGCGCCCTGGCGGCGCAGCAGCCCCGAGAGCGACTCGCCCTGCACGAAGGGCATGGCGTAGAAGACCAGCCCCTCGCCCTCCCCCACGAAGTGGATCGGCAGGATGTTCGGGTGATTGAGCCGCGCGATGCTCCGCGTCTCCTGCTTGAAGCGCTCGAGCATCCCCGAGGACCAGGCCAGGTCGGGCTTGAGAACCTTGACCGCGAGCCGCCGCTCGAGGCCGCGGTCCCACACCTCGAACACCTGCGCGAAGCCCCCCTCGCCCAGCAGCTGACGCACCTCGTAGTTGGCGCCGAGGGCCCGCGCCAGCCGCTCGGGCACGTCACTCACCACGGGCACCTCGGCGCGCGAGTCGCCCCGGCCCGTGCGGGAGCCGCAGCTCGGGCAGTAGAGGGCGTTGTCAGGGACGGGCGTCTGGCAGGTGGCGCAGGGGACGTCGGCCATGCCGCAATCTAAGGAGAGGCGGACGGCGCCGGAACATGGAACAGCGCCCCGGGCCCTGTCGGCACCTCGCGGCACGGCGTAGCTTGTCCCTCGCTCCCCCCACCCCACAGGCCCATGAACGCCCCAAGCCGCCCCAACGGCGTCACCCTCCGGTTCCTGGCTGAGCCGACGATGGTCAACTTCGGCGGCAAGGTGCACGGCGGGCAGGTGATGAAGTGGATCGACCAGGCGGGCTACAGCTGCGCGGCCGGCTGGACGGGTACCTACTGCGTCACCGCCTACGTCCACGGCATCCGCTTCCTGCAGCCGATCAGCGTCGGCGAACTGGTGGAGGTGCGCTCCCAGGTGATCCGCACCGGGCGCACCAGCCTCGACGTGGCCATCGACATCTACGCGGCGAACCCGCGCGAGACGACCAAGCGGCGCTGCTGCCACTGCGTGATGGTCTTCGTGTCCATCGATGATGCCGGCAAGCCGCGGCCCGTGCCGGCCTGGACGCCCGGAACCCCCGTGGAGCAGGCCCTCGCCGACTGGGCCACCCGCCTGAGCGAGATCCGCCGGGAACTCGACCACGAGATCGAGACCCGGCTCGCCGGCCTCGACCAGCTGCCGCCCGCCGTGGCGCCCCGGGCATGAGCGCGCGCACGCGGCGGGTGGCCATCGTCGTCTTCGACGACGCCGAAGTGCTGGACGTGGCGGGACCGTACGAGGTGTTCTCGGTGACGGGGCGGCGGCATGGGCTGGTGCCCTTCGAGGTGACGCTGGTGGCCGAGGAGCCCGGCCCGGTGACCCTGCGCAACGGGTTCGTGGTGACCCCGCACGGCACCCTGGTCGATGCCCGGGGTGCCGACGTGCTCGTGATCCCGGGGGGACTCGGGACCCGGCGCGAACTCGGCAACGACGCCCTCCTCTCCTGGCTCCGGCAGGCCGCCGGCGAGGCGGAACTGGTCCTCTCCGTGTGCACCGGGGCCCTGCTCCTCGGCAAGGCGGGGCTGCTGGACGGGCTGGAAGCCACGAGCCACCACGCCACCTACGGGCTCCTCCGCGAGGTGGCCCCGAAAGCCATCGTGCGGGAGGGCGAGCGGTTCCTCGACAACGGCAGGGTGGTGGTGGCAGGCGGGGTCTCGGCGGGGCTCGACATGGCGCTCCATGTGGTGGAGCGGCTACTCGGCACGGAGGTGGCCGAGGAGACTGCCGCATATATGGAATACCACTGGGACCGGAACGAGGAGGGGCTGCGGGATCAGGGAGTGTAGCAAGTCGTTCTCGTCCAACGTCTTCGCCGGTGATTGACCGGCCAGATCAGATGATCGTGGAATTTTGACCGCGCCGTTGTTTGGCGCGGTTTTGTCATTTCATGACCTCATTTTCATGTAAATAACGCCATTGTAATGCAAAGTGATTGATAAATCGTGCATAACTTGCAGATTTCTCTTGACACTTGGCGCCCTGCTAGGTACGTTGAACGCAGTCGCGCTGCCCGGACCGTACGCGTGGGCATTCCGGCGACCACGGCGCCCGCGCCCGTCCCTCATCCCTCCACCGGACTCCTCGATGCCACGATCCCGGCTCCTCCTCGCACTGGCAGCCCTGGTCCTGCCGGCGGCCCTGGCCGCCCAGGGCGCTCCTGCCGATTCCGCTGCCGTGGCCGCCCCGGCCGTGGTGGCGGCGGCCCCCGCCGTCTCCGCCGCCGCGGACTCGATCGCCACCGCGGCGAGCGCCGCGGCGGCTGCGAATGGAGTCGCGATCAACTTCGTGTGGACGCTGGTGGCCGGCTTCCTCGTGATGCTCATGCAGCTCGGCTTCTGCATGGTCGAGGC
>CAZRCT010000047.1:0-28372 GCA_964598655.1 uncultured Gemmatimonadaceae bacterium
GTGGCGATGCCGCTGCCGTTGGTGGTGGCGCTGCCGCCGGTGACACTGCCGCCGCCGGTGGCCACCGCGAACGTGACGCTGACCCCGCTCTTCGGGTTCCCGAAGGCGTCGGTGACGAGCACCGACGGGGCGGTGGCCACGGCCGTGTTGACCGTGGCGGCCTGCCCGTCGCCGGCGTTGAGCGCGAGCGTCGCGGCGGCGGCGGCCGTGGCCGTGGCATTGAAGACCGCCGGGGTGAGGATGCCGGCCGAGGCGGTGACCGTCTGGCCGCCGGCGGTGCCGCCGAGGGTCCAGGTGACGCTGGCGATGCCGCTGGCGTTGGTGTTGGCCGTGCAGCTCGCCGCCGGGCCGCCGCCGCAGTTCACCGTGCCGCCCGCCGACGCCGTGAAGCTCACGCCGAAGGGGAAGACCGGGTTGGTGCCGGCGTCGGTGACGAGCACGGAGAGCGCGGTGCCGAGCGTGGTGCCGACGTTGCCGGTCTGGTTGTCGCCGGCCTGGATGGCGATGCTGGCCGCGTTGCCGGCGTTGGCGGTGGCGGTGAAGGTGGCGCTCGTCAGGCCGGCGGAGCTGGCCGTGAGCGTGTTGTTGCCGATGCCCGCGCTCGCCCCGAGCGTCCAGCTGGTGACCGTGGCAATGCCACCCGCGCTGGTGGTGGTGCTGCAGCTGGTGCCGCTGGTGCCGCCGCAGCTCACCGTGCCGCCACCGGTCGCCACGGTGAAGGTCACCGTCACGCCAGCCGTCGCGACCGTGTTGCCGTTGGCATCCTGCAGCGTGACGGCCGGCGGCGTGGCCACCGCCGTGCTGATGGTGGCCGCCTGGTTGTCGCCGGCCGTCTTGGCGAGCGTCGCGGCCGCCCCGGCGGCGCCGGTGGCCGTGAAGGTGACGGGGGCGATCCCGCTCACGGTCGCCGTGAGCGTGTTGCTCCCGGCCGTGGTGCCCAGCGTCCAGCTGCCCACCGTCGCGATGCCGCTGCCGTTGGTGGTGGCGTTGCCGCCCGTCACCGCGCCGCCGCCCGTGGCCACGGCAAAGGTGACGGCGACGCCGCTCACCGGGTTGTTGAACTGGTCCCGGACCACCACGGCCGGCGCCACCGCCACCGCGCTGCCCGCCGTGGCGGTCTGGCCGTTGCCGGCGCTCACCGCCACCTGGCTGGCCACATCCGGCGTGCCGGTGGCGGTGAAGGTGACCGGCGAGCCCGTGAGGCCGGCGCTGGTGGCGGTGAGCGTGTTGCTGCCCGCGGTGGTGCCGAGCGTCCAGCTGCCCACGATGGCGAGGCCGCTCGTGTTGGTGGTGGCGTTGGTGGCGGTGGCGCTGCCGCCACCGCTGGCCACGGCGAAGGTGACGCTCACCCCGCTCACCGGGTTGTTGAACTGGTCGGTGACGAGCACCGCCGGCTTCACGGCCACCGCCTGACCCACCGTGGCGCTCTGGCCGGTGCCCGCGCTGGCCGCGATGGTCGTGGCCGCGCCGGGCGTGCCCGTGGCGGTGAAGGTGACCGGCGAGCCGGTGAGGCCCGTGCTCGTGGCGGTGAGGGTGTTGGTCCCGGCCGTGGTGCCGAGCGTCCAGCTGCCCAGCGTGGCGATGCCGCTGGCGTTGGTGATCGCGGTGCCTCCCGTGAGGCTGCCGCCGCCGCTGGCCACCGCGAAGGTGACGCTCACCCCGGCCACCGGGTTGTTGAGGCCGTCGCGCACCAGCACGCTCGGCGCCGTGGCCACGGCGGTGCCCACGGTGGCGCTCTGCCCGTCGCCGGCGTTCAGGGCGATCTGGGAGGCGGCGCCCGCCGTGCCCGTGGCCGTGAAGGTGACCGGCGGCAGCCCGCTGACCGTGGCTGTGAGCGTGTTGCTGCCGGCGCTGGGGCCGAGGGTCCAGCTCCCGACCGTGGCGATGCCGCTCGCGTTGGTGCTGGCGCTCCCGCCCGTCACCGAGCCGCCGCCGGTGGCCACGGCGAAGGTGACGCTCACCCCGCTCACGGGGTTGTTGAACGCATCCCGCACCACGACGCTCGGCGCCGTGGCCACCACGGCCCCGGCCGCCGCGCTCTGGCCGTCCCCCGCGCTGATGGCGACGCTCGCCGCCGCGGCGGCCGTGCCGGTGGCCGTGAATGTCGCCGGCGTGAGGCCGCTCACCGTGGCCGTGAGGGTGTTGCTGCCCGCCGTGGTCCCGAGGGTCCAGGAGCCGACCGTGGCCAGGCCGCCCGCATTCGTGGTGGCGCTGCCGCCAGTCACCGACCCGCCGCCGGTGGCCACGCTGAAGGTGACGCTCGCGCCGCTCACCGCGTTGCCGAACGCGTCGGTGACCGTCACCGCCGGGTCCACGGCCACGGACGTGCCCACCGTGGCCGACTGCCCGTTGCCGGCTGTGATGGTCACCGTCGCCGCCGCGGCGGGCGTGGCCGAGGCGGTGAACGTCACGCTCCCCGCCACGCCGGACGCGCTGGCCTGCAGGCTGTTGTTCCCGGTGCCCGCCGTGGTGCCGAGGGTCCAGCTGCCCACGCTCGCGAGGCCGCTGGCGTTGGTGCTGGCCGTCCCGCCGGTGACGCTGCCGCCGCCGCCGGTCACCACGAACGTCACGCTCACCCCGGCCACGGGATTGCCGTTGACGTCGGTGACGAGCACCCGCGGGGCGGTGCCCACGGCGCTGCCCGCGGCCCCCGTCTGGTTGTCGCCGGCGTTCTTGGCGATCGTGCTCGCGGCGCCGGCCGTCCCCGTGGCCGTGAACGTCACTGGCGAGCCGGTGAGGCCGGCGCTGGTGGCCGTCAGCGTGTTGCTGCCCGCGCTGGCGCCGAGGGTCCACGACCCGACGGTCGCCACGCCGCTGGCGTTGCTGCTGCTGCTGGTGCCGGTGGCGCTCCCGCCGCCCGTGGCCACGGCCCAGGTGACGCTGACGCCGCTCACCGGATTGTTGAAGGCGTCCCGGACCACCACGCTCGGCGCCACCGGCACCGCGGCGCCCGCCGCGGCGCTCTGGTTGTTGCCCGCGTTGACCGCCACCTGGGTGGCGGGCCCGGCCGTGCCGGTGGCGGTGAAGGTGACCGGCGAGCCGCTCAGTCCGGCGCTGGTGGCCGTCAGCGTGTTGCTCCCGGCCGCCTGCCCGAGTGTCCAGCTGCCGACCGTGGCGATGCCGAGGGCATTGGTGGTGGCGCTGGCGCCGGTGATGGCGCCGCCCCCCGACGCCACGGCGAAGGTGACGCTGACGCCGCTCACCGGGTTGTTGAACGGGTCCGTGACCCGCACCGCCGGGTTGACGCCCACGGCGGTGCCGACCGTGGCCGTCTGACCGGTGCCGGCGGTGGCCGCGATGTTGGCGGCGCCGGCCGGCGTGCCGGAGGCCGTGAAGCTGACGGGGCTCCCGATCCCCGCCGCCGTGGCCTGCAGGCCGTTGTTGCCGGTGCCCACCGTGGGGCCGAGGGTCCAGCTGCCCACCGTGGCGATGCCGAGCGCGTTGGTGGTGGCGCTGCCGCCGGTGACGCTGCCGCCGCCGGCTGTCACGGTGAAGGTGACACTGACGCCGGGCACCGGGTTGGCATTGGCGTCGGTGACGCGCACGGCCGGCGCGACTGCCACCGCGCTGCCCACGGCCGCGGACTGCCCGTTGCCGGCCTGGATCGCGAGGTTGGCGGCCGCGCCCGCGGTACCGGTGGCGGTGAACGTCAGGGGCGAGAGCCCCGCGCTGGTGGCGGTGAGGGTGTTGGGGCCCGCCGTGGTGCCGAGCGTCCACGAGCCCACCGTGGCGATGCCGCCGGCGTTGGTGGTGGTGCTGGTGCCGGTGGCGCTGCCGCCGCCCGAGGCCACCGTGAAGGTGACCCCCTGACCACTCACGGCGTTCCCGTTGGCGTCGGTCACCTGCACGCTCGGCGCCACCGCCACCGCCGTCCCGACGGTGGCGCTCTGGTTGTTCCCGGTCACGATCACGAAGCCGCTCGCGGCCCCCGCCGTGCCGGTCGCTGTGAACGTCACCACCGGCAGCCCCGCCACGGTGGCGGTGAGGCTGTTGCTGCCCGCGGTGGTGCCCAGAGTCCAGCTCCCCACGGTGGCGATGCCGCTGGCGTTGCTGGTCACGCTGCCGCCGGTGACGCTGCCGCCGCCCGTGGCCACGGCAAACGTCACGGCCTGGCCCGACACCGGGTTGCCGAACTGGTCCTGCACCAGGACGGCCGGCGCGGTGCTCACCGGCTGCCCGGCCACGGCGGTCTGGCCGTTGCCGGCGCTCACCGTCACCAGGCTGGCGCTGGCCGCGGTGGCGGTGGCGGTGAAGGTGAGCGGCGAGCCGTTGAGGCCCGGCGCGGTGGCACTCAGCGTGTTGCTCCCGGCCGCCTGGCCGAGCGTCCAGCTCCCGACCGCCGCGATGCCCTGCGCGTTGGTACTGGCCAGGGCCCCCGTGATGCCGCCCCCGCCCGAGGTCACCGCGAAGGTCACGGCCACGCCGCTCACCGGGTTGCCGAACTGGTCGGTGACCAGGACGGCGGGCGGCACGGCCACGGCGGTGTTGGCTGCCGCGCTCTGCTGGTCGCCGGCGCTCAGGGCCAGCGTGGTGGGGGTCCCCGCGCTCACCGTCAGGACCACCACGACGCTGTCGGGGGAGTTGGTGGCGGTGGGCTCGAGCACCGGCACGAAGGCCGTGTAGCTGCCCACGCCGAGGCCGGTGAGCGAGGCGATGAGCTCGAGGTCGGCGGGGGCGGAGAACTGGGAGAGCGCCACACTCAGCCAGCCGGTGGCGCCGGGGCCGTAGCCGATGGTGCCGAGGGAGAGGCTGGTGAGGGCGGACCCGCCCGTGTTGATGATCGTCACCGTGTCGCCGGGATTGGCGCCGCTCTGGCCAATGCCGCTCAGGAACACGGTGTCCGGGATGAAGCCCAGGGTGGGCGCCGGCACCACCCGCACCACGGTGGTCCCCACCGCCTGGCCCACCTGCGCCGTCACCATCGTCATGCCGAAGCTCAGGCCGGTGACCACGCCGTCCTCGTCCACCGCCGCCACCGAGGGATCGTTGCTCGTCCAGGTGACGGTCTTCCCCGGGATGAACGAGCCCTTCTCGTCGATGGGGAAGGCCTTCGCCGTGTCCGACTGGCCCAGCACCACCACCATCGTGTCCGGGTCCATCCGAACCGACGTGACCGTGCCGGGGCCGATCTCGGAGCTGTCGGAGCAGGCCGCGATCGCCAGGGTGACGGCAAGAAGACCGGGCAGGGCGAACCGCGTGCGACGGGGCGCGTCCAACCGCATGGCAGCTCCGGGGCTGGCCCGCCGGCCGGGCCGGGGGAATCCCGACTCGGCCGACCGGTGCGTGTCCAATTTTCAGTGCGTGGCGGGCGCCGGGGGGACGCCCAAGAAGAGATGAAGAAACTTAGAAGGCGTCCCCGGAGGGGAGCAATACCGGCCTACCGGTCCATGTTGGCCTCGACCGCCTTGGCGATCGAGTCGGCCCGGAGGGCCAGGGTGGTGTCGCCGGCGGCCAGCAGGGACGGTGTCATGGTGCCGTACACCACGCTGTAGAGTCCGAGGATGCTCTGCGAGGGGCGGTCCACCCAGCCGCGCGGGCGCTTCACCGTGGCGGCGGGGAAGTTGTAGGTCCCGAAGAGGAGCTGCTTGGTCACCGGCAGGTCCACGTACCCCATGCTGCGGTTGAGCACGATGGGATCGGTGTCCGCGGGCTTGGCGGGCAGCGGCCGGCGGTGCAGGCGCCGCACCAGGCCCTCGCTGGTGAGGAACGGCGTCAGGTTGAACATCTGGTCGGGGTAGCCCCCCGCGCTCCACGCGAAGTAGATCGGCCGCTTGCCGAGGTTGTCCCGGATCAGGAACACCGACACGAGGTCGGAGAGCAGCAGCGTATCCCGCCCGAAGGCGATCTGCAGCGAGTCGAACTTGATGCCCTGGTTGGGTGGCAGGATCTGCGCCTCGGGCAGCTCATCGATCTGCTGCTCGGTGAGCGGCAGGATGGGGGCCGTGGGCGGCTGCTCGCCGGCGTGGTCCTTCCAGATGGCGGCGGCCTTGGAGGCGTCGAAGAGCGGCTCCTTGCGCCGGGCCAGCTGTTTCAGGTGCCAGCGGGTGTTCATCAGCGACAGGTTGGCGATCGTCACGTCCTGCCGGATGTGCTCCACCTCCTGCGCGTACCAGAGCGGGAAGGTGTCGTTGTCGCCCGCGGTGATGAGGATGCCGTAGGGGGCCACCGACTCGAGCATGTCCACCGCGAAGTCGCGCGCCAGGGTCTCGTGGGCGCGGCTGGCGGTGGTGTGGTTCCCGAGGATGGGGATCAGGACCAGCCCGAGGACGGGGGCGCCCGCCAGCGCGCCGGCCGGGGTGGCCAGGCTCCGCCGGGTGAGGTCCGCCAGCGCCTGCATGAGGGCGCCGATCCCCACGGCCACCCAGAGCCCGAAGCAGGAGAACGAGACCACGAAGAAGTAGTCGCGCTCGCGCACCTCGCGCGCCACGGGGCCGAGCGCGGGGTTGGTGGCGTAGGAGAAGCCGTACTTGAAGTTGAGGTAGAAGATGAGCGCCACCGTGAGCGTGCCCATCAGCGTCAGCGAGGCCCAGAAGGCGCGGCGGTCCTTGACCCAGAGCGCCGCGGCGCCGGAGAGGCCGAGCGCGGTGAAGAGCAGGGTGGCCACCCGGGCCAGCGCCGGGCTCCAGTCGCGGGCAAACTGCCAGTTGAAGTACTGCAGGTAGTTCCCCACCTGGCTCGGGAAGTCCGCCTGCCGCATGAGCACCGACGGCTTGCCGTACTGGGCGCGGTTCAGCACCTCCATGAGCGCGGCCCAGGTGGTCGGCTCACCCTCGTTGATCGGGGGGAACTGCGCGGCGCGGAGCGGCAGGAACAGGTAGTTGATGGAGATCCCGACCACCACCGCCAGGATCGAGAGCCAGAGCATGGGGCGGCGGAACTCGCCGGCGTCGCGCCAGGCGGTATAGCCCGCCACGGCCACGACGAGGAACAGGACGACCCCCTTGTCGGCCGGCGAGCCGTCCACGAGGGCGGTCCACTTGCCGGAGACGGCAAGCGCCGTGAAGAGCCCGAGCCACAGCAGCCACGGCTTGAGCAGCGTCCGGGGGTCGGTGAGCAGCACGTACATGGCCACGGCCGGGCCGGCCAGCACGCCCATCATGTGGTTGGTGGAGCTCAGCGTGATGACGTAGGCGATGAGCACCAGCCAGCGGTCCTTGTGCGCCCCCGGCTCGTCGTCCGCCCAGTGCACCCCGAGCCAGAGCACCAGCGCCGTCGAGAGCATCGAGACGGTGTACACCTTCTCGTTGACCGTGGACTGGTTCCAGACCGTCCAGGCCATCGCCCCCACCAGCACCCCCGCGAAGCTCGCCGCCAGCCGGGCCCAGCGCACCGTCACCACGTTCCGCATCCAGCGGTCGGCCACCAGGAAGAGGAGGCCGGCGCAGGCCGCGCTCGTGGCCGCCGCGAAGAGGTTGATGCGGACCGCGTAGAGCGCCGAGAGCGGCAGGGCGCCCCACACGTGGGCCAGCATGGTGAAGAACGGGTTCCCCGGCGGGTGCGGGATGCCGAGCACGTACGCCGCGGCGATGTACTCGGAGGTATCCCAGAAGGCCGTGGTCTCGGCCAGCGTGGCCACGTAGATGCCGAACACGGCCAGGCCGCACAGGACGGCAAAGAGGTACGGGGGCGGCTCGCGCCGCTCGGGGGTCGTGGTCATGGGTCCTGGGGCGTCGGGCCTAGTGCCGGAACTGCCGCGTGCCGGTGAGCACCATCGCGATGCCGTGCTGGTCGGCGGCGGCGATCACGTCCGCGTCGCGCACCGAGCCGCCCGGCTGGATGATGGCGGTGATCCCGGCGGCGGCGGCTTCCTCGACGCCGTCCGGGAAGGGGAAGAAGGCGTCCGAGGCCAGCACGGCGCCCTTGGTCTCGTGCTGCTGCTGCCGCGCCTTGTGGACCGCCATGAACGAGCTGTCCACCCGGCTCATCTGCCCGGCGCCGATGCCGATGGTCTGCTTCCCCCGGGCCAGGAGCACGGCGTTGGACTTGACCGCCGCCACCGCCAGCCAGGCGAAGCGCAGGTCCACCATTTCCGGCTCGCTGGGCTTCCGCTGCGTGGGGATGCTCCACTCGTGGTCGTTGAGCCGGGGCTGGAAACGGTCCTGCACCAGCATGCCGCCCCGCACCCGCTTGAAGTCGAGGCCGCCCGGGCCGCGATAGACCGGCAACTCCACCACCCGGAGGTTCTTCTTGGCCGCGAGCACGGCCAGCGCCTCGTCGGTGAACGACGGCGCCACGATCACCTCGAGGAAGAGCTCCTTCATCCCCTCCGCCGTGGCCTTGTCCACCACGGTGTTGTACGCCACCACGCCGCCGAAGGCCGAGAGCGGGTCGCTGGAGAGCGCCTTCCGCCACGCCTCGCTCACCGCGCCCGCCACCGCCACCCCGCAGGGGGTGTTGTGCTTGATGATGGCGCACGCCGGCACGTTTTGCCACAGCGAGGCCGTCCACATGGCGGCATCGAGGTCCAGGATGTTGTTGAAGGAGAGTTCCTTGCCCTGGCGCTGCTTGAGGTCCCGGAGGCCGCGCGGCTCCTCGTCCACGTAGAGGCTGGCCCGCTGGCTGGGGTTCTCGCCGTAGCGGAGCTCCATGAGCCGCTCAAACGAGAACCCGAGCCGGCTCGGCAGCCCGTCCTCGTGCGGCGTGAGGTAGCGGGTGATGGCGCCATCGTAGTCGGCGGTGTGGCTGAACACCTTGGCGGCGAAGGCCCGCCGGCACTCCGCGTCCACGCCGCCCTGCCGGAGCATGTCGATCACCCGGGGATAGTCCATCGGGTCCACCACGACCACCACCGAGTCGTGGTTCTTGGCGGCGGAGCGGAGCATGGCGGGGCCGCCCACGTCGATGTTCTCGATGGCGTCCTCGAAGGAGACGTCGGGCTTGGCGACCGTCTCGCGGAACGGATAGAGGTTCACCGCCAGCAGGTCGATAGGCGGGATCTTCCAGTTACCGAGCGTCGCCATGTGCTCCGGCATATCGCGCCGGGCCAGCAGGCCGGCGTGGATCATCGGGTGCAGGGTCTTCACCCGGCCGTCGAGCACCTCGGGGAAGCCGGTCACCGACTCCACCGACAGCACCGGCACCCCGCCGGCGCGCAGCGCGTTGAACGTGCCGCCCGTGGAGATGATCTCCCACCCCAGTTCCACCAGCGACTGGGCGAAGGCCACGATCCCCCGCTTGTCACTCACCGAAATCAACGCGCGCGGCACAGGCAGGTCCTCAGTGGGAAGAGAAGCTCAGGGGGGCCGGCAGGGGCACCGGCCGGCCGGCCGCCGCCGCCGCCAGCACCACGGCCGGGAGCAGGCGATGCTCCGCGCCGAGCACCCGGGCGGCGAGGGTGTCGGCGGTGTCGCCGGGCAGCACCGGGACGCGGGCCTGGCCGAGGATCTCCCCCCGGTCGTACTCCTCGTCCACGAGATGCACGGTGGCCCCCGAAAAGGGAACCCCGCTCCGGACCACGGCCTCGTGCACGTGGTGCCCGTACATGCCGGGCCCACCGAAGTCGGGGAGGAGAGCGGGATGGATGTTCAGGATGCGTCCGCGGTAGGCCGAGATCACACCGGCCGGCACCAGCTTGAGGTAACCTGCCAGGACCACGAGGTCCACGTGGTGGCGGGCGAGCCGCGCGAGCCACTCGGCGGCGTCACGAAAGTTGTCGAAGGCCTCGGCGGGGATCCCCCGCTCCCGGGCCCGGTCCAGGGCGGGGGCATCGGCCTTGTTGCTGAGGACCAGCACCACCTCGGCCGCGGGAGAGCCCGTCAGCGCCTCGAGCAGGGCAACCAGGTTGCTCCCCCGGCCGGAGACGCAGACGGCAAGCCGCATTGGCATGGCGCAAGAACTTAAGGCCGTTCGGGGCCGCATTGAAGGGGCCGGACCGCCCGGGATTGGGGGACGCGGCCCCTCCAGTTTTCCGGGCGGCCGGCCGACAATGCCTTGGGGAGCATGCACTTAGGCGCTGCTCCCGGGCGGGAGGCGGGGCGGGCCCCGGACGGTGGCCCTCCGCTTGCCCTCCTACGGGCGAATTCCCACCCGATCACCAGCAGGCACAGGATGGTACGCATGCTCAGCCAGCACACTCGCCGCATCGCGGGCGCCCTCGTCGCCCTGGCGCTCGTCACCGGCTGCACGGCCCAGACTAAGGAAGGGCAGGGGTTCCTGCTCGAGGACTTCGTGGCGGGCGTGCAGGTCGGCTCGTCCGGTCAGCAGGGCACCCTGCTCCGTGGATTGCCCACCGTCGGGGGCGGCAGCCTGACCGCCACGGTCCAGGGGATCCCGGTCGTGGTCAACGGCGGCAGCGCCCAGCAGAACGTCAGCGCCGGCGGCGCCTTCACCCGGATGGTGCTCGCCGTGGACGGTCTCGACGGCTACTACCAGGTGGACCTCCCCGCCGGCGTCTCGGCCGAGGACCTGATCATGAACCTCAACACCCGCGCCACCGCCGGCCAGCTGGTCGTCCGGGTGGCCGTGGGCGACGCCGGCGCCCTCAGCGGGTGGACCAGCTACCCGATCCGCGTCATCGCGGTGGGCAGCGGCGACATCCAGATCACCGCCTCCTGGACCGACTCGGCGGACGTGGACCTCCACGTGATCGACCCGGACAGCAACCACATCTACTTCGCCAACAAGACCGCGCCGAACGGCGGGGTGCTGGACCTCGACGCCAACGCCGCCTGCTCGCCCAACGAGAGCAGCCCGCGGGTGTTCTACTCCAACGAGAACATCACCTGGCCCGTCGGCACGGCGCCGAACGGCACCTACAAGGTGTTCCTCGATTACTGGTCGGATTGCGGGGTGGACTCCACCCAGTGGGTGGTGACCATCCAGCGGGTGGGCGCGGCGCCGCAGATCGTCAGCGGGACCTTCGTGGGCAACTCCTCCGGGGTGCCGGACGACACGGTCAGCGTCTTCACCTACTGATCCAGTCTCGGCCAACCGATGCGCGGGAGCCTCCGGGCTCCCGCGCATCGTCGTTGCTAGGGGTCCTGCAGCGCGGCGGCGAGCGCGCGCCCCACGTCGCTCGCGCGCTCCGGGGGGACGGTGCGGGGGTCGAGGAGGACTTGCCCACCTTCCACGCGCACCACGAGCGCGGGCTCGCCCAGGCGCAGGCGGAGCGCCAGGCCGTGGGCGCCGAGCGCACCCGGGTCCAGGGCCACGAGGGTGGTGGGCAGCGGGGCCTCAGGAAAGGCCCCCCCGCCCACCGCGGACTGGCCCGGGACGAGCCGCGGCGCCAGCACCGCCGGGGACGCCGTTGCGAGTGCCTGCGCGCGTGCGGCGAGGATCTCCGGTGGCGTGGTGAGCATGGCGAGGACAGGCAGCTCAGCCAGGGCGCGCGCCGGGTCGCGGTAGAGCGTCAGGGTGGCCTCGAGCGCCGCGAGCGTCAGCTTGTCGGCCCGCATGGCGCGCGCAAACGGGTTGCTGCGCACGGCGGCCACGAGCGCCCGCGTCCCCACCACGCAGCCGGCCTGCGGCCCGCCGAGGAGCTTGTCGCCCGAGAAGAGCACCAGGGACGCGCCCGCCGCGACGGCCTCGGGCACGCGGGGCTCCCCCACCAGCCCGTGCGCGGAGAGGTCGGCCAGCAGGCCGCTCCCCACGTCGTACAGGTACGGGATCCCATGCTGACGGGCCAGTGCCGCGAGCTCCACCGGCCGCGGGGACGCCACGAACCCCCGCTGCTCGAAGTTGGAGCGGTGCACCGTGAGGATCGCCGCGGCGTCCGTGACGGCCGCCGCGTAGTCCCCGACGTGCGTGCGGTTGGTGGTCCCCACCTCGGCCAGCACGGCACCGCTCTTCGCCATGATGTCGGGAATGCGGAACGAGCCGCCGATCTCGATGAGTTCACCCCGGCTGATGAGCACCCGCCTGCCGGCGGCGACCGCGTTGAGCGCCACCACCAGCGCCCCGGCCGCATTGTTGACCGCCAGGCCGTCCTCCGCTCCCGTCAGCTCCGCGAGGAGCGTCCGGCAGTGGTCCGCGCGGTGGCCGCGGGTACCGGCGTGGAGGTCGTACTCGAGCGTGGAATAGCCGGCCGCCACCTCGGTGAGGGCGGCGAGGGCCGCGGGGGCGAGTGGGGCGCGCCCCAGGTTGGTGTGCAGCACCACGCCGGTGGCGTTGAGGACGGGCCGGAGCGAGCGGCTGGTGGTGTCGAGGAGCTGCTCGCGCACCGCCTCGCCCCAGTCGGGCGGCGGGCCGGCCCGCCGGACGCGGGCGCGGTGCACCACCTCGCGCGCGGCGGCCACCACGGCGTTGCGTGGCGCGTGCCGAAGCAGGTCGGCGATCGCGGGGTCCCGGAGCAGGCGGTCCACCGACGGGAGCTCCCGCCGCCGGTCCGTCATGGCTTCGGGGCAGGCGGGGGCGCGGAGTCGGCGGGCGGGCGGGCGGGCGCCGGCTTGGCGGTGGCATCCTTGGCGGCCGCGGTGGAGTCGGTGGCCGCCGGGGCCGGCTTCTTGGGGATGGCGAAGCCGTTCCGGGCATTGCCCGTGACGCCCGCGGCGCTCCGCACGCCGAGCACCTCCACCACGAACTTGGCCTCGGGCACGAAGGCCGAGTCCACCCGCAGCACCAGCTTGTCATAGAGCCGCGGCCGCGTGGCGATGATGGAGTCCGCCACCGGATCCTTGGCCGGCGCGGAGCGGTTGCGCAGGCCGCCGGGTTCGCCCGGGGCGGGCTTGCCGGCCGGCGCCGCGGGCGGCCCCGTCGGCTTGTTGGGCGGCAGGGCGCCGGGACGGGGCGGGCGGGCCACGTCCCGGCGGGTGGTGTCGGCCCGGGCGGAATCGGCCTGGGCGGCGCGCACCGAGTCGGCGCGGAGCGAGTCGGCCCGGGCCCGCAGCTGCTTCTGCAGGCTGTCGTCGAGCGCCTTGGGGAGGAGCGAGCGCACCGGCACCGGCGTCGAGTCGGGCAGGTGGAGGAGCCGGACGGTGAGGCTGTCCACCGGCTGGTACGGGTCGAGCGGGCCCGAGAACGTCAGGGTTACGCTCACGCTGTCATTCGGCGCGGCCTGCGTCAGGCGCGGGCCGAGGGTGTCGCGGGGGATGATCCAGAGGGTGCCCGCGTCGGTCGTGCCGGCGGCCACCAGGGTGGAGTCGTACGCCTCGCGCCGCTCGCGCTGGGTGTTCTTGTTCTGGTCGATGGCGGCGTACACCACGTAGTCGCCGCGCGGCAGCGGGCCCACGGCAAAGCGGCCGCCGGAATCCGTCACCGCGCGGTACGCCAGGCTGTCGGGGCCGAGCACGAGCTCCAGCAGCGCCACCCGCGCGGGTCGGCCCTGCACCCAGTCCACCACGAAGCCCCGCAGGGTGTCCGTCGGGGCGGGCGCACCGGTCGAGAAGGTCAGGATCGCGGTGGTATCGGCCCGGTTGCGGCGCAGGTCGGTGATGCCGGGCAGGAGCTCCACCCGATAGACGCGGTTGGGCTTCCAGCCGTCCCGCGGCTCCACGGTGATGTGGTCGCGCTTCCAGCGCACCCGGGGCACGCCCTTGCTGGGCGAGAGCAGCACCAGCTTCTCGAGGTCGCCGGTGCCGAGCCCCATGCTGGCCTGGCCGCCTTCGCTGATGACCTCGTCGAAGCGGAACTCCACCGGCCGGTGCCAGTCGGGATAGACCCCCACCGAGTCCGGCTGCGTGGCGACGAGCACCGGCGCCACCTTGTCCTCGGGCCCGCCGGCCGGCGGGCCGATGCGGGCGCAGGCCACGATGGCGCCGAGCAGCCCGAGGGCCGCGAGGCTGCGCGCGCCGGGCCGCCTCACCCGAGCTGCTCCAGCTTGCCGGCGATGGTCCGCACCTGCTCCTCGAGCTGCGCCAGCCGGGCGCGCTCCTTCTCCACCACGGCCGCGGGCGCGCGGCTCACGAAGTTCTCGTTGCCGAGCTTGCCGCGCTGGGCCACCAGCAGCTGCTCGAGCCGCGCCTGCTCGCCGGAGAGCCGGTCCCGTTCCTTCTGCAGGTCCACCAGGTCGCCCAGGGCGATGTACACCTCGGTGCCGTCCGCCAGCACCGCATGGGCGCCCGGCGTGCCCGGCGGGGCGCCGTAGCTCACCTCACCCACCTTGGCCAGGCGGCGGATGGTGCCTTCCTCGGCGGTGAACGCGGCGTGGGTGCGGCCCACGCGGACGTTCACCGTCTTTCCGGGCTCCACGCCGTACTCGGCGCGGATCTGCCGGATGGCGCCCACCAGTTCCTGCACCAGGGCAAAGTCCCGCTCCGCCGCCGCATCGGGGGCGCGGCGGTCGGGGCGGGGCCAGGCGGCGAGCATGAGCGTCTGGCCTGGCGCGCGGCCCGGCAGGCGTTGCCACAGCGCCTCCGTGATGAACGGCATGATCGGGTGCAGCACGGCGAGCGCCACCTCGAAGGTCCGCGCAATCACGGCCCGCGCCACGTCGCCGCCGGGCTCGGTGCCGTACAGGCGGGGCTTGGCCTGCTCCAGGTACCAGTCGGCGAGGTCGCTCCACACAAAGTGGTAGACCGCGGCGGCCGCGTCGTTGAGGCGGTACTTCTCGTAGTTCTCCGTGGCCTCGCGCACCATCCGGTCGCAGCGCGCGATGATCCAGCGGTCGGCCAGCCCCAGCTCCGCCGGCGTCACGACGTTCGTGTGCGTCCCGGCCAGCGGGCGGAGCCGCGCCTCGCCCAGGTTGGTGAGGATGAAGCGCCCCACGTTCCAGAGCTTGTTGGCGAAGTTCCGCCCGGGGGCAAACGAGGTCTCGAGGTCGGCGGGGTCGAGGATCACGTCGGTGCCCACGGCCATGCCGCTGATCACCGTGTAGCGCAGCGCGTCGGCGCCGAACTTCTCCACCACCTCGAGCGGGTCGATGCCGTTGCCGAGGGACTTGGACATCTTGCGGTGCTGCGTGTCCCGCACCGTGCCGTGGAGGTACACGGTGTGGAAGGGGATGTCCCCCATGAACTCGCAGCCGGCCATCACCATCCGGGCCACCCAGAAGAACAGGATCTCGGGGGCGGTGACGAGCACCGACCCGGGATAGAAGCGGTGCAGGTCGTCGGTCTGGTCGGGCCACCCCAGGCTCGAGAAGGGCACCAGCCAGCTCGAGAACCAGGTGTCGAGCACGTCCGGGTCCTGCCGCACGGTGCCGCCGCAGGGGCAGCGGGTCAGGTCCGTGCGGCTCACGTGGGTCCCGCCGCAGTCGTCGCAATACCAGACCGGGATCCGGTGGCCCCACCAGAGCTGGCGCGAGATGCACCAGTCGCGGATGTTGGCCATCCAGTTGGCGTACTCCTCACCCCGGCGCTCGGGGATGAAGCGGAGCCGCCCCTCGGTGTACGCGCGCGCCGCCGGCTCGGCCAGCGGCTTCATCTTCACGAACCACTGGTCGGACAGCCGCGGCTCCACCACCGTGTCGCAGCGGTAGCAGTGACCCACGGCGTGACGATGGGTCTCGACCTTCTCGAGCAGCCCCAGCGCCTCGAACTCCTTGACCACGCGCTTCCGCGCCTCGAAACGGTCGAGGCCCCGGAAACGCTCCGGCACGGTGTCGTTCATCCGCGCGTCGTCGGTCATCACGTCGAGCTGCGGCAGGCCGTGGCGCTGGCCGATCTCGAAGTCCACGGGGTCGTGCGCCGGCGTCACCTTCACGGCGCCGCTCCCGAAGGCCGGGTCGATGGCCTCGTCGGCCACGATCGGGATCTCGCGCTTCACCAGCGGGAGGCGGAGGGTGCGGCCCACCAGCGCGGTGTAGCGCGGGTCCTTGGGGTGCACGGCCACCGCGGTGTCGCCGAGCATGGTCTCGGGGCGGGTGGTGGCCACGGTGAGGTGGCCGCTCCCGTCGGCGAGCGGGTAGCGGAGGTGCCAGATGCGCCCGTCGGTCTCCTCCTTCTCCGCCTCCTCGTTGGAGAGGGCGGTGAGGCAGCGGGGGCACCAGTTGATGATGTACTTGCCGCGGTAGATGAGGCCCTTCTCGTGCAGCCGCACGAACACCTCCCGCACCGCCCGCGAGAGGTCCTCGTCCAGGGTGAAGTAGGTCCGGCTCCAGTCCGCGGAGGAGCCGAGGGCCTTGAGCTGCTCCAGGATGGCGCCGCCGGTCTCCTCCACGAACGCCCAGACCCGCGCCACGAACGCCTCGCGCCCCACGTCGAAGCGCGTCTTCCCCTCCTTGGCCACCAGCTTCTCCACCACGTTCTGGGTGGCGATGCCCGCGTGGTCGGTGCCGGGGAGCCACAGCGTGGGCCGGCCGCGCATCCGCTCGAAGCGCGCCAGCACGTCCTGCACGCTGTTGTTGAGCCCGTGACCCATGTGCAGCACCGCCGTCACGTTTGGCGGTGGCATCATGATGGTGAAGGGCGGGACCCCCGGGCGGCCCGCCGCGGGGGCGAAGCACCCGCGGTCGAGCCACGCCCGGTAGATGTCCTGCTCGATGGCCTTCGGATCGTACTGCGGGGCGAGCGGTGCGGTCATGCGGTCTGGTCGGCCAGGTCGCCGGCCGGCGCGAGGGGGTCGTCCTCCCCTTCCACGAGGAGGCAGTTCACGAGGGTGTCGAGGCCGGGCACGGCGCGGGCGAGGCGCACCGCCCGCGTGCGCAGGGCGCGCGAGGGCACCCAGCCATGGAGTTCGATGATGCCGCGACCCACCGGCAGCGGCTCGAGCTCGAGCGCCTTGAGCTCGGGATCGGCGTCGAGGGCGGCGCGCACCACGCGCACCAGCTCCCGCGGCTTGAGTGGCGCCTCCGCGCCGCCGGCCCCGGGGGGCAGCGGCGTGCCGAGGCGGCGGACGTGCTGGCGGGCCATTGGGCCGAAGAATTCGCCCACCACGAAGCCGGCGGCGGCCCCCACGGCGGCGCCCACGAGGGCCCAGGCAAAGAGTTCACTGGAAGCGGGTCGGCGCATCGGGAGTTGCTGGCTTACGCTCTGGAATGAGAACGGGTTAACTTAACACCATGACCGAGGAAAATGCGCCCGAACACGACACGGGGATGGGCCGCTGGGTCCTGATGGGGCTCCTGCTGGCCGGCTGCCTGTTCGCCTACTTCGTGCTGGCCCCGCGGGTGGCCCCCGTGGTGGTTCCGTTCGTCACCAGCAACGCTCCCTGACTGCCATGGCCACGATCCGCCTGACCCTCCCGGACGGCAGCGTGCGTGAGGTGCCCTCGGGCACCACGGCGCGCCAGGTTGCCCAGTCCATCGGGGCGGGGCTCGCCCGCGCCGCCGTCGCCGCCCGCGTGGACGGCCAGGTGCGCGACCTCGACCGCCCGCTCACCGCCGACGCCCCCTTCGCCATCCTCACGGAGAAGGATCCCGCCAGCCTCGACGTCCTCCGCCACTCGGCGGCCCACATCCTGGCCACGGCCGTGCGCGAGCTCTTCCCCACGGCGGCCATCGGCTTCGGGCCGCCCATCGAGGACGGGTTCTACTACGACTTCGGCGTGGAGCGCCCCTTTACCCCCGAGGACCTGACGGCCATCGAGGCCCGGATGGCCGAGGTGGCGGCCAAGGACTACCCGTTCGTGCGCGAGGAAGTGAGCCGCGAGGAGGCCAACCGCCGCTTCAAGGACGACCCCCTCAAGCTCGAGCGCATCGCCGACCTGGGCGACGACGAGGTCATCTCCGTCTATACCGACGGCCCGTTCGTGGACCTCTGCCGCGGCCCGCACGTCACCGGCACCGCCCGCCTCAAGCACTTCAAGCTCCTCTCCGCCGCCGGCGCCTACTGGCGCGGCGACAGCCGGCGCCAGATGCTGCAGCGCATCTACGGCACCGCCTGGTGGAAGAAGGAAGACCTCGAGGCGTACCTCCACCGCATCGAAGAGGCGAAGAAGCGGGACCATCGCAAGCTGGGCAAGGAACTGGACCTCTTCCTGTTCCACCCCTTTGCGCCCGGGGCGGCCTTCTGGACCGAGCGGGGCACGTCGCTGTACAACACGCTGAACGCCTTCATGCGGGAGCTCCAGCGCGACGGCTACCAGGAGATCCGCACGCCGCTGCTCTACAACAAGGGCCTCTGGGAGATCTCCGGGCACTGGGGCAAGTACCGGGAGAACATGTTCCTCGTCCACAACAACGAGACGGGCGAGCAGGACATGTCCCTGAAGCCGATGAACTGCCCGTCGCACCACATCCTGTACGGGTCGGCCAAGCATTCGTACAAGGAGCTCCCCATCCGCTACAGCACCTATGACGTGCTGCACCGGAACGAGGTGAGCGGGGCGCTCTCCGGCCTCACCCGCGTGCGGCAGTTCTCGCAGGACGACTGCCACATCTACCTGATGGAGTCGCAGATCGCGGCCGAGGTGAAGACGCTGACGCGCTTCATTCTCGACTACTACACCACCTTCGGTCTCACGGCCACGCTCAAGTTTGCCACCCGGCCGGAGCAGCGGATCGGCACCGACGAGATGTGGGACCGGGCCGAGGGCGCGCTCCGCGCCGCCCTCGAGGCCACGGGCCTGCCGTATGAGCTCAAGGAAGGCGACGGCGCCTTCTACGGCCCCAAGATCGACTTCGACGTGGCCGACTCCATCGGCCGCACCTGGCAGCTCGGCACCATCCAGCTCGACTACGCCGCCCCCGAGCGCTTTGACCTCACCTATGTCGGCGAGGACAACAGCGAGCACCGGCCGGTGGTCATCCACCGCGCGGTGAACGGGTCGTTCGAGCGGTTCATCGCCATCCTGATCGAGCACTTCGCCGGCGCGTTCCCGCTCTGGCTGGCGCCCGAGCAGGTGCGCGTCCTGCCCATCGCCGACGGCCAGGCGGAGGCGGC
Source organism: uncultured Gemmatimonadaceae bacterium (assembly GCA_964598655.1). GTDB lineage: Bacteria > Gemmatimonadota > Gemmatimonadetes > Gemmatimonadales > GWC2-71-9 > JADJOM01. The sequence continues at coordinate 18,696 of CAZRCT010000047.1, forward strand.
GGGGCAGGTGGTGGCCCGCCTCCGCGCCGCCGGCATCCGCGCCACGCTCGACGCCAGCAACAACACCCTCAACTACCGCATCCGCGAGGGGGAGATGGCCAAGGTCCCCTACATGGCGGTGGTGGGGCAGCGGGAGGCGGACGCGGGGACGGTGGCCGTGCGGATCCGCGGCGCCGGCAACAAGCAGGAGATCCTGCCGCTCGCCGACTTCCAGGCCCGGCTCGTGGCCGACATCGCCGCGCGCGCCCTCAAGCCCTGAGCCGTTCCCCCGCAGGCCCACGGAGGCCGTGAGGCATGTCGCTCGTCTGGCTGGTTGGCGGGGCCCTGACCCTCGTCGTGGTGCTCTACGTGGGGCTGGGCATGTACCTGGGCGCGGTGCTCAAGTGGGAGGATGAGGAGACCGTCGGCCTCAAGTACTACGGCCGCTCCCCGGCCGAGCGCGCCGCCTTCAAGGAGCAGCTGAAGAAGCACGCCCGCCGCCTGGGCCCGCTCCTCTCCCTCAACGCCAAGTTCGCGCCGATGGACTTCCGGCGCGTGGCCTTCACCTACAAGGGCGTGCCGGGCCCGCACGGGAGCTGCAGCCCGGAGAGCTTCGCCCGGGCCGAGGCCTACGTGCCGCGCGCGGGCGACGTCTTCGTCGCCACCCAGATGAAGTGCGGCACCACCTGGATGCAGCACGTGGTGTACGAGGTGCTGCACCGCGGCAACGGCAACCTCGTGGCCACCGGGACCGCCATGTACGCCGTGGCGCCATGGCTCGAGGGCCGGAAGAGTGTCCCGCTGGAGGACGCGCCCACCCTGGGCAGCGAGCGCCCCTCCCGCATCATCAAGACCCACCTGCCGGCCCAGCTCTGTCCCCGGAGCGCCGACGCCCGCTACATCTACGTGGCCCGGCACCCCGTGTCATGCTTCGCCAGCTGCATCGACTTCGTGGTCACCAACGTGGGCCCCATGGCGCCGCCGCTCGCCGCCTTTGAGGTCTGGTACACGGCGAAGGACCTGATGTGGTGGGGCACCTGGCCCGACCACGTGGCGGGCTGGTGGGACCGCGCCCAGCAGGACCCGAACGTGCTGTACGTCTTCTTCGAGGACATGAAGAAGGACCTGCCCGGCATCGTCCGCCGGGTGGCGGAGTTCCTCGGCGTGGCGCCGCTGACCGACGCCGAGCTGGCGCGGGTGGTGGAGAAGTGCGGCTTCGCGTACATGCAGCAGCACCAGGACAACTTCGAGATGCACCCGCCCCACATCCTGGCCACCAACGCCGAGCTGTTCGTGGCGGGCACCGCCGACCGCCACAAGGACGTGCCGGCCGAGGTGAAGGCGCGGCTCGCGGCCTGGAGCAAGGCCGAACTCGCGGGCAGCAGCTTCCCGCTCGCCCGGGCCTATCCCGACGTGGCGGGCGCGCCCTGACCCCTGCATAAAGCCCGCGGGAGGCGAATAGTCTCTCAAGACTGCCACCCGCCGCGGGCCCTCCCTATCTTTCCGCGCGTTCCGAAGGGCCAGTCTTCCTGCATCCGGTCGCGCCTGTGTCCGATACCACGACTCCCGTCATCGTCGCCGCCTGCCGCACCCCGATCGGCAAGTACCTGGGCGGGCTCGCCGGCTTCACGGCACCACAACTCGGCGCGCTGGCCATCCGGGAGGCGGTGCGCCGCGCCGGGATCGACGCGGCCACCATCGACGACGTGATCATGGGCCAGGTGGTGCAGGGCGGCAGCGGCCAGGCGCCGGCGCGCCAGGCCATGATCCACGCCGGGCTCCCCGCCACCATCCCGGCCCTCACCATCAACAAGGTCTGCGGCTCCGGCCTCAAGGCCGTGATGCTCGCGGCCCAGGCCATCAAGGCGGGCGACGCCCAGTGCGTGGTGGCCGGTGGCCAGGAGTCGATGTCCAGCGCGCCGCACTACCTCTTCAACTACCGCAACGGCATCAAGGCCGGCAACCAGACCCTCGTGGACGGCATGATCCACGACGGCCTCTGGGATTCCTTCGGCCAGAACCACATGGGGGAGTACGCCGAGTACACGGCGGCCAAGGCCCAGGTCTCCCGCGAGGACCAGGACGCCTTCGCGGCCGAGAGCCACCGCAAGGCCGTGGCGGCGCAGGCGGCCGGGAAGTTCGCGGCCGAGCTTCTTCCCATCGAGATCGCGGGGAAGGGCGGCACCACCACCATCGCCGCCGACGAGTCGCCCCGGAAGGACACCTCGCCGGAGACGCTGGCCCGCCTGAAGCCGGTGTTCCGGAAGGACGGCACCGTGACCGCGGGCAATGCCCCCGGCCTCAATGACGGCGCCAGCGCGCTGGTGGTCACCTCGCTGGCCTACGCCAGGGCGCACGGCCTGGCGCCGCTGGCCCGCGTCACGGCCTACGCCACCGGTGGTGGCGACCCGAAGGACCTCTTCTTCGCCCCGATCGTGGCCGTGCGGAACCTGTTGAAGCGCGCCGGCACCCGCATCCACGACTACGACCTCATCGAGGCCAACGAGGCCTTCGCCGTCCAGGCCATCGCCGACGGCCGCGAGCTGGGCTGGGACTGGGGCCGCGTCAACGTCCACGGCGGCGCCGTGGCGCTCGGCCACCCCATCGGGGCCAGCGGCGCCCGCGTGCTCACCACCCTCTTGTACGCCCTGAAGGACCAGAACAAGGCCACCGGCCTCGCCACCCTCTGCCTCGGCGGTGGGAACGCGGTGGCCCTTTCCGTGGAGCGGATCTGACCTCATGACGACCATGCGCAACTCGACCGCCATGCCCCTGCCGAGCGGCACCGCCACCCGCCTCCGCTGGCCGGTGGCCGTCCTTTCCGGCGCCGTCCTCGTGGCCCTCGCCGGCCAGGTGGCCGTCCCGGTCCCGTTCTCGCCCGTGCCCATGACGCTGCAGGGCCCCGCCGTGATCCTCGTCGGCGGCCTCTTCGGCGGCACCGCGGCGCTCGGCTCCATCCTCCTCTATCTCGCGGCGGGTGCGTTCGGCGCGCCGGTGTTCGCCAACGGGGGCACCGGCCTGGCACGGCTCTTCGGGCCCACGGGCGGCTACCTGCTTGCCTTCCTGCCCGCGGTGCTGGTGGTGGCCCGCATCGCCGAGCGCGGCCGGTTCCTCCGCTGCCTGCTCGCGGCGCTGGCCGGCATGGCGGTGATTCACCTGGGCGGCTGGGCGCAACTGGCGCTTCTCACCGGCAGCACGCAGGCGGCCTTCGCCTCGGGCGTGGTGCCGTTCCTGGTCCTGGACCCGATCAAGGCCGTCCTCGCCGCCACCGTCCTCTGGCGCGGACACCACGCGCTCCGGCCGTTCGCGTGACCCTGCCCGCCGGGCCGGGCCTCACCACCCCCGCTCCCGCCGCCCGCCCTTCGCCCGCCGTGGCGATCGGCTGGGCGGCGTCGTTCATTCTGGGCGGGTTCATCCTCATGGTGGTGGTGTCCACCCTGGTGACGCGGGCCTTCGACCTCCCCATCGGGGCGGCCACGCCGCTCATGCTGCACCTGCAGACGGCGGCGGGCTTCCTGGTCTACGCCCCGCTCACCGCGCTCTACGCCCATCGGCTCCACCTGGACCGCCGCATGCTGCGCTGGTCGCCGGTGCGGCTCGGGGTGCCGGGCTTCGGGCTCGGGCTCGCGCTCGGGGTGCTCCCCGCGCTCGCGGCCATCGCCCTGGCGGTGGGGATCGGGGGCGCGGAGTTCACCCCCGACACCCACTCCGGCGGGAGCTACGCGGGCGCGGTCCTCAACCTGCTGGTGCTGCTGGCGCCCGCGGCGCTGCTCGAGGAAGTGATCTTCCGCGGGGTGGGGCAGGTGGTGCTGGCGCCGGCCATCGGGCGGCTGCAGGCCATCGTCTTCTGCTCGGCGATCTTCAGCCTGGCCCACGTGATGAACCCCAACACCACCTCGCTCGGCATGCTGAACATCGCGCTGGCGGGGATCTGGCTCGGGGTGGTGTTCTACCTGCCGGGCGGCATCTGGACCGCGTGGGGCGCGCACCTGGGCTGGAACCTGACGCTCGCCGCGCTCGACACGGCGGTGAGCGGGCTGGCCCTCGACGTGCCCCGCATCGACTATCACCCCGCCGGGCCCACGTGGCTCACCGGCGGGAGCTTCGGCCCGGAAGGCGGGCTGCTCGCCACGGCCGTGATCGGTCTCGGGACCGTCGGCGCGTGGCGCTGGACACGAAAGGAGACGGTGTGACTCAGGTTGCGGTGGTGGGCGCCGGCACGATGGGCAACGGCATCGCGCAGGTCTTCGCGATGCACGGCCACCCGGTGACGATGATCGACGTCTCGGCCGCGGCGCTCGAGAAGGGGAAGGGTGCCATCCAGGGCAGCCTCGCCCGGCTGGTGAAGAAGGGCACCCTCGACCAGGCCACGGCGGACACCGCGCTGGCGCAGGTGGGCGTGGCCACCACCCTCGACGCCGCGGCCAAGGCGGAACTCGTCATCGAGGCGGCCACCGAGAATCCAGCCCTCAAGTTCCAGATCTTCGCCGACCTCGACCGGCTCGCCCCCGCGGGCGTCATTCTGGCCACCAACACCAGCTCCATCTCCATCACGGAGATCGCCGCGAAGACCAAGCGGCCGGAGCTCGTCATCGGCATGCACTTCATGAACCCGGTGCCGGTGATGCAGCTGGTGGAGGTGATCCGTGGCCAGGCCACGAGCGACGCCACCACGACGCGCGTCATGGAGCTGTCGGCCGCGCTCGGCAAGACGCCCGTGGAGGTCAACGACTACCCCGGCTTCGTCAGCAACCGCGTCCTGATGCCGATGATCAACGAGGCGATCTTCTGCGTCATGGAGGGCGTGGCCACCCCCGAGGCGGTGGACACCGTCATGAAGCTCGGCATGGCCCACCCGATGGGCCCGCTGATGCTGGCCGACCTCATTGGCCTCGATACCTGCCTTGCCATCCTCGAGGTGCTCCACAAGGGCCTCGGCGACGACAAGTACCGTCCCTGCCCGCTCCTCCGCCGCATGGTGGCCGCCGGCCACCTCGGCCGGAAGGCGGGCAAGGGCTTCTATCAGTACTGACCCGCACCACCTTCAGGCATCGCCATGGACGCCTTCAAGTCAATGTCCGCCTACCAGCACGAGCAGCTCGTCCTCTGCCACGAGCCCTCGTGCGGGTACTTCGGCATCATCGCCATCCACGACACCACCCTGGGCCCCGCGCTCGGCGGCACCCGCTTCTGGAATTACGAGAGCACCGACGCCGCGATCACCGATGCGCTCCGCCTGGCGCGCGGCATGAGCTACAAGTCGGCGGTGGCGGGGCTCAACCTGGGCGGCGGCAAGTCGGTCATCGTGGGCGACAACAAGCGGCGGGACCGCGAGGCGCTCTTCCGCGCGCACGGGCGGTTCATCGAGTCGCTCAAGGGCCGCTACATCACCGCCGAGGACGTGGGCACGAGCCCCACGGACATGGAATACGTGCGGATGGAGACCAGGCACGTGGCCGGCCTCCACGGCCAGTCGGGCGATCCGTCGCCGGTCACGGCCTACGGCGTGTACGTGGGGATGAAGGCCAGCGCCAAGGTGCGCTGGGGCAGCGACAGCCTGGCCGGCAAGCACGTGGCGGTGCAGGGGTGCGGCAACGTGGCCCACAACCTGTGCGAGTTCCTGCACAAGGAGGGTGCCAAGCTCACCGTCACCGACATCGACCAGGAAAAGGTGAAGCGGGTGGTCACCGCCACCGGCGCCACCGCCGTGGCCCCCGAGGCCATCTACGACGTGGCCGCCGACATCTATTCCCCCAATGCGCTCGGGGCCACCGTCAATGACGAGACCCTGAAGCGGCTCAAGGTGGAGGTCATCGCCGGCGGCGCCAACAACCAGCTGGCAGAGGAGCGCCACGGCGAGGCGCTGGAGAAGCAGGGGCTGCTCTACGCGCCGGACTACGTGATCAACGGCGGCGGCGTGATCAACGTGTACGGCGAGGTGATGGGCTGGGACCACGACCGCGCCAAGCGCAAGGCGGCGCAGATCTACGACACGCTGCTCAGCATCTACGCCACCGCCAAGGCGCAGGGCATCCCGACCTTCCGCGCGGCCGACCATGTGGCGGAGGAGCGGATCCGGGCGATGGGCAACCTGGGCGGAATCCGCGTCTAAGGTTGCGCGACGGGGCTGCGGACCGGACCGTGCGCCGGTCCGCAGGCCCTTGGGCCCCCTGCATTTATATTCACCCTCTCGCTATACTCTGCGATGCCCGAAGTCATCCCGATTGGCGCCGACCACGCCGGCTTCGAGCTGAAGGAACGGCTCAAGCGGGAGCTGGCCGCGCTCGGCTTTGAGCCGCTGGACCTCGGCACCCATTCCGCCGATTCCACGGATTATCCCGACTACGCGCACCCGGTCGCCAGCCAGGTGGAAGGCGGCCAGGTGAAGCGGGGCGTGCTGCTGTGCGGCACCGGCCTCGGGATGGCCTACGCGGCCAACCGCCACCCCGGGGTGCGCGCCGCGGTGGCCTGGACGCCCGAGGTGGCCAAGCTGGCCCGGGCGCACAACGACGCCAACGTCCTGGTCCTCCCGGCCCGGTTCGTCACCGAGCAGGAGGGCATCGAGATCCTCCGCGCGTGGCTCGCCACCCCCTTCGAGGGGGGCCGCCACCAGCGGCGGGTGGAGAAGATCGAACCCTGAGGAGATCCCGCATGTCGCTCGACCACAACGCCTCCCTCCGCCAGGCCGACCCGGCGATCGCCGCCCTCGTCGACGAGGAGCTGCACCGCCAGCAGCACGGCCTCGAGCTCATCGCCAGCGAGAACTTCGCCAGCCGCGCCGTCATCGACGCCATGGGCACGCCGCTCACCAACAAGTACGCCGAGGGCTATCCCGGGAAGCGGTACTACGGCGGCTGCGAGGTCGTGGACAAGGTCGAGCAGCTGGCCATCGACCGCCTGAAGGAGCTCTTCGGCGCCGAGGCCGCCAACGTGCAGCCGCACTCCGGCGCGCAGGCCAACTTCGCGGCGTTCATGGTCCTCGCCAAGCCGGGCGAGACCATCATGGGCATGTCGCTGCCGCACGGCGGCCACCTCTCCCACGGCGCGGCGGTGAACCACAGCGGCACCGTGTGGAAGGCCGTGCACTACGGCGTGAACCCCGCCACCGGCCTCATCGACTACGACGCCGTCCGCGAGCAGGCCCGGCGCGACCGGCCGAAGCTCCTCATCGCCGGCGGCTCCGCCTACGCCCGCATCATCGACTTCGCCGCCATGCGCTCCATCGCGGACGAGGTGGGGGGCTACCTGCTGGTGGACATGGCGCACTTCGCGGGCCTCGTGGCCGGCGGCGTCTATCCCTCGCCGGTGCCGCACGCGCAGGTGGTCACCAGCACCACCCACAAGACGCTCCGCGGTCCCCGGGCGGGCCTCATCCTCTCCACCAACGAGTTCGGGCCCGCCATCAACAAGTCGGTCTTCCCCGGCACGCAGGGCGGCCCGCTCGAGCACGTGATCGCCGCCAAGGCCGTGGCCTTCGGTGAGGCGCTCACCCCCGACTTCAAGGCCTACGCCAGGAACGTCGTGGCCAACGCCAAGGTGCTCGCCGAGGCGCTCGTGGAGCGCGGCTTTGCGATCGTCTCGGGGGGCACCGACACGCACCTCATGCTGGTGGACCTCCGCCCCAAGAACCTCACGGGCAAGGTGGCCGAGAAGATCCTCGACCAGGCCGGCATCACGGTCAACAAGAACACCATCCCGGACGATCCCCAGTCGCCGTTCGTCACCAGCGGCATCCGCCTCGGCACGCCTGCGCTCACCACGCGCGGCATGGGCAAGGCCGAAATGCGCCGGGTGGCCGAACTCATCGACACCGTGCTCACCAAGCAGGACGAGGCCACCATCGCCCGGGTCAAGGGCGAGGTGGGCGAGCTCACCAAGCGCTTCCCGCTGTACGCCCCCCGCACGCGCGGTTGACCCCCGGGGGCCCGGACCGGTAGCTTCACTCAACCAGTCCGGGCCCCTGTCACCGCGATGCACGATCTCCAGTTCTCCACCGACGCCCTGTCGCGTATCCGCGCCGAAGAGGACCGCTATCACGAGCGGGCCTACATCTTCGTGCTCGGCGCCATCGAGTACCTGCAGTCGCGACTCGACGCGCGCCGCCACGTCACCGGCGCCGAGCTGGCCTGGGCCTGCCGGGACTACGCGGTGCGCCAGTTCGGGCTGCTGGCCCCCTCCATCCTGGAGTATTGGGGGGTGCAGAAGACCGACGACTTCGGTCGCATCGTCTTCACCCTGGTGAAGGCCGGCCTGCTTGTGACCCAACCCCACGACCGCGAGTCGGACTTCGCCGGGGTGTACCCCTTCGAGTCGGCCTTCGGCGGCCCCTATCCGTGGGAAGGGGTGGAGGCGCTCCGCGCCTAGCCGGTCGCTCACGCCCGTGAGCGTTAGATTGCGTGGGACCCCCTCGCCCGGTCTCCACCTGATGCTTCCCGTCCTGTCTCCCCAGCAATCCGCCGACTGGGACCGCCGCGCCGACGCGACGGGGATCGCGCTCGCCACCCTGATGGACGCCGCCGGCCGGGCCGCCGCTCTGGTGATCGCGGAACGCTTCCCCGAGCGGCTCCGCGGCGGGGTGCTCGTGGCCGCCGGCCCCGGCCACAACGGCGGCGACGGCTGGGTGATCGCCCGGGCCCTGCAGGCGGTGGGCGTGCCGGTGTTCGTGGCGCCGGTGCCGGGGGAACCCGCCCCCCTCACCGCGGCGATGGCCCGCCTGGCGCGCGATGCGGGCGTCCGCGTGGTGGAACCCGACGGGCCGTGGCCCGCCGTGCAGCTCCTGGTGGACGCGCTGCTCGGCACGGGTGCCCGGGGCGTCCTCCGGGACGGCGTCCTGGCGCTGGTGGAGCGGCTCACCGACCTGGCGCTGCCGGTGGCGGCGGTGGATGGTCCCACCGGCGTGGACCTGGCCACCGGGACCACGATGGGCCCCGCGGTGCGCGCCGAACTCTCGGTGACCTTCGGCGGCCTCCGCCGCGGCCACCTGCTGGCGCGGGAGGAATGCGGCGACGTGATCGTGGTGGACATCGGCCATCCCCCCGCCGATCCCGCCTGGCCCATGCTCTTCACCGATGCCCAGGCTGCGCAGGCCGTCGGCCGCCTCTCCGCCAACGCCCACAAGGGCGACCGGGGCCGGGTGGTGGTGATCGGCGGCGAGCCGGGGATGAGCGGCGCCCTCCGCCTGGCGGCGCGCGCCGCGTTCGGCGCGGGGGCGGGGCTCGCCTGGGCCGTCGCACCGGCGCCGACCATCGACATCCTCCGCGCCGCCGAGCCCGACCTGCAGACACTCGTGCACGACTTCACCAGCGCGCTGTCCCCGGACTTCGCCACGCTGCTCGAGCGCGCCGACGCCGTCGTCCTCGGCCCGGGGCTCGGCCGCGGGGCGGGCCGGCGCGAGTTCGTGGAGGCCGTGGCCCGGCACGCCCGCCGCGTGGTCCTCGATGCCGATGCGCTCAATGCCTTTCAGGGCGCCGAGGCCGCGCTCGCCGCACTCGCGCGCGACCGGGTGCTGGCGCTGACGCCGCACGCGGGCGAGTTCGCGCGGCTCTTCCCGGCGCAGGCAGCCGGCATGGACGTGGACCCGTGGCAGGCGGCCACCGCGGCCGCAGCGGAGTCGGGGGCGCTGGTGGTGCTCAAGGGCGTCCCCACGGTCATCGCCGCCCCCGGCGAGCCGCCGCTCACCGTGAGCGCCGGCAACCCCG
>CAZRCT010000048.1:0-15272 GCA_964598655.1 uncultured Gemmatimonadaceae bacterium
CAGCCGACGATCTTCGAGGGCCACAACAAGATGCGCATCTTCCAGGAGGAGATCTTCGGCCCGGTGGTCTCGGTGACCAAGTTCAAGACCCAGGACGACGCGCTGGCCATCGCCAACGACACCCTCTACGGCCTCGGCGCCGGCGTCTGGAGCCGCGACGCCAACACCTGCTACCGGATGGGCCGGGCCATCAAGGCGGGCCGCGTGTGGACCAACTGCTACCACCTCTACCCCGCGCACGCGGCGTTCGGCGGCTACAAGCAGTCGGGCATCGGGCGCGAGACGCACAAGATGATGCTCGGGCACTACCAGCAGACCAAGAACCTGCTCGTCAGCTACAGCCCGAAGAAACTCGGCTTCTTCTGAGCCGATGCGCGTTGACCGCGTGGGGATCACCGACGCGGCCCGGGTCGTGCTCCGCCAGCTCACGGCGGAGCACGGCCCGCTGCTCTTCCACCAGAGCGGGGGCTGCTGCGACGGGAGCGCGCCGATGTGCTACCCGGCGCGCGAGTTCAAGGTGGGCCAGCGGGACGTGCACCTGGGCGACGTGGACGGCACGCCCGTCTACATCGGCGGCCTGCAGTTCGAGGCGTGGCGGCACACCCAGCTCCTGATCGACGTGGTGCCGGGGCGCGGGAGCGGCTTCTCGCTCGAGGCGCCGCTCGGGGTGCGGTTCCTGACGCGCTCCCGGGTCTTTGACGAGGCCGAGCAGGCGTGGCTGGATGCCTGCCCGCCGCGGGTGGGGCCGTCGGCGTAGTCGCGGATCTGGGCTGGGCAAGCTGCAGGAACCACAGAGGCACAGAGGACACAGAGGGCACGGAGGGATCGAGCCCGGATCGGCGCGTTGCCGACCCGGGCTCGATCGTTTTGTGGTGGGGTTCCGCGGATGGGAGGGGACGATGCCAAACCCGAACACGCACGCACCGCAACGCTGTTCTCTGTGCCCTCTGTGTCCTCTGTGCCTCTGTGGTTCCTGCAGTTTGCCCAGCCTGCGTCAGCGCGTGCGCCCGAGGTTCACGGTGTTGTCACTCACGCGGCCCATGGAGAGGACGAGGGACTGGGCACGGAAGCCGGGCTTGGTGACGCGGACCACCTGGGTGCGGCAGCCGTCCACGAGCGACGGGTCGAACTCCAGGCGGTAGGAGCCGTCGCCCCGGGACCAGGTGGAGTAGCCGGTACCGAGGATCTGCATGAAGGCGCCGGGGAGCGGGCTGCCGGTCTCCGAGCTGCGCACGATGCCCTCCACGAAGCCGTTGGAGCGTGCGGCCGCCGTGGCCACCGTGCGCCCTTCCACCACGCAGGTGCCGACGCCGGGCTGCACCCACGCGGGGAGCCCCGGGCGGGGCCGCGGGCCGGCGGTGCCGTCGCCGTCGTAGGCTGCGCCCTGCTTGCCAAAGAGGCGGCGCGCCTCGGCGACCATTGCGAGGTCGCGCGCGGCGGCCTCCGAGAGCGCCGGCGGTGCCTCGGCGCCGCGGCCCGGATCCTCGTCGGGGATCGGGGCAGCGTCGGCCGGGGGAGTCGGCGCAGGGATCCCGGCCGCCTCGTTGTGGTCGGGGACCCGAGGACCGTCCACCCTCGCGAAGCGAGAGTTCGGGTCGCCGTCCTGCTTGGGCGGGCTCGGGGCCTCGGGCGGGGGTGTGCGCTGCTCCCGCTGGGGCGTCGGCGTCCGCGCGGCGGGGGCCGGGCGGACAGGCTGCACGGCCTGGGGGATGTAGACCATCTGCACGTCGCGCCGCGGGCCGGTGTCGGTGTCCGCCGGCGGGGGCGTGATTCCGCCGCGCAGCGCCAGGATCAGCAGCGCCACCAGTCCCGCGTGCAGCGCCACGCTCCCGAGCCAGACCCCAGAGCGCCCCTCCCGCGACGTTTCAGGGAGCACCTCGAACCGCACCCACGGCCGCAGCACCCGCGGCGCCTTGCGCCCCGGGGACGTGAATGTGTGCGCCTGCGGGTCCCGGGTTCCGAACATGGCTGGTCGTGGGTGACGGATGGCGAGCCCCGAACGGCCGGCTCGGATGCCCTACGCCGGGATGCGCCGGAGTGTTGGTTGGTCGCGCCGCGATCACGCAAGCAAGCCCGGATCGGCGCGTCGCCGACCCGGGCTCGGAGTGATGTTGGTGGTGCGCCCGTCCTACTTGAGCGTGGCCTTGGCCAGTTCCTCGGCGGTCCGGGGCTTGGTGCGCGACTGGATCCTGGCGCGGACCGCGGCCACTTCGGCGGCAGTGATGGCCGGGGCGGTGTTGCCCCACGACCCACGGGCGTAAGTGAGCGTGGTGGCAATGTCCGCGTCGGACAGGATGGCCCAGCCCCCCATGACGGCGGAGAACTGCTTGCCATCCGCGGTGTATGGCCCGGCGAGCCCCGCGAGCACGATGGCGATCGGCACCTCCGGCGGGCCATTCAGCACCGTGGATCCCTTCAGCGCCGGCACGGTGTCGGCGCCGAGGCCGCTGGCCTGGTGGCAGGCCGCGCAGACCGCGTATTGCCCCTCCGGGAGCGCGGCCACCGGCTGGGCGGCCGTCGGGGTGGGCGGGGGCGGCGGGGGCGCGGGCTTGTCGCCACAGGCCGAGACGAGGCTCGCGCCGAGCGCGAGCGCAACCAGCGTGACGCGGGACATCGGGGCTTCCTCCGTCGACTGGACCTGCCTCACACGTACTGCTGGAAGAGGAGCATGCCGATCGCCGTCGACCCCACCAGCAGGGCGATGAGGCGGCTCTCGGCCGCGTCGTACGCCTCGGGGAGGATCTCGATCAGCACCATGTAGACCATGGCCCCGGCGGCAAAGCCGAGCCCGAAGGGGAGCGCCGGCTTGATGTGGTCCACCAGGAGGAAGGCCGGCACCGCCATGAGCGGCTGGGGCAGCGACGAGAACACCGACCACCAGGCACAGGCCAGCACCGAGGCGCCCCGCGGCCGCATCACGGCCGAGATGGCGAGCCCCTCGGGGATGTTGTGGATGGCGAGCGCCACCGTGATGGCCACCCCGAGGCTCTCCCCGCCGCCGAACGACACGCCCACCGCCACGCCCTCGGCGAAGGAGTGGACGGTCATGACGATGATGAACAACAGGGCCCGCCGCGCATTGGCGCCGGAGAGCGAGGCCACTTCCGGCTCGTGGTCCCCCATGAGGCGCTGCGTGATGAGGATGAACGCGATGCCGCTCGCCGCGCCGAGAAAGGTGCGGCCCGGGCCATGGTGCACGCCCTCGCCCAGGAGGCCGAGGGAGGCGCCGAACATGAGGCCGGCGGCAATGGCGTTGGAGACCGACGTGGCCCGGAGCGAGAGGGTGCGGATGAACGCGAACGGGATGGCCCCGAGCCCCGTGGCGAGCGCGGTGATGGCCGCGGCCACGAAGACGGCGAGCAGGATGGGCATCCCCCACGCCTCGGTCATCCCGGCCTCCCCATGAGCGCCACCATGCCGGCGGCGAGGCTCACCACCACCGCGATGGCCGTGCGCCCCGCCAGGCGGTAGCTCTGCGGCAGCAGCTCGGCGATGATGAGGTACAAGAGCGACCCGAACGAGGCGCCGATGAGCCAGGGCAGGAGCGCCGGCACCGCACCGATCAGGAAAAGCGTCGAAACACCGACCAGCGGCTGCGAGGTGCGCGCCAGGATGGCAACGCCCATGGCGGCCGAGCGCTTCATGCCCCGCTCCGCCAGCAGCGTGCCGAGCACGGCGCCCTCGGAGATGTTGTGGAGGCCAAAGGTGATGAGGAGGAACTGCGCCAGCGGGACCCCGCTCGCCGCCGCGGCGCCGATGGCGATTCCCTCGACGGCGCTATGGAGCGCGCTGGCGAGGATCTCGCCGGCGTCGGTGGCGGGCGGCGAGGAGAGCCGGGTGGTGCCGTTTCCCGCGCCGGCTCCCTCCGGCACCCCCTGCGCCGCGACCCCTCCGTCAGCCAGGCGCACGAGGCCCAGGCCCACGAGCGCGCCGAGCAGGGTGGGCGCCGGGGCCAGGTGCTGGCCGGCGTCGAGCAGGACGTAGCCGATGCCGAGCATGAGGCCGGCCGCGGCGGCCGTGGCCCAACCCACCGCGTTCTTCGCAAACCATGGCCAGCGGCCAAGCAGCGTCCCGAGCCCGGCCGCGTGGGCGGCCACCAGGCTCCAGAGCAGCAGGACCTCGGGGGACATGGGGACGGGCATGCGGGGGCGTCTTCCCTCGGGACAGGGGACCGGGCACGGCGGGCCGGAGCCGCGCGCGGAAGGTAGTGGTGGTGTGATGAAGAAGCGGTGAACCCGCCGCCCTCACCGGCTGACCATCACCGCCCCCGCGACCGACCCCTCGTTGTGGTGCCGGGCTACAGCTCCACGATGGTGATGTGGCGGTTGGTGAAGACGCAGATGTCGGCGGCAATCTGCAGGGAGCGCTCCACGACCTCGCGGGCGGAGAGCCGCTCGTCCGGCAGCAGTGCGCGCGCGGCGGCGAGGGCGTAGTTGCCGCCGGAGCCGATGCCGAGGATGCCGTCGTCGGGCTCGATGAGCTCCCCGCCGCCGGAGAGGAGGAAGGTGTGCTCGCGGTCGGCCACTGTCAGGAGCGCCTCGAGGCGGCGCAGCACGCGGTCGCTGCGCCAGTCCTTTGCCAGCTCCACGGCGGCGCGGGGGAGGTTGCCGGGGTAGCGCTCGAGCTTCTCCTCGAACTTCTCGTACAGCGTCAGCGCGTCGGCCACCGAGCCGGCGAAGCCGGCCAGCACCTTGCCGCCCTTGAGGGCGCGGACCTTGGTGGCGCTGCCCTTCACGACGGTGTCGCCGATGCTGACCTGGCCGTCGCCGCCCAGGGCGACCTTGCCGTCCTTGCGGACGGTGAGGATGGTGGTGCCGTGAAACTGGATCATGCGGGTCCCGGGGCGTGAGAGGTCGGGGGCAATCTAGCAGGGTCCCCCGCCCTGGGGCCGCCCGGGGCTCAGGGCGCGAAGGCCCGCGCGGCGGGGAGCAGCGCCCCGGTGCTGTCGAAGAGGGCGAGGGCGCCATCGCCCCAGACAAAGAGCCCGGGGGCGGGGATGGCCTCGGGGTGCCACCAGAGGACGCCGGCGCCCCGGCCGCCCGGGGTCGCGCGGACGGCGGCCACGAGGTCGGCCAGGAACCGGGCCTGGCCGGCGCGGGTCATGGGCCAGGCCAGGGCGCTCGAGTCCACGATCATCTGTTCCCACGCCCCGTGGCGCCACGGGTAGGCGGTCTCCACCACCATCACGTCCCGGCCGTAGTGGTTGGCGGCGGTGGCGAGCCCCGCGCGGAGCGCCGAGAGGCTCCCGTGCCACCAGGGATACCAGCTGAGCCCGATGAGGTCGTAGTCGAGCTCCAGCTGCGCCACGTGGCCGAAGAACCAGTCGATGCCGGGCGGGTTGCCGCCGCCCGAGTAGTGGAGCAGCACGCGGATGGTGTCGCCCGGCGGCGTGGCGGCGCGGACGCCGCGAATGCCTGCCGCAAGCAGGCGGCCGAACTGCGCCCACTGGGCCGGCGTGTCGTCGCTGCCGCCCACGTGGCCCAGGGGCCAGAGGAAGCCGGAGTCGATCTCGTTCCCCACCTGCACGATGTCGGGGCGGACCCCGGCCGAGTCCATCGCGCGGAGGACGGCGGTGGTGTAGGCCTCGACGACCTGCTCCAGCGAGTCGAGGGTGAGGCCGGCCCAGGCGGCGGGGATGGCCTGGTGGGCGGGGTCGGCCCAGGTGTCGGAGTAGTGGATGTCGAGCAGCAGGCCCGCTCCGGTGGCCTTGATGCGCTGGGCCAGGGCAATGGTGTACGGCAGGTCGTTCACCTCGATCCCCGTGCCGAGCGGGGCCACGAAGAGCCGGAGGCGGAACAGCGTGCTGCCGCGCGCATGGAGCGCGGGGAGCGCGCCGGCGATGGTTCCATCCCGATAGTGCGCCCCCGCGCCCTCGAACGCGGCCAGCGCGGAGACGTCGGCGCCGGCGGCGCGGAGCGGGGGGACGCCGCCGCCATCGAGCGGGCCATCCCCGGCACAGCCGAGCCCGGCCACGCCCAAGGCGAGCGCGCCGAGGAGCCACCAGGGCCGAGCCTGACGCAAAGCCGCGTTGCGCAGTAGGATAGTGGAGCGTCCCGTCATCATCCCCAAGTCCGTGAGGTTCCCATGCCCATCCGCTGCGAGCATGCCCAGCCGGTGCGCGCCACGCCCGCCCAGGCCTTCGCCATGATCGATGACCTGTCGAGCTACGCCCGGTGGCTCCCGCCGTGCGTGAGCCTCACCAAGGTGGGCCCCGGCCCCAACGCCGTCGGCGACCAGCTGCGCTACGTGTACCGCCAGGGCAGCCGGCAGCAGGAGATGGCGGGCGAGATCGTGGCCCGGGTGCCCGGCGAGCGGCTGCACACCCGCTACACCGATGCCGCGTTCCAGGTGGACGTGGACCTGCGCATCTCCGGCGCCGCGGATGGGGCCCTGTGCACGCACATCGTGGAGATCACGCCCAAGAGCGTGGTGGGCCGGCTCTTCTCGCCACTCATCAAGCTGGGGCTGACCAAGCAGACGCGCGACGCGGCCACCAACCTGGCCCGGCTGCTCGAGGGCGGCGCCTGACGGGCCTCAGCGCCCGCTGAACCAGGCCAGCGCCACCACGCCGAAGACGATCCCTTCCGCCAGCGCCGCGCCGAGGAGCACCCCCCGCGCGCGCCCCGCCGGCGCCAGTACGGCCGCCAGGAAGAAGAGCCCCGCCAGGAACGGCGCCGCGAGCACCCGCAGCACCGCGTACCCGGACCAGACCAGCAGCGCCGGCGCCGCCCCGGGCCCGCGCGCCGCCACGTAGCAGGCGAGCGCCACGAGCCCGGTGAGGGCCGCGAGCGCCGCCACGCCCGCCAGCGCCGTCCACACCCTCGGCCGGTCCCGCAGCGCCCAGAGCGCCGTGCCCGTCGGCACCAGCGCGGCCAGGGCGAAGGTGCCGAGGAAGAGCACCGCATCCCCGAAGGCCATCATCCCCGACGAGGCGTCGGCGCCGGGCTCGGCGGCCACGTGCAGCAGGGTCACCGCCACGGCGAGGGCCAGCGCCGCGCCGTAGCCTCCCGCGATGAGCCGCGCGCGTCCCGTCCGCTCCATGCCGTCCCCCCGCGAAGCGCCGCCGGTCAGGCGGCGGAGTCGCCCACCGGCGCCGCGCGCTCCACCTCGAGCAGGCGCCGCCCGTGCCAGAGCGCGGCGAGCCACGCGAACTGGAGGCTCGCCGCCAGCAGCCCCGAGAGCGCGATGGACGCGCCCGCGTGGTCCATCATGGCCGCCGACCGCACCACCGCCCCCGCCGTGCGCCCCAGCGTGGCGAAGCTCAGGATGCCGAGCAGGAGCAGCACCGCGAACGCGGGCCCGCGGAGCCGCGGACCCCAGCGCATCACGAAGAGCATGCCCGCCAGGCTCAGCGACAGCGCCACGGCCGCCGGCACCTGGGGCCCCGCGGGTGGCCACGGCAGGCCGGAGAGCAGGTAGGCGTTCACCAGCGACGCCAGCCCGAGCGTGAGCCGGAGCGCCCGCCATGGCGCGTCGCGCGTGGCGAGGGCGTCGAGCAGCAGGAAGGCGGCAAGGAGCAGCGCGCACCCGAGAAGGAAGCCCGCGCGCGGCCACAGCGGCGTGGCGCCGAAGGCAATGGCGGCGCCCGCCAGGAGGCCCGCGGCCCCCACCAGCACGATTCCCGTTCGCATCATTCGTGGCCGTCCCGTTCAGCGTGCCGCGGCCACGACGGCCCGCGGGGGGCCCGCCACCACCGGCACCGTCACCGAGGCCGTGCCAAGGCCCTCGGCCGTGGCGGTGAGCGTGAGGCGGCCGGGCTCCGTGGCGGCGAGGATGGCCAGGCCGCGACCGCTGAAGGCGCGGCGCTGGTCGCGGCGGTTCCGCCCGAGCTCGCGCAGGTCGCCGTTGTCGAGGGCCAGGATCCGGCCGCCGGCGGCCGTGAAGCTGACGAGGGCGGAGGCGGTGGGCACCACGGTGCCCCGCGCGTCCACCACCTCGAACTCGACGTGGAGCACGTCGCCGGCCCCGGTGGTGAGGGTATCGCGGTCTGCGCGGAGGCGGAGGGCCGCGGCCGGCCCCGCCGTCCGCACCACGTCCTCGGCACAGGCCGAGCCGTCGCGCCACTTGCCCACGGCGCGAAGCTCGCCGGGGGTGTACGGGACGTCCCACGACAGGTGCAGGTCGTTGGTGGTGGGCCGCACCACGGGCAGCGCGTAGGTGTTCCAGCCCCCCGAGGTGCCCTGCGCCGGGAACTCGAGCCGCTTCTCGCCGAGGGAGCGGCCGTTCAGGAACAGCTCCACGATGTGGCAGCTGGCGTACGCCAGCACCGGGATCACCTGGCCCTCGCGCCCCGGCCAGTTCCAGTGCGGGAACAGGTGGACCATCGGCGTGGCGGTCCACTGGCTCTGCCAGAGGTAGAAACCATCCTTGGGATGGCCGGTGATGTCGAGCATCCCCGAGGCGAAGCCCACGAAGGGCCAGGTGGCCTCGCCGAGGTAGTCGAGGCCGGTCCACATGAAGTCCCCGGCGAACCAGTCCCGCATGGCGATCCACTTCCACCGCCGCTCGGCCGTGAGCATGCCGGTGGTGTAGTTGGGCTCCACCCGGCTGGCGTCGCCGCCGAGGGCGTACTGCTCGTCGAAGCTCTGGAAGATGGTGCCGCTCTCGGTCCCCACCATCTTCCAGTCGGGATGGAGCCGCTTGTCCGCCTCGGCGAAGGTCTCGCGCCGCTCGTGCCAGCGGTCCACGTAGTTGTAGCCCACGACGTCCAGCGAGGTGAGGAACGCCGGCGTCGCCGCATTGGCGTCGGCGGCGATGTTGTCGTTGCCGGTGGTGACGGGGCGCGTCGGGTCCTCGCGGTGGAAGACGTCGAGGAGCCGGCGGAGCACCAGGTGCCCGGCGGGCGCGCCCTGCTCGCCGATCTCGTTGCCGGCACTCCAGAGCACGATGGAGGGATGGTTCCGGTCGCGGCGCACGAAGTCGGCCACGTCCCGCTCGCCCCAGTCCCGGAAGTACTGGGCGTAGCCGTGCGGCACCTTGCCGAAGGTCCACTCGTCGAACGCCTCGGCCATCACCAGGAAGCCGAGCCGGTCGCAGAGGTCCATGAACTCGGGAGCGGCGGGATTGTGGGAGGTGCGGATGGCATTGACGCCCATGGCCTTCAGCGCCAGCAGGCGCCGCTCCCAGACGCGCTCGGGCACGGCGGCGCCAAGGGCGCCGGCCTCATGATGGAGGTTGACGCCGAGGAGCTTGGTCCGCCTCCCATTGAGGGCGAAGCCGCTGTCGGCGCTCCAATGGAGCGTCCGGATGCCGAAGGGCGTGGTGACCGTATCGAGGACGCGGGCGCCGTCGAGGAGCGTGGTGCGGAGCGCGTACATCGCGGGGGAGGTCACGGACCAGAGGTGCGGCGTGGCGACGGCGAGCGCCTGCGCCAGCTCCACCTCGCCGCCTCCCGCCAGCTCCACGGCGGTGTCGGCCGTGGCCGCCGCCCGGCCCCCCGGGTCGAGCACCGTGGAGCGGAGCACCAGCCGGCGCGCGACCGGCGCGGTGTTCTCGAGCCGGGTGCGGACCGCCACCGCGGCCCCGGCGCTGTCGGCGCGGGGCGTGGTGACGGTCACGCCCCAGTGCGCCACGTGGGCGGGCGGCGCCACCGTCAGCCACACGTGGCGGTAGATGCCGCTGCCCGAGTACCAGCGGCTGCTGGGCTGGCGGCTGTTGTCCACGCGCACCGCCACGACGTTGATGCCGTCCGTCACCTGCGCGGTCACGTCGTAGGCAAAGCTGATGTAGCCGTAGGGGCGCGTGCCCACGCGGACGCCGTTCACCCACACGTCGCTGTTCATGTACACGCCGTCGAACTCGAGCCACACGCGCTGCCCGCGCGCCCCGGGCGGGAGCCGGAACGCCTTCCGGTACCAGCCGATGCCGCCCGGGTAATAGCCCATGCGCCCGCCGCCCGGCGCGTCCTCGCGCGGGGTGGCCTCGATGCTCCAGTCGTGCGGCAGGTCGAGGCGGCGCCAGCCGCGGTCGTCGAAGCGGGGTCGCTCGGCGCCCGGCACGTCGCCGAGGCTGAAGCGCCAGCCGGGGTCCATGCTGAGGCGCTGGCGCTGGGCGGCGAGCGGGAAGACCAGGAGACCGGCCAGCAGCAGGACCGGCCGGAGCAAGCGGTGGGGGCGGATGGCCGTGGTGGGCATCGAGGCGGTTGGAGAGGGAGGGCGCCCCGGATGGACGGCGCAATGGGCACGTTAGCCTGGGGGCACGCCGACGGGAAGAGTCGTGCGGCCGCTCCGCATGCAGCGCACGGCCGCCCGCGGTCCGGGCCCTAGCCGACGTCGCTCCCCTCCGGCGCCCCGGGGCACCGCGCCGGGGCCCCGGGCCAGTCCTCGCCCCGATAGCGGCCGAGGAGGGTGCCGAGTACGACGGCGGCGCGGAACACCACGGCCTGCAGTGGGCCCGGCATCAGCAGCACCCGCTGCGTGCGCTGGTGCCGGAGCGCGACGTGCGCCATGTAGATGAGCGGCGGCCGCCCAGGGGGCCCCGCATTCACCACATCGAACACGCCCTGCAGGTAGCGGTCGAGGTCCACCGCGGGCCGCACCCAGCCCTCGAAGCGGAGCAGCTCCGTCCCCGCGTTCCACCAGCGGTGCGGCACCCCCCGGGGCAGCCGCACCGACCCGCCTGCCGCCACCGTGAGTGTGTCCACGCCGAGCTGGGCCGTGAGCTCGCCGGCAACGACGGTGCCGTCCTCATCCTCCTCCACGTGCACGTGGAGCGGCGGCCCCTCGCGCCCCGGCGGCAGCGAGCCGCGCAGGCGCAGCGCCAGCCCGTCGGGACCACGCACCCGCAGCAGTTCCAGCACCTCGCCGGTGTGGCGGTTCTCGAGGCGGAGTGGGGCGGGCGCAGGCGTGGGGGTCATGGCGGGGACAGGGGGATCCGCATCACCCAGCTCCGGGATCGGGGGTTGGCCGGAAGGTACCTCATGGGTCGGGTCACGCGCGCCCCGGGCGCCATGTCGGCTTTGCCCTGGTGGCGCCGCACTTCCTCTCGACGGGGCACGCGCCCCGTCGTCACCCACGA
This sequence comes from uncultured Gemmatimonadaceae bacterium, assembly GCA_964598655.1. Classification (GTDB taxonomy): domain Bacteria; phylum Gemmatimonadota; class Gemmatimonadetes; order Gemmatimonadales; family GWC2-71-9; genus JADJOM01. Next base: position 11,017 of record CAZRCT010000048.1, read on the forward strand.
CCGCGCGCCGCGCGCCCACGAGGAGGATTCATGCTCACCCGCACCCGCCGCTGGCTCGGTGCCACCGCCGTTACCCTGGCCGCCCTGACCGCCGCCGCATGCGACGGGTCGGACGGTTCCCTGGGCCCCACGTCCCCGATCCCTGGCCACAGCCGGGCGCCGTCGCTCGACGCGTGTCCCACGATCGCGGTGCCCGCCGGCCAGCGGCTGGCGCACCGGCTGTATGCGCGCGGCACGCAGATCTACCGCTGGGACGGCCAGGCCTGGACGCTGGTGGGCCCGAGCGCCACGCTGTACGCCAACGCGGAGATGACGGCGGCCGTGGGCACCCACTACGCGGGTCCCACCTGGCAGAGCACCAGCGGCAGCAAGGTGGTAGGGGCGGCGCAGCAGCGCTGCACGCCGGATGCGGCGAGCGTCGCGTGGCTCCTGCTCGGCGCCACGTCCTCGGCCGGGCCGGGCATCTTCGAGGGGACCACCTACATCCAGCGGGTGCACACCGCGGGCGGCGTGGCGCCGGCCACCCCAGGGGCGGCGATCGGGGACCTGGTGCAGGTGCCGTACACCACCCAGTACCTGTTCTACAAGCGGGCGCGGTAGGCCGCGACCCGCCGTGGTCGTTCCGGTCAGCGCGGGACGGCCACCGGCCCCGAGACGCGCCGCGCGGGCCCCGACACCCGCCGTGGCGCGCGCTCGCAGTCGTGCACCACCCGCCCGTCCTCCACCGCCAGCCAGGTCCCGTCCGGCAGGAACAGCGTCCACTGCGGCGCCAGGCCCGACGGGCCGACGGCGTGGACCTGACGGTTGCCGTCGAGCGTCACCGTGAGCGCCGCCGCCGGGCCGCTGACGGTGAGCGCGGTGACGCGGCGGCCCACCACGCCGCGGAGCGCGGCCGTCACCCGCCCGTCGGGGGCCCAGCTCCCCGCCACGCGCCCGCGGCTGCCCACCACCTGCCAGCTCCACTCCATCAGCAGGCTCCCGGCGCCGCGCGCGTGCGGTTCCCCGTCGCGCCGGGCCAGGCGGCCCAGCTCCAGGCAGAGCGCCGCGCCGTGGCCGCGCCACGCCTCCGCCACGCGGAGGCCGAGCAGCGGCCGCGTGAGGCAGGCAACGTCATCGGGCGAGAGGACGTGGGGCATCATGGCCCTCAAGCTACGTGTGAACGACCGGTGCCGACAGGGCGGTGCCGGGGACCGAACCTTCGACAATTCCCGATGCCCGTTCGCCCGCCCCGCCCTCGCTCACGCGACCCATCGCAGCGCGGCGGGCAGCGGTGGTGTCGCGCCCGGCTGGGAGCAGACGTACGCCGCCACGGCGTTGGCGCGGGTCGCGATCTCGGCGAGGGGCGCCTCCCACAGGAGACCCACGAGGAGCGTGGCCGTGAACGCATCGCCCGCGCCGATGGTGTCGGCCACGACGGTGGCGGTGGCGGGGGCCGTCACGCGCTCCGCCGGCGTGAGCAGGATGGCGCCGCGAGGCCCGCAAGTCAGCGCCGCGAGGGCGAGGTCGTACTTCGTCACGAGCCCGTGGAGCTGTTCGTCCGCGGTCACGCCCCCAACGCCGCAGAGGCGGGCCACCACCGGCAGCTCCTCGTCGTTGAGCTTCACCGCGTTCGCCAGCGGCAGGGAGGCGTCGAGCACCTCCGCGTCGTACCACGCCTGCCGCAGGTTCACGTCGAACAGCCGCCAGGCCGCCCCGCGGGCCTCGGCCACGGCGCGCCGGATCGTGGCGCGGGAGACCGGGGAGCGCTGCGCCAGCGACCCGAAGCACACCGCCTCCGCGCGCGCCACCACGTCCGCCACCTGGTTGGTCCACGGGATCTCGTCCCAGGCGCTCCCGGTGGCGATGTCATAGCTCGGGTGCCCGGCCGCATCGAGCGTCACCCGCACCACGCCGGTGGGGCGGTCCCAGACGCTGGTCACCGCGCGCTGTTCCACGTCCGCCTCACTGAGGCGGTCGCGCGCCTCGACGCCCGCATCGTCCCCGCCCACCGCGCTCACAAGCGAGCCGTGCCCGCCGAGCGCCACTGCGTGGATGGCGACGTTGGCGGGTGCCCCGCCAAACTGCGGCCCCGCCGGCAGCAGGTCCCACAGCACCTCGCCGATCCCCACCACGCGCGGGCTCATGCGTCGCGCCGCCCCGCCGCCTCGGGCTCCCGCGTCCTCCGTGGCATGCCCTGTCCTCCTCCCTGGCTATGGCTCATCCACAGACTTGCGACGGTCCCGGGAGGCCAGCCGGCTTCGGGGCCGCCCCGAAGCGCCGTGCGGACCGGTCGCCCCCGGCGGCTACGGCAGGCGTGCGGACCGCCTCACTCGGCGACGGTGTCGAGGTGCCACCCGGTGTGGATCCACCGCCCGCCGCGCCGGACGAAGATCTCGGTGCCCCGCCCCCGGGTCTCCGACGGCTTGCCCGCGGTGTCGGTGACCACCACCCGAAACGTGGAATAGACGATCACCACGTCGCCATACTGCTGCAGGACGTTGCGGGGAAACTCGAGGGTGGTGAGCCGCGCCCCGCCCTTTGCAAAGTCGGCCATGGCAGCCATGGTGGCCGCGCGGTCCTGCCACGGCCCGCCGTCCCAGCCGAGCGCCACGAGCTCCGCGGGGACCACGCGCTGGAACCCGGGCCGGTCGTTGGCGAACCAGGTGCGCCACGCCGCCTCACGCAACCGGAGCACCTCGGCCGTGGTGGCCGAGTCCGGCGCGGGACCGTGCTGCTGCGCGGCGAGCGGGGCCGCCACGAGGGCCAGGACGAGGACGGCCAGGGAACGGAGGCTGCGCATGCGAAACCTTCGGTGAGGGGAGTGGGTAGGTTGGGGCCATGACCGCCCGCGCGCTTCCGGAATCGTGCTCCCGCCTGGTCCCGCTCCACCGGGGCCCGCTGGTGGGCGTGGACGACTGGCGCTGCGCCGGCCACGACACGCCGGCCGGGCACGAGGAGGTCGCGGCGGACGACTGCGTGGTGGTGACGCGCCGGGGGGCGTGGGAGCTCCGGGTGGCCGGCCAGGCGCAGCTGGCCGATCCCGGCACCGTGGTGGCGTGGCCCCGGCAGCTGCCGTCGCGGGTCCGCCACCCGGTGCCCGGCGGGGATCGCTGCACCCTCTTCCGCCTCACCAGCGACGGCGCCCGCCAGCTGCATCCCGAGGGCGCCGCGCTGTCCGGGCTGCGCCCGCTCGACGGGCCCGCCTACCTGCAGCACCTGCGGGCGGTGGCGCTGGCCCGCGGCGGCGCCGATCCGCTGGCGGTCGAGGAGACGGCGCTCGATTTCCTGGCCCGGGTCGCCGCGGCGCCCGCCGGGGTGGCGCCCGGGTCGGCGGCCGCGCGGCGGTGGGTGGCCGGGGCGCGGGAGCTGGTGGCGCGGGAGTACCGGGGGCGGCTCACGGTGGCGCAGGTGGCGCGGACGGTCGGGGCGTCCCCCTTCCACCTCGGGCGCCTCTTCCGCGCGGCCACGGGCACGTCGCTCCACCGCGCCGTGGTCCGGCTCCGGCTCCGGGAGGCGCTGGAGCGCCTGCGGGACGAGCCCACCGCGCTCTCCCGCATCGCGCTCGACACCGGCTTTGCCTCACACAGCCACCTCACCGACGCCTTCCGGGCCGAGTACGGCGTGGCGCCGCGCGCGCTCCGCCCACCCCGCTACTCCGCGCCCCCGAAGACCAGCACGTAGCCGTTCGGGTCCCGTACCTCGAATTCCCAGTCCCCATAGGACTGCTGCCGGAGCGGCATCTGGATGAACGGCCGCCCCGCCAGCGCCTCGTACACGGCGCGGACGCCGTCCATGCGCAGGTACGCGTCCCAGAGCCCGGACGGCCGGAGCGGCCGGAGGTCGGGCTTCTGGTAGCCCGGCAGGCTCAGCAGCATGAGCTCGGCGGGGCCCGCCTGGAGGCTCATGTAGGCGTAAGGTGGCTCATCGGGGAAGCGCCCCCTGATGGTGAAGCCGAGCTGCTCGGCGTACCACCGGCCGGTGGCGGCCACATCGTCCACGAGGAAGGTGGGGACGGCCGAGCGGACGCGGGGCGCGGTCATGGAGGCGCGGGAGGCTCAGTCGAGCGGGGGAAGCCGCCAGCGGCCGGCAGTACGGAAGCTGCCGCACGAGCGCCGGCTGGGGCCCTGGTTGCCGGCCACGTCGGGCACCAGCCCGTCCACCGCGCGCCGCGCCGCGGCCGTCGTGGCCGCGAGGTAGGCGGCCCGGCATTCCTTCACCACCGGCGGCTGGTAGGCGCCGAGGACCATCCACGCGGCGAGGGCCGCGAGGACCAGCAG
>CAZRCT010000048.1:15372-27537 GCA_964598655.1 uncultured Gemmatimonadaceae bacterium
GTCCCCTTCTCGGGTCCCTTGGTGGTGAAGAACGGGTCGAAGATGCGCGCGGCGACCTCGGGCGCCATTCCCGTCCCCGTGTCGGCCACCGTCAGCTCCACGAAGGGGCCGGGCTGGAGCCCGGGAACCCGGGCGGCCGCCTCGACGCCGAGCTCGGCCGGGCGGGTGGTGACCGTGAGCGCGCCGCCCTGCGGCATCGCGTCGCGCGCGTTGATGGCCAGGTTGAGGAGCACCTGCTCGCAGCGCACGGCGTCTCCCCGCACCAGGTAGGCCCCGGGCGCGAGGTCGGCGTCCACCACCACCTCGGGGCCCACCGCCCGGCGCAGCATGGGCAGGCAGCCGGAGATGGTGGCGTTGAGGTCGATCGCCGTGACGGGCACCGGCTCGCGCCGGCTGAACTGGAGTAGGTGGGCGGTCATCTGCCGCGCCCGCTCGAGGTGCTGCCGCAGCTGGCCGTAGGCCTCCTCGCGCGCCACCTCGGGGTGGTCGAGCCGCAGCTCCTCGAGGGTGGCCCAGAACACCTGCAGCAGGTTGTTGAAGTCGTGCGCCACGGCGCCGGTCATCTGGCCCACCGCCTCCAGCCGCTGGGCGTGCTGCAGCTGGTCGGCGAGCTGCCGGCGCTCCGTCACGTCCACCTGCGTGCCCACGGCGAGCCGGGGCCTGCCGTCGTCCCCCCACTCCACCACGCGGCCGTGGCTCGCGATCCAGCGCCAGGTCCCGTCCGCGTGCCGCATGCGGTATTCCGCCTGCACCCGCGGCGCCTGGCGGGACTCATGGAGCTCGATGGCGCGCTGGAAGGCGGCCCGGTCCTCCGGATGGATCCGCGCCATCAGCCCGGCGAAGGAGCCGGTGACCTCCGCCACGGTGACGCCAAGCATCGCGGCGAAGCGCGGGCTCGGCGTGACCATGTCGCGGAGGTGGTCGTACTCCCACAGGCCCTCGTCGGCGGCCTCGAGGGCGCGGGCGAAGCGCTGCTCGCTGGCGCGCAGCGCGTCGGCGGTGGCCTCGAGCTGGCGGCGGCCCTGTTCCAGCCGCGCATCCCGCTCGGCGAGCGCGGCGGCGAGGCCGTCGAGCGTCCGGCCGAGGCGGCCCATCTCGTCCTCCCCGTGCGCCAGGCCGGAGCGGGCGGAGAAGTCCCCGGCCGCGAGGCGCGTGGCCGTGGCCGCGAGCGCCGCCGCCGGCCGCACCACCAGCCGGTCCGCGAGCAGCCAGGCGATGAGCCCGCCGAGCACCACCAGCAGGAACAGCACCGCGAGGTGCAGGAACTCGGTGCGGAGCGCCTCCGCGAGCAGCGGCGCCGCCGGCACGCCCACCCAGAGGTAGCGCAGCGTGGGCCCGCCATCCGGGTCGGGGAGGCGGGCGATGGCGTACAGGCGGTTGACGTGGTCCGGCCCGTTGGTGCGGAAGAAGGCCTCGTCCCCGGCGCGCCCCGCGAAGAAGGCGGCGGCGAGGGAGTCGGAGCGCGGGTACACGCGGTTCACCCACTGGTCGTAGTCGGGCCAGCGGGTGAGGTAGCGGCCCTGGTCGTCCTCGAGCGCCACCGAGGAGCCGGGCGGCAGGCCGAGGGCCGCGAACTGCTGCGACAGCCAGCGCATGTTGATGGAGGCGCCGATGATCCGCACCACGCGGCCGCGCGCGTCGGTCACCGGCGCCAGATGCAGCACCACGTACTCCCGCGCGATCGGCCCGTAGCTCAGGCCCGACATGGCGGGGCGGCCCGTGGTCACGACGCGAGCGATCGAGGGGTCCGTGAGGCGGACGGTGGTGTCGGGGCGGCGGACGTTGCAGACCAGCGTGCCGTCCGGTTCCCCGAGCCCGATGTTGCCGTACTCCGAGAACGCGGGCTGGAGCGCGGAGAGCAGCTGGCCGCAGGTGGCGGGATCGGCGGCCTGGAAGGCGGGCATCTGCGCGAGGCCCAGGAGCAACTGCCGGGTACCACTCTCGAGCTGCAGCACCCGGGTACGCACCGCCTGCAGGTACACCCGCGCCGCGTCCTGCCCGAGGGCCTCCACGGCGGCCTGCCGCTCGCGCACCCGCTGCAGGCCGAGCAGGAGCGCGGGTACGGTGGCCAGCACCACGACGGCCACGAGCCGACGGCGGATGGAGCGGGGCGAGGGATCGGGCATGAGGATGCCGCAATATGCGCCCCGCGCTGGAAAGGAAACAGGTGCCCCAAAGGCGGGCACCTGTCCGGGGGGTCACGCGGGTGCCTGACGACCCGGTGACCCGGCCACGCGCCCCCGGCTCAGGAGCCCGGTGGCGGCTGGTACGGCGGCTGGATGCGCGCCCGGCGGTCGAGCCGCCGCGGCGGGAAACGGAGCAGGTCCCGGCCCAGCGCCAGCGGGCGGGCGCCCTGCGGCCGCACGCTCGGCACGCTGAGCGAGAACGGGTCCGCCTGGGTCCCGTCCACGGCGTACCCCAGGTCCGCCAGTGAGGCAATACTGATGGCGCTGAGCGGCGTGCCGCCGAAGTCGAGCAGGCCGGTCATGAGCTCGGTGAAGAAGACACTCTCGCGCCAGTGCCCGTCGGCGGTGCCCGGCCCGTACAGGTCCTCCACCGGGACCTTGGCGCTGGCCACGTAGCCCGCGCCGCCCGCGGCGTCGAACTCCGCGGTGGCGAGCGGGCCGGTGAAGTGCGGGTCGGTGCCGCCCTGCAGCACGGGGTCCGCGAGCAGGCCCAGCGCGCTCCAGTGGGTGCCGAAGCCGAGGACGTGCCCCATCTCGTGCAGCACCACGGCCTCGAGCTGGCCGGACTGGGCCAGGCTGGCGAGGTCCTCCTCATCGAAGAACATGGAGCCGATGGCGGGGAGGCCACCCACGTCGTGGTAGTAGCAGGGGCCCGCCTGGCCGAGGACGCCGCCGGGGCCGTCGATCGGGGTGATGGTGACGAAGATGAGGAGGTCGTCGAGCGGGCGGTCCACGTCGGGGTTGCCCCCGCAGGAGTAGGCGGGGATGAGCGCGTAGTCGTCCGGCAGGTCGCCGGTCACGATAGCCTCCCAGCGCTCCTCGGCGTCGGCGAAGGCCTGCTGCACCGCGGGGTCGGCGGCGGTGAGCCACTGCAGCTCGAGGTCGAAGGGACCCGCCGTCCGCAGCGTGAAGCCGGCGGACAGCGTGGTGCCGGCGACGCTGGCCGTCGCGGTATAGCTGCCGGTGCCCGCCCCCAGCGTGAAGTCGCTGCTCGCAATGCCGAGGAAATCGGTGGTGACGCTGTCCTGGCCCACGGCGCCGCCCTCGGGACCGGCGGTGAACGTCACCGTGACGCCCGGGATCGGGTGGCGGAGCGCGTCCGTCACCTGCACCGTGAGCGGGGTGGGCAGGGTGCCGCCGGGGTTGGAGCTCTGGCGGTCGCCGAAGACGATGGTGAGCTCGGCGGGCTCCTGCGCCACCACCACGGTGACGGCGTCCTGCACGTTGCCCACGGCGGCGGTGAGCGTGGCCGTGCCGGTGCCCACGGCCGTGGCCAGCCCGTCGCCGTTGACGCGGAGGATGGCGGGGTCGGACGACGACCACTGCACCACCGCGCGCGGCAGCGCGTCGCCGCTCGCATCCTTCACGGCAGCGGTGAAGAGGTGGTTCTGCCCCAGGGCGATGAACTGGTACGCCGTGTCGCTGATGGCAATGCGGTCGGCGGCGCCGGGCCCATGGCCATTGTCATCGCCGCACGCGGCGAGGGTGAGCGTGGCGGCCACGAGCGCGGCGGCGGCGGAGCGGAGGGTCGGTCGCATGGGAGTCGCTCCGTTCACAGGCCGTAGGCCGACTGCGGCAGCGTCAGCACAAAGGTGACCGCGCGGAACTGCGCGTCGGTGGCGGTGCCGAGGACGCGGGTGCCGTCGCTCGAGGCGGCGGTGACGCCGGTCAGGGACACGCCCGCGGGGAGCGTGAGGCCGGCGGCGGAGAGGACGTCGGTGAGGTCGCGCATGCCGTCGGCGGCGGTCCACACCCAGGCGCGCGGCACGCTGAAGAAGGCGTTGCCCGCGGTGCCGAAGATGAGCTGCCCGCCGGCGCTCACGGCGTTGGCGTAGGTGGGATCGAAGAACGGGTCGCCGCCGGGCAGGAGCCCCAGGTTCACGAAGCCGCCGGCCGCCGTCCACGAGAAGGCCTCGCCGCCCCACGTGCCGGCCAGGACGCTGCCGTCGGCGCTGATGGAGAGCACCTCGCCGGGCTGGTCGCTCGCCTTGCCCGTGAGGAGCGTACCGCTGCCGTCGGCGTCCCAGTAGGCGGGCCAGCGGTCCACGAGGTCGGTCTGGGCAAAGCCGGCCACCCGGCTGCCGTCATCGGCGATGACCGTGGCGCGGTTGGACGGCGCCGAGGGCGAGCCGGGGAACGACGCGCCGAGCCGCTCGAGCGGCGTCATGATGCCCCGCCCCGCCGCGTCCCAGCGGAAGGCCTCCGCATTGCAGCCGTTCCACACCAGGCCCACGATGGACCGGCCGTCGGCGCTCACGTCCCAGGCGCCGCCGACGTCGGCATCGCAGCCCTTCCGGTAGGCGCTGGCCAGGCTGGTCCACTCGCTCCGGTCGGTCCAGAAGCCGGCCTGCACCGGGTCATCGTAGAGCGCCGTGACCACGCCGGTGGCGGAGATGCCGGTGGCAAAGTCGCGGAGCGGGCTCCCCACCTGGGTCTTGTACTCGAGGACGCCGGTGGCGGTGTGGTAGAAATAGAGGTCGCCGGTACCGGAGAGCGGATCCTGGATGGCGGCGAGGCTGCCGTCGGGCGTGAGGTCGGCGGGCCAGCCGAGCGGGATGAGGCGGATCCCCGCGGTGACCCGGCGCGAGGGCCCGGTGGCGTCGTTGTCGTCGGAACAGCCCCCGGCCGCGAGCACCAGCGCGGCGAGGAGGCCGAGCGGCACTCGGCGGGACAGGAACACGGAACCTCCGTCAGGCGGCCGGCCGGGCCGGTCGCGTGAGGCAAGACGGTGTTGTGGGTGGGGGAAGCGTGCGGCCAACCTACTGCGCGGCCCGGGCCGCTGTCAACGGGCCCGGCCCGCTAGGCGCGGGGGTGCGCCTGCTGGTAGACCTTCTTGAGCCGCTCCACGCTGGTGTGGGTGTAGATCTGCGTGGTGGAGAGGCTGGCGTGGCCCAGGAGCTCCTGCACGGCGCGGAGGTCGGCGCCGGCATCGAGGAGGTGGGTGGCGAAGGTGTGGCGGAGGGAGTGCGTCTTGAGCCCGTCGCCGCCGACGGTGTCGAGGGCGCGGTGCACCAGGCGCTGCACGGTGCGGGCGGAGAGCCGCTTGCCGCGCTTGCCGAGGAAGACGGCGCTCCGGTCGGCGCCGGGGCGGCGGGCCTCGTCCTCCCGGGCGTCGAGGTAGTGGCGGAGCGCCCGGCTGGCGCGGCTCCCGAGCGGGACGATGCGCTCCTTCCGGCCCTTGCCGCGCACCTTCACCTGGTCGGAGAGCAGGTCCAGGTCGCTGGTGTTGAGGCCCACCAGCTCGGAGAGGCGGAGGCCGCTCGAGTAGAAGAGCTCGAGGATGGCCAGGTCGCGGAGGCCGCTCGCATCGTCGGTGTTGACGGCGCGGGCCTCGGCGCCCTGGAAGAGCGCCTCGGTGCGCTCGCGATCGAGGTAGCCGGGCAGCTTCCGCGCGGCGCGCGGTGTCTTCGCGGCGCGCACCGGGGACGTCTCGAGGCCCTGGTGCACCTGCAGGAAGCGGTACATGGCGCGCACCCCGGAGAGCGCACGCGCCATGGACTTCCGCGCCAGCCCTCGCCGCTCCATGGCGCCGAGGAAGCCGCGGAGCGCCAGCCGGTCCACCGTGGCGAAGTCCCACGACCCGCCGCTGAAGCGGTCCATGAACTCACAGAAGTCCGCGAGGTCCCGCGCGTACGCCTTCACGGTGTGGGGCGAGACCTGGCGCTCCTTCTCGAGGTGCTCCAGGAACTGCGCCACCTCGGGGCGCACGGCTCGCGCGCCGCGCGGCGCGTCGGGTCCGGGCGGCGGCGGCGCCGCCTTCCGGGGGCGCGGGCTCACGCGAGCGTGGCGAGCCAGGCGCCGAAGTCGGCGCGGGCCCGCTCCACGAGGAGTTCCTTCTTCCGGTCCTTCGGCGTCTTCTTCGGCAACTCGAGGGGCTCCACCAGGCCGAAGTTGGCGTTCATCGGCTGGAAGTGGCGCGGATCGGCCTCCCGGAGGTGGCGGTAGAGCGCGCCGAGCATGGTGGTGGGCGGCGGCACCGCGGGTTCCCGGCCGCGCAGCACCCGCGCCAGGTTGATCCCCGCCAGGAGCCCCGTGCCGAGCGACTCGGTGTAGCCCTCGACGCCGGTGAGCTGGCCGGCGAAGAACAGCGCCGGGTCGCCGGGGGCGGTCAGGGCCGGGCCGAGATAGGCGGGGCTGTTGAGGTAACTGTTCCGGTGGATGGAGCCGAAGCGCAGGAACTCCGCATTCGCGAGCCCGGGGATCAGGCGGAAGACCCGCTGCTGCTCCGGGATCCGGAGCCGCGTCTGGAAGCCGACGAGGTTCCACATCTGGCCGGCCCTGTCCTCGCGGCGCAGCTGGACCACCGCGTGCGGGTCCCGGCCGGTGCGCGGGTCGCGGAGGCCCACAGGCTTCATGGGGCCGAAGCGGAGCGTCTCGGGGCCGCGGCGGGCCATCTCCTCCACGGGGAGGCAGCCCTCGAAGTAGGGGACCTGGTCGAACTCGTGCGCGGTGAACTGGTCCGCGGCGGTGAGGGCCGCGAGGAAGGCGTCGTACTCCTCGCGGGTCATGGGGCAGTTGAGGTAATCGTCGCCGTCGCCCTTGCCGTAGCGGGAGAGGGCGTAGACCACCGACTCGTCCACCGACTCGCGGCTCACGATCGGCGCAATCGCGTCGTAGAACGCCAGCGCCGTCGCCTCCACCGTACTCTCCACCGACGATCCGCTTTCCCCGACGTTTGTAGCGGCCGGATATATCCGGCCGCTACGTACGTGCTCGGTGGACGCCGAGAGGGCGTGGAGAATCGCGTGGGCCAGCGCCTCCGAGGTGAGCGGGCCGGTGGCGATGATGCCGGGGGAGGGCAGCGTCGTGACTTCCCCCGTGACGAGGCGGATCCGCGGGTGCACGGCCAGCCGCTCATGCGCCACCCGCGAGAACACCTCGCGGTCCACCGCGAGCGCCGCCCCCGCCGGCACGCGGGCCTCGTCCGCGATGGGCAGCAGGAACGAGCCGAGCCGCCGGAGCTCGTCCTTGAGCAGGCCGTGCGCGTTGCTGAGGTCGGTGGACTTGAAGGAGTTGCTGCAGACGAGCTCGGCCAGGCGGCCGGTCCGGTGGGCCGGCGTGGGGACCGCCGGGCGCATCTCGTGGAGCTCGACGTCGATCCCGCGCTCGGCGAGGGCCCAGGCGGCTTCCGCGCCCGCGAGGCCCCCGCCGACGACGGTGACGGTCACGTCGCCGCCACTTCCTCCGCGTCCATCACCACGACGCGGTGCTGGCATTTGAGGCAGGTCCGGGTCTCGCCCTCGGCCTTGGAGACCTTCTTCTCCATCCCGACGAAGCCGCAGCTGGGGCAGGTCTCGACGACCGGGCGGTTCCAGGTCGAGAAGTCGCACGCCGGGTAGCGCATGCAGCCCCAGAACGACTTGCCGCGCTTGGTGCGCCGCTCGGCCAGGTCGCCGACGTCGCACTTGGGGCACTTGATGCCGAGCGGGATGGAGCGCGTCCCCTTGCACTCGGGGTACCGGGTGCAGGCCAGGAACTCGCCGAAGCGGCCCGTCTTGATGACCATCGGCGCGCCGCAGAGGTGGCACTTCTCGTCGGTGGGCCGGTCGGGCGCCTTGCTCTTCTTGAGCGACTTCACGTAGTCGCAGGTCTGCTTGTAGTTGACGCAGGCGAAGTACGGCCCGAAGCGGCCCGTGCGGAGCTCCACCTGCGCGCCGCACTTGGGGCACTTCTCCTTGGCCAGCTCCTCCGGATTGAGCCCGTGCGCCTCGGCCACGATGGCGCCGAGGTTCACGGCCTTGAGGGCCACGGTGAAGGGGGCGTAGAAGTCCCGGAGCACGTGCTGCCAGGCCAGCTCGCCTTCCTCGATCTTGTCGAGCTCGCCTTCCATGGCCGCGGTGAAGTCCACGTTGAAGATCGACGGGAAGCTGTCGATCATGATCCGCTCGACGGTCTCGCCGAGTTCCGTGGGCGTGAAGCGGCGCTGCTCCAGCGTCACGTACTCCCGCGCCGTGAGCGTGCTGATGATGGACGCGTACGTCGAGGGCCGGCCGATGCCGAGGCGCTCGAGTTCCTTCACCAGGCTGGCCTCGGAGAAGCGGGGCGGTGGCTCGGTGAAGTGCTGGCCGGGGACGATCTGCTTCACGGTGACCCGCTCCCCCACCTCGAGCGGCGGGATGGGCGAGAGGTCCTCGACGCCCTTCCCTTCCTCGGCCTCGCGGCCCTCGGTGTAGAGCACGTGATAGCCGTCGAAGATCATGACGGAGCCGCTGGTGCGCATGAGGTAGCGGCCCAGGTCGAAGTCCACCACGGTCATGTCGTAGACCGCCGGCGTCATCTGCGACGCCACGAAGCGCTGCCAGATGAGCTGGTAGAGGCGGAACTGGTCGGGCTCGAGGTACGGCTGCACCAGCTCGGGGCGGCGGCGCACGTCGGTGGGGCGGATGGCCTCGTGGGCATCCTGCACCTTGCCGCCGCGGCTCGCGTACGTGTTCGGCGCGTCCGGCAGGTAGGGCTTGGCGTAGCTCTTCCCGATGAACTCGCGCACCGCGGCGATGGCCGCGTCGGAGACACGGACGCTGTCGGTTCGCATGTAGGTGATGAGGCCGACGGGCGCCTCCTCCCCCACCTCCATGCCCTCGTAGAGGTCCTGCGCCGCGCGCATGGTGCGGCGGGCGGAGAAGCCGAGCTTCTTGGCGGCTTCCTGCTGCAGGGTGCTGGTGGTGAAGGGCGCGGCCGGCCGCTTGCGGCGGTTGCGCTTCTCCACCTTGGTGACCACGAACGGCAGCTGCTCGAGGTCGGCCACCACGCGGCGCGCCTCGGCCTCGGTGTGGAGCTGCGGGTTGTGGCCGTCGATCTTCTTGAGCTCGGCCTTGAAGTCCTGGCTCGCCTTGGTGCAGTCGGCGGCGATGGTCCAGTACTCCTCGGGCGTGAAGGCGCGGATGGCGCGCTCCCGCTCCACGATGAGGCGGAGCGCCACCGTCTGCACCCGGCCCGCGGAGAGACCGGTCTTGATGGACTGCCAGAGGATCGGGCTCGCCTTGTAGCCCACCAGCCGGTCGAGGATGCGGCGGGCCTGCTGCGCGTTCACCAGCCGGTCGTCGATGCGGCCCGGCTTGGCCATCGCCTCCTTGACGGCGTCCTTGGTGATCTCGTGGAAGAGCACCCGGTGCATCGGCGCCTGGGTGTCCATCTGGTCGGCCACGTGCCAGGCGATGGCCTCGCCCTCGCGATCCGGGTCGGTGGCCAGGAAGATGGCGCTGGCCTTCTTGGCGCTCTTCTTCAGGTCCGCGAGGGTCTGCGTCTTGCCCTTGATGGTGACGTACTCGGGCTGGAAGCCGTTGTCCACGTCCACGCCCAGCTTCCGCGTGGGGAGGTCGCGGATGTGGCCGACGGTGGCCTTCACCTCGTAGCCCCGGCCCAGGTACTTCCCGATGCTCTTGGCCTTGGTGGGCGACTCGACGATGACCAGCGCGCTGCCTGAGCGGGCCAGCGCCGCGTCCTCGTCATCGGGGCTCGTCTTGCGCGATCGCTTGGCGCTCGTCTTGGCGGCCTTCGCCTTCACGGTCGCGCTCGCCTTGGGCGCGGCCTCCGCCGCCGCCTTCTTGGCGGCCGGCTTCTTGGCAGGCGTGGCAGCTTTCCGGGTAGTGGCCATGGCTCTCAGGATACCGGCACGGGGTCAACGTCGCGACACGCGATCGGGGACACAAGAAAACGCGCACCCCCTGCCCTCCGCAAGGCGCGACAAGCTAAGGTGCTGTTCCGCAACTGCTTACGAATCCCAGCCGGCGTGCTCACGCGCCAACTGCACCACGTCCTTCGCCACCAGCGCGGCGGACTTGATGTCGGCCTTGATCTCGGCGTGGGCACGCGCGTAGAAGGGCTCGCGCTCCGCGAGCAGCTGCCGCATCCGCACCGCCGGGTCCTGCCCGTCGAGGAGCGGCCGGCCGCTGGCGCCGCCGGCGCGCTTGGCGGCGGTGATCGCCTGGACCTTCAGGTAGATGACGAACGCCTGCTCGAGCGCCGCGTCCAGGTTGCCAGGCCGCGCGGCCCAGCCGCCGCCGGGACTCATAATGGAAGGCGCCCCGGCCAGGGCCGCGCGCATGGCCTCGGCCTCCAGCTGGCGGAATTTCGCCTCCCCGTCCTCGGCGAAGATCTGCGCAATGGGCTTCTGCATTCGCCGCACGATCAGGGCATCGACATCCACGTACGGCGCCCCCAGCTCCTGCGCGGCGAGCCTCGCCACCGTGGTCTTGCCCGCCCCCGGAAGGCCGATCAGCACGATGGAGCGCTTCATGCCTCCTCCGCCGCCACGCCGGTGGCCGGATTGAGCGCAGTCCATCGATCGGCCAGCTGGGTGAGGTAGCCGTCCACGTTGCGGCGCAGCTCTCGGAGCGAGTCGCCGCCGAACTTCTCCAGCAGCGCATCCGCCAGCACCCACGCCGTGAGCGCCTCGGCGATGACGCCCATGGCCGGCACCGCGGTGACGTCGCTCCGCTCGGCCTGCGCCTTGGCGGGCCCGCCGGTGCGGAGGTCAATGGTCGGCAGCGGCGACATGAGCGTGGCGATCGGCTTCATGCCCACCCGGATCACCAGCGGCTCGCCGGTGGTGATGCCGCCCTCGAGGCCGCCCGCGTTGTTGCCCTGGCGCGCGTAGCCGCCCTTGGTGGCCGGCGGCCCGGCCGGCCTTCCCGGCGTGGCGGTGGCCACGATCGGGTCGTGCACCTGGCTGCCGGGGCGGCGCGCCGCCTCGAAGCCCATGCCGATCTCCACCGCCTTCACCGCCGGGATGGACATGAGGATCCCGGCCAGGCGGCCGTCGAGCTTCCGGTCCCAGTGCACGTGGCTGCCGAGCCCCGCCGGGAGGCCGCGCACCACCACCTCGCACTCACCACCCAGCGTGTCGCCGTCCTTCTTGGCCTTGTCGATCAGCGCGATGACCTCCGCCTCACGCGCGCGGTCGAGGATGCGCACCTCGGACTGGTCGGCCACGGCGTTGAGGGGGCCCTCCGGCAGCGGCGTGGGCCCGAGCAGGATGCCGCCGAGCGACACCACGTGGCTCCCCACGTCCACGCCAAACTCCGCGAGGAGCCGGCGGGCCAGCCCACCCGCGGCCACGCGCGCCACGGTCTCGCGGGCGCTGGCGCGCTCCAGGATGTCGCGGGCGTCGCTCCGGTCGTACTTCATGACGCCCACGAGGTCGGCGTGGCCCGGCCGGGGGCGGTTGAGGCGGCGCCGGCGCTCCTCGCCCGGCGTCCCCTCGGCGCTCATGATCTCCTCCCAGTTCACCCAGTCGCGGTTGTGGATGGCCATCGCGATGGGGGACCCGAGCGTCTCGCCCGCGCGGACGCCGCTCAGCCATTCGATGCGGTCCTTCTCGATCTTCATCCGCGCGCCACGCCCGTAGCCGCTCATCCGCCGCGCCAGCTCATGGTCCACCTGGCCGGCCGTGATGGGCAGGCCGGCGGGCATCCCCTCGACGATGCAGACGAGGGCCTTGCCATGGGATTCACCGGCGGTAAGGAAGCGAAGCGGCATCGTGGGACTCGTCGTGCGGTGCTGGGGCGCCGGGGCACGGCCCGAGGGCGGCGCCGGCGCGGTGGCTCGAGTGTTTGGGACGCCGGCACCGGACCCCGGCATCTCCTGGGACGCGAGGATGGTACCCTCACGGCACCCGCTTTCGAAAGCGCGGCCCCGGGCCGCGCCGGCCTGCGGACGTCGCCGACCTCCAGAAGCGACGGAGCCCGGCTCGAAGGCCGGGCTCGCGTCTCAGGGTCCGGCTGGGAGGCTTACTCGCCCCCGGCGTCGATGATGCGCGGCGTGATCAGGATGATGAGGTCGCGCCGGTGTTCCTGGGTGTTGCTGTAGCCGAAGAGGCCGCCGACGAGCGGAAGTTGCGAGAGCAGCGGCACGCCCGAGCGGGTCTTGGTGACCTCGGTGACGGTGAGGCCGCCGATGACCGCGGTCTCGCCATCGGCCACGAGGAGCTGGTTCTTGGCGTTCTGCTTCCGGATGGTGAAGCCGAGGTCCACCGCGGAGA
>CAZRCT010000049.1:0-26924 GCA_964598655.1 uncultured Gemmatimonadaceae bacterium
TGCGGCCCTTCGAGGCAGCCGGGATCATCACCACGCCCAAGCACTTCGTGGCCAACGTGGGCGACGGCGGGCGGGACAGCTACCCGATCGACTGGAGCGAACGCCGGCTGGCGGAGGAGGTGCTGCCGCCCTTCGCCGCGCTGCTGCGCGATGGCCCCGCCCGCTCGGTGATGGCGGCCTACAACTCGGTGGACGGACGCCCCGCCTCGGCGAGCCCGTGGCTGCTCACGGAGCTGCTGCGCCGCCGCTGGCGCTCCGACGCGGTGGCCATGTCCGATGCCGGCGGCGTCGGCGGCGCCAACGTGCTGCACGGCACCGCCGGCGACTACGGTGACGCGGCCGCCCAGGCCATGCGCGCCGGCCTCGACGTGATCTTCCAGGGTGATGCCACGAGCGCCGGGCTCTTCCAGCCGCCGTTCCTCGACGGGCGGATCCCGGCGCCGGTCATCGACAGCGCGGTGGCGCGCGTGCTGCGGCTCAAGTTTGCCCTTGGCCTGTTCGAGGCGCCCTTCGCGGACCCGGTCGCCGCCGCGGCGAGTGCGGCGGACACCACCGCCCGGGCCCTGGCGCGACGCGCGGCCGAGCGGGCCGCCGTGCTGTTCCGGAACGAGGGCGGCCTGCTGCCGCTCGACCCCGCGCGGCTTCGCCGTGTGGCGCTCATCGGCCCGGACGCGGCGGAAGCCAGGCTCGGTGGGTACTCGGGGCCGGGCCGCCGCGTGGTCAGCGCCCTCAGCGCGCTGCGCGCCCGCCTGGGGCCGGGTCGCGTACGCCATGCGCGCGGGGCGGCGCGCCTCGGCAGCCGGGATACGACGGTGCCCGGCACGCGCCTCCGCGACCTCGATGGCCGCCCCGGCCTCACCGCCACCTACTTCAGCGACCTGGACCTGGACGGCGCCACCATCGTCCGGCGCACCGATGAGCGGGTGGACTTCCACTGGACCTTCCTCCCGCCCGCCGACGGGCTCCGTCCCGACTGGTTCTCGGCGCGGTGGGACGGCACGCTGGTGCCCGATCGCACCGGCCGGCTCCACGTCGGCGTGGAGGGGAGCGACGGGTTCCGGCTGTGGCTGGATGGCCGGGCCGTGATCGATGCATGGGATGCGCAGGGCCCCGCGCGCCGGACCATTCCGGTGGCCGCCGTGCGGGGACGGCCGGTCCGCCTCCGCCTCGAGGCCCGGCAGCCCGCGGCCAACGGCCGGCTCCGCCTGTTCTGGGACGCGGGCGTGGTGGACTCCTCGGCGCGCGAGCTCCTGGAGGCCGAGCGGGTGGCCCGCGGTGCGGATGTGGCGATCGTGATGGTGGGACTCGAGGAGGGCGAGTTCCGCGACCGCGCCTCACTCGCGCTGCCGGGGCGGCAGGAGGAACTCATCCGGCGCGTTGCCGCCACCGGCACGCCGGTGGTCGTGGTGCTCGTCGGGGGCAGTGCCGTGACGATGCCCTGGCTGGAGCAGGCCGGCGCCGTGCTGGGCCTCTGGTATCCCGGGGAGGCCGGGGGTGAGGCGCTGGTGAACCTGCTCCTCGGCGACGTGAACCCGGCGGGACGGCTGCCCATCACGTTCCCCGTCGCGGAGGGCCAGCTGCCGCTCACCTATCGGCACAAGCCCACCGGCCGCGGCGACGACTACACCGACCTCACCGGCCAGCCACGTTTCCCGTTCGGCTACGGGCTGAGCTACACCCGCTTCTCCTACGCCGGCCTGGAGGTGGTACCTCTCGCCGGCGACAGCGTGCGGGTCCGCTGCACCGTCACCAACACCGGTGGCCGCGCGGGGGACGAGGTGGTCCAGCTCTACCTGAAGCACCCGGTGGCCCCGCGGGCGCAACCGGTCCTCGCCCTCGCGGCCTTTCGCCGCATCTCCCTCGCGCCCGGCGCCCGCGCGGAGGTGGAGTTCCGCCTCGGCCCTGATGCGTTCGCCCTGCTCGATGAGGCGCTGCGGCCGGTGCAGGCGCCCGGGGCGGTGACGGTGCTGGTCGGCGCCTCGTCCCGGGACCTCCGGTTGCGCGGAACCCTCGAGCGGTCCTAGCACCCTCGCCCCTTCCGGCCCGGCCCGGCGGCCGGTACTCTTGCCCATCCCCCACACCCAGGAATCCCGCATGCGTTTCCTTGCGGCCATGCTCGTCGTGGTGCCGCTGGTCCCGCTCCGCGCGCAGTCGGACGCGGAGGTCCGTGCCGCCGTTGACCGAGTTGCGCCACGGATGATCGAGCTCCGCCACGATCTCCACCAGCACCCCGAGCTCGGCAACCGCGAGACCCGCACCGCCGGCCTCATCGCCGGCGAGCTCCGCCGCCTCGGCCTGGAGGTGCGCACCGGCGTCGCGACCACCGGCGTCATCGGCATCCTCCGCGGCGCGAAGCCCGGGCCGGTGATCGCGCTCCGCGCCGACATGGACGGCCTCCCGGTCACCGAGAAGAACGACCTGCCGTTCAAGTCCACCCTCACCACCACCTACCTGGGCCGCGAGACGGGCGTGATGCACGCCTGCGGCCACGACACCCACGTGGCCGCGCAGCTCGGCGTCGCCAATGTGCTCGCGGGGATGCGGGCGCAGCTCAGGGGCACGGTGGTGTTCATCTTCCAGCCCGCGGAAGAGGGGTTGCCGCCGGGTGAAGTGGGTGGGGGCAAGCAGATGGTGGCCGAGGGCGCGCTCGACAACCCGCGCCCCGAGATGATCTTCGCCTTTCACGCCAACGGCGACCCGCCCGATGCCGCGGGCGATCGCGAGAAGCTCGGGCGCGTGAGCTACAGCGTCGGCCCCGCCATGGCGGCGGCCACCAAGTTCATCGCGCGGATCCACGGCCGGCCGGCCCACGGCTCCACCCCGGAGCTGAGCGTGGACGCGGTGGTGACGGCGTCCCAGGTGGTGCTGGCCCTGCAGACCATCCGCGCGCGGAACCTCTCGCCCTTCTCCGACAACGTGCTCACGGTGGGCGTGCTGCAGGCCGGCGACCGCAACAACATCGTGGCCGGCGAGGCCTACCTCGAGGGCACCATCCGCACCTTCGAGCTGGCCACGCTCGAGACCATCGAGCGCCGCATGCGCGAGATCTTCGACGGCATCACCAAGTCGGCCGGCGCCACCTTCGAGCTCGAGTTCGACCGCTCGCACCCGCTCACGGCCAACGACACCGTGCTCACGCGCCGGTTCGTGCCGTCGCTGCAGCGCGCCGCCGGGCCGGCCAACGTGGTGGAGGTGCCGCCGCGCACCGGCGCCGAGGACTTCTCCTACTTCTCGCAGCAGATCCCCGGCCTCTACGTGTTCATTGGTGGGGTGCCGGATGGCATGGTCTCCACCGGCCACCACACGCCGGGCTTCTATGTGGATGACCAGATCGTCCCCAACGCCATCCGGGTGATGACCACGCTTGCGGTGGATGCGCTGAACGGCGGGCCCCGTCCTCCGCGGTAGCGCCGCGACGGCGGGCCACGCCCACCGGCCCGGGAGCCGGGCCGGTCCGGGCGGCGCATCCTTCTCTGCGGCAAAGGGTTGCGGCTCGGTTCCACGGCCGCCGGGCTGGCCCGTGGCCGGACGCCAGGGGCCCTGAGGACCGGCGGTCCGGCGCAACTTGACTCGCCCTACCCCCCGGCCGAGATTCCCGCCTCCGATGACCTCGCCCGCCTCCGCGGCTCCCCCGCAGCCGATGCCTGCCGGACTCTCCCGGGCCGAGCTCCACGATCTCTACTACTACATGCGGCTCACCCGCGCCCTCGAGGAGCGGCTGGTGGGCCTGCACCGCCAGGGCAAGGTGGTGGGCGGGCTCTTCCGCTCACTCGGCCAGGAGGCGGACGCGGTGGGGAGCGCCTACGCGCTCCAGGCGGGGGACATCCTCTCGCCCCTGATCCGGAACCTCGGCTCCATGCTGGTGAAGGGCGCCACGCCCCTGGAGGTCTTCCGCCAGTACATGGCCAAGGCCGAGAGTCCCACCGCCGGCCGCGAGCTCAACATCCATTTCAACGACCTCGCGCGCGGCTTCCTGGGCCAGGTCTCGCCCCTCGGCGACATGGTGCCGGTCATGGCCGGCATCGCGCTCGACTTCAAGCTCCGCGGGGTGCCGCAGGTGGGCATGGTCTACGTGGGCGACGGGGCCATGAGCACCGGCGCGTTCCACGAGGGGATCAACTTCGCGGCGGTGCAGCAGCTCCCGCTCGTCATCGTCTGCGAGAACAACGGCTGGGCGTATTCCACGCCCATGCGGCTGCAGACGGCGGTGAAGGAGCTCAAGGACAAGGCGGCGGGCTACGGCATCCCCGGCGTGCAGGCGGACGGCAACGACGTGCTGGCCACCTACGCGGTGACCAAGGCCGCGGTGGACCGCGCCCGCGCGGGCGGCGGCGCCACGCTCGTGGAGCTCGTCACCTACCGCATGAAGGGCCACGCGGAGCACGACGGGCAGGGCTACGTCCCGAAGGCCGAGCTCGAGGCGTGGGCGGCGAAGGACCCGATCGCGCGCTACAGCGAGCGGCTGCTGGCGGCCGCGTGGGCCACGCCCGCCGAGCTCCGCGCGCTCGACGCACGCGTCGAGGCCGAGCTCGATGCCGCGCTGGCCCAGTGCATCGACGAGCCGTTCCCCGACATCGCCACGGCCCTCACCGGCGTCTACGCGGAGCCCCGGGCCGCCGAGCGCGAATGGTACCGCGAGCCGTCAGCGCCGCGGCCGGCGCCGGCGGTGCGCATGGAGCTTCCCGCGCCGCCGCCGGCGGGGCCAGTGGCGGAGGTGACCTACCTCGAGGCCATCCGCGACGGCCTCCGCGAGGAGCTCGAGCGCGACCCGCGCGTCATGCTCCTCGGCGAGGACATCGGCCGCATGGGCGGGCCGTTCCGGGTCACCGAGGGACTCTGGGAGCGCTTCGGCGCGGAACGCATCCTCGAGACGCCGGTGAGCGAGATGGCCATCGTCGGCGCTGCCGCGGGCCTGGCCCACGTGGGCTGGCGCCCGGTGTGCGAGATGCAGTTCATCGACTTCATCGCCTGTGCCTACGACATGCTCACCAACTACGTGGCCACCGCCCGCTACCGGGCGGGGCTCCGGACCCCCCTGGTGGTGCGGGGGCCGGCCGGCGGCCACGTGCGCGGGGGCCCCTTCCATAGCCAGAATCCCGAGGCAGCTTTCCTCCATACCCCGGGGCTCAAGATCGTGGCCCCGGCCACGGCCCGGGACGCCAAGGGCCTGATCAAGGCGGCCATCCGGGATGAGGATCCGGTGCTCTTCCTCGAGCACAAGTATCTTTATCGCCGGATCAAGGAGGCGCTGCCGGTGGGGCAGGAGGTCCTCACCCCGATCGGCTCGGCCCGGCTGGCGCGGGAGGGGACGGACCTCTCGATCATCACTTACTCGGCGATGGTCTGGAGCGCGCTGGAGGCGGCGGAGCGGCTGCGGCAGGAGGACGGGCTGTCGGTGGAGGTGCTGGACCTGCGCACCCTGCTGCCGCTGGACGACGAGGCCATCGTCCGCACGGTCCGGAAGACCAACCGCGTGCTGGTGGCCCACGAGGACACCCGCACCGGGGGCGTGGCGGGGGAGGTCTGCGCCCGCATCAACGAGTTGTGCTTCGAGTGGCTGGACGCCCCCGTGCGGCGGGTCTGCGCGCACGATGTGCCGCTGCCCTACGCGCCCCCGCTCGAGGATTTCGTGCTGCCGCAGGTGGACGACCTGGTCGCCGCGGCGCGCTGGCTGGCAAAGTACTGACGTCCCCGCACGGGGGCGCCTGGTTTCCCTAACGGAGTCCGTATGGCCCGCATCGACGTGATCATGCCCCAGATGGGTGAGTCCATCGCGGAAGGCACCCTGTCCCGCTGGATCAAGAACATCGGCGACGAGGTGAAGCGCGACGAACCCATCTTCGAGATCTCGACCGACAAGGTGGACGCCGAGATTCCCGCGCCCCAGGGCGGCGTGCTGGCCGAGATCCTGGTGCAGCAGGGCCAGACGGTGGCGGTGAACACCGTGGTGGCGCGGATCGAGACCGAGAAGGGCGCCGCCGTCGGCGCGGCCCCGGCGCCGGCCGCCCCCGCCGCCCCGCCGCCTGCGCCGAGCGCCCCCGCTCCGGTGGCCCCGGCCCCTGCGGCGCCGGCGGTCGCCAAGCGCGCCACCGAGCCGTTCGCCGTGGCCAGCCGGCCCGCGGCGGCGCCGGACACGGCCGAGGAGCGGCTGCGCCAGAAGTCCACGCCGCTGGTGCGGAAGATCGCCGCCGAGCACGGGATCGACCTCGCCGCGGTGGCGGGCACGGGCCACGCCGGCCGGGTCACCAAGAACGACATCCTCGGCTTCATCGAGGCCCCGCCGGCCGCCGCCCCGAGCGCCCCGGCGGCGCCTGCGGCGCCGGCCGCGGCCCGTCCCGCCGCCGCGGCGCCGGCCCCGGCGGCCCCGGCCGCGGCCGGCCCCGCCGCCGAGGCCTGGGAAGGCGACCGGGTGGAGCCGTGGTCCCGGATCCGGAAGCTCACGGCCGAGCACATGATCATGTCGCGCCGGGTGTCGGCGCACGTGCAGACGCTGTTCGAGATCGACTACACCCGGATCTCCCAGATCCGCGCAAAGCGGAAGAAGGAGTTCGCCGAGCGGGGCGTGAACCTGACGTTCCTCGCGTTCATCGCCAAGGCGATCGCGGAAAACCTGCGCAAGCACCCGGGCCTGAATGCCGCGGTCAGCCACGAGGCGACGATCTTCCGGCGCGAGATCAACCTCGGCATCGCCGTGGCGCTCGACTGGGGGCTCATCGTCCCGGTGATCCGCCGCGCCGACGAGCTGTCGCTGCTCGGCCTGGCGCGCGCCATCAACGACCTCGGCGAGCGGGCCCGCACCAAGAAGCTCTCGCCCGACGACGTGCAGAAGGGGACCTTCACCATCACCAACCCCGGCGTCTTCGGCAGCTACGCGGGACTCCCGGTCATCAACCAGCCGCAGGTGGCCATCCTGGGCGTCGGCACCATCGAGAAGCGGCCCGCCGTGGTCACGCTGCCCGACGGCACCGACACCATCGCGCCGCGGCTCAAGGGCATGCTGACCATGTCCTTCGACCACCGCGTGGTGGACGGCGCCGACGCCGACCGCTTCCTGGCCGACGTCAAGAAGGCGCTGGAGCAGTTCCCCGACGACGCGGCCTGAGATGCCCCGCGTCCTGACGGCGGCGCGCGTCACCGTGGCCCCGGAGCACGCGGGGGAGTACCTCGAGCTCATCCACCAGCTCGCGATGATCGGGGAGGACCGGGGCCAGCACCTCTGGGTGTTCCGGAGCCTGGCCACCCCCGGCACGTTCCTCGAGTTCAGCGAGAGCCGCACCGAGCTGACCCATCGCTCGCGTGCCTCGCGCACGGACCTCGAGGGCCGGCTGGAGCGGCGGCTCCGCGAGATCTGCACCTACGCGCCCGGCGCGTGGGACCTCTGGGAAGAAGTGCCCGCGCCGGACCCGGCGCCGGGCACCGAGGAATATTGAGGAGCCCCCGGGCTCCACGACCCGCACATGGGCAGGCGCACATGCAACGCACGCTGATGATCGGCGGCCAGGCGTGGGAAGTGAGTCCCACCGGCCGCGTCACCCAGTACACGCGCGACGAGTTCGGCCTGGCCTTCCGCCGCCGCGACCCGGCCGGCGACGAGGTCCGCGTGGCGCGCTACGCCCCCATGGGGGCGCGCGCCTGGGAGCTCTCGCTCGCGGAGCTCTCCGACGCGGAACTCGCCACGCTGTTCCAGCGCTCGCAGCCGTCCTGGACCGCCCCCGAGACGGGCTACCGCCGCTGACCGCCGACCTCCCGCCGTCTCGGCGCGTGGAGCTGCACTGTCACTCCACTGCGTCCGACGGCATCTATCCGCCCGAGGAAGTCGTGGCGCGCGCCCACGCGGTGGGTGTGCGGACCCTTGCGCTGACCGACCACGACACCCTCGAGGGGCTGCCCGCCGCCCTCGAGGCGGGGGCGCGCCTGGGCGTGCGGGTGATCGCCGGCTGCGAGTTCTCGGTCCAGGTGCCCTGGGGCGAGATGCACCTGCTCGGCTACTTCCTGCCGGTGGGGCACGCGCCGCTGGAGCAGTTCCTCGCCGCCACCCGCGACGACCGGGCCCGGCGTGGCGCCGACATGGCCGCGCGGCTCCAGGGGCTGGGGCTCGCCGTGGAGCTGGCCGACATCGAGGCCGAGGCGGATGGCGGCGCCATCGGGCGGCCTCACGTGGCGCGGGCGCTCCTCAGGCGTGGCCAGGTGGCCACGGTGCAGGAGGCGTTCGACCGCTACATCGGGTGGGGCCGGCCCGGCTTCGTGGAGAAGAAGCTGCCGGCCTTTCGCGACGTGGCGGACCTGGTGCACGGCTGTGGCGGGGTCGTGTCCGCCGCGCACCTCAAGGACCGCGGGACGCGCAACAACCTCACGCTGCTCAAGGGGCAGGGCCTCGATGCCGTCGAGACCCGCCACCCCTCGCACGATCCCGACACCCGAGCCCGCCTCACCGACCTCGCGCAGGCGCTCGGGCTGCTCCGCAGCGGCGGGTCCGACTGGCACGGCGAGGAGTCCGCCTGGGACTCGGGCACCCAGCTGGGCGGGCAGGAGATCCCCGAGGAATGGGTCGCCGCCCTCGAGGCTGCCCGCCGGGAACCGCGCCCGGCGCCGGCGAGTTGAGCGCGCAGGGCACGCCGGACCGTATTCACCTTCACCGTGATGGACCGATGAGCACTCGGTGGGACTTCTCGGGCAAGACCGTCCTCGTCACCGGCGTGGGCCGTGCCGGGCAGATCGGCCACGCCGTGGCCCAGATGCTGGGGCAGGCGGGGGCCAACATCGTGGCCGTGGACCGCAATGCGGTGGCGGTGTCGGAGCGCGCCCGGGAGTTCAGCGCGGCCGGCATCCCCGCCAAGCCGGCCGCCGGGGACCTCACCGAGCCGGACGTGGCCGCGCTCGCCGTCGAGACGGCCATCAAGAACTTCGGCGCCCTCCACGCCGTGGTGAACGTGGCCGGCGGCCTCACCACCTACGGCGCCGTGGACACGGTGAGCCCGGCCGGGTTCGACCGCGAGATCGCCATCAACCTGAAGACCGCGTACCTCATGTCGCAGGCCGCCGTCGAGGCGCTGGCGCGGACCCAGGGGGCCATCGTCAACTTCGCCTCGGTGGCCTACTACCGGCCGCAGGGGCAGATGGCGGTCTACAGCGCGGCCAAGGCCGGTGTCGCCGCCATGACGCAGAGCCTGGCCGTGGAGCTCTGGCCGCGCGGCATCCGCGTCAACGCCATCGCGCCGGGCATGGTCCGCACCCCCGAGAACGTGGCGCAGGCGGGCGAGCAGGCCCACTACGTGGAGATGCCCCAGCTGCTCGACGCGGTCTGCTTCCTCGCGGGCCCGGCCTCGGGCGGGATCACCGGCCACATCCTCCCGGTGACCAACGGGATCCCCTGACATGGAGCTGGCCGGGCGCGTCGTCCTGGTCACCGGGGCCGGCCACCGGCTCGGCCGCGCCATCGCCCTCGCGGTGGCGCGGCGCGGCGCGCACCTCGGCGTGCACTACCACGCCAGCGCCGCCGAGGCGGACGCCACCGTCGGCGCCGCCCTCGAGCTCGGCGTCCAGGCCGTCAGCTTCCAGGCCGACCTCCGCGACGCCCACGCCGCCCGCGCCCTCCCCGGGCGCGTCGCCCGCTACTTCGGGCGGCTCGATGTGCTGATCAACTCCGCCGGCATCATGACCCGCGCCGCCGTGGAGGAGACGACGCCCGAGCTCTGGGACGACGTCATGGCCGTGAACCTCCGGGCCGGCTTCTTCACCGTGCAGGGGGCGCTCCCCTGGCTCCGGGAGGCGCGCGGCAAGGTGGTCAACCTCGCCGACGTCGGGGGCCTCGAGCCCTGGCCCCGCTACGCCGCCCACTGCATCAGCAAGGCTGGCGTCGTGATGCTCACCGAGACCCTCGCCCGGGCCCTCGCGCCCGAGGTCACCGTCAACGCCGTGGCGCCGGGGGCGGTGCTGCCGCCCGGCGACTGGGACGAGGCCAGCCGCGCGCACCTCGCCCGCACCACCCCCCTCGGGCGCCTCGGCAGCCCGGACGACGTCACCGGCGCCGTGCTCTACCTCCTGGAGCAGGGCGACTACGTCACCGGCACCACGCTCGTCGTGGACGGGGGGCGCCTGCTGCGATGAGCGACGCCGCGCCCCGCCGCTTCGGCACCGTCGTGATCGTCGGCGGCGGCTGCTACGGCACCTTCTACGCCCGCCAGCTCCTCGCGGCCGAGGCCCGGGGCAAGGTGGTGTTCGACGAACTGTGGATCGTCGACCAGGACCCGCACTGCCAGTACACCCGCGAGGTCGGCATCGGCGGCCATCACCGGCTGGTGGTCGGCGAGTGGGACGAGTTCCTCGACGAGTGGCTCTCCACCCTGGCCCTCGGTCCCGCCCCGCGCGCGGGGCAGCCGCCTGACATGCTGGTGCCCTCGCCGCTCATGCCGCACGTGCTCTACCACTGGCTCCTCCGCCGCGCCCGCACCCGCTGGCCCGGCCGCCTGGTGGAGACCCGGCCGCTCACCGCGGGCCCGCGGACGCCCTACGACGCCGGCGCCCCCGACGGGGCCCGCTACGTCTCCCACGCCGACTGGCGCTGTCCCATCCACTGCATCGAGCCCGCCACCTGCCCGGCCACCCGGGCCCCGAGGAGCTGGGACATGGCGGCCACCTACCGCCAGTGGGCCGCCGCCCTGGGCGCCCTCTGCGTGGACTATCACTGCGCCCACCAGGTCTTCGGCGTGGGCATGATCGCGGTGCCGGACATCCTGGCCGGCGACCGCCACGTGGCCGAGGCCGGGAACCAGGCCGACGAGCTGGCGATACTGGTGGGGACCCACTCCTGCTGCCACGGGGCCGCCCAGCTGCTCCACCTCGGGACCGGGCACGGACTTATATTGCGGCCATCCGAGCTCTCCTTCAGCCTGCCCTGACCACGCCATGACCACCAGCACCGACTTCGACACGATCATCGTGGGCGCCGGCCCCGCCGGCCTGTGCGCCGCCATGTACGCCGGGCGCGGGATGCTCAAGGCCGTGACCCTCGAGGGCAAGGTGCCGGGCGGCGAGCTGCTCGCCACCGAGAAGATCGAGGACTATCCCGGCTTCGAGTCCATCCTCGGCCGCGAGCTGGCCGAGCGCATGACCGCCCACGCGAAGAAGTTCGGCGCCGACATCCGCCAGGCCACCGTGGAGGGCATCCAGCGTGAGGCCGACGGCACCTTCGCGGTGAAGACGGTGGACGGCCCCACCTACCGCGCGCCCACCGTCATCCTCACCGCGGGGGGCACCCCCACCAAGCTCGACGTCCCCGGGGAGGCGGAGTACGCCGGCTTCGGCGTCTCCTACTGCGCCGTGTGCGACGGGGCCTTCTTCCGCAACCAGGTCCTCGCCGTCGTGGGCGGCGGCGATGCGGCGGTGGAGGAGGCGGATTACCTGACGCGCTACGCCTCGAAGGTGTACCTGGTCCACCGCCGCGACGAGCTCCGGGCGTCGAGGATCCTGCAGGAGCGGCTCTTCGCCAACCCGAAGATCGAGGTGATCTGGAACAAGAGGGTGCTCGAGGTCCAGGGCGCCGAGAAGCTCGGCATGAAGGAAGTGCACGGGCTCCGGCTCCAGGACACGGTGACCGGTGCCGAGTCCACGCTGCCGGTGGCCGGCGTCTTCGTCTTCGTCGGGTTCCGGCCCAACAGCGGGCTGATCAAGGAGCACTTCGCCCACGACCCGAGCGGCTACGTCATAACCGACGACCGCATGATGACCTCGATCCCCGGCCTCTTCGCCGCCGGCGACCTGCGGGTGCAGCTCACCCGCCAGGTCACCACCGCGGTCGGCGACGCCACCACCGCTGCCATCGCCGTCGAGAAGTATCTCGCCGAGCGCCGGAGCCATGCCGGCGTTTGAGCTCGAGATCGTCGCGCTGCCTAACGGGCAGTTCGCCGAGAACTGCTACATCCTGGCGGACCGGGACACCCGCCGGGCGGTCCTGATCGACCCCGGCGAGGAGGCCCGCCGCTTCCTGGCCGAGCTCGACACCCGCGGCCTCGCCCTCGAGGCCATCTGGCTGACCCACGGCCACGTGGATCACATCATGGGCGTGGCCGAGGTGAAGGCCGCCACCGGCGTCCCGGTCTATCTTCACCCCGCCGACCGCGCGCTGTACGACGCGCTGCCCCAGCAGGGCAGCTGGATGGGCCTCGTCCTCGACGCCCCGCCGCCGCCCGACCACCCCCTCGCCGACGGCCAGGTGCTGCACCTCGGCCGGCACCAGTTCACCGTGCGCCACACCCCGGGGCACTCCCCCGGGAGCGTCAGCTTCCTCGGGCGCGACGTGATCTTCGGGGGCGACGTGCTCTTCAGCGGCTCGATCGGCCGCACCGACCTGCCGGGCGGCGACTTTGCCACGCTGCTGCAGAGCCTGCAGTCGGTGTTCCTCACGCTGCCGGATTCCACGGTGGTGCTGAGCGGCCACGGTCCCGAGACCACCATCGGCGTGGAGCGGATGACCAACCCCTTCCTCACGGGCGCCTATCGCCATGGGTGAGCGGCCGGCGGAGGCCCGAGGCGCCGCGCCCAAGGAGCCGTCCCGCTGCAATCGCTGCGGGTTCCCCGTCAGCTCGCGCCCGTGGGGCTGCAAGAATCCCTGCGCCAACTGCGGCACCGTGTACCCGCTCGGTGACTGCTCCGACTGAGGTCACCGCCGCCGAGCCGCGCGTCCTGTCGGCGGCGCGCCCCCTCGATCCGGCGCGCGACCCGCTCCCCTCGCCGCTCCGCACCGGCCGCCGCCTCACGATCCTCGACATCACCAAGTACTTCGGCCCCACCACCGGCGGCATTCGCACCTACCTGCTGGACAAGGCCCGCTACGTGGCCGCCCATCCCGCCCTTGCCCAGGTCCTGCTGGTCCCGGGCGCCGAGAGCCAGGTGAGCGAGGACGGCAACCTGCGCTGCTACCGCGTGCGCGGGCCGGAGATCCCGCTTGACCGCAACTACCGCTTCCTCCTCGACCGCGCGGCCGTGCGCCGCGTGCTCGCCCACGAGCGGCCCGACCTCGTGGAGGTGGGCAGTCCATGGCTCGTGCCCTGGGTGGTCCGCGGCGCCGCGCGCGACCTCGGCATCCCCACCGTCTGGTTCTATCACACGCACTTCCCGGCGATCATCGCCCCGCCCGGCCGGGGCACGCCCGCCTGGCGGCGCGCCGCGGCCCGGGCGGCCTGGGCGTACGTGCGCCGCCTGGCGGGTGCGCATCGTGCGGTGCTGGTGGCGTCGGAGGGGGTGGCGCGCGAACTCGAGCAGCATGGAGTCCGCAACGTCGGTCGCATCTCGCTCGGCATCGACCTCGCCCACTTCACGCCGGCGCGCCGCGCGGCGCGCGCGCGGACCCTGGCGCGGCATGCGCTCCCCGAGGGTCCGCTCGCCCTCTACCTCGGCCGCTTCACCGAGGAGAAGCGGCTCGAGGTGCTGCTGGCCGCGTGGCGCACCGTGGGCCCCCGCACCGGCGCCACCCTGGCGCTCGTGGGCACCGGCCCGCGCGAGGCGCGGCTCCGCGCCCAGGCCGAGGGCCTCGCGGTCCGCTGGCTCCCCTTCGAGCGCGACCGCGCCCGCGTGGCCGACCTGCTCGCGGCCGCCGACCTCTACCTGGCTCCCGGGCCCGCCGAGACCTTCGGCCTGAGCGCGCTGGAGGCGCTGGCCTCGGGCACGCCCGTGCTCTCGGTGGACGCGGGCGGCGTGGCCGACCGCGTCCACGCCTCGGGCGTAGGCGCCTGCTACCCCGTGGACGACGCCGGTGCCTGTGCCGAGCAGGCGGCCCGGCTGCTCGGCGAGGACAGGGCGGGGCAGGCGGCCGCCGCGCGCGCCTGGGCCATGGCGCACCACGCCCAGGCCGCCGCCTTCGACCGCCTCTTCGCCACCTACCAGGCCCTCGCGGCGCCGGGAGCCTGACATTGCTCACCCTCGGGCAGGCCCATCTCCTCTGCGCCGTGCTCTTCGCGGTGGACCTCCTGGCCCGCGCCTGGCGCATCCGCTGGTACGTCGAGGCCCAGGGCGAGCCGCTGCGCGTGCGCGACGCCCTAGTCCTCAACGCCTGGGGCGACGCGGCGGCGGGCCTCACCCCCATGCGCCTCGCCGGCGAGCCCGCGCGGCTGGCGGGGATGCTCCGGGCCGGCCTGCCCGCCACCGTCAGCTTCATGGCCATCGGGCTCGAGGTGGTGGTGGCGTATCCGGTGGTGTTTGCGGTGGGCGGCTTCCTCGTCTGGCGCTACGCGCCCGACTGGTGGAGCCAGGCCGGCCCCGGCCTCAAGCAGGCCCTCGCCCGGGGCTGGCCGTGGGCGGCGGCGGTGCTGCTCCTCACCGTCCTGGTCTGGGTGGTCGTGTGGCGGCGGAAGCGGCTCGTCCTCCGCGAGCCGGCCCGCGGCAAGGCCCGCATCGCCGCCCTCGGCGCGGCCACGCCGCGCTGGGCCATTCTTGGGGGGATCCCGACGTCCTTCGTGAACGTGGCGGCGCGCACCTGCATGCTGCCGGTGCTCGCGCTGACGCTCCCGGAGCACCCGCCCTTCGGCGTGATGCTCGTCGGCAGCTTCGTGCTGCTCTATGCGCAGCTGGTGTTGCCCACCCCGGCGGGCGCCGGCGCCGTGGACCTGGGCTTCCTCGGCGGGATGGCAGGAGACCTCGGGGCCGACGAGACCGGCCTGCTGCTGGCCTGGCGGTTCTGGACGGTGGGCGCGGGCATCCTGCTCGGAACCGCGCTGGCGCTGCACGCCGTGGGTGCCGGGCCCCTGCTCGTCGCCGTCCGCCGCGTGGTGCGCCGCCCCGGCCGCTAGCTCAGCGCGGCGGCGGCGCGATCCCCACCAGCATCACCGTGCGCTCCAGCGCCTCGGCCACGCCGTGCGGGACGTCGGCCGGGGCCCACACCACGTCGCCAGCCGCCGCCTCGAAGGTCTCGCTGCCCACCACCATCCTCGCCTTTCCCGAGGCGAGAAAGTAGAATTTGTCCGCGCCGGCATGGGCATGGACGGGCTGCGCCTGGCCGGGTTCGAAGCAGTTGAGCCCCACGAAGAGCCCCGTCCCGCGGAACAGGTCCACCTTGGTGGCCTTCCCCGCGCCGAAGCGCGCCTCGGCCGCCAGGTGTCGTCGCATCGTCGTCATCGCCGCTCCTCTCCCCGTTTCACGGTGCCCCACCCGGGGCGCCAAGTGTCGAGCCACCCATGACTACCCGCCTCGAAAAAGATCCCCTCGGCGAGAAGCCGGTCCCGGCCGGTGCCCTCTACGGCATCCAGACCGTGCGGGCCGCCGAGAACTTCCCGATCTCCGGCCTGAAGCCGCTCCCGGCCTTCGTGGACGCCGTGATCTGGATCAAGCGCTCCGCCGCCCTGACCCACAAGGAGACGGGCCGCCTCGAGGCCAGGCTTGCCGACGCCATCGTGCAGGCCGCGGATGAAGTGCTCGCCGGCCAGCACCGCGACCAGTTCATCGTGGATGTGTACCAGGCCGGCGCGGGGACCAGCCACAACATGAACTGCAACGAGGTCCTCGCCAACCGGGCCAACGAGCTCCTCGGCGGGACCCGCGGCGCCTACACGCCGGTGCATCCCAACGATCACGTCAACATGGCGCAGAGCACCAACGACGTGATCCCCACCGCCATGCGCCTCGCCGCGCTGGCCACGCTGCCGGCGCTGCTGCAGGCCATGGATACCCTCGGCGCGGACTTCCTCGCCAAGGGCCGGCAGTTCGACAACGTGATCAAGTCGGGCCGTACCCACCTGCAGGACGCCACGCCCATCCGCCTGGGCCAGGAATTCGCCGCCTACGGCCACACCGTGCAGCGCCATCGCGCCAAACTGGCCCAGGCCGCCGACTGGCTCCGGGACCTCGGCATCGGCGGCACCGCCGTGGGCACCGGCATCAACGCCGAGGCGGCCTATCCGGCGCTGATGGTGAAGTACCTGCAGCAGGTCAGCGGGCTCGAGCTCCGCGTGGGGCAGGACCGCATCCAGCTCATGCAGTCCATGGGCGACATCGCAAGCTTCACCGGCGCCTTCCGCGCCTACGTGCTGGATCTCCAGAAGATCGCCAACGACATCCGCCTCCTCGCCTCCGGCCCGCGCACCGGGCTCGCCGAGATCCTGCTGCCGGCGGTGCAGCCGGGGTCGTCCATCATGCCGGGGAAGGTGAACCCGTCCATCGCGGAGATGGTCAACCAGGTCTGCTACCAGGCGCTCGGCCTGGACACCACCGTGGCCCTGGCCGCGGAGGCGGGGCAGCTCGAGCTCAACGTGATGATGCCGGTGATGACCCACAACGTGGTCTTCGGCCTCACCATCGTGGGGAATGCCACCCGGGTCCTGGCTGAGCGCTGCGTCCGCGGCATCGAGGCGGACGAGCAGCTGTGCGCCTACTGGCTGGAGCGGAGCCCGGCGCTGGTCACCGCGCTGGCCCCCAAGATCGGCTACGCCGAGTCGGCGAAGCTGGCGAAGGAGGCCATCGCCACCGGCCTCACCGTGAAGCAGCTGGTGATCCAGAAGGGCCTGCTCCATGGCCGGGAGCTCGAGGAGGTGCTGGACCTCCGCGCCATGACGGAAATCGGCGTCCCGGGCGGGGTTGGCCTGCCCGGGGGTGGGTGAGGAATTCATGAGGCTTGGCGCCTGAGCGATCAATCTTGATGCAGTCGCCAATGATCCCTAGCTTAGTGCCATGCGAATCACGACCTGGACGGAGTACAGCCTGATCATCGCGATCCACCTGGCGCGCCGCGGCGCGACAGGCGGCGGTCCGGTGGCGGCTCGGGAGATCGCGGAGCAGGAGCGGCTTCCCGGCGATTACGTCGAGCAAATCCTGCTCCGGCTCCGGCGAGCCGGCCTCGTGGAGAGCGTGCGCGGTGCCAAGGGCGGGTACTACCTCGCCAAGGACCCGGGCGCCATCTCCATGCGCGATATCATGACGGCCTCGGAGCACCAGACCTTCGAGATGAACTGCGAATCGCACCCGGTGGACGGGGAGCGGTGCGCACCCGGGTCGTCCTGCAGCATCCGCCCCGTGTGGCAGGCGCTGCAGCAGCGGGTGGACGAGCTCCTCGCCGGGATCGCCCTCGCCGACCTGATGAAGCACGAGACGCAGGTGCAGGAGCTGGTGTCGCTCAACCCGAGTCACTGAGCGCCCCCGCCGGCCCGGAAGTCGTGCACGCGCCCAACCCCCGCGGGTGGGCGCGTATATTTTGCGGGGCATGGCCACCCCGTTCTCCCCCGACGAGCTGCTGCGCTACTCGCGGCACCTGATCCTCCCCGAGGTGGGCCTCGAGGGGCAGCGGCGGCTCAAGGCCGGCCGCGTGCTGCTGGTCGGCGCGGGGGGACTGGGCTCCCCAGCGGCGCTCTATCTGGCCGCGGCCGGGGTGGGCACCCTCGGCATCGTCGATTTCGACACCGTGGACCTGACCAACCTCCAGCGGCAGGTGCTCCACGGCACCGCGGCGGTCGGCCGGCCCAAGCTCGACTCGGCCACGGCCCGGCTGCACGACCTGAATCCCCACGTCACCGTCGAGCCCTTCCCGGTCCGCCTTACCTCGGCCAACGCGCTGGACATCCTCCGGGGCTTCGACGTCGTGGTGGACGGCAGCGACAACTTTCCCACCCGCTACCTGGTCAACGACGCCTGCGTCCTGCTCGGCAAGCCGCTGGTGTACGGGAGCATCTTCCGCTTCGACGGCCAGGTCTCGGTGTTCGACGCCCGGCAGGGCCCCTGCTACCGCTGCCTCTACGCGGAGCCGCCGCCGCCGGGCCTGGTCCCGAGCTGCGCCGAGGGCGGCGTCCTCGGGGTGCTGCCGGGGATCGTGGGCAGCCTGCAGGCCCTGGAGGCGCTCAAGCTGCTCACCGGGGCGGGGCAGACGCTCACGGGCCGGCTGCTCCTCGTGGACACGCTGCGCATGCGCTTCCGCGAGCTGGAACTGCGCAAGGATCCCGGCTGCGCCGTCTGCGGGCCCCACGCCACGGTCCGCGCCTTGATCGACTACGAGGCCTTCTGCGGCGTCGGGGCCCCGGCCGTGGGCCCGGAGATCACCGTCCAGGAGTACGCGGCGCTCCGCGCCACTGGCGCGCCGCACGTCCTGGTGGATGTCCGGGAGGACTACGAATGGGAAGTGGTGAGCCTCCCCGGCGCGCTCCACATCCCCCTCCGCGCCCTCCCGGAACGGGTGCGCGAGGTGGACCCGCGGGCCGAGGTGGTGGTGCTGTGCCATCACGGCGCGCGCTCGCTGGCGGCGGTGGAGTTCCTGCGCGGGGCCGGGTATCATGGGGCGCGGAGCCTGGCCGGTGGCATCGATGCCTGGGCGCGCGAGGTGGAGCCCGCGCTGCCCCGCTACTGACGCCGCCGCGGCGGTCAGTTGACGCGCCCTCCCTCCACGGGGTACTTTTGCGGCCCTCGCCGAAGTGGTGGAATTGGTAGACGCGCTGCGTTCAGGGCGCAGTGGGCGCAAGCCCGTGGGGGTTCGAGTCCCCCCTTCGGCACTTCGCAGCACCGACGGCCCCGCCTCCCGGCGGGGCCGTTCGCGTTTCCGGGCGGCACGCCGGCGCCGCACCACCTTGGCCCGCCCCAACCCCCTGTCTATCTTGGCCTTAGCGCCATGGCCCGTCCCCGTCCCGCCGCCGATGACGGCAAGCAGCAGGTTGCCCGCAACCCCAAGGCAACCCACGACTACCACATCCTCGAGACGTGGGAGGCGGGCGTCGTGCTGACCGGGACCGAGGTCAAGTCGCTGCGGAGCGGGAAGGCCTCGATCAAGGAGGGCTTCGCCCGCCTCGCCAACGGCGAGGTGTTCCTCGAGGGCGTCAACATCACGCCCTATGAGCAGGGCAATCGGTATAACCACGATCCCGTACGCACGCGGAAGCTGCTGCTGCACCGCAAGGAGATCGAGCGCCTGATCGGCGCCGTGGAGCAGAAGGGCCTGACGCTGGTGCCGCTGGAGCTCTACTTCCGCAACGGCGTTGCCAAGGTGACCCTGGCCTTGGGCCGGGGCAAGAAGCAGCACGATCGCCGCGAGGACCTCAAGCGCCGCGATGCCGAGCGCGAGGTGGCCCGCGCCCTGAGCCACCGGGGGCGCGAATGAGGCCCACGGGCCCGGGCCGACTGCTCCTCCTGCTCGCGTTGGCCCTTCCCGCGCGGGCCGCCGCGGTGCCGGCCACCATCACCGTCGAGACCGCCCGCGGCGCCACCCAGCTCGCCGTGCGCATGGACCGGATGGCTGGTCCGCTGGTCCACGGGGGCACCCTGGTGGGGCTCCTGAACGGCACCCTCGCCCGGCGCGAGGCGTGGTACGACCTGACGCTGGCCCGCCAGTCGTTCCGCTTCCTCCCGGGCGCCCCCGCCTTTGCGTTCAACGACCGGCTGCAGCCCCTCGCCGGCGCCGCCGTGGTGCTGCGCGACTCGCTCTTCCTGCCGCTCCAGTTCGTGGCCGAGGTGCTGCCGCGCGTCCTGGCCGAGCGCTACAGCTGGGACCCGCGCACCGCGCGGCTCAAGGAGCTGGTGCGCACGCCGCCCCCCGCCACCACCATCGCCCGGCTGCCCAATGGCCTCCGGCCCGGGCACGTCGTCACCGTGGACGCCGGGCATGGCGGCCGCGATCCCGGCAACCCCGGCATCTACTTCCCCCGCGGCCTGCGTGAGAAGGACGTGACGCTGCAGGTGGCGCTGCTGCTCCGCGACGAGCTCAAGAGCCGTGGCATCCGGGTGGTCATGACCCGCACCACCGACACGCTGATCAACATCCTCGACCGGGCCCGCTACTGCACCGCCGAGTGCGAGCTCTTCGTGAGCCTGCACGTGGACGCGCTCGATGCCCGCGCCCGCCGCCGCTTCGGCGAGGTGAGCGGCTTCCACACCATCATCATCGGCGAGGAGAACACCGAGGACGCGGACCGCATCGCCAGCATGGAGAACGAGGCGCTGCAGTACGAGGACCACCCCGCCCCCGGCGCCAACGACCTCGACTACATCCTCCGCAACCTCCAGATGAACGAGTATCTCCGCGAGTCGGCCCGGGCGGCCGAGCTGGTGCAGGCGGAGCTCGCCAGGGTCCACACCGGCACGGACCGCGGCGTGAAGCAGCACAACCGGCTCGCCGTGCTCAACACCGCGCGCCGTCCCGCGATCCTGGTGGAGATGGGCTTCAGCACCAATCCCAACGATGCCCGCCTCATGACGCGCCGCAGCTCGCAGCAATCCCTCGCCACCGCGCTGGCCGACGCCATCGTGGCCTACCTGCTCGAGTACGACCGCAAGCTCGGCGCCCCGGCCGCCGCGGGAGGGGGCCGGTGAGGCGTGCCGCGGCACTCGCGCTGGCGCTGCTGCTCGGGGGCTGCGCGTACTACAACGGGATGTACCACACCGACCGCGCCGCCGGCCGCGCCCGGAAGGCCGAGCGCGAGGGCCGCACGCTCGAGGCCAGCGGTCTCTGGGGCGAGGTCGCGGTGCGCGCCGAGTCGGTGCTGGTGCGCCACCCGCATGCCGGCTTCGCCGACCGCGCCCGCTACCTGCAGGGCCAGTCGCTGGCCCGCCTCGGCCAGTGCGAGCGCGCGGTGGCCCCGCTCGAGGAGGCCGCCGGCGCGCGCGACCCCGAGGTGGCCACCTTGGCCCGCCGCCTTGCCGGCGAGTGCTATGAGCAGCTCGGGGATTACGCCGGGGCCATCCGCGCCTACGGGCGCCTGGCCGAGTCCCCCGATGCCCGGGAGCGGGCATACGGCCGCTTCGCCCAGGGCCGGGCCCTGGCCCACGAGGGTCGCTTCGCGGAGGCGGTCACCGCCCTCGAACGGAGCGAGCACCCCCGGGCCGTGGCCGAACGCGCCGCCGCCCTCGCGGGTGCCGGGCGGGCGGCCGAGGCGGTGGCGGTCGCGGAGTCCCTCCTGGCGGCCCGGCATCCCCTCGTGCGCGACACGTTCATGCTCTGGGACTCGCTGGTGGCCCGGGTGCGGCGCCAGGACACCACGGCGGGCCAGCGCCTCCTCGCCGCCGCCCTCGCCGACACCGCCATCGCCCCGGCGATCCGCGGCGAACTGCTCCTCGCCGACGGCGAGTACTGGTTCCCGGCCGATTCCGCGCGGGGCCTGCGCCGCTTCGGCGAAGCCCGGGCGCTGGGCCGGCCCGGGGACCCGCTGACCCGGGCCGCCGACCTGCGCGAGGCCATCGCACGGCTGCGCGAGGCGGACGACCCGGCGCGCCTCGCGGAGCTGGCCCAGCAGGTGAACGACCTCGCGGAGACCGGCGGCCGGCTCGCGCAGGAGGCGGGCCGTCTCGGGCGGGTGGCCCTCAGGGTGGCGGCGGCGCAGGACAGCCTCGCGCCCGGCACACCGGGCGGGGAGATGCGCCTCTTCCTGCTGGCCGAGATCGTGCGCGACTCACTGGCGGCGCCGTCCCTCGCCGCCGGCTACCTGCGCCGCATCCCGGCGGGGTGGCCTGCGTCGCCCTACGTGCCCAAGGCGCTCCTCGCGCTCATGGAGCTCGAGCCCGCGCACGCCGACTCGCTCCGGGACGCGCTCGCCCGCGACTACGCCGCGAGCCCCTACGTGCTCACCCTCCTCGGCGCTGAGTCGCCCGCGTTCCAGGCGCTCGAGGACTCGCTTGCCAGTCTGGCGCCCGGCGGCCGGCCCACGCCCGCGCGACCTTCGGCACCCCGGCCCACGCCGGGCCGCCCGCAGCCCGCCCAGCCCACCACGCCCCGCGCCCCGGTGGAACAGTGACGTCGTCGCTCGCCCGCACTGTTTTCGGCACCACCTTCCAGAATCCCGTCCTCCTTGCCGCCGGCACCTGTGGCTTCGGCCGCGAGGTGCAGGGCGTGATCGACCTCGAGCGCCTGGGCGGCATCATGACCAAGGCCGTCTCGAGGGAGCCGCGCAAGGGCAACAAGGCCCCGCGGGTGGCGGAGTTCCCCTTCGGGATGCTCAACTCCGTGGGGCTCGCCAACCCGGGGCTTGCGTCGGTGCGGGAGCACGAGTTCCCCTGGCTCGCGACCCACGTGAAGGCGGCCCGGGTCATCGTGAACGTGGTCGGCTTCGAGCCGGGCGACTTCGCCGAAGTGGTCGCCGGCCTCGATCACTTCAGCAACATCACCGGGTACGAGATCAACCTCTCCTGCCCCAACACCCACGCGGGCGGGGTGGAGTTCGGGGCCAACCCGGCCACGGCGGCTGAGGTCATCGGCCGCTGCCGGCGGCAGACCAGGCGGGCCATCCTCGCCAAGCTCTCCCCGGCGCTGCCCGACATCGCCGGCATGGCGCTCTGTGTGCGCGAGGCAGGCGCCGACGGCGTGTCGGTGGTGAACACCCTCCCCGCCTACCTGATGGACGAGATGGGCGCCCCGCGCCTCGGCAACGGCAACGGAGGCATGAGCGGCCCGGCGCTGCTGCCCGTGGGCGTGCTCGCCGTGCGCAAGATCATGGACCGCAGCGGCGGCATGCCGGTCGTCGGGATGGGCGGCATCCGCACCGCGGATGACGCCCGGCAATACCTCCGCGCCGGCGCCAGTCTCGTGGCCATCGGCACCGCCGCCATGGCCAATCCCCGCATTCCCGAGAAGGTCATCCGCGACCTGGAGCAGCACGGTGGCTGAGATCATCATCGCCCTGGACCTTCCCGGCGCGGACGCGCGGCGCCTGCTCGACCGGATCCCGGAGGCGCGGTGGGTGAAGGTCGGCTCCATCCTTTTTGCGGAGGAGGGACCGGCCTTCGTGCGGGAGATGGCGGGGCGGGGGCTCTCGGTGTTCCTCGACCTCAAGTGGCACGACATCCCGAACACGGTGGCCGGTGCCGTGAGCGGCGCCCGGGCCCTCGGCGTCCAGATGGCCACCGTCCACACCCTGGGCGGCTCGGCCATGATGGCCGCGGCGGCTGCGGCGGCAGGTCCGGCACTGGGCGTGGTGGGGGTGACGGTCCTGACCAGCCACACGCCGGAGGGCTACGCCGAGGCGGTGGGGCGGAGCAGTGTGACGGTCCTGGACGAGGTGGCCCGGCTTGCGGGGGCCGCGGGGCGGGCGGGGCTCCGCGGCTGCGTCTGCTCCCCGCATGAGGTCGCCACGGTCCGGGCCCAGCTTGGGCCGGCGGGCTGGGTAGTGGTGCCCGGAATCCGGCGCCCCGGGGACGCCGCCGGGGACCAGGCCCGGACGGCGGGCCCCCGCGAGGCGGCGCAGGCCGGGGCGACCCATCTGGTGGTGGGACGGCCGGTCCTGCAGGCCCCGGATCCCCGGGCGGCCTTCCTGGAAATGGCCACGGCCGCGCAGGGCTGAGCCGAGCAGGACCCCCGGCCGGGGCCGCCCCGGCGGGTCCCTCCTAAGTCGTGCGTCCCCCTTGCATTATCCACATGCCCCCAGTACGTTGTCGTGCTCTAGTCAAACCCGTTTCTGGGAGTGGTCCGTGAAGGTTCGTTCGAGCATCAAGCCCATCTGCGAGCACTGCAAGGTGGTCCGCCGCCAGGGCACGCTCCGGATCATCTGCAAGCGCAACCCGAAGCACAAGCAGCGGCAGGGGTAACCGATGGCGCGTATCGCTGGCGTAGACCTCCCGCGCGAGAAGCGCGTCGAGATCGCCCTCACGTACATCTATGGGATCGGCCGCCCCACCAGCGGCAAGATCCTCTCCGAGACGGGCGTGAGCCCCGACACCCGGGTCCGGGACCTCAGTGACAACGAGGTCGCCCGGCTCCGCCAGTTCATCGAGCGCTCGTTGCGCGTCGAAGGTGCCCTGCGCACCGAGATCGCAATGAACATCAAGCGCCTGATGGACATCGGCAGCTACCGTGGCATCCGCCACCGCCGGGGCCTCCCGCTCCGCGGCCAGCGCACGCACACCAACGCCCGCACCAAGAAGGGCCCGCGCCGGGCCATCGCGGGCAAGAAGAAGGTGACGAAGAAGTAAATGACCACTCCCGAGAAGCCCCAGACGGCGGCCCCTGCGGCCGCGGCGCCGGCGGCGGCCCCCAAGGTCCCCGCCGCGAAGCGCGGGAAGAAGATCGTCGAGAGCGAGGGCGTGGCCCACATCTCGGCCACCTTCAACAACCTGCTGATCACGATCACGGACATGAAGGGCAACACCCTGACGTGGGGCTCGGCCGGCAAGGCGGGCTTCAAGGGGTCGAAGAAGTCCACGCCCTTCGCCGCTACCGTGGCCGCCGAGAACTGTGGCCGCGAGGCCATGAACCTCGGGCTGCGTCGCGTGCACGTGCGCGTCCAGGGTCCGGGCAGCGGCCGCGAGTCGGCCATCCAGGGCCTCGCCTCGGTGGGCCTCAAGGTGGTCTCCATCCGCGACGTCACGCCGATTCCGCACAACGGCTGCCGTCCTCCCAAGAAGCGGCGGGTCTGACCTATGCGTTACGCAGGAGCCAGTTGCCGGCAGTGCCGCCGGGAAGGCACCAAGCTCTTCCTGAAGGGCACCCGTTGCCTCACCGAGAAGTGCGCCGTCGAGCGGCGCGGGTATCCGCCGGGCCAGCACGGCCAGAACAGCGGCGGCGGCCGGGGGCGCAAGACGTCCGGGTACGCCAAGCAGCTCCGTGAGAAGCAGAAGGTGAAGCGCATCTACGGCCTCACCGAGAAGCAGTTCCGGAACACCTTCGACCGCATTTCGCGCGAGCAGGGCGTCAAGGGCACCAACCTCCTGGTGGCGCTTGAGAGCCGGCTCGACAACATCGTCTTCCGCATGGGCTTCGCGGCCAACCGCAAGCAGGCCCGCCAGCTCGTCCGCCACGGCCACATCGAGGTCAACGGCGGCAAGGTGGACGTGCCGAGCTTCCACGTGAAGCCGGGCATGGAAGTGCGGGTGGCGCAGGCCAGCAAGGAGCTCGTCCCGGTCAAGCTGGCGCTCGAGTTCGCGGCGCGCGGCCAGGCCGTGAAGTGGGTCTCCGTGGACGGCGACAAGGTGGCGGGGAAGGTCATCGAGCGCCCGACGCGCGATGCGATCCCGCTCAACGCGCAGGAACAGCTCATCGTCGAGCTGTACTCCAAGTGACCATGACCATCGACCTCACCGGCCTCGTTCGCCCGCACCTGGTCGAGATGACCAAGCGGGAGGACAACCCGAACATCGCCGAGTTCCGGCTGCAGCCGCTGGAGCGCGGGTTCGGGTACACGCTGGGCAACTCGCTCCGGCGGCTCCTGCTGTCCTCGCTCCGCGGCAGCGCGGTGTGGGCCTTCCGCCTCGATGGCGTGGTGCACGAGCACCAGACCATCCCGGGTGTCCACGAGGACGTGCACCAGATCATCCAGCGCCTCAAGTCGCTGACCCTCGTCCTCGCGGACGAGGTCGACGAGGCGGTGCTGCGCATCAAGAAGGACGGCGCCGGCCCGGTCTACGCCCGCGACATCGTGCCCCATGGCTCGGTGCGCGTGGTCAACCCGGACCACCTGCTCTTCACCGTGCAGGACGCCCGCGAGGTGAACGGCGAGCTCTACGTCAACAAGGGCCGCGGCTACGTCGAGGCGGAGCTGCACCCCAAGGACCGCTCGCTGCCGGTGGACCTGATCACCATCGACGCCATCTACAACCCGGTCCGCCGCGCCAACTTCGCGGTGGCCGAGACCCGCGTCGGCCAGCGCACCGACTATGACCGCCTCACGGTCAGCGTCGAGACCAACGGGACCATCTCCCCCGAGGACGCCATCGCCTACGCGGCGGCCCTCGCGCAGGAGCACTTCCGCTACTTCGTCGACTTCGGCAAGGTCCCCGTGGGCCGCGCCGAGGCCCAGGCGGGGAGCGCGGGGACCGGGGCCCTCCGCGACAAGCTGAACCGCCTGATCGACGACTTCGGTCTCTCGGTCCGGTCGCTCAACTCGCTGAAGAACTCCAACATCCGCACCCTGGGCGACCTCGTCACCTACACCGAGGACGAGCTGCTCAAGGTCAAGAACGTCGGGGAGAAGGCGCTCCGCGAGATCGCCGACCTCCTCCGCCAGCAGGAACTGAACTTCGGGATGCGCTTCGAGGAGGCCGATGGCGACCTCCGCGTGGTGAACCCCGGCACCCCGCCGAGCGTGCGCGTCGCGTCCGACGGCGGCGAGGAGAGCTGAGACCATGCGGCACCAGGCAAAGGGACGGCAGCTGTCGCGCACCTCGGAGCACCGCAAGGCGCTGCTCCGAAACATGGCGACGAGCCTCTTCCTCCACGGCAGCATCACTACCACCGTGGCCAAGGCCAAGGAGCTCCGGCCGTACGCCGAGAAGCTGATCACGCAGTCGCGCAAGAAGACCCTGCACGCCCGCCGCCTCGCCGCGGCCAAGGTGCGGGAGCGCGAGGCGCTCGCCAAGCTGTTCGGGGAGATCTCCGACCGCTTCGCCGCGCGCCCGGGCGGCTACACCCGGATCCTGAAGCTCGGCCACCGGCCGGGCGACGGCGCCGAGATGGCGCGCATCGAGCTCCTCCCGGAGTGACGATGGCCCGGCGATTCCGGACTGAGAGGAACGACGAAAGGGGACCCGAGGGTCCCCTTTTTTCTGGCTCCTACTGGAAGTCCACGCCGACCACCAACGGCTGGGAGCGGGGCGCCGCCCGCGCGGGGGGCGCCCCGGGTGCCTCAGACCGCCTTCTTCACCCGGTTAGACTTGATGCACTGGGTGCAGACCTGGACCCGGCGGGGCGCCCCCTCGACCAGGACACGGACCGTCTGGAGGTTGGGATACCAGCGGCGCTTCTTCCGGTTGTTGGCGTGGCTGACGTTGTTGCCGGTGATCGGCCCCTTGCCACACACGTTGCACGTCCGGGCCATACGGATCTTCCTTCCGGGGGACTGGGTTCCACGAGTCGCGGGACAGCCGCCAAGTATAACCGGCTGAAGGTCTTGACACAACACCGGAGGGCCCTCCCCCCATGCCGCGGGCACTGATCACCGGGATCACCGGGCAGGACGGCTCCTACCTCGCCGAATTCCTGCTGGGCAAGGGCTACGAGGTGGTGGGAGTGGTCCGGCGGACCAGCCACCACAGCTACGAGC
>CAZRCT010000050.1:0-26897 GCA_964598655.1 uncultured Gemmatimonadaceae bacterium
TGATGGCCTCGATGATGGTCTTGTCGAGCTCGGTCTCCTTGCCCTCCATCTCGATCCGCACCTGCTTCTTGCAGGCGAGAGCCAGGTCGCGCACCACGCGGGGGAACTTGGCCCACACGTTTCCGATCGGCTGCATGCGGGTCTTCATGACCCCCTCCTGCAGCTCGGTGGTGATGAGGTTGAGCCGCTGCGTCGTGGCGACGAAGCCGCTGTCCTCCTGCGTGGCGGTGTACTGCAGGATCTGGTTGCGGGCCAGCACCAGCTCGCCCACCAGGTTCA
Source organism: uncultured Gemmatimonadaceae bacterium (assembly GCA_964598655.1). Lineage (GTDB taxonomy): Bacteria > Gemmatimonadota > Gemmatimonadetes > Gemmatimonadales > GWC2-71-9 > JADJOM01. The sequence continues at coordinate 280 of CAZRCT010000050.1, forward strand.
TCAGCTTGTCGAGGAGCCCCACGTCCACGCGGATGTTGCTGTCGGAGGCCTGGGGCCCCTTCACCTCGGCCGCCTCGGCCTGGGCCACCGCGCCCGGCGCCTCGGCCAGCGGCGCGGGGGCCGGTGCCGCGGCGGGCGCGGCCGGACGGGGCACCGCCTGGGGAGCCGGGGCGGCGGGCTCGGCCACGACGGCCGCGGAGCCGCTCTTGCGGCCCTTCTTCGCGGGCGCCGCCCCCTCAGCTTTTCCCGCCGGTGCCGGCGCCGCCTCGCCCTTCTGCAGGCGGGTGAGCAGCGCCACCAGCTCGGGAAACTCCTGGTCGCCGTCGGTGCCGCCCGCCTCGACCGCCGCCAGCATGGAGCGGACGGCGTCCACCAGCTGGAGCAGGGCGCTCGTGATCTCGGGCGTGAGGACCTTCTTGCCATCGCGCAGGTCGGAGAGCAGGCTCTCGCCCACGTGGGTCACGCTCTCGAGCTTGCCGAACCCGAGGAAGCCGCTGGTGCCCTTGATGGTGTGGATGCAGCGGAAGATGCTGGCGAGCAGCGCCGCGTCCCCGGGCGCCTGCTCCAGGGCCACGAGGTTGCGGTCCAGCTGGTCCAGGCCCTCGCTGCTCTCGACCAGGAATTCCTTGACGATGTCGTCCATGTCGCTCATGCTGGCTCTCCGGCGCCGGCGTGCGGCGCGTCCGGGAAGGCGCGGTCCCCCCACCTGCTGTCGGGAGTATCGGCCCCGGGGATGAATCGTTGAGGGGGCGGCTAGCGGGCGGCTCCCACGGCTGCCAACGGGGCTGCGCCCCGTCCCCCCGCCGCGCGGGCCCCCGCCTGGATCCGGAACTGGCCCACCAGCGACTGCAGCTGCCCCGCCGCTGCCACCAGCTGGGCGGCCGCGGCCTGGCCCTCCCCGGCACCCTGACTCGCCCCTTCCGCCGCCCGGGCCACGAACTGGATGTTCCGGGCGATCTCCTCCGAGCCCTTGGCGGCCTCGGTGACGTTCCGCCCCATCTCGTTGGTCGTGGCCGTCTGCTCCTCCACCGCCCCGGCGATGGTGGTCTGGATCTGGCTGATCTGGTCGATGATCCCGCCGATCTCCCGGATGGCCCGGACCGCCTCGGCGGTGTCGCCCTGGATGGCCTCGATCTTCCGGCTGATGTCCTCGGTGGCCGTGGCGGTCTGCTTGGCGAGTTCCTTCACTTCGTTGGCCACCACCGCGAAGCCCTTGCCCGCCTCGCCGGCGCGCGCCGCCTCGATGGTGGCGTTGAGCGCCAGCAGGTTGGTCTGCTGCGCGATCCCGGTGATCACCTTGATCACCTTCCCGATCTCCGCACTCGACTCGCCGAGCTTGGCCACCGTGCCGTCCGTGCGATCGGCCACCTGCACCGCCTGCGCGGCGACGCGCGCGGCGTCCCCCGCGTTCTTGGCGATCTCCCGGATGGAGGCGCTCATCTCCTCGGTGCCCGCCGCCACGGTCGCCACGTTGCGGCTCACGTCGGTGGCACTGCTCGCCACCACGCTGGCCTGGGCCGACGACTCCGCCGCCGAGGCCTGCAGCCGCCCGCTCACGGCCCGGCTCTGCTCGGCCACGGTGGCCACCACCTCGGCCGTCCGCGTGATGTCGCCGATGCTCGCGCGCAGGTTGCCGAAGAACTGGGCCAGCCCCGTCCCGAGGCGCCCGATGGCATCCTCGCCGCGGACGGTCACCTCCCGGGTCAGGTCACCCACCGCCGCGGCGTCCACCACCGCGAGGATCTGGTCCACCTTGGCCTGCAGCTCCGCCGCCTGCGCGCGCTCGGCCTCCGCCTGCCGCCGCTCCTCCTCAGCGCGGGCGGCCTGGTCCCGGGCGCGGCGGTCCGCCTCGGCGCGTTCCGCCTGGCGCCGCTCCTCCGCCAGCGCCAGCTCCCGCGCCTGCGTTTCCTTGACCGCCTGCTCGGCCGCGAGCTTCGCGGTCACCAGTTCCCAGGTCACCATGACCCCCACGTGCTGGCCGTCCGCGTCGCGGATGGCGCACGCGGTGAGGTCCAGCATCTCCGGGCCGATGGGGAAGCGCGCCGTCAGCGGCAGCTTCGCCGGGTCGGCCAGGCGGCCCCGCTGCTGGCCGGGATCGCGGTGGAAGACGTCCATGCTCTGCCCCACCATCTGGTCCACCGGCACCGGAAGGTGAGCCTGGAGGGCGCCGAAGGTCCGGCGCGCCGCCGGGTTCATGTACCGCAGCACCAGGTCGCGGTCCGCGTACATGATGTTGATCGGGGCGTTCTCGATTAGCTGCCGGATCCGGGTCACCTCGGCGCGTTCCTCGCCGAGGGTGGTCCAGTTCACCTGATCACTGCCGAGGGCGGTCCGCATGCCCGTGGTGGCCTGGTTGAGCGCGGTGGCCACCTCCGCGATCTCCCCGTTGCCGGCGATGATGGCGGGGCTCGCGAGCTCCCCCCGGCCCGCCGCATGGGCGGCGCGCAACAGCTCCGACACGTCCCGCGCCAGGCGCCGGCTCACCAAGGTGCTCACCAGCAGCAGCACCACGAGGCCGGTCACCAGCACCGCCACCTGCCAGCGCCGCGCGCGAACCGCGGCGTCGTGCGCGTCCTGCTGCAGCCGGTCCACCTCCCCGGCGATCAGGTCGCTCACCGCCTCCTGCTTGGTCTCGAGGTCCTTGAAGGCGGCGTGGAAGGCGGGCAGCTCGCGGCGGGCCGCGGCCGGGTTGCTGAAGGCCAGCGCCGCCAGGCGCTCGGCCGAGCCCAGGTAGGTCTCGAGCGAGGGCTTCACCTCGGCCAGCTTCGCCTTCACGCCGGCGTCGAGCGGCAGGGCCTGGTTCTTCGCCAGCACCTCACGGAACCACGCGGCGTGCTCGCCGAGCTCGGCGAGCACGGCCTCGCGGGAGCCCCGCTCCCACTGGGCGGCATAGAGGGCCGCCAGCACGTCCGCGCGGACGCCGTCGTGCATCATGTCGCCCTCGAGATGGTTGCGGAGTCCCTGGAGGTCCACCACCATCTCTTCCGCCGCCCGCTCCTCGTGGTTGGCCAGCTGCCAGCCCACGAAGCCGGTGGCTACCAGCAGCACCGCGCTCAGCAGGGCCGAGGCGAACAGTACGCGGCGCAGGGTCCATCGGATCATTGCGGGTCCCTCCCCAAGGTGTGACTTCGCTACTCCCGGACGGCCTGGACAGGCGAGCCGCCGGCCGTTCCGTCATCGACGGTGCGGAAGGCGAGAACGGGGCGGCATGCCGCACAGGCGGCGGCCGACTGGAGGAGCCCGGACCGCACGCTCCCCGGGTTGGCCCCGTTCACGCGCCCGTGAGGGCCAGGCGACGGGGGGTTCCCGTCCGGACGTGATGCGAATTGGTCCGATTATCGGGCGTGGATCACATTTCCTGAGGCGTGCGCGGCGGAGCTCCGCGGCCGGGGCGGGACCGGGCCGCCGCCATTCTCCGCGGTGGGGGCCCGGTGGCCACGGTTCATTTCGCCGCGGGGGGGCCGGACGGGCGGCAGGTGTGTCCCGGTCGGGCCGCCCCGTGTCGCCCTGTCGCTCCCCGGCGACAGAGGGAAGGGATGAGACCCCAGGCCAACCCGAACCTGGGCAAGGGCTTACGCGGAGGGTCCGCCGGAACCCGGGCAGCCCTGCGGCTGGCACCAATCGTGCGGTTAGGGAGAGCAGACCCCCGTGCGCGTCCGCAGCCCAGGAGGTGGATCATGCTCAAGGCGTTGTTCGTGATGGTGGTGCTGAGCAATGAGCTGGTGGCCCGGCTGTTCCGCCGGTTCTATCGACCGCGACCCCTCCACGACCGTGCCGTCCATGTGACGCACGCCTGAACGACGGCGGGGCGGCCTCCTCGGGAGGCCGCCCCGTTCGCTTTTCCCCCCACGCCGCCTACGCCAGGAACTGCCGCGCCTTCTCCGACAGGGTCGGCAGCTCGGCCTCGATCTGCTCGATGGTGCCCTCGTCGGCCCCGAGTTCGGTCAGTACATCGGAGGGCGAGCAGTCGGCGCCCCCCTCCTCCGCCAGCCCCACGCCCCCGTCCGTGCAGAGCACCTCCGCGGCCTGCACCACCCGGCAGAGCGCCTGCAGCTTCTCGTCCGCCTGGTGCGGGTGGTGGTGGTTGGTCACCGCCTCGGCCAGGTAGGGCGGCAGGCCCCAGCGCCCGATGAGGAGCCCCCCGACCGCCCCGTGGTCCATGCCGAGGTGCTCCTCCTCCACCTGCCAGAGGCGGCCGCCGTTGGCCGCGCGTTCCGCGAGGACCTCGGCAAACTCCCGGGGGAAATGCTGCTCGATGACCAGGAGCCCGGCATCGTGGAGCAGCCCGGCGACATAGACGTCATCGGCGGAGATGTCGGGGTCGTTGCCGAAGCGCTCCCAGAGCCGCCGCGCCAGCATCCCCACGGCCGCGGCGTGCACCCAGAAGGCGGTGTGATCGAGGCCGCCGCGGCGCTGCCCGAAGGCCTTCACCACCGCCAGGGCAATGCAGACGGCCCGCACCTGATTGACCCCGAGCATGGCCACCGCCGCCTGCACCGAGCCGATCCGCTGCCCGGGCCGGGCAAACGCGGCCGAGTTGGCGGCGCGGAGCAGCCGGATGGTCAGGCTCGGGTCGCGCTCGATGATGGCGCCCACGTCCCGGGCCCCGGCCCGCTCGTCGTCGAGCACCCGGTGGAGCTGGAACACCACCGTGGGGAGCGTCGGGAGGTTTTCGCCGCGGGCCAAGAGGTCCCGCATTCCATTGATGATGTAGGGCACGTCCTCGGTCCCGGCGGGGGCGTCATGCCCCCTGGCGTTCCTCAAGGTATCGGCAAGCAACTCCGATACTTCAGCCATGCAAGGGATGGCATCGACATGATCGCGATCATTGGCCTGATCATCGTGCTGGCATCCGTGGCGGGCGGCTTCACCATTGCCGGCGGCCACCTGCCCGCGCTGTTTCACGTCTCCGAGATCGTCACGATCTGCGGCGTGGCCCTGGGCACCGTCCTCATCTCCACGCCGGGCCCCGTCCTCAAGGCCATGGGGGCCAAGCTCGGCGCCGTCTTCAAGGGCAGCCATTACTCGAAGGACCTCTACCTCGACGCCCTGAAGATGCTCTACGAGCTCTTCCAGATCGCCCGGAAGGACGGCCTGGTGGCCATCGAGGCCCACATCGAGGATCCCGAGAAGAGCTCCATCTTCAAGAAGTACCCCAAGATCCTGCACGAGCACCACGCCATGGAGTTCCTCTGCGACTCCCTGCGCTTGGTGCTGGTGGGCAGCGTCCCGCCCCACGACCTCGACTCGCTGATGGACGGCGAGATGGACGTGCACCACGAGGAGGCCGGCAAGCCCGCCAGCGCCCTCCAGAAGGTGGGCGACGCGCTCCCCGGCATCGGCATCGTGGCCGCGGTGCTCGGCATCGTGGTGACGATGGCCGCCATCTCCGGCCCGGTCGAGGTGATCGGCGAGAAGGTCGCCGCGGCGCTCACGGGCACCTTCCTCGGCGTGCTCCTCGCCTACGGCTTCCTCGGGCCGCTCTCCACCGCCATCGAGCACGTCAACTCCGACGAGGCGCGCTTCTTCGCGTTCTTCAAGTCCAGCGTCATCGCGTTCGCCAAGGGCTTCGCGCCCATCGTGGCGGTGGAGTTTGCCCGGCGCGCCATCTTCTCCACGGTCCGCCCGACGTTCCAGGAGATGGAAGCGGCCTGCAAGCAGGCGGCCAAGGCCGGGAAGTAGGCTCCCGTGAACAAGGCGCGCGAGCAGCCGATCATCATCATCAAGAAGAAGGCCCACGGGCACGGCCACCACGGCGGCGCCTGGAAGGTGGCCTTCGCCGACTTCATGACGGCGATGTTCGCGATGTTCCTGGTGCTCTGGATCGTGGGCCAGTCGAGCGACGTGAAGTCCGCCATCGCCGGCTACTTCCAGGACCCGCTGGGCCGGGCCGATGAGTTCGGCAGCTCCATCATGCCGGGCGAGGGGGCGCAGTCGCAGAGCCCGCGCATCATGTCGCCCAACCAGGTGGTGGACCTCCGGCGCGACCGCCTCCGCCAGCTGGCCGAGCAGATCCGGCAGCAGGTGCGCGAGGTGCCGGCCCTCGCCGAGATCGCCGAGCACGTGGAGATCGAGGTCACCGAGGAGGGGCTCCGGGTGCAGCTGCTGGAGGACTCGAGCGGCGTCTTCTTCGAGACCGGGAGCGCCACGCCCCGCCCGGCCGGCGCCGAGCTGCTCAAGTTCCTGGGCCGGAAGCTGGGGAGCCTGCCCAACGCCGTCGTCATCGAGGGGCACACCGACGCCCGCCCCTACCACCGCGCCGACGGCTACAGCAACTGGGAGCTGAGCGTGGACCGTGCCAACGCGGCGCGGCGCATCATGGAGGAGGGCGGCCTCAACGACGCCCAGATCCAGCAGGTGCGGGGCTGGGCCGACCGCCGGCTCTACAAACCCGACGTGCCCGAGGCCGATGCCAACCGCCGCGTCACCGTGATGATGCTCCTGCCGACCGCCACCGCCGGCGACTCGCTGGCCGTCCCGGTCGTCCCGGGCGACTCCGGCGTGGCCCCGGGGGACACCGCCACCGGTGCCGTCGCGTCGGGAGGCGCGCCATGAGCGCCCCCGTCCCGGCCGCCCCGGTGAGCACCATCCTCCTGGTCGACGACGACGCCGCGACGCTGGCCGCCTTCCAGCACGCGCTGGAGCACGAACCCGCCATGCGGGTGGCCACCGCGCTCGACGGCGCGGAGGCGCTGGCGGTGGCCCGCCGCATCCGCCCGGACGTGATCGTCTCCGACTACAACATGCCGGGGATGAACGGCTTCGAGCTCTGCCGTCAGGTGCGGGAGGACCCGGAGCTCCGCGACAGCATCTTCGTGGTGCTCTCCGGCTTCACCGACACCGCGCTCAAGGTCGAGGGCCTGAACCTCGGCGTGGACGAGTACCTCACCAAGCCGATCGAGCTGCCCGAGCTGCTGGCCCGCGTGCGGGCCAGCCTCCGCATCAAGCGGCTGCAGGACCAGCTCCGCCGCGACCGCGATGCCGTGGGCCAGCTGCACCAGCAGCTCGGCCGGAGCTTCGACCAGCTGCTCGAGCTGCTGATCCACCTGGTGGACCTGGGCCTCCCCGGGGCCGCCGAGCGCGGCAAGCGGCTGGCCTCGCTGGCGCGGCGCATCGCCGAGCGCTTCGAGATCCCGGGCGAGCTGGTGCACGACCTCGATCTCGCCGCCCAGCTGCACGAGATCGGCAAGGTGGTGGACGCGGCGCACCAGCACAGCGGGGCGCCGGCCTACCCGGACTGGCACTACGCCGTGGTGTCCACCGCGCTGCTCGAGGCCGTGGAGCGGCTCAAGGGCGCCGGCGAGATCATCGGCGGGGTGTACGAGAACTGGGACGGGACCGGGCAGCCCTCGCACTTCGTGTCGGGCCAGATCCCGCTCCGCTCGCGGATCCTCCGGGTGGGCATCGACTTCTACCGCCTCCTCGACGGCGGCACGGCCCTCCGGAAGAAGCCGGCCGAGGTGATCGAGGAGCTCGCGGGCCACGCCGGCACCTGGTACGACCCGGTGGCGCTCCGCCACCTCGAGTCGGTGGTGCTGGACCGCCCGCGTGAGGAGTGGCACTCCACCCGGGCCGAGATCGCGGTGGACCGGCTGGCCGTGGGCATGGTGCTGGCGCGGGACCTCTGCACCAGTTCCGGCGTGAAGCTGCTGGCCAGCGGCGCCACCATCAGCGAGAGCATGCTGGCGGTCATCCAGCGCCGGCACCTGGCCGATCCCATCGTGGACGGGGTCTGGATCTCGCTGCGTTAGCGAGCGGCCACGGGCTGAAGCCCGGGCTCGGCCGCGATCCCGCTGAAGCGGGTACGGCAGGTCACGTGGGAGCGACGGGCACCCGGGATCACCTCGGGGCCGCAGTGCCCGCTTCAGCGGGAGCCACGGGCTGAAGCCCGGGCTCGGCCGCAATCCCGCTGAAGCGGGTACGGCAGGTCACGGGGAAGCGACGGGCACCCGGGAGATCACCTCGGGGCCGCAGTGCCCGCTTCAGCGGGGTTCCAGCCGAGCCCGGGCTTCAGCCCGTGGGCGAGGTGGCTGCCGCTCCGCCGCCGACCTCGCTAGCTTCTCGGGGCCCCCAGGAGACCCCCGAGTGACGAGCGTCGCCACGACCGAGCCCCGGGCCCTGAGCCCCATCCAGCTCGAGGAACTGCTCCTCCGCGCCGACCGAGCCCAGGTCATGGGCTCGCTCTCGCGCGGGATGGCGCACGACCTCCGCGGCCCCCTCCAGACCCTCACCCTGCTCGTCGATCCCCACGCCGACTTCCTCACCCCCGGCGAGGGCAACCGGCTGCGGGGCGCCATGAGCGACTCGGTGCAGCACCTCGCCGACACCATCACCCGCTTCAGCCAGATCTACGCCGCCCAGGAGCTCGAGCCGATGCCCATCATCGTCGAGGAGCTCCTCGCCGACGTGGCCGACCTGCAGCGCTACCAGCGCGGCCTGCCCCTCGCCGAGGTGGAGGTGCGGATGCCCGGCGGCCTGGCCCCGGTGCGTGGGGTCGAGGCGCAGCTCCGCCACGCGCTCCTTTCCCTGGTCATCAACGCCAAGGAAGCCCTGGCCGATCATCCCGCCCCGATGATCACCCTCGCCGCCGAGCCGGGCGAGGGCGGCATGTGCGTGCTGGTGGAGGACAACGGCCCCGGCATGTCCGAGGACCTGCGCCGCCGGGCCCTGGAGCCCTTCCAGACCACCCGCGACGGGCACCTCGGCATCGGCCTCCCCGTGGCGGCCCGCCTGGCGGAGAAGAACGGCGGCCGCCTCGCCCTCGAGGCGCGCGACGGGGGCGGGACCCGGGCCATCCTCCGCCTCCCCTGCTGGAAACGGCCCTAGCGGCGCCGGCGGGCCTCCGGGAACGAGCACGGGGCCGCCTCCCGGATGGGAGGCGGCCCCGCGTGCGTCAGGCCCCGGGCCTCAGGGATTCTTGAGCGGCAGCTGATCCAGCCACTCGGTGCCGGGCCCGCGCGCGTTGGCGCGGCGGTTCTCCTCGGCGACGCGATTGACCAGTTCCTCGCGCTGGATGTTGATCTCGGTGGGCGCCTCGATGCCGATGCGCGCACCGCGGCGATCGCTCGAGAGGACGATGATCCGGATCCCCCCGTCGATGATGATCGCCTCTCCCTGGCGACGATTCAGGATGAGCACGGCTTGCCTCGATTCAGGTGCTCAGGCGCGCATCCTAGCGCACCATGCCCAGCACGGCCTGCATCATTTCGTCGGCGACCGAGACGAGGCGGGCCGCCGCCGAGTAGGCGTTCTGCTGGGCGATCATTTGGGTCAGTTCCTCGTCGATGGACACACCGCTGACGCTCTTGCGCTGGCTGTCCGCGTTGTTCGCGATGACGTCCTGCGCCGCCTCCCGCTGGCCGGCGTCCTTGACCGCCACGCCCAGGTCCGAGACCAGCGCCTGGTAGGCCTCCCCCAGGCTCTGCCCGCCGAAGCTGGTCACCCCGGTGGTGCGGAGGGCCGCGAGGGCCAGCGCGTTGGCGTTGTCCCCGCTCCCCCCGCTCCGGCCGGCGGCGATGTTGTCGGTGGACAGCTGGATGGCCTGGCTCAGCTGCACGCTGCTCGCCGTGAGGCCCGTGGGGTCGAAGAAGTCGATCCCCGTGGCCCCGGTGAGGTTGCGGCCCGCGCGGTGAAGGGCGTTCACCTCGGTGACCATCCCCCGCACCAGCGCGTCGAGCCGGGCCCGGATCCCGGGCAGCGTGGTGCCCGAGAGCTCCGCGAGCGCCGCGAGCTGGCCGGTCTGCAAGTTCACCGTGCCGGGGCTGCCCACCAGGCCCACGCCGTAGGCGCCGTCGCCGAGGTTCCGGATCTCGAGGTCGGTGTGCTGGCCGGCGTCCACGATCATCACGTCGCCCGCGGTGACGCCGATGGTGCCGTCGGGCCGCTCCAGCACCCGGACGCCCGCGTACTTCGAGAGCTCGTCCACCAGCAGGTCGCGGCGGTCCTGCACGTCGGGCGACTGCCGGTTGCCGGCGTTGCCGCTCCTGACCTGCACGTTCAAGTCGGCGATCTGGGCGGCGATGCGGTTGATCTCCGCCACCGCATCGCGCATCCGCGTCACCGTCTCGGCGGCCACCGCGTTGATGCGGCTGTCGGTGTCGCGAAGCCGGGTGACGAGGTTCTGCGCCGCCGTGCGGACCATGGTCCGCTGGGTCTTGCCGGTCGGCTCGTTGGCCAGGTCGTCGAGCGCGTTGAAGAAGTCGTCCAGCCCGGCGGCGAGGCCGGTGTCGCTCGGCTCGCCGAAGACGCCCTCCACCGTGCCGAGCAGCTCGCGGCGGGTGGCGTAGTTGCCGAGGTCGCCGCTGGCCGTGCGGAAGTTGCCGTCGAGGAACCGGCTCCGCACCCGCTCGATGCCATCGATGGTGACGCCGCGGCCCACCTGGCCGAAGGGCAGCTGCAGCGGCGTCGCCGGCGCGATGTTCAGGCGCTGGCGGCTGTAGCCCTCGGTCTGGGCGTTGGCCACGTTGTGGCCGGTCGTGTCGATGGCCCGCTGCTGGGTCCCCAGCGCGGTCCGGGCGATGCTCAGCAGGCTCGAGAGGCTCATCCTAGGCCGTCCGGTTGAGCAGGAGCCCCGCCGCCGGCTCCACCGCCCGCTCGCCGCGCTGGTAGCCCGGCGCCGGTTCTTGGGCCATGGAGAAGAGCCGCTGCAGGAAGACGTCGCCCGCCTCGAGCGCACGCTTGAGGATGTGCTGGTTGATGGCCACGTCCTGCGCGGCCATGAGGGCGGAGCGCTTGACCATCCCGCGCGCCTCCTCCACGTCTGGCGGCAGGGACCCGCCGAGGAGCGTCTCCAGCCGGTCGATCGGGGTGGGCTCGCCGCCCGCAATCAGCGCGGTGAGCGCCGAGCGGCGGCGCTTGGCCTCGTCCAGGGTGAGCAGCGTCCGGCCCATGGCGTGGATGCTCGCCTCCACCATCTCGGCGTCGTCCGCGGCCACGCCCGCGCGCTGGCGCAGCAGCGCCTGGCGCAGCTCCTCGATCACGTTGGCCTCGTACAGCAGCGCCTCGGCCAGGTCCGCGAGCCGCTCCGACGTGGAGGGCTCGGCGGGGATGAACTCCTGGTAGCCGTGAGGACTCATGGGTCTCCTGCTGCTTGCGTGGGCGGGGTGGGCAGCCGCCGGCTCAACTGCCGGTACAGCGCCTCCCCCAGGCCGCCCTTCGTCCGTTCCGTGTGCAGCGCCGCGAGACGCTCGTCGAGCATCCCCGTGAAGATTTCCTGGCCGCTGTCCTGCGCGAGGATGCCGTCCTGCGGCGTGGCCTCCCGCATGGCCTTGAAGAGCTCGTTCAGGAACACCGCCTCCAGGTCCTGCGCGGCCTTCTTGAGGGTGGCGTGCTGCCGGTCCAGCGTCGGGACCGCCCTGCCCGGCACCCCGCCGATCGGCGCCGTCACCGGACCACCACCTCGGCGCTCAGCGCGCCGACCTCGCGCAGGGCGCTGAACATGGCCGCGATCTCCTGCGGCCGCGCGCCCGCGGCATGGAGACCCGCCGCCACCTCCTGGACCGATGCTCCCTCGCCCACCGAGAGCAGGCCCTCGGGGCCCGGGGGCGGCGCGCTGTCGGTCCCTGCCGCCGGAACCACGGTCCCGCCGATCCGCAGGGTGAGGCCGCGATGGGTCACCGTGGCGGCCGCCACCCGCACCGTCCCTCCGCTCACCACCGTGCCGCTCCGGGCATCGATCACCACCCGGGCCTCCGGGGCCATCCGCACCGGGAGGGTGTCGATGGCCGCAAGGAGCATTGCCAGATTATCGCCCCCCCGGGCCCCGGGGTTGAGCGTGATGCTCCCGGGATCGTCCACTTTCGCGACACTATCGCCCAGGCCGGCGTTGATGGCGCTCGCCAGCCGCTGGGCGGTGACCAGGCTCGGGCGGCGGAGCAGCAGCTTCGGGGTCAGGGCCGCCACCTGGGGCGGCTCCACTTCCAGGATGCCGCCGTCGGGAATCCGGGCCGAGTTGCCCCGGCGGCCGGCGACGGAGCGGACGTCCTCGTCGGGGACGTAGAGCGAGCCCTGGGCGGTGGCCACGGGGGGCTGCTCGGGGTCGGACTGGAGGGGCGTGATCCAGAGCACCCCGCCGCGGAGGCTCGTGGCATCACCGATCGAACTCACCTGCACCTCGAACCGTCCCCCCGCCCGGAGCCAGGGCGAGGCCTCGGCGGTGACCACCACGGCCGCGACGTTGCGGGGCCGGAGCCGTTCCCCCGGCACCTCGAGCCCGAAGCGGCGGAGCGCGTTGGCGATGGAGCGGACGGTCTGGGTCCCGCCGGTGGTGGCGCTGCCGAAGGAGCGGTCGCCCGTCCCCTCGAGGCCGATGACCAGGCCGTAGCCGATGAGCCGGCGCGGGATGTTGCCGGCGGTGGTGACGAGGTCGCCCACCCGCTCGGTGGCCTGGGCCGCGAGCGGCAGGCCCAGCAGGCCGAGGGCGAGGGCGACGAGCCCGCTCCGGCGAAGGCGCGCGCTCATGGCCAGAAGATCGAGAGGATGGACCCGAGGATGCCGCGCGCCGGGCCGATCTTCTTGCCCTTGTAGCTCACCACCGACTCGGCGACGCGGGAGGAATAGACGCTGTTGTCGGCGGTCACGTCCTCGGGGCGGATGACGCCCTCGACGGTGATCACCTGGTTCCGGCCGTCCACGCCCACGGTCTTCTCCCCCTTGATGCGGGCGATGCCGGTGGGCTCGATGCTCACGACGCGGACGCTGATGATGGCCTGCAGGTCGCCGCTCCGGCCGGCGTCGGCGCCGGTGCGGGAGCTCTGGTTGACGTCGCTCTGGAAGCCCTTCTGCGGGCCGACGGCCACGTCGCCGACGTTCAGGTTGAGGCCCATCTGGTTGCCGCGGCGGCGGCTGGCATTCTCGCTCTGGCGCTCGCTGGCGTTCATGCTCTCATCGATGACGATGGTGACGATGTCGCCGATGCGCAGTGGGCGCTTGTCGCTGAACCAGCCCGCGCGGCTCGGGGCCGGCGCCGCCGCCACGGTGGGCTGCGCGGCCGGCGCAGGCGCGGTGGTGGCGGCGGGGGCGGGCGGGCCCCCCTGCGCGGAGAGGAGGGACGGCAGCAGGAGCAACCCCGCGCCGCCCAGGGTCAAGGGCCGGAGCGTCATCGCATCATCCTCGCTTCCCCCGGCGCCGTGGCCGTGGCCTGCACGGTCCCCTGGCGCCGCGTGGTGCGGATCCGGACGGCGGCGCCGAGCGCCGCGTCGTTGAGCGCGGTGCCCTCGATGGCCACCGCGACGTTGCCTTCCTGCCAGAGGAGCCGCACCGGCTGCCCCGCCAGCACCACGGGCGGCGGCGCCACCCGCGGCCGGAGCAGTTCCTCCCCGGCCGAGAGCGGGCGGCGCACCACCCAGCCTTCCTGCACGTCCACGTCGTCAGGCGTTTCCGGCGGGCCCCAGCGCAGGTGCTGCTCCCGCCGGATATCCCCCGCCACGAGCTTGAGGCCCGAGCGGAGCGCGCGCGCCGCCACCAGGCGCTCGCGCACGAGGCCGGCGCGGAGGCGGATGGCGGCCACCGGCTGTCCCGGCGGCGTCACCATGACGGCAAACCACCCGCCGTCCCCGTTGCCGAGGAGGCGGAAGCTGCTGGTGTCCGGCACGTGGGCCAGCGAGCCCACGCCCCACGAGAGCACCAGCCCGGTGGTGTCCACCCCCCAGGTCTTCGCGACCGCCTCCGCCACGCGCGCCTGGAGCCGCGCCGGCACCGGCGCCGCCTGGGCGGCGAGCCGGACCGGCGCCTGCGCGCGGGCGGGACCCGGCAGGACGGCGACGAGGGCGGCGAGGACACCCATGAGGCGCACTTAGCGGATCAGTTCGTTGGTGACGGTCTGGATCATCTCCTCGGCGGTCTTGATGGCCTTGGAGTTGACCTCGTAGGCGCGCTGCGCCGCGATCATGTCCACCATCTCCTGCACGATCTCGACGTTCGAGGACTCGAGCGACCCCTGCACGATCTGCCCGAAGCCGTCCTCCGTGGCGAGCCCCGTCACCGCCTCGCCCGACGCGGGCGTCTGCTGGTACAGGTTGTTGCCGAGGGAGAGGAGGCCGCTCGGGTTCACGAAGCGCGCCAGCTCCAGCTGGCCGATCTCCACCTGCTGGCCCGAGGTGCCGAGGATGGCGCTCACCAGGCCCTGGGGCGAGACGGTGACCTGCGTGGCCTCCATCGGGACGGTGATCTCGGGCTGGAGCATGTAGCCCTGGTGGTTCACCAGCGTGCCCTCGGCGGAGCGGGTGAAGGTGCCGTCGCGGGTGTACGCGATGGTCCCATCCGGCAGCTGGACCTGGAAGAATCCGTCGCCCTCGATGGCAAAGTCGAAGGGATTGCCGGTCTCCTCGAAGGTGCCCTGCGTGTGGATGCGTTGGACGTCGGCCAGCCGGACCCCGCGGCCGATCTGCACCGGCGCGAGGGTCTCGGTGCCCTGGTAGTGCACCAGCTGCGAGCCCTGGAGGGTCTCGTACAGCATGTCCTCGAAGTTGGTGCGGCTCCGCTTGAACGCCGTGGTGTTCACGTTCGCCAGGTTGTTGGCGATGGCGTCGATGCGGGTCTGCTGGGCGCGCATGCCGGAAGCGCTGGCGCGGAGACCTGGGTTCATCCGATGCTCCTTTCCTTCTCGAGAGCGCGGCCCGTGGGGCGCGCCGCCTGGGGCTCAGGGGCGCGGCCGCGGGGCCGCGCCTGCGGTTCGATCAGCCGACTTTCCCGACTTCGTTCACGACGGTGCCGAGCACGCTGTCGAGCGCCTTGAGCGAGTCGACATTGGCGGCGTAGGCGCGCTGGATGGTCACGAGGTCCACCGTGCCGCGCAGCGTGTCCTGGTTGCTGTCCTCGATCTCGCCCTGACGGAGCGTGGTGGTGCTGCTGTCCACCGCCACCCGCTCCTGGTCGGCCACGAAGCGGCCGGCGCCCTCCTTGAGGAGCGTGCTGGTGTCGCGCACGGTCTCGAGCCGGAGGCGGTCCACCTTGGTGCCGTCCACCACCACCTCGCCGTCGGCCTGGATCTCGAGCGTGCCGTAGCGGAGCGGGATGGCGATGGGGCCGTGCTCGCCGAGGAGGGCGTTGCCGTGGCGGTCCGTCAGGCGGTTGGCCACGTCGAGGGCCAGCGCGCCGCCCCGGGTGAGGCGCTCGCCGTTCTCGGTCTGCACCACGAGGAAGCCCGGGCCGTCGAGCGCCACGTCGAGCGGGCGGCCCGTGTGGGTCAGGTTGCCCTGCGACAGGTCGGTCCGCATCACCGGGACGGGCCAGGTGGTGTCGCCCACCTGGCGGGCGGCCATCAGGTCCGCCTTGAAGCCCTCGGTGTCACTGTTGGCCAGGTTGTTGGCCGTCACCGCCTGGAGCCGGGTGTAGTAGCTCAGCGTGCGGGCGGTACTCTGGATGGCGTTCAGGCCCATGGGGTCACCGGAAAAGGTCAGGGGGCTCAAGGGCAATCGCTGTGCCCTCGAGCCCCCCGCACCTCCCTTTCGCTAACTCCTTGCCTGATAACCAGTTCGGGAAGGCACTCGCGCGGGGGCCTTGGCCGGGGGCGGCAACTGCCGCTCCCGGCGGGAACTTCTTTCCGGTCGGGCGGCATCCGTCGGCCCTTCCTTATGTAGGGCCACCCGGACGGCGTCCTGGCTCAGCCGGAAGCGGCGGGCCAGTGCCGGGACCCGCTCCCCGGTGGCGGCCGCCTTCCGGATGTCGGTCCGGAGGGGGCTCTCGTGGGTGGTCACCAGCTGGAGCGCCGGGCGCGGCGTGACCGCGGGGCTCGCCGCCACGCGACGGCGGAGCCGGAGCACCAGCAGCAGGGAAAGCATCGCCGCGGCCGTGCCGAGCAGCATGTCCCCCAGCAGGTCACCGTCGCTTGCCAGCGTGGGGAATGCCGGAACGGGGATGGCGCCGAGCGCGGCACCCACCGTGGGCGCCGCCTGCACCAGCACGGGCGCATACGCCAGCAGCACGAATCCGGTGAGGAAGACAAGCACCAGCTTCAGGGTCCGGGGCGACATCAGCGTTCCTCCGCCGGCTGCAGCCGGGTGCGCAGCCGCTTCAGGGCCTGGGTGCGGATCTGCGAGACCCGCGACTCGGTGACGTGCAGGACCTCGGCGATCTGCCGCAGGTTGAGCTCCTCGTAGTAGTACAGCGCGAGCACCGTGCGTTCCTTGGGCGGCAGCATCTGGATGGCGTGCTTGAGGATCGCCACCGTCTCCTCCTGCTGCAGCGCGTCGCCAGGGATGGCCGCGTGGGTGTCGCCCAGCGTCTCCTCGAGGGAGGCGGCCTCGGCGTGGTCGAGCGTCACCGAGCCGTCGAGCGACACGAGCACCGCGCCCTCCACCTCCTCGCGCCAGCGCCAGTAGGTGGCCATGTCGAGCTGCAGCGACGCCGCCACCTCCTGCGGCTCGGGTGTGCGGCCGAGGCGCGCCTCGAGCTGGTTCACCGCGGCGGCGAGCTGGCGGCCCTTGGCCCGGACCGAGCGCGGCACCCAGTCGCGCGAGCGCAGCTCGTCGAGGATGGAGCCGCGGATGCGGCGCATCGCGAAGGTGCTGAACGCCAGCCCGCGCGAGAGGTCGAAGCTCTCGAGGGCCTGCACTAGGCCGAGCGTGCCGGCGCTGACCAGGTCGTCGACCTCCACCACGTCGGAGACGCGGGCGGCCACCTGCCGGGCCACGTGATGCACCAGGCCCAGGTAGCGGTCCAGGAGCTGGGAGCGGGCGGCCGGGTCGCCGGTGGCACGGTACTGGTGCCAGAGCGCGTCGGTCATCGTCGGGGATGGGGTCTGCGTCGCCATGGTCGTTCCTTCGGGTGCGAACTCCGTCTCAGCCCACCAGCCGGGCGGGCGCCGGCAGGTCCAGCCGCTCGACCGCGGCCGTCAGCACATCGTGATTGGGCCCGGCCTGCAGGCCCTGCAGCAGCTGCCCCGGCATGCGCACGGCGCGCCGGATGTGTTCGTCCTCCCAGACGCCGCCGAGATACCGGAGCTCGCGGTGCAGGAAGCGCTCGGCCGCGGTCGCGAGGCGCTCGAACGTCTCGGGCCCCTCGCGCTCGGCGTAGATGCGGTTCACCAGGACGTCCACCGGCAGGTCGTGCACCTGGCCGTGGACGATCTTGATCGTGGCATAGGCGTCGGTGAGCGCGGCCGGCTCGGGTGCCGTGACCACGACGAGCCGCGTGGCGCGCATGGTGGCCACGCGGACCACGCTCTCGAGGCCGGGGCCGGCATCCACGATCACCGCGTCGAACTCGTCGTAGAGCGCGCTCAGCCGGTGGTGCAGCCGGGCGCGGTCCACCGCGCTCAACGAGTAGAGCGTGTCGGCGCCGCTGTCCGAGGGCAGCAGGTGGATCCGCTCCGCGACCGGGACCAGGAGGTCGCGCGGGGCGGCGGTCTCGTTGAGCACGTTCTCCAGGCGGTTGGCCCGGGCCAGCCCCAGCAGGACGTGCAGGTTCCCCATGTTCTGGTCACCATCCACCAGCAGCACCCGGCGGCCGTCGGCCGCCACCCGCTCGGCCAGCAGCACGGAGAGCACGGACTTCCCCACCCCGCCCTTGCCGCTCCCCACCACCAGCGTGGGCGGTCCGTTCGGGGCCGGGGGCATCGGGTGGCGCTCCGCCATCATGGCGCGGAGCATCGCGGCCTGGTCCATCATGCGAGCACCTCCACGGGGTCCGCGGTGCGGAGCCGGAGCGCGGCCACCGCGGCGAGCAGCCGCTGCGCGGCGGGCCGGAGGTCCCTCGGCACCTCCTGCCCGTCAGACACCCAGCGCATCGGCAGCCGCGCCTCGGCGGCGGCGTCGAAGAGGGTCCAGTCGTCCGGGGCCTCGTCGAGCTTGGTGGCCACCAGGTGGGTGATGCCGTGCTGCCGGTGCGACTCGATCATCCGGTCGGCCACGGCCCGCTGCAGGCCCGACTGCAGCACCAGGTGCGTCTCGGCCGGCTGGAGCTGGCTGAGCCATTGCCGCACCTGCTGGGCGTCGGCCTGCGCGCGCGGGCCGCGGCCCGGGGTGTCCACCAGGACCACGTCCCGGTCGCCGAGGCGGCGCATGGCGGGAGCGAGGTCGCTGCCCTCGTACACCACCTCGAGCGGCAGCGCCGCGATCTCCGCGTAGGCGCGGATCTGCTCGATGGCGCCCACGCGATAGGTGTCGAGGCAGAGCAGCCCCACCTTGCGGCCCTTCAGGTAGTCCGGGTGCGTGGCGAGCTTGGCGATCGTGGTGGTCTTCCCCACGCCCGTCGGCCCCACGAAGGCGATGAGCTGCGGGCCCTTGTCTTCCTCCCGGCAACGGGCCAGGTCGGTGCGGCCCGGCGCGGCGCGGAGGAGCGGGTGCCCGCCGCCGCCCGTGCCCATGCGGCGGCGCTCGCGCTCCGCGGCCTCGGGGTCGGCGGCGAGGACCTGGTAGCGCTTGCGGCCGTCGGGGCCCGCCTCGCTGCGGACGGCGATGATCTCGGCCTCGGGGCCGAGCTGGGTGCGGACGCGCGCCAGCAGCACGTCCACCGCGGGACCGGAAAAGGATTCAAGCGGCACGGGTCAGCTCCCAGGTGGCAAGGCTGTGCACCGGCGTCTGGGCGGGCAGTTCGCCCAGCGACAGCACCGGCACGTGCGGCAGGACCGGCTCCACCAGCCGGCGGACGCCCACCCGGAGCGCCGGCGGCGTGATGAGCGGCCGGAACTGGCCGTCACGCTTGTTGGATTCCATGAGGTCGTTGAGCAGGCGGAGCGCCGCGGTGAGGTCCTCGGGCTCGAGCGGGCGGCCGCCCTCGCGGGTGGGCCGCGGGCTGAAGAGGCCCATGAGCGCCGTCTCGAGCCTGGGGCCCATGGTGATGCCGCTGATGGCGCCGTCGCCGTCGTCAAACATCTGCACCAGCACCGACGACAGGCTCCGCCGCACCTGCTCGGCGAGCGCCTCGGGGTCCTTGGTCACCTCGGCCGCGTCGGCCAGGGACTCGAGGATGAGGGCGAGGTCGCGCACGGGGAGCCCCTCCCGGAGCAGCCGCTGCAGCACGCGGTGCACGGTGCCGAGCGACAGCTTGCCGGGAATGGTGTCCTCGACGAGGGCGGGGTGGGTTTCCTTGAGCGTGTCGAGCAGCTCGCGCACGTTCTGGCGCGAGAGCAGCTCGGCCGAGTGGCGCTTGATGGTCTCCATCAGGTGGGTGGAGAGCACCGTCTGCGGCTCCACCACGCTGTAGCCGTTCCCCTCGGCCTCGAGGCGGCGGTCGGGGGTGATCCACACGGCCGGGAGGCCGAAGCTCGGGTCGGTGGTGCGGATGCCGTCGATGGGCGCCGCAATGCCGGCGGTGTCGAGCGCCAGCAGGTAGCGCGGTAGCACCTCGCCGCCGGCCACGCGCACGCCGCGCAGCTTGATGGCGTACTCGGTGGCCGGGAGCTGGATGTTGTCGCGGATGCGCGCGGGCGGCACGATGATGCCCATCTCGAGCGCCAGCTGCTTCCGCATCAGGCCGATGCGCTGCAGCAGGTCGCCCTTCTGGGACTCGTCCACCAGCGGCACCAGGGCGTAGCCCACCTCCACCTCGAGGGGTTCCACGGCCAGCAGGTCCTTGATGGGCGCCGACTCGGGCTTGGCCTGCGGCTTGGTGACCACCGTGGCCTCGGGCGCCTTCTCCCGCTCCACCCGCTGCCGCACCATGTACGCCACCCCGGCGAGCCCGCCCGCCAGCGTGGCGAAGGGGAGGAAGGGGAAGCCGGGCACGATGCCGAGCACCCCGATGATCGCGGCCGACATCCAGAGCGCGCCCTCGTGCCGCGTCAGCTGCGACGCGATGGCGGGACCCACGCTGGGCGACTTGGAGCCGTAGGTGACGATGATGCCAGCGGCGGTGCTGACGATGAGCGCCGGGATCTGGGTGATGAGGCCGTCGCCGACGGTGAGGCTGGTGAAGGTGCCGAGCGCCTCCCCGGCCGACATGCCCTGCTGGGTGATGCCGATCAGGAAGCCGCCGACCAGGTTGATGCCGGTGATGATGAGGCCGGCGATGGCGTCGCCCCGGACGAACTTGGCCGAGCCGTCCATGGCGCCGTAGAAGTCGGCGTAGCGCTGGATCTCCTCCCGGCGGCGGCGGGCCTCGGTCTCGTCGATGAGGCCGGCGCCCAGGTCGGCGTCGATGCTCATCTGCCGGCCGGGCATGGCGTCGAGGGTGAAGCGGGCCGCCACCTCGGCCACGCGGCCCGCGCCCTTCGTGATCACCATGAAGTTGATCACGATGAGGATCAGGAAGATCACGAGGCCCACGACGTAGTTCCCGCCGATCACCGCATTGCCGAACGCCGCGATCACCGAGCCGCCGTGCCCCGTGGAGAGGATCAGGCGCGTGGTGTTCACGTTGAGCCCGAGCCGCAGCAGCGTGATGAGCAGCAGCAGGCTCGGGAAGATCGAGAACTCGAGCGGGTCCCGGACGGAGAGGGTCACCAGCAGGACCAGCACCGCGATGGCGAGCGAGAACGCGAGCAGCGCATCGAGGATGGCCGGCGGCAGCGGCACGATGAGGAGCGCCACCACGATCACGACCGCGATGGCCAGCCAGGTCTCCGCGGACCCGCCCAGGCGCTGGAACATCGTCGGCGCCTCGGCCACGGCCACGGCCGGCCGGGCCGGGGCGCGGCCGCGCGGGGCGCCGCCGCCCGCGGGGCCGGCGCCCGCGGCGCTGGTAGCGCCGATGGCGGTGCTCGGGGCCGTCACTTAGTCCTCCGGGCAGGCAGCTGCGACCCGCGCTTCCGGAAGACGAAGGCGATGATCTCGGCCACCGCCACGTAGAGCGCCGGCGGCACCGGTTCGCTCACCTTGGCGCTGGCCAGCAGTGCGCGCGCCAGCGGCTTGTTCTCGATGACCGGGATGCCCGCCTTGAACGCGATCTCCTTGATGCGCTGCGCCAGCAGCCGCTCGCCCATGGCCACCACGATGGGCGCCGCGGCGACGAGCGGGTCGTACTTGAGCGCCACGGCGATGTGCGTCGGGTTGGTCACCACCACGTCCGCGGTGGCCACGTTCTGCAGCATCCGCTTCCGCGCCATCTGGCGCTGCAGCTGGCGGATGCGGCCCTTCACCTGCGGGTCGCCGTCGGTCTCCTTGTGCTCCTGGGTGACCTCCTGCTTGGTCATCCGCAGGCTCTTCTCGAACTGGAAGAGCTGGAAGCCGTAGTCGAGCCCCGCGATGGCCAGGAAGGCGAGCCCCGTCAGGAAGGCCATCTTGAGGGCCAGGCCCCGGGTGAGCGGCAGCAGCAGCTCCACGCCGACGCCGCCGGCCGCGATCACCTCGGGCCAGGCCCGGCGGAGGATCAGGTACGTCACCCACCCCAGGATGGCCACCTTCAGGATGGACTTGAGCAGCGCGAACACCGACTCGAGGCTGACGATCCGCCCGAAGCCCGCCACCGGGTCCACCCGGTCGAACTTGGGGCTCAGCGCCTCGAAGGAGAGGACGCCCCGCGCCTGCACCGCGTTGACGAGCAGGGTGATGGCGCCGATGCCGAGCAGCACCGGGAGCAGCGCCAGCAGCGTCATCCGCCCCACCTGCTGCACGATCGCGATGGCCTGGAAGCCCGTCATGGGCTGGCTGCTGAGCCAGAGGATGTCGGCGTGAAAGACGTTCAGCGCGTGCCGGGCCAGCGACGCCCCGCCGCTCGCGGCCAGCACGCCGGTGCCCGCCAGGAGCAGCGCCGCGCCCGAGAGCTCGGCGCTCCGCGGGACCCGGCCCTCCTTCCGGGCCTCGTCGCGCCGCTTCGGCGTCGCGGACTCTGTGCGTTCCTGCCCGTCGTCCTGGGCCATGGCCTACCTCGGCAGCGCGGCGGGCGTGAAGGCGCGGATCGTCTCGCCCACCCGGAGGGGGAGGGCATCCACCTCACCGGCCACCAGGCCGGCGAGGAAGGGGAGCGACGCGCCGAAGGCGAGGAGCCCGACCGACATGGTCACCGGGAACGACAGCATCATCACGTTGAGCTGCGGCACCGCCTTCCCGAGGATGGCGAGCGCCAGGTTGGTCAGCAGCAGGGCCACGAGGATCGGCGCCGCGGCCCGCACGCCCGTGCTGAAGATCGAGCCGGCCACCGTGGCCACCGGCAGCCCGCCCGCGAGCCCCGCGAGCGCCTGGCCCGGCGGCACCGCGCGGAGGCTCGCCGCCAGCCCTTCGTAGAGCACCAGGTGCCCGTTGAGCGACAGGTAGACCAGGAGCGCGAAGTAGTTCTTGAGCTGGCCGATGCCGACCGTGGTCCCCGCGGGCAGCGAGCCATAGGCCTCGCCGAGCGACAGGCCCATCTGCAGCGACGCGATCTCGCCCGCGACGGTCATGCCCGCGATCAGGATGGCCCCCGACAGCCCGACGGCGATGCCGAGCAGCGTCTCGGCCCCAAGCACCAGGCTGCTGGCCAGCATGTCGTCCGGCAGCGGGGCCACCGGGGTCACCGCCGGCACCAGCGCGGCCGAGAGCACCACCGCGGCGCCGCTGCGGATGTTGCGCGGCAGCCCGGTGTGCGACCAGAGCGGCGCCATGAGGAACAGCCCCGCCACCCGCGCGCTCACCAGCACGAAGGCGGGCCAGTCGGTGATGCCGACGAGCTGGAGGAAGCCGGCCGAGGTCACGAGGCGAGCCCCGGGAGCAGGTTGAGCGCCTGGGTCATGTACTCCACCAGGTTCCGCAGCATCCACGGCAGCGCCAGGATGCCCACGATGGCCACGGCGATGAGCTTCGGGATGAAGGTCAGCGTCTGCTCGTTGATCTGCGTCAGCGCCTGCACGAAGCTGACGAGCACGCCCACCACCAGCGCGGTGATCAGGATGGGCGCCCCCACGAGGAGCACCATCATCACGGCGCGGGTCACGAGCTCGACGGCGAGGCCGGGGGACATGTCAGACCTGGAAGCCGGTGACGAGGCGCTGCACCACGAGGTTCCACCCGTCGGCCAGCACGAAGAGCATGAGCTTGAAGGGGAGCGAGATCATCACCGGCGGCAGCATGAACATGCCCATGCTCATGAGCACCGAGGCCACGATCAGGTCCACCACCACGAACGGCAAGTAGATCACGAAGCCCATCTGGAAGGCGGTGCGGAGCTCGCTGGTCACGAACGCCGTCGTGATCGTGAGCGTCGGCAGCGCCTCGAGGCTGTCGGCATCCTGCTGCCCGGTGAGCTCGGCCAGGGTGCCGAGGTCCTTCTCCCGCGTGTTGTTCAGCATGAAGCTGCGCAGCGGCTGGACGGCCTTCTTGTACGCCTCCACCTGGGTGATCTGGCCGTTCAGGTAGGGCTGGATGGCCTCGGTGTTGGCCTGCGTGAGGACCGGCTGCATCACCACGCCGGTGAGGAGCACCGCCAGCGCCACCAGCACCTGACCGGGCGGCGCCGTCTGGGTGCCGACGGCGGTGCGCACGAAGTGGAGCACCACCAGGATCCGGGTGAAGCTCGTCATCAGCAGGAACATCGCCGGCAGGAGCGTCATCGCACCCATGAAGACCACGATGCCGACGGCGCCGGAGAGCTGGAGCTGCTCGCTGCCCTGCCCGATCGTCACGGTCACCTTGGGCGGCGTCGGCGCGGTGACGGCCTGCGCGGCCACCGCGCCGTGCGCGGCCCCCGCCACCGCGGGCGCCACCACCGGCCAGCTGGCCAGCAGCGCCAGCACCAGCGAGGCCACGCGGAAGAGCGACTTGAGCGAGGGCAGCGGCTTCTTCATGGCCGCCTGCGCCTGCCCGGCGAACGACAGCGGCGCGTCCTCGAGGGCCTGGTCCAGGTCCTCGCCCGCCAGCTCGGTCAGGAGGGTCACGCCCTGGTCCGCGACCGCCACCACCAGCACCCGGCCGCCCACCTGCACCAGCGCCACGCCCTGCTTGGGGCCGAGCCCGATGCGGCGGAGCACCGCAAGCGGCACCGGCGACACGCCGCCCGCCATGCCGGGCTGCAGCCGCTTCAGCAGCCACACGCCGAGCCCGAGGGCACCGAGGGTGAAGGCAAAGGACGCGAGCAAGCCGAGCATCAGTGGCTCTCCCGCCCCGCCAGCGCGTCCGGCCCCGTGACCACGCGGGTGATGCGGACGCCGAAATGCTCGCCGATCACCACCACCTCGCCCTCGGCGAGCTTCCGGTCCGACACGTAGATGTCGATGGGCTCGCCCACCATGCGGTCGAGCTGGATCACCGAGCCGCTGCCGAGCTCGAGCACCTCCTGCACCGTCATGTGGGTGCGGCCGAACTCGATCGCCACCGGCAGGGACACGTCGAGCAGGGTGTCGAGGTTGCCGCCGCTGGCCATCGCCCCGCCGGCCGGGGCGCGCGGCGCCTGCGCGGGCAGCGGGTGGAGGTCCGCCGCCTTGGCGGCCGGGGCGGGCTGCGGCTTGGCGCCGCCGGACATCAGCCGGTCGATTTCGCTCTGGTCCATGGGTTACACCAGGCGCCCGCGGGAAGCCTTGGGCGCTCCTTCGTGGCGGTGGGAGGGAAGCGGTTGCGTGACGCGCAGGCCCACGTACTGGCGGCTCTGGCCCAGCGCGCCGAGGAACCGGCGCTGGCCGCGGACGTGGAGCTCGACGGGGACATCCGAGGGATGCCCGGTGTGGATCACCTGCCCCACCTCCAGGCGGCCCACGTCGCGCGCGCGGAGGTAGAACAGCGGGAACCGGGCGCGCACCTCGAGCGTGGAGGCGCGGAGGGCCTCCTCGATGGTGTTCCGCGCCGCGTCCCGCTCGGCCTGGCTGCTGCGGACCGAGTGGAAGTGCCGGGTGGGCTTCTCCTGCAGGAACCCCTCGAGGGCCAGGAGCGGCACGCACATGGTGATGAGCCCGCTGAAGGGCCCCGTGCGCACCTCGATGTTGCTCACCAGGACATTGTCCTCGCGGTTGGCCACCTGCAGCGCGTCGGGCGACGACTCGAAGCCGGCGTAGGCCGGGTCGAAGGCCAGGTGATCGGCCCAGGCCTCCTGCACGATGGCCATCACCTTGTCCGAGACCCCGCGCACCACGGTGCGCTCCAGCACGGTCAGGGGCCGCTTGAGCTCGTGCGACTCCCCCGGGCCCCCGAAGAGGCGGTCCACCAGGAAGTAGGAGAACTCGGTGCCGAGGTCCAGCACACCCTGGCCGCCGATCCGGTCGCCCAGGTCGTACACGTAAGCGGCGCACGGCGTGGCGAGCGAGAAGATGAACTCGGCGAAGGTGGCCTGCTCCACGCTCGCCAGCGTCACGTCCACCGCCGTGCGCAGCCGGGAGCTGAACAGCGACTGCAGCGACACGCCGATGCGCTGGTAGATGCCGTTCAGCAGCGCCTGCCGGTCCTTCGCGATGCGCGGGGGCCGCAGGAAGTTGTACGGGATGACCTCGACGTTCGCCTCGGGCGCCGCCACCGGCGACGCGCCCTTGAGCAGGGAGTCGATGTCCTTCTGCGAGAAGACGTCGGCCATTCAGCGGCTCACTGGATCACGAACTGCGGGAGGAAGACCTGCACCGGGACCTTGGCGCCGACGATGGTGCCCACCATCACGCCGATGCGCGCCTTGAGCGAGTCCCGGGCGCCCGGCGCGGTCAGGTCGGCCATCGACATCCGCTCCAGGATGGTGGTGACCCGGTCGCGCAGCTCCACCTTGCGGTCGGCGAGGGTCTTCTGCGCCTTCTCGTCGGCCACCGAGAAGGCCACGGTGGTCATCAGGAACCGGTTGCCGTTGGAGCCGGCGGGATTGACGATGATGTTCTCGAGCTCGACCAGCTGCCGCTCCCCCTGGCCCTCGCCCCCGCCCTCCCCCTCGGCGGGCGCGGCCTCGGTGGCCGCCTCCGCATTGGGGCCGTGGGCGGCGTCCGCCGCCGGCGGCGCCTGCCGGGCGATCATCCGGGGCGCGATGACGAGCGCGCTCGCCACGCCGCCCAGGATCGCCCCGGCGAACGTCAGGCCGATGACCAGCCCCGTCTTCTTGCCGCCCGCTGGGGCTCCCTGGGCTTCGCCCGCCGCTGCTGCTTCCGCCATCGCGCATCCTCGAGTGGGGGGGACAACTTCACCGGGTCACACCGTCGCGGGATCCTCCTTGGGCAACGCCCGTACCACGCCGCGCGGCGCGCGTAAGCCCTTGCCGACGAATCACTTGGGAATGGGGCGCTTTCCCCGCGGGGCCGCGGGGGGAAAAGTGTGCCGACTGCGTGGGCGGGAGTTGCCGGGAGTGGACGGCCGGACGGCACCGCGGGTTCGGGCACCGGCGGTGCGGGCCCGCGTGAGGCGGGCCGGTTCCTTCAGTGTCGGCCGGGATGCGCGGGACTGAAGGCCCCCGAACGCCACGGGCCGCCATCCCGGGAGGGATGACGGCCCGTCGTACGAGCGCCAGGCGCGGCGGGGAGCCGCGCCCGGGTGGTTCCGGTTACCGCTTGAGGTTCACCAGCTCGGTCAGCATCTCGTCGGCCGTGGTGATCACGCGGGCGTTGGCCTGGAAGCCGCGCTGCGCGATGATCATGTTGGTGAACTCCTCCGACAGGTCCACGTTGGACGACTCGAGCGCGCCCGGCGTGATCGTGGACTGGTTGCTGGTGCCGCTGAACCCGATGATCGCGCTGCCCGAGTTGGCCGACTCGCCGTACATGTTGTTGCCGGCGCGGAGCAGGCCGCTCGGGTTGTTGAACGTCGCGAGGGCGATCTGGGCCAGCGTATGGTTGACGCCGTTGTTGAAGTACCCGGTGATCACGCCGCGCG
>CAZRCT010000051.1:0-26760 GCA_964598655.1 uncultured Gemmatimonadaceae bacterium
TACAGCAAATCGAGGTGGGAACGACCTCGGACCGCAGTACCCGCTTCAGCGGGGTCATGGCCGAGCCCGGGCTTCAGCCCGTGGGCTTCAGCGCGTGGAGTCGCCGAGCCCCGCCGTGAGCCCGCCGAGCAGCGTCCCGCGCTGCGCAAAGTCCCAGGTGCCGCCGTAGGCGATGTCCGTGATCACCCAGCGGTCTCCCACGCGCGCCACCCGCACCGTGTCCGCCCAGCCGAGCGGCGTGGAATCCGCCTGCGCGCTGAGCCAGGCGATGTAGGTCCGGGGCGCGGTGGTGGTGTCGCCGGGCTGCACGGTGACGCCGGTGGGACCCTCGAAGAGGCTCGAGAAGAGGTCGCCCTCGACGAAGGCGGGCTTCTCGTCGGGGTGCGCCCGCTGGTCGGCGTCGCGGCGCGCCCGGGCCGCGCGGAGCAGCTGCACCAGCGAGTCGCTCAGGTACGGGGCGAGCCGGGCCAGCTCGGCCTCGCTCGGCGCGCCGCTCACCCGGGCGGCCATGTAGGTGGCGTAAAACTGCTGCACGGCGTCGGCTGGCGCGGGGCCGGCGGCGTCCGGCCCCGGCGCGGCGCAAGCGATGAGGAGGAGCGGGAGGAGGAGGCGTCGCATGCGGGACAATCTGCGCCGGGGCGGGAGCGTTGGCGAGGGGCCGTCCGGGTCCGGGGCCCGGACGCACGCGGGGCCCGGATCGGGTGATCCGGGCCCCGCGGTTCCAGGGTCGGGCGGCGTCACTGCCGCGCCAGCACCTCGTCGGTGGGAATCGGGAAGGTGCTGTACACCACGTCGCCGTTGCGGTCGATGGGGAGCTGGCCCAGGCGGCCGTAGCGGCGCATGTCGATCCAGCGGTGGCCCCACTCGTAGAGCAGCGAGTAGCGCCGCTCGTAGAGGAGCGCGTTGGTGGCCGCGGCGGCGGAGGCGAACGGCGGCAGCGGGTCGAGCCCGCCCGACGTCACGCGCACCTGGTTGATGTAGGCCAGCGCCGTGGGCAGGTCGTTGGCCAGGATCGCCGCCTCGGCATGGATCAGCAGCAGCTCCTCGTTCCGGATGATCGGGATGGACGAGCCCGGCCCGGGGTAGCGGTTCCAGCCCAGGTCGGAGGTGAGGCCGGCCGTGGTCTGGGTGTCGCGCACGAAGACCTTGGCCAGGTAGCGCTGGTCGATGCCGTTGGCGCCGGACTGGGCGCTGTCCCGGAGCTGGGGATGGGCGAAGTTCTCCTGCGTGTTCCGGTTCAGCGTGTTGGACACCTCGCCGCTGCCGGTGCTGTAGAAGTTGTACGCGCCGAGGTCCATGCTCGCGGTGGAATCCTCGAACGAGGACGCGAGGTCGGTGAGCGCCTCGGCGCCCTTGCCGAGGTAGATGTCCACCCGGGCCGCGAGGGCGCGGTTGACGGTGGCAAAGCTCCCCGGGTCGTCGAAGCCGCTGAAGCCGCTGGAGAGGCTGAAGGGGAAGCCGGTGCCGCCGGCGTTGAGCTCGGCGTAGCCGTCATCGAGCAGCTGTTCCACCCTGGCCCACGCTGCGGCGTTGGAGACGAAGGGCGCGGGCGGCGCCGAGACGTCGGTGCCCACGTCCACCGGGATGGAGTCCTGGGTATGCGCCACGAGGACGTTCATGAAGGCAAGCGCCTGCAGCGTGTGCGCGTAGCCCTTGGTGGCGCTGATCTCGGCGGCGTTGAGCTCCGTGGCCCCGTCGATGTACTTGAGCAGCTCGTTGGCCGAGCGGATGTCGCGGTACGGCGCGGCCCACTGCGAGGTGCCGATGAAGCCGCCGGCGTCGAGCTGGCCGGTGAGGACCTCGCTGGTGTAGCGCGGCTCGGAGCCGTCGAAGCGGTACCCCTCGCGGCCGATGATGCCGGCGTTGAGGATCCACCCCGGGTAGTAGCTCCGCAGGCCGTTGAGCAGCCCGATGGCCGCCGCCTCGACGCGCGCGCGCGACGGGTTGGGGCCGATGCCGGTGGGGCTGTTGGGGTTGCCGATGTCGAAGCCGCAGGCCGCGAGGGCCGCGGTGGCGGCCAACAGGACCGCGCGAAGGGTGCGGGTGGTCATGGTCAGAACCCCACGTCGACGGTGAAGTAGAAGCTGCGGCTCGGCGGGTACGGGGCCACGTCGATGTTCCGCACGATGGCCTGGGAGCCGAAGTTGCTGACTTCCGGGTCGTAGCCCGAGTAGTTGGTGATGCGGATGAGGTTGCGGCCGCTCAGCGTGAGGCGCGCGCTGCGGGCGCTGCCGCCGAAGAGCGAGCCCACCACGTGCGTCGGCACGTCGTAGCTGAGCGAGAGCTCGCGCAGCTTGAGGTAGGAGCCGTCCTCGAGGTACACCTTGGTGTTGCCGTTGCCCCACCGGGTGACGCGCGCCAGGCCGCCGTCGGCCACGTCGGGGCTGTTCTGGCCGGCGTCGAAGAGCAGCCGGGTCAGGTTGATCACGTCGCCGCCCTTCTTCCAGTCCCACTGCATGCCGAGGTGGAAGCGGCGGTAGGTGACGTCGTTGGAGAAGCCCATCTGGAAGTCGGGGTAGGCGTCGCCGATGGCCTTCTGCTGGCCGTTGACGAGGCCGATGATCTGGGTGGCCGACTTCCCCTCCTCGATCTGGAACACGCCGAGCGAGGTGCCGAAGCCGCCGGTCTGGAAGGGCGGGATGGGGAGGCTCGTGATCTTGCTGCGGTTCTGCGAGTAGCTCACCCCGAGCACCCAGTACAGCGCGGCCGTCTGCACCGGGACGAGCTGCAGGCCCAGCTCGATGCCCCGGTTCCGGAGCACGCCGCCGGAGTTGAAGATGCGCGTGGCCTGGCCGGTGGAGGGCGCCAGCGTCTGCTCCAGCAGCAGGTCGGTGATCCGGCGCTGGTAGAGCGTGAACTGGAGCTGGCCGCGGCCGCGCAGGAACTGCGCGTCGAAGCCGCCCTCGATCTCCTTCTGCCGCTCGGGCCGGATGTCCGGCGCGCCGGCGCGCTGGCCCACCTGGGTGCAGAAGCGGCCGTCCACGATGCAGCTGGTGTCCGGCGAGAACTTGTCGCCGAAGAGCGGCTGGTTGCCCGTCTCGCCGTAGGCGAGGCGGAGCTTCACCTCCTCCACCCCGCCGAGGGGGGTGAGCACGCGGTAGCTGGCCGCCGCCTTCGGGTAGGTGAAGTACTTGCTCGGGTCGCCGTTGACGCTGCTCCGGTCGGCGCGCAGGCCCACCGTGAGCAGGAGCCGGCGGTTCATGAGCAGGACTTCCTCCTGCCCGAAGAAGCCGAAGTCCTTGACGGGGCGGCGGTCCTGCGCAACGTCGCGGGTGGCCGCCTGGTCGGGGCTCGACTGGCCGGTGAGCAGGGTGCGGCCGACGATGCTCGTCACGTTGGGCGCGCGGTAGTCGTAGCTCAGGCCAAAGGAGGTGGTGGCGTTCCAGCGGCCGCTCACGGGCGCGTAGGTGTGGACGCCGTTGAGGAGGAGGCTCGTGTTGACGTTCTCCGCCTTGCCGAGGATCACCGTGCCGGGCTGGCCGTCATTGGGCTCGTACTGCATCTCCGGCGGGGACAGGAAGTCGTTCCGCTGGCTGAAGTAGTCGGCGCCGCCGGTGGCGGTGAAGGTCAGCGTCTGGCGGTCCGTGGCGACGGCGTTCCAGCGGGTGGTGAGCGAGCCGATCAGGCGCCAGACGTCCTCGCGGTTGGTGAGGAGGTTGAGCGTCTGGAGCGGGTTGCTGCGCTCGAAGGGGTTCACCGGGTAGATGCCGTTGGCATCGGGCCGGGGGTCGAAGAAGCTCGGCGTGAACGGCAGCACCAGGCCCGGCGAGGTGCCGGTGTTGTCGTTGTTGGAGAGCGCGCGATCGGCGCGCGAGTGCACGACGTTGGTGCTCACCGCCACGCTGAAGCGGCGGCTCAGGACCTGGTCCAGGTTGACCCGGAGGCCCTGGCGCCGGTACCCCGAGCGGAGCGCGATGCCGGGCTCGTTCATGATGGAGCCGGAGATGAAGTACTTCGTGCTCTCGGTGCCGCCGCTCACCGACAGGTCGGTGCCGCTGGCCAGCGCCTTCCGCCCGTAGAGCAGGTCCTCGTAGTCGTAGCGCTGCCCCGGGACGAAGTACTGCGACACGAGGCCCGGCGCGTACACCGACGCCGCGTCGGCGGAGTCGCGGAAGGTGCGCTGGCCGATCTTGTTGGCGATCGCGGAGAACCCGAAGCGCTGGCTGATGTTGAACTGCGGCCGCCCCACCTGCCCGCGGCGGGTGGTGATGATCACCACGCCGTTGGTGGCCTTGGTGCCGTAGATGGCCGCCGCCGAGCCGCCCTTGAGGATCTCGATCTTCTCGATGTCCGCCGGATTGAGGTCGGCCAGGCGGTTGGTGGGGTTGTCCTGGTTGGAGGCGTTGCCGCCGGCGGCCGCGGCGGTCACCGCGTTCTGGCCGTTGGCGATCGAGGAGTTGCTGACCACCACCCCGTCCACGATGAACAGCGGGTCGCTGCCGGCGTTGATGGTGGAGATGCCGCGCAGGTTCACCTGCAGGCCGCCGCCCGGCGCGCCGCCGTTGGCCTGGATGTAGGCACCGGGCACCTTGCCCTGCAGCGCCCCCTCGAGCGTCTGGGCGGGGGCCCGCTGCAGCTCATCGGCCGTCACCGTGGCCACGGCGTTGGGGAGGTTCTGCCGCTCGACGCCGGTGGCCTGGCCCGTCACCACCATCTCGTCGAGGCGCAGCACGTCGCGCGGCAGCGCGATCGTGACGATGCTGGTGCCCGCCGGCACCGTCACCGTGCGGCGGCGATAGCCGATGAAGCGGACGTCGAGCGTCACCTCGCCCGCCGGCACGTTGGTGAGGGTGAAGGTGCCGTTGTCCCGGGAGTAGGCGCTGAGCCGCGTGCCCTGGATGGTGAGGACGGCGCCCTCGACCGGGCCGCCGGTCGCGGAGTCGGTGACGGTGCCGGTGAGCACGCGTGTCTGCCCGGCCAGCGGCAGGGCGATGAGGCACGCGCACACCAGCGCCAGCCGTACGAGGCGTGGCATCATGGGTGCTCCGGGTTGTGGATGGGTGAGGCAGGGAACGGTGTGCAGCCTGGTCGGGAATTACGGCGCGGCGGGGACCTTGTCAAGCAGGGCGGCGCCCGCGGCCCTAGGCCTCGAGCCGGTAGGTGGCCACGGCCCCGGCCAGGGTCTCGTCGCCCAGGGTGAGGTAGAGGTGGCGGTCGGAGACGGAGAGGGCGAAGCGGGTGCGGCGGTCGAGGCGAGCCACGAGGCCCGCGAGCAGCTCGCCGTCGAAGGCATGGATCTCGAGCTCGGCGGCGCGGTGGATGCGCTCGCCGGCCAGCTGGCGGACGAGCTGGGACGGGTCACGGTGGGTGTACACCGCCACCCGCGGCGCGGCCATGCTGGCGCGGTGGAGCCGCGCCGCGTCGGGCCAGCCCACCTCGACCCAGAGCTGGAGGGCGCCGGTCAGGTCCTTCACGGTGAGCGCGGGCTCGTCCTGCTCCGAGAGACCCTTCCCGAAGCTGATGCCCTCCGCGTACTCGAGGCAGTAGGCCAGCACGCGGGTGGCGAGCATGGTCTCCGTCTCCGACGGATGGCAGGCCACGCGGAGCGCCAGCGTGGCGTAGACCTGGCGGTCCACGTCGGCGAGCTCGATGTCGAAGTTGTAGAGGGTGGCGCCCTGGGCCATGACCGCCTCACGTGCAGAGGGCCGCGGTCCGGGAGGGACCGCGGCCCTGTGTCCAGTGAAGAGGCGCCGACCGGAATCGAACCGGTGATGGAGGTTTTGCAGACCTCTGCCTTACCACTTGGCTACGGCGCCGGGAAGGGACGCCAAAGGTAGCCGGGGCGGGGCAGGCGGGGAAGCGGGCGCGCGCGGGGCGCGGCCCCGCCTAGCCGCGGATGGCCGCCAGGAAGTGCTCCACCTGGCCCTTGAGCTGCTCGCCGAGCCGGGAGAGTTCGAGGGCGGCGCTCTCCATCTGGCCGGCCGCCTCGCTGGTCTCCTGCGTGGCGCGGGTGACGGCCTCGATGCTCTGCGACACGTCGCCGGCGGCGGTCGCGGTGGACTGGACGCTCTGGGCGATCTCGCCGGTGGCGGAGCGCTGCTCGCCGACGGCGATGGTGATGGCCGCGGAGATCCGGTCCACCTCGTCGATGGAGCCGCTGACGCCGGTCATGGCCCGGACGGCGTCGGCGGTGGCGCCCTGGATGGCCGCCACCTGCGCCCCGATCCGCTCGGTGGCGTCGGCCGTCTGGCTGGCGAGGTTTTTCACCTCGCTCGCCACCACGGCGAAGCCCTTGCCCGCCTCGCCGGCGCGCGCCGCCTCGATGGTGGCGTTGAGCGCCAGCAGCCGGGTCTGGTTGGCCACGTGGGTGATGACGCCCACCACCTGCCCGATCTGGCGCGACGCCTCGCCGAGGGTCGCCATCGTCTCCTTGGCCGCGGCCATCGCCTCCACCGCCTGACGGGAGGCGGCGGTGGAGGTCCGCACCTGCCGCTCGATCTCGCCGGTCGTGGCCGTCAGCTCCTCGGTCGCGGCGGCGATGGTGTCCACGCTCCGCGACGCGGTGGTGGCGCCCTCCGCCACCCGCACCGCCTGCGCCGCCGTCTGGTCCGCCGTCTGCGCCAGCCCGCCCGCCGTGGCGCGCATCTCCGTGGCCGCGGACGCAACCTGCCCGGCCACCGACTGGACCGCCGTCTCGAACTCCGCCGCCAGCCGGTGGCGCTCCTGCTCCACCACCCGGAGCCGCCCCGCCGCCTCGGCCAGGCCATCGGTGGCGCGGTTGATGTGCCCGGCCCCGTCCCGGAAGCTGCCGAGCATGCCCCGCACCATGAAGCGGCGATGGAACTGCTGCGCCGCCGCGGCCGTGAGCGCCGCGCGCGCCTCGCGCACGAACGCATCGGTGAGGTCCAGGAGGTGGTTGATCCCGCGGCGCATCTCGTCCACGTCGCCGCCCAGGTGGAGGTCGCGGATGCGGGGCTCGAGGTCGCCGCGCGCGGCCGAGCGGCAGACCTGGATCACCTGCGCCACGGCCTCGTGGTAGCGCGCCAGCTCGGCCTGCGCCTCGGCCAGCTCAGCGGAGAGCCGCTCCGTCTCGGACGACGGCAGGGTGGTGGTGTCGCTCATCGCGCGGCCCCCGCGTACTTGTGCTCGAGGGACCAGACGAACTCATCGTACGGCACCCCCAGGCCCGCCAGCACGCCGTGGAGCACCTTGGTGCTCGCCTCCACCTGCTCCCGCTTGCCCGCGTGCTTCGCCTCCTCGGCGAGGAGGGTCCGGTACAGCGGCTCGATCTCCGCCACCGCCTCGCGCCGCGCCGTGCGGCGGTTGGAGTGGTAGCCGGTGATGCGCCCGGCGGGCCCGAAGGTGGGGGTGACATGGGCGAGGACCCAGTAGTGGTCGCCGTTCTTCGCCAGGTTCACCACGTACGCAAAAATCTCCGACCCGGCGGCGATGGTATCCCAGAGCAGCTTGAAGACGCAGCGCGGCATCCCGGGATGGCGGATGATGCTGTGCGGCGCGCCGATCAGCTCCGCTTCGGTCCAGCCGCTGACGCGGATGAACACGTCGTTGGCGTAGGTAATGAGGCCGTTGGTGTCGGTCTTGCTGACGATGATCTCGTCCTCGTCGAAGAACCGCTCCACCCCGGATGGCTGGATCTCGCGCCGCATGGATCCTCACTCGGGAATTGCCGGGAGGCCCGGGTGGGGGACCCGGGGGCTCGTGCCACTGGTATCGCCTATCCGCCGAAAGGCGCCGTGAAGGTTCCCGCCCGAAAACCTTCATGGTATGCTCCCACGGGCGCCGGTACCCGGGCGCGAACCTTTCCCCGCCCTCCGGCGTTCCCGTCCACCATGACCCCTTCCCTGTCCCTCTGGCTGGTGCGGCTCGCCGGCGCCTATCTGACCCTCGGGGTCGCGTTTGCGCCGCTCTGGGCCTTCCGGCTGGTGAACCGCACCGACCCGGTGGCGGCCCACGGCACGGTGGGCTTCCGCCTGCTGATCCTGCCGGGCGCGCTGCTCCTGTGGCCGCTGCTCGCGCGCCGGGTGCTTCGGGGCGCCACGACGCCGCCCCTCGAGCGCACCGCGCACCGGACCGCCGCCCGGCCGCGGGGCACCCGATGATCCGCCCGCTCCGGACCCGGCACCGCCGCCTGGTGCTCGCCAGCTTCCTCGTGGCGCTGGCGTTCCTGGCGTGGGGCCTGCTGGCGCGGGGCGCCCCCGCGCCGGCGACGATTCCCGCCGAGCTCCGGGCGGGGACCCCATGAGCGCGGCGTACAAGGCGGTCAACTGGAACCGGCAGAAGTTCCTCTACGACGGCGTGCTCGCCGCGGCGGTGCTCGCCACCCTCGGGGCCTTCGTGGGCGTCACCCTCGGCCTCGACGCCGAGGCCACGGTGGAAACGGCGCTCATCCGCGGGCTCGGGGCCACGGCGTTTGCGCTCCTCACGGTGATCCTGCTGCTGGGTCCGCTGGCGCGGCTCGACGCGCGGGCCCTGCCCCTGCTCTACAACCGGCGGCACCTCGGCGTCACCATGGCGCTGCTGGCCCTGGCGCACGCCACCTTTGCGCTCGTCCAGTTCCACGCCCTCGGCGACGTGAACCCGCTGGTGAGCCTGCTCGACGGCGCCGCCGACTGGCGCCACGCCGCCACTTTCCCCTTCGAGCTGCTCGGCCTTGCGGCGCTCACCATCTTGCTCCTGATGGCCGCCACGAGCCACGACTACTGGCTGGCCACGCTGACGGCGCCGGCGTGGAAGGCGCTGCACATGCTGGCGTACCCGGCGTACGCCCTCCTCGTGGGGCACGTGGCGCTCGGCAGCCTGCAATCCGCGGAGGGCGCGCTGCCGGGCCTGCTGCTCCTCGGCTCAGCGCTCCTCGTCTTCGGGCTGCACCTCGTGGCGGGCTGGCGGGAGCGGGCGGGGGACGTGGAGCCGACGGGCGCCGCGGGCTGGGTGCCGGTCTGCCGGCCCGCGGAGATCCGCGAGGGCCGCGCCAGGATGGCCGTGGTGGCGGGCGAGCGCGTGGCCGTGTTCCGGCACCAGGGCACGCTCTCGTGCGTCTCGAACGTCTGCGCCCACCAGAACGGGCCGCTCGGCGAGGGCAAGATCGTGGACGGGTGCATCACCTGCCCCTGGCACGGCTACCAGTACCGCCCCGGCGACGGCTGCTCGCCGCCCCCCTTCACCGAGACGATCCCCACCTTCAACCTGGCGCTCCGTGACGGCTGGGTGGTGGTGGACCCGGTGCCGAACCCGCCCGGGACGCCCGTCACGCCAGTCGCGCTGGACGTGCCTGGCCCGGCGCCCGCGGGCGACGACGAGTTCTACGTGGGCTACTTCCCGCTGGCGCCGGCCGGCATCGCACGCGGCGCGCGTCTCCTCGCCACCCTGGCCGTGGTGCTGGCGCTCGCCTCCGCGGTCCTCGTGGCGCGGACCCAGGGTGCGGCGGAGCCGGGACGTTTTGCCTACGGTACGGTGGAGACGCTCCGGGGCCAGCTGCGCGAGCATCCCACCCCGATGCTCCTCGTCACCGGCGCCGCGGCCGGGGCCTATCACCGCTACCTGCTGGTGGGCGAGGGGAAGCACGGAGCGGACGCCCAGGTGGCGGGACGGGATGGCGAGTGGGTGGACCTGGCGGGCACGCGCATCGCGCGCGGGCACCGCGAGATGCTCGAGGTGCGGGCCGGCGGCATGACCCCCTACCAGCCGCCCCCCAACGTGCGCCTCGGCATCCCCGTGCCGCCGCCCGAGCCGCTCGGCCGCTTCACGCTCCGGGGCGAGATCGTGGACAGCAAGTGCTGGCTCGGCGTCATGAAGCCGGCGACGGGCAACGTGCACCGCGGCTGCGCGCACCGCTGCCTGCGGGGTGGCGCCCCGCCCTTCCTCATGGTGGGCAGGCACGGCGATCCCGACGCCCTCCACCTCCTGCTCACCGCCGGGGACGGGCGCTCGGCGCCGGCGCACCTCGCCGAGCTGGTGGGGCGCCCCGTGGAGCTGTCGGGCGAGGTGGTGCGCGAGGGGGACCTGCTGGTGATGCACGTGGCGCAGGCGACCGTGGCCTGGTAGGGCCGCCGGTGGCCCCGGAACGAGCGAGGCGCGGCCCGTCGGGCCGCGCCTCGCTCGCATTCCATGACCCGGGGGGCCCGCGCCGGCTCAGGGCACGACCGCCACGGAGTCCACGAAGTAATTGGTGTCCCCGAAGCACGTGGTGGGGATGCCGCGGTGCTCGGTGTAGTGGAGCCGCACGTTCTTGCCCACCAGCGAGTCGAGCTGGCGCGCCACCCGCTCGTCGCGGACGGTGAAGTACCAGATGTCCGGCGCCACGTTGGCCACCACCGACTGCCAGAGCTCGCCCTCGTCCGTCTTGCAGACCCAGCCCTTGCGCGAAAACTTCTGCAGCAGCCCGCTCCGGAAGCCGTTGGAGTAGTCCCAGTGCAGCGCCACCCAGGTGTAGAGCGCAAAGCTCAGCAGCAGGATCCCGGGCACGATCACCAGCCAGCGCTTCCAGCGAAGCGGGGCGCGCGGGGGCGTGGGGGTCGGCGCGGCGGCGTCGGGCGTGGTCATCGGGAGGGACCGGTGCGGGGTGAGGGCCGGGCCGCGCGGCTCACTGCACGCCGCGCGGGTTGGTCGAGAACACGAGGCCGCTGGCGAGCACGAACACCCAGCCGGCCTTCTCGTGGTCGTTCTTGAAGCGGTACGCCAGGTCGAGCCGCGTGGGATTGGCATCCGCCGCGCGCGAGGCGCCGAGGCGGAGCCCGAGCCCGAGGTTGGTGCCGGTCCGGCGCGGGTCGGTGTGCCACCAGGCGCCGCCGTGGTCCACGAAGCCGGCGACGCCCAGGTCCAGCGCCTTGAAGACGTCCTCGCCGAACAGGTAGCGGTACTCCGCCGTGGCGAAGTAGCTCCGGTCGCCGGTGAAGGCGTGGATGGGGAAGCCGCGCGGTCCCTGCGCGAAGCCGAGGTCGAACTCGAGCGCCGGCTGCGGGTTCTTGATCCAGCCGATGTCGGCGTGGCCGATGAGCAGGTGCTTCCGCGCCGGGGTGAGCACGGCCGTGCCGCCGAGCTGCACCGAGCCCGAGTCGAGGCCGGTGGAGGTGTACAGGCCGTTGGCGCGGGTGTCGATCCACGCGAAGCCGTCCCGCTTCCCGAGCTGGGTGCCGACGCGGAGCTGGGCGAGGAGGCCGAGGCCGTCGCGGTCGTAGCCCAGCAGCGTGGGGGCGGCGAGCACCTGCAGGCGGAGCAGGTTGCTCACGTCCACGTCCTCGTCGCGGCCCACGCGGGTGAAGCCGCGGGCCACCACGTAGTTGGCCCGCCGCCACTCGAAGTACGGGCCGAGGGCCGCCGTCAACGACCGCGCGCCGGGCTGCGCGTTCCACACCGCGTAGTCGTCGCGGCGCACCTGCGCCATGAGGCCCACCCGCTTGTACCCGCGGCGGCTGTGGTCGAGGGCGTAGGCGAAGTCCACCCGCCCGTGCACGAAGCGGCGCCGCAGCGAGTCGCTCGCGTCGCTGCTGCCGTCCCGGAAGCGCAGCACCCGCTCGTCGCGGATGTCGAAGAGGGTGTAGAGCCCGGCCCGGTCGTTGAGCGAGAAGAACGGCCGCTCGATGGCCACCGAGGCGCGCTCGCCGTCGGAGCGGTTCTCGTAGCGGAGGCCG
This sequence comes from uncultured Gemmatimonadaceae bacterium, assembly GCA_964598655.1. GTDB lineage: Bacteria > Gemmatimonadota > Gemmatimonadetes > Gemmatimonadales > GWC2-71-9 > JADJOM01. The sequence goes on from CAZRCT010000051.1 coordinate 11,589, forward strand.
AGCAGCACGCTCCGCTTGATCAGGCGGGGCTGCAGGAACTGGAAGTTGAGGAGCGAGCGGTCCGGCGTGTGCCGGTAGCGCGTGGCAAAGCGCGTCCCGGTGCCGAGCAGGTTGCGCTCCACCAGGCCGGCCATCCAGTCGGTCTGGTTGCCGGCGCTCCGGAAGCGGGCGTCGAGCTGGGTGGACCAGCCGTCCTGGGTGAGCACCTTGAGGACGAGGCCGCTGTCGGTGCGCACGGTGTCGAGCTGCACCTTCCGGAACAGTCCCGTCGTGCGGAGGTTGCGGAGCGTCTCGGCGGCGGTGAGCGAGTCGTAGGGGTCGCCGGGCTGGAAGAGGATCTCGCGGCTCACCACGCTCGGGATGGTGGTGACGTGGAGCCCGTTCACCAGCCGTGGCAGCCATGCCTTCGCCTCGTCCTCGGCGAAGATGTCGGAGCGATGGACTTCGATGTGACGGATGATGGGGCGGCCGAGCGAGTCCTGGTCGCGGGGCTGCACGCGGACGAAGGCGGAGTCGCGGCGGGTCAGCGAATCACGCGGCTGGACGCGGACGAAGGCCGAGTCGCGCCGCGGGGGCACCGGGTCCTGGGCCGAGAGAAGCACGGGGGCCGCCGACAGCAGCGCTGCCGCGACGAGGCGACGAAACCGCAGACCTGACTCCGGGGTTCTGGACGGCCCAAAATAGCCGCCTGCGGGGGTGTGGCGCCAATCGGCATGGGCGTCGCCGGACGCCGGCCCCACCCCCGCCGCCTAGAACTCCGCCCGCATCATGAGCCACCGGTAGCGCGTCTTGGCCGGGTGCAGCAGGTCGTTGAGCGCGCCGACGGCCTTGTAGAGGAACCGGCCCTCGTGGTTCGGGAACTGGTCGTTGTCGCAGTGCGGGCAGCGGGTGTGGCGGGTGTGCTTCCAGAGGTTGAGCGTGCCGGTGCGGAACCGGAGCAGCGCCGGCGACCAGGCGCGCACCGGCCAGGTGTCCTGGATGTGATAGGCGCGGGCGCCGGGGAAGAGCGCCTGCAGGTCCGCCGCCGCGAAGCTCCGGCGGTGCCCGTGCAGGTGGAACACCTGCCCGCACCTGGGGCAGCGGTGCGACCACTCGAGGAAGTTCTCCTGCCACGGCACCGTGATGATCACGTGGCGCCGCGCCACCCGACGGATCTCCCGCGCCGCCTCGGGGAGCCGCGCCGGCTCCAGGTGCTCCAGCGTCTCGGCGCAGAGCACGGCGTCGAAGGCGCCGTCCTGGAAGGGGAGCGCGAAGATGGAGCTGGCGAAGGCCGGCCGGGTCACGTGCCGGAGCGCCCGCCGCGCCAGGTCGGTGCCGAAGGCGCGCTTCCCCGCCCAGCGGTTGACCAGGTCGCCGCGGCCGCAGCCCACCTCGAGCAGCGAGTCCACGTCCGGCGGGATCAGCGCCAGCGTGGCGCGGATCCGCTCCACCTCCGACGGCGCCTCACGCGTGGCGGCGTGGACGTCGGTGCCCTCGAAGCGGAGGATGCTCGACCGGTCTTCCTGCACGATCCTATCCCTTCCGGGCCGTGGCCGGCCCCTTGAGCCCCTTGAGCGCCACCAGGTCGCGGAGCGCCCGCAGGTCCTCGGCCGGGACGACCCCCGTGAGCCGGCCGACCACAAGGTAGCCGGTGACCAGGAGGAACGCCCCCGCCACGAGCTGGAGCGGGTCGCTCGGGAGCAGGAGCGCCAGCGAGGCCGGCAGGGCCGCGAGTCCCGCCACGGCGAAGCTCCGCGCCAGCGCCGGATAGGGCAGCGTCTGCCACCAGCGGAGCTCGAGGCGCGCGCGGATGACGCGGAGCAGCACCGCCGCCGCCAGCACCTGGGACAGCACCGCCGCGAACGCCGGCCCCGCGATGCCGAGCGCGTGCCAGAGCGGCACCACCAGCGCGGCATTGAGGAGCAGCGCCGCCACCGAGCTCGTCACCACCGGGCGGCTCTCGCCGAGCGCGCGGAGGATGCCGGAATAGGCGCAGACGCGGAGCGGCAGCAGCAGCAGGTACACCCGGAACGGGATCACCGCCTCCACGAACCCCGCCGTGAACAGCACCCGCATCGCCGGCTCCGCGAAGAGCATGAAGAACCAGAAGGCGGGCATCATGATGAGCCCCACCTTCACCGCCGAGGCGTGCCAGAGCTCGAGGAAGTGCTCGCGCTTCCCCTCGTGGTGCGCCAGCGAGAGCTGCGGCACGATGGCGCTGGTGGCCGAGTACGCCAGCGTGGCCACGAGCGGGATCTCGACGGCGCCGAGGTTGTAGACGGTGAAGGCGCCGACGCCGGCCACGATCCGCACCAGGTACTTGTCCACCTGGACGTTGAGCTTGTTCACCATGAACGAGAGCGACACCGGCACGCCGAAGCGCACCAGCTCGCCGCCGCTCGTGCCCGCGCCGCGGAGCGGCCCCTGCTCCTGCCAGAGGAACACCACCAGGCACCACGCCAGCCGGAGCACCGCGATGGCGGTGTAGAGCTCGAAGATCCGCGCCAGCCCCGCCCCCAGCATCGCGGGAATGGCGATGGAGAGGAGCCGCGTCACCGCGAAGGCGAGCGTGGTGCGGAAGTAGCTGGCGTGGCGGTGCAGCGCCAGCTGGTAGGACGGCAGCGCCTGACTCGGCAGGTCCGCCAGCGTGAAGAGCGCCAGGAGCTGGAAGCCGTAGGTGAGCGCCGGGTCCCCGCCGCCCAGGCGGGAGGCCAGCAGCAGCAGCCCCCCGGCCCACGGCAGCGCCAGCAGGCCGAGGAACACGGTGCCCCACCAGCCGAGGGCGCGCGCCTCGGCGGCGGGCCGGCGCGGCAGGAACACCGTGAGCGCGGTGGGCACGCCGAGCGGCGCCACGGCGCTGATGGTGGTGGAGACGAGCACCAGGAGCTGCGCCGCGCCCAGCTCGGCCTTGGTCAGCGCGCGGGCGAGCACCGCGAGGAGCACCAGTTGCAGCACGCCCGTCAGCACCAGCGCCAGCGTGGCGAGCGCCGCCCCGCCCCGGGCCGGCCGGGGGGACGCCGTCGCCGCCTCGAGTTCGTCCGCGTCGCTCATCGCGCGGCCACCGCGGCGGCCAGCACGGCCGCGAAGCGTTCCGCCTGCACCCGGGCCGAGTAGGGCTCGGCGAGGGCCGGATCGAGGTCGGGGAGGCCGGCGGCGCGGAAGCGGTCGTAGAACCGGCCGAAGAGCGCGGCGCCGGCGGCGGGATCGCCGGGATCCGCCACCTCGCCGCTGTGGCTCTCGGTGACCATCCGCGCCGGCTCCGGCTGGTCGCAGAGCGCCGCGATGGGGCGGCGGGCGGCCAGGTAGTCGTAGAGCTTGGCGGGGATCGTCATCTCCATGCGCCGGTCCAGCACAAACGTGAGCACGTGCGCGCCCTGCAGCACCGACAGCGACGTCCGATACGGCACGTCCGGCTGCACCTCGAGGAACGGCCCGAGCTGCAGCCGGTCGGCGTGCGCCTGGTCCTCGGCGCGGAAGGTGCCGGTGACGGCCAGGCGCGCGTCGGCTGGAGTCAGGCCGCGCTCGCCGACGAAGCGCGCAAACGCCTCGAGCAGCGGCGCCGCCGGCACCAGCAGCCGGAACTGGCCGAAGTGAAGCACGGTGAAGCGCGCGGGGCGCCGCGGCGCCGGCGGGTCGAACATGCCGAGGTCGAAGGCGTTCCGCACCTCATGGAAGCGCGCCGGCGCCAGCCGCCCGGCGTACGCCGCGCGATAGGCGGCGAGCGCCTCCTCCGTGTTGACCACGATCTGTGAGGCGCGCGCAAAAGCCCAGCGCTCCGCCCGGTGCACCAGCCAGCGGCTCGGCGCCGGGCGCAGGGCCTGCTTGGCGGCCTGCAGGGCCCACGGGTCCCGGAGGTCCGCCACGAAGGGGACGCCGGTGGCGCGGCTGGTCAGGGCGCCGGTGAAGAGCGCGGTGAACGGGTCGGCGCACACGCTGATGGCATCCACGCGGTGGCGCGCCACGAGCGCCTTCGCCGCGCGCACCGCGCCGGGCACGTGGGAGAGGAAGCGGTCGAAGGGCGAGAGGTACGGATTGGCGAGCACGCCGCCCTGCCCCGGCGGCTTCAGCGCGGGGCGCGCGGTGACCGCCGGCCGCGGGGGGCTGTAGCGCCGCTCCACCACGACGCCCTCGGGGATGAGCCGCTCGAGGGTGCGATCCTCGGGGTCATACCCGTACGGCGTGGTGAGCACCACCACCTCCCATCCCGCGGCCGGCAGGTGCCGCGCCAGCATGAGCGGCCGCTTGGCCCCGACGCGGGTCATGGGCGGGAAGAAGGGGGCGATGAGCAGGAGGCGGGGCATCGGCGCGGAAATCTATCGCCGCGCAGCCCCCGGTGGCGGGCCGCGCGGATTTGGCGGATGAGGGCCGCCGGGGCGATTTTCCGGCGTGCGCATCCTCTACTCCTACGACACCCCGATGCCCGACACGGGCGCCGACACCGAGCAGGTGGTGAACAACGTCGCCGCGCTCGCGCGGCGCGGGGTGGGCATGGAGCTCCTGATCCCGGGCCCCGCCACCGGCCCCGGCGACACCGAGGCCCTCAAGGCCTACTACCACGTCACCGGCGACTTCCCGCTCCACCACCTCCGGTGGCACGCCCACGGCCTCCGCGCGCTGGAGAAATGGAGCCACGCCCTCCGCGCCCCGCATGACCCGCGCGCCCAGAGCCAGGACCTCATCTACACCCGGAACCTCCCCGGCGCCTGGCGCTTCCTGGCCGCGGGCCGCCGCGTGGTCTACGAGCATTTCCGCCCCTGGGGCGACCAGGTGCCGCCGCTCCAGCCGTTCCTGCGCGCCGTGCTCCGCCACCCGAACCTCGTGGCCGGCATCTTCCACTCCGACCACGCGCGCCGAAGCTACCTCCGCCTCGGCGTCCCCGAGGAACGGCTGCTGGTGGCGCACAACGGCTGGGACCCCGCCCGCATGGAGCCGCGCCTCCCCCGGGAGGCGGCCCGGCGCCAGCTCGGCCTCGACCCCGCCAGCTTCACGGTGGTGTACTCCGGGCGGATGAACCTCCGGAAGGGCCTCGACATCCTGCTCGCCGCCGCGCGCGAGGCGCCGGAGGTCTCCTTCATCCTCATCGGCTCCGAGGGCGAGGGCCCCGTGGAGCAGGAGGCGCGGACCCTCCCCAACGTGCGCGTGGTGCCGTGGCTCCGCTTCGGCGAGCTGGCGCCCTGGCTCTACGCGGCCGACGTGCTGGTGATCCCGCCGAGCCTGGCGCCGCTCGAGCGCGCGGGGAACACGGTGCTCCCCATCAAACTGTTCCTCTACCTGGCCGCCGGCCGCGTGCTGCTGGCGCCGAAGGCGCCGGACACCGCCGAGCTGCTGCAGGACGGGGCCAATGCCGTGCTGGTCCCCGCCGGCGACGTGGCCGCCACGGTGGCCGCGCTCCGCCGCCTCGCCGACGCCCCCGCCGACGCCGCCCGGCTCGGCGCTGCGGCGCTCGACGCCGCCACCCACCTGACCTGGGATGCCCGGGCAGAGCGAATTCACCAGTTCCTCCTGGACCGCCTCGCCCACCCCACCCCCCTCCCCTCTCCCGACCCCTGGACGGCCGGCGGGTGGCTGTCCGACCTTGGGCGTTGGATCCTGAAACGTCGCTAGGCCCACTTCGTGCGAAATAGACCGCGCCGTTACGACCCCACGGTCACGGCCCGGTGGAGCGGAACGACGGATAAGCCAAAGCAATTCAAGGCTTTCCGCGATTCCTGCCGGCATGAGTTCCGCCATACTTTCGCACTGGAAGCGTGATGAAAGCACACGCCGCGCTGGACACCCTGACACGCCTCCGCCGCCCGTCGGTGGAGACGGTCCGTGCCCTTCCGCCCCGGCCGCAGCCGGTCACCGAGCCGGAGCTGACGCTGCTCTGCCCGGGCCCCGTGAGCACCAGTGCCCACGTGAAGGCGGCGCTGGCCGGGGTGGACCTCTCCCACCGGGACCGGGCCTTCGTGGACGTGCTGGGCCGGGCGGTGGCGCGGCTGGGCCGGGTGGCCGGCGCCACCGACCATGAGGTGCTGCTGGTGGGCGGCGGCGCCACGGCGGCCACCGAGGCGGCCCTGGCCACCTTCGTGGGCCACGACGAGCGGCTGCTGGTGATCAGCAACGGCGCGTTCGGCGAGCGGATCGCGGAGATGGCGCAGTGCCTCGGCATCCACATGAGCCACCTGCGCTACGACTGGGGCGAGACCATCGTCCTGGAGCAGGTGATGGGGCTCCTCGATGCCGACCCCAAGATCAAGGCCGTGGCCATGGTGCACCACGAGACCTCGATCGGCCGGATCAACCCGGTCAACGAGCTCGGCCGCCTGCTGGCGCCGCGCCACGTGCGCTACTTCGTGGACGTGGTCTCGAGCCTGGGCGCCGAGGACGTGGACGTGACGCGGATGCGCGCGTCGGTGGTCATCGGCAGCGCCAACAAGTGCCTGCACGGCGTGGCCGGCGTGGCGTTCGTCATCACCCGCCACGAGCTGTGGCAGGAGACCGAGCACGTCCGCCCGCGCTCCATGTACCTGGACCTGCGCCGCTACCGCTCGGCGTTCGACGCCACCGGCCAGACCCCGTTCACGCCGCCGGTCTCGGCGGTCGTGGCGCTCGAGGCCGCGCTGCACGAGCTCGAGGACCAGGGCGGCCCGGCCGCGCGCCGCGCCCATTACCAGGCGCTGAACGCGCGCCTGCGCGCCGGCCTCCTCGGCATGGGCCTCAAGCTGCGCTTCGATGGCCCGGGCAGCGCCGTGAGCCTGACGGTGGCCCAGCTCCCGCCCGGCCTCACCTTCGACAGCTTCTACACCGACCTCCGCGCCCGCGGCTTCCTGGTGTACAAGGGCAAGGGCCCGGTGAGCCACGACTGCTTCCTCGTTGCCAACATGGGCGACGTCACGGTGGCCACGATCGACGAGTTCCTCGACACGGTCGCCGAGATCGCCGAGCTGCCCCGGGCCTGATCTCCGAGGGCGCCGATCCAGAAGGGGCCGCCAGCAACGGCGGTCCCTTCGCTTTCATGGAGTTGGGGGCAGGGTGACGAGGAGGGGTGTTAGCTTACCGCACCATGGCCATTGCTCCCGCCGACCTCACCGCCGTGATCCTCGCCGCCGGCACCGGCTCCCGCCTCCGCCCGCTGACCGAGACCACCCCGAAGTGCCTGCTCGACGTGGGCGGCAAGACCATCCTCGCCCGCCAGCTCGAGCGCGTGGCCGAGGCGGGGATCCCGCGCGCGGTGATCGTCACCGGGCACCTGGCGGCGCTGGTGGAGGCGCACGTCGCCACGGTGCCGCAGGCGGTGGAGGTGCGCACCGCACACAACCCCGAGTTCGCCACCAGCGGCAACTGCATAAGCGTCCTCGCCGCGCGGGAGCAGGTCGCCAGCCGCGGCATCGTCCTCTGCGACGGCGACGTGGTGCTGACGGGCGACGCCATGGCGCGCCTGGCGACCGACGCGGCGCCGGCGGCGCTCCTCCTCGACCGCGAGACCGCGCTGGCCGACGAGGAGATGAAGGCCATGCTCGACGCCCAGGGCAACGTCCGCCGCCTCGCCAAGCCGCTGCCGCCCGCCGAGTGCGCGGGCGAGTCCATCGGCATCCAGAAGGTGAGCGGGATGGCGCTGCCCATCTTCTGGGCCACCCTCGAGGCCATGCGCGAGGCCGGCGACACGCAGGGCTACTACGAGGACGCCTTCCAGCGGATGATCCACGCCGGCGTGTCCTTCCGCACGGTGCCCATCGGGCACCACGAGTGGACGGAGATCGATGACCAGGCCGACCTCGCCGACGCCCGCGCCCGCTTCGCCGCCCGCTAGGCCGGCCAAGCCGCCCGAGGTGGAGGAGTGGGTGGATGAGGTGATCCACCGCCCGCTCGCGCGCCAGCTGGTGAAGCTGCTGGTGAAGACGCCCATCACCCCGAACCAGGTGACGCTCCTCTCGGCGCTCGTCGGCGTGCTCGGCAGCCTGGCGCTGGTGCGGGGCATCGAGTTCCCCGCGTGGCGGCTGGCGGCGGGCCTCCTCCTGTTCCTGTCGGTGGTGCTCGACTGCTGCGACGGCCAGCTGGCCCGCGCCAGGGGCCTCTCCTCCACCTATGGCGCCATCCTCGACGGCATCGCCGACTACGTGGTGGGCGTGGCCCTCGGCCTCGCCGGCTCCTGGTACATGGTGAGCGTGCACCACAACGCCTGGTACTGGCTCCTCGGGCTGGCCGGCATCGCGAGCGCCGCCGCGCACTCGGCGCTCTTCGACCATGCCAAGACGCGCTACATCGCGCGCGCCTCAGGCGGCTACTCCGAGCGCGAGGAAGACCTGGGCGCCGTCCGCGCCAATCGCGCCACGGCGCTCCGCGAGCACCGCTACCGCGACGCGCTCCTCCTCTGGCTCTACGAGCAGTACTCCAAGGCCCAGCACGCCGCGCTCGCCATCCCGCCCGCCGCCGATCCCGCCGCCTTCCGCGCCCGCCACGGCGGCCGCATGCGGCGCTGGACCTGGCTCGGCATCGGGACCCACTTCGCGCTCGGCTACGTGCTGCTGGGCCTGGGGGCCGTGTGGTACGCCGCGCCGACGCTCTTCTTCCTCCTCAGCGCCACCGTCCTCAACCTCTTCCTCGCCGCGCTCCTCGCCGAGGAAGGCAGGGCGGGCGCGGCCTGATGCGGCGCGCCGCCCTCACCCTCCCCGCCAGCGGCGACCCGCATTCGCGCGTGGCGGGCCTGAGCGTCCTGCTCCGCCAGCTCCTGTCGCTCCAGGACGCGGGCATCGCCGAGGTGGACGTGGCGCTCGACGAGCGCACCCGCCTGGCGCTGGTGAACGACCCCCGGCTCCGGCTGAGCCTGGTGCCGCCGAATCCCGCGCACCCCGCCCCGCTCCTCACGGCCCCGCAGGGCCTGGTGTGGCACCGCGGGCTCCCCGCCCGCCTCCTCAAGGCGGGCTGGCACGGCGACCTCCGCGAGGCGCCCCTCCAGCCGGGGGAGTTCGTGATCCCCGCGGACTCGCCGCGCTGCCGGCGGGAGGCGGAGGACCGGCTGCTCCAGTCGCTCATCAAGCCCACCGACGGCGTCATCTCGCGCGGCCTCAACCGGAAGATCTCGCTCCGCGTGACGCGGGCCCTGCTCGACACGCCGCTCACCCCCAACCAGATGACCTGGATCGCCGCCGTCTTCGGCGCGCTGGCCATCGGGATCGTACTCTGGGGCGGCACGGCGATGCTCATCCCCGGCGCGCTGCTGCTGCAGGTGCAGTCCATCCTCGACGGCTGCGACGGCGAGATCTCCCGCCTCAAGTACATCCGCTCCCGCCTCGGCGAGTGGCTCGACCAAGTGGGCGACGACGTGGTCAACGTGGGCTACTTCGCGGCGGCGGGGTGGGCCACCTGGCAGGCGGGCTCGGCGGTCGCGTTCTGGCTCACCGTCGTCGGGGCGACGCTCCACGTGGTGTACCAGCTCTCGCTCTATGCCGCGCTCATCCTCAAGGGCGGCGGCAGCGGCAGCGTCACCAGCATCCGCTGGTGGGGCCAGAAGGACTTCACCCCCGACACGCCGGCGACCCCGCCCACCCTCGGCACGCGCCTGAAGGAGGCCGTCGAGATCGCGGGCCGGCGCGACTTCTTCACCTTCCTCTACCTGCCGGCGGCGCTCGTCGGCCTCACGGAAGTCGCGCTGGCCTGGAGCGCCATCATCTTCTCCGTCTCCGGGCTCACCACCGGGCTCCAATGGCTGCTCAAGGGCGGGCCGGAGCCGGCGGTGCGGACGTCGTGAGGACGTGGGGCGCGCGGGGGTGGACGGGGTTCTGGTGCGATAACCACAGAGGCACAGAGGACACAGAGGGCACAGAGAACTGCGGGTGATGTGGGTGTTGGTGCGGGTCAGGCAACGGACCCCGATCGCCCTGGAACCCCACCAAAAATCACTGAGCCCGGGTCGGCGACGTGCCGATCCGGGCTCGATCCCTCTGTGCCCTCCGTGCCCTCTGTGTCTCTGTGGTTACCGCACCGTCCCCGGCCCTGCCACCCAGCCCACCACGCCCTAGACCACCGCCACCCGCTGCTCCCGCCGCCGCGCCGCGGCGAGGAGAAGTTCGGCCTTGGCGTAGTCCTCGGGCGTGTCCACGTCCATCCAGCGCACCCCGGTGAGCGCCACGGGCGCAAAGAGGCCCTGCTCGATGAGGCGGCGCATGCCGAGCGTCACCGAGGGCGGCTCGCGGCGGGCCACGTCGCGCAGCGCGTCGAAGACGCGCGGGTCGAGCCGGAAGTAGCCGGTGTCCACCGCATCGTAGGGCACCACGTCCTTGCCGATGTGGCTGATGCGGCCATCGGCCACGCGCACCTTGGTGGCGTCGTCCTGGTCAATGCCAACGGGGTGGAAGTCCACCAGCAGCCGCATGCAGCCGGCCGCCGCGGCCTCCGGCGCGTCGAGCTGGCGGAGCACCGGCTGCGCAAAGAGGTGGTCGGCCATCTGCAGGTAGAAGGGCCCCGTGATGGCCACCTCGGCAGCAAGCAGCGAGACCCCGTTGGGCTCGTGGAAGCGCGGGTTGTAGACCGGCGTCAGCTTGAGCGGGGTGTCGATCGACGCGAGGTGGCTCTCGATCAGCGCCGCCGAGTTCCCCGTCACGATCACCGCCTCCTCGACGCCCGCCGCCTCGGCCTGCGCCAGCGCGTGCTCGAGCAGTGGCTTGCCGGCCACGGTCACCAGCGGCTTCGGCAGCTCGCCGCGCGTGGCGCTCAGCCGCGAGCCGAAGCCGGCGGCGAGGATCACGGTCTGGCGCGTCTCGGGCATCTGGTGCATGAAAGCCGGGCTCCTGAGGGGGTGGTCGCGAACCTCCGCTTCAGGGGCAACAAGCAGGCCGGAGGGCCGTCCTGGAGGCGTGACCCACAAGCCGCTCTGCCACAAGGACTTGCGACCACAGGCACCACCCCGTGACCGGCCTCCCCCGGCCCGGACCGGCCCTGAACGTGTCGAAGCCGCACGTGTCACCACGCCAATTGCCCGTCCCCGCCCCACCCCGCGACATTTCATCTATGATCCTGCTTCCCCTGTTGGCGGCGCTGGTTGCGCCCCCCGCCCACCCCGCGCCGCGGGACTCGCTGGCCCGCCACGTGGCGGTGGCGCCGGCCGAGTCGCTGCAGGTGACCATCATGGGGCCCACCTCGGGGCCGGCGGTGGTCATCATTCCCGGCCTCATCAGCCCCGCCTACGCCTTCCGTCAGGTGCTGCCGCCGCTCGCCGAGCAGGGCGTGCGCGCCATCGTGATCGAGCCGCTCGGCGTCGGCGGCTCCTCGCATCCGGGGGGCGCGGCGGACTACTCGCACACGGCGCAGGCGGCGCGGATCGCGGCGGTGATGGACTCGCTGCAGGTGACCAACGCGGTGGTGATGGGCCATGCGGTGGGCACGGCCATCGCGCTCCGGCTGGCCACGGCGCGGCACGACCTGGTGGGCCGCCTGCTGCTCGTGGAGGGTGGCGCGCTCGAGAGCGCGGCGGTGCCGGGGGTGCGGAGCGCGCTCAAGTTCGCGTTCCTGATCCGGCTCTTCGGGGGACGGGGGCGGGTGCGGAAGGAGGTCCGGAAGGGCCTCATCGCCTCGTCGTACGACAGCACCTGGGTCACCGACTCCCTGATCGACCGCTACACCACCGGCGCGGGCGGGGACATGGGCGCGGTGCTGCGGGCGCTCCGCGGCATGGAGCACAGCGTGGAGCCCGATTCGCTCCTGCCCAAGCTCACCACGCTCGACGTGCCGGTGCGACTCCTCATGGGCGCGGGCCCGCGGCTCGACGGGGGCCGCGGCCTCTCGCGCGGGCGGGTGCTGAGCCTCCGGCGCCGGCTGCCGCACTTCACCATCGACAGCATCTCCGGGGCGGGCCTCCACATCCACGAGGAGCGGCCCGACGTCATCGTCCACGAGCTGCTGGGCCTGGTGCGGGAGCTCCATCCATGAGCCGGAACGCCGCCTACGACCTCATCCTCGACACCCTGACGCCCGCCCGGGGCCGTGCCTGGCACGGCGGCACCACGGCGATGGGCGCGGTGGGCAACGTGACCGCCAAGGAGGCGCACCGCCGCGTGGCGCCGGGGCGGAAGACCATCTGGGAGCTGACGCTCCACATCGCCTACTGGAAGTACGCGGTGCGCCGCCACCTCGAGCCCGAGGCCATCCCGCGCTTCCCGCGGAGCCCCGCCAACTGGCCCGCCCAGCCCGCCACGCCGGACGAGGCCCAGTGGCGCGCGGACCGCGCGCTGCTCGCCGAGGAAGACCGCCTCTTCCAGCGGGCGGCGCGCCGGTTCGATCCCGCCAGGCTCACCCGCCGCCCCGCGCGCAAGCGGAAGTACACCTACGGCGAGATGATCGCGGGCGTGCTGGCCCACGACGCCTATCACACCGGCCAGATCCAGCTCCTCAAGCGCCTGCCATAGCGGCGGCCCGCGCGGGCCGCGCTGATGGCGCCCCGTCCGGCCGCGCGATACCTTCCGGCATTCCCCGTCTGCCCACAGCCCAGGAGGTTCCATGTTCCGCCCCGCCGGCGCGGCCCTTGGCCTGCTTGCGCTCCTCGCCCTCCCCGCCGCCGCCCAGAAGCCCGCCACCCGCCCCGAGGCGGGCCCCGAAGCCGCCGCGCCCCAGGACGACGGGGTCCTGACCTTCGACGACATCCCGTGGGAGCAGGGCCCCGTCCTCGGCGACCTGGGTGCGGAGGCGGAGGTGAAGGTCCCCGAGGGGTGCCTGTTCACGAAGGGGAAGGGCGTCGGGATGTTCATGGAGCTGACCGAGAACACCACGAGCCCCAACGAGCGCGGCGTGGTGTATTGCGAGGTGCAGCAGGACACGAGCTCCTCCGGCTGGTTCGTGGTCTTCAGCTACGACGCCAGCGGCTACGTCAAGGACGACGAGCGCGACCAGCTGGACGGCGACGCGATCCTCAAGTCCCTGCGTGAGGCGCAGGACGCCGGCAACGAGGTGCGCCGGGAGCGCGGCTTCGGCACCCTCACCGTGGACGGCTGGGCGGTGGCGCCCTTCTACGACGCCGAGACCAACAACCTCACCTGGGCCACGAAGATCTCAGCGAGCGACGGCGGACGGTCCATCAACCACTCGGTGCGGCTCCTCGGCCGCGGCGGCGTGATGAACGTGGACCTCGTGGCCGGCCCCGACCAGTACGAGCAGGTACGCCCCATCTTTGCCTCGATGGTGGGCGGCTTCACCTTCAAGGGCGGCCACCGCTACGCCGAGTGGCGCTCGGGCGACAAGGTGGCGGAGTACGGCCTCACGGCGCTCGTGGCCGGCGGGGGCGTGGCGCTCGCCGCCAAGTCGGGGCTCCTGGCCAAGTTCTGGAAGCTGATCGTGGCGGGGTTCGCGGCCGTGGCCGCCGGGTTCCGGAAGCTCTTCGGCAAGTCCGAGGACAAGCAGCCCACCGCCTGACGTGGGCGACCCGCTCGGCATCACCCCCGACCTCGGCACCTTCGTGCTGCTGGCGGGGCTCCTGCTCCTCGAGGGCGTCCGGCGGGTGCCGCCGGGCGCCCTCGTGCTGCGGGCCACCGGCGCCGGCGCCTTCGAGCCGGCGCGGGTGGCGCCCGGACTCCGGCTGGTGTCGGTGCTGGCACCCGTGAACCTGACGGTGTTGGTGGCCCCGGCGCCGCCCGCCGCCTCGGCGGAGGACGCGGCGCGCCAGGCGGCGCGGGTCCACGCCACCCGGCTCGCGCTGGGGGCGCTGCGGGGGCTGGGTGCGCTGGTGCTCCTCGGCCTCCTCCCCGGCATTCCCGTGGCGATGCTCACCACGGGCCTCGTCGGCACCGTCGGGATGGTGGGCGTGGTGGTGCTGCTCTCGCTGCTCACCACCCTGGTGCTGGCCTGGGGACTCGCGGCCATCGGCCTCGCGCCCCGGCAGGCGTGGGGGCGGGCGCTCGGCAGCCTCTCGCCCTTCGCGGCGCCCCGCGCCGCCGAGGTGCTGCTCGAGGCCGCGCTCGCGGGCGTGGCCCCGCGCCGCGCGGCACAGCTCCTCGCGTCACCGGCCAGCTTCACGCGCTGGCTCCGCCCCCAGCTCTACGACGCCCTCCAGTCCCCGCCCCCCGACCCCGAGCTCGCCGCCCTCGTCCCGCCCGGCGACTGGCTGCGCCAAACCCTCGCCCTGCCCCCCGGCACCGGCGCCGGCGAGCCCTACTGCCCCCGCTGCGCCGCCACCTACCGACCCGGCGTAGTGCGCTGCGCCGACTGCAGCGTGGCGCTCACGCTGGCGACGTCGTGACTGGGGGCTCCGTGACCTGGAGGCGCAGAGGGCCGGAGCGGACCTGCGCGCGCAGAGGGGAGGGCGTCGACTCGGCGGGGGACTCGCCCGGGAACCACAGAGGCACAGAGGACACGGAGGAATCGAGCCCGGATCGGCACACTGCCAACCCGGGCTCGGAAGTTTTTGGGTGGGACCCCGCGTGAGGGCGGGGGCGTCGGTGGACCCGAACGGTCACCCACTTCAAGGGCTGTCCTCTGTGCCCTCCGTGTCCTCTGTGCCTCTGTGGTTCCTGCAGTTCCCCGCGCCCCCACGCCCGGGCGGTGAACCACGAGCGCCTTGCCCACCCGGCAAGCCGTCGTCAGTACCGCCCCAGGTAGTTCTTCCGCTCCCACTCGGTGACCTCGCGGTTGAAGGCCTCGACCTCCTCCCGCTTGGCCTCGAGGAAGCGCTCGGTGAGGTGCTCGCCCAGGGCGGCCTTCACCACGTCGTCCTTCTCGAAGCGGTCGAGGGCCTCATGCAGGTCGCGCGGGAGCTCGTCGATCTGGTACTTGCGGCGGTCGCGGTAGCTCATGCGGAAGATGTTCCGGTTCACCGGCTCCCGGCACTCGAGCTTCTGCTCCACCCCGTCGAGCCCGGCGGCGAGCTGCACCGTGAGCGAGAGGTAGGGGTTGGCGGAGGGATCGGGCATGCGGAGCTCGCACCGGGTGCCCTCGCCGCGCCGCTCGGGGATGCGCACCAGCGGCGAGCGGTTCCGCATGCTCCACGCCACGTTCACCGGCGCCTCGTAGCCCGGCACCAGCCGCTTGTAGCTGTTGATGAGCGGGTTGGTGATGGCGCAGAACCCGCGCGCGTGCTGCAGCAGCCCCTCCACGTACGACAGCGCCACCGCCGAGAGCTGGTGCTCCGTCTTCGGGTCGAAGAAGGCGTTGTCCTTCCCCCGGAAGAGGCTCTGGTGGGTGTGCATGCCGCTGCCGGCCTGGCCCATGATGGGCTTGGGCATGAAGC
>CAZRCT010000052.1:0-15234 GCA_964598655.1 uncultured Gemmatimonadaceae bacterium
AACCGAGGACACGCGCATGGCCACCACCGCCACCCTGCTCCACCCGTTCGAGGCCGCCCGGCAGGCGGGCCGCGAGCCCTTCAAGGTGAAGGACCTGACCCTCGCCGAGTTTGGCCGCAACGAGATCCGCCTGGCCGAGTACGAAATGCCGGGCCTGATGGCGCTGCGGAAGGAGTATGCCGGGCAGCAGCCGCTCGCCGGCGCCCGCATCATGGGCAGCCTCCACATGACGGTGCAGACCGCCGTCCTGATCGAGACCCTGGTGGAGCTCGGCGCCGACGTGCGCTGGGTGAGCTGCAACATCTTCTCCACCCAGGACCATGCCGCGAGCGCGGTGGTGGTGGGCAAGGACGGCACGGTGGCGGAGCCGCGGGGCACGCCGGTCTTCGCGTGGAAGGGCGAGACGCTGGAGGAGTACTGGTGGTGCACCGAGCAGGCGCTGATGTGGCCGGACGGCGGTGGCCCCAACCTGCTGCTCGATGACGGCGGCGACGCCACGCTGCTGGTCCACAAGGGCGCCGAGTTCGAGGCGGCCGGCAAGATCCCGGCGTTCGACGCGGCCAGCGAGCCCGAGGAGTGGGGCGTGATCCTCGAGCTGCTCCGCAAGACCATCAAGCGGGACCCGAAGTGCTGGACCAAGGTGGCGAGCGCCATCAAGGGCGTCTCCGAGGAGACCACCACGGGCGTCCACCGCCTGTACGAGATGATGAAGGCCGGCACGCTCCGCTTCCCGGCCATCAACGTCAACGACTCGGTGACCAAGAGCAAGTTCGACAACCTCTACGGCTGCCGGCACTCGCTCACCGACGGCATCCTGCGCGCCAGCGACGTGATGCTGGCGGGCAAGGTGGCGGTGATCTGCGGCTACGGGGACGTGGGCAAGGGCTGCGCGCAGGCGCTCCGCGGCCAGGGCGCCCGCGTGGTGATCACCGAGATCGACCCGATCTGCGCGCTGCAGGCGGCCATGGAGGGCTACCAGGTCACCACCCTCGAGGACGTGGTGGCCACGGCCGACATCTTCATCACCGCCACCGGCAACAAGCAGATCATCACCGCCGGGCACATGGCGCGGATGAAGGACAAGGCCATCGTGGGCAACATCGGCCACTTCGACAACGAGATCGACATGGCCGGGCTCAAGAAGGTGAAGGGGCTCGAGCGGGTGAACATCAAGCCGCAGTACGACGAGTACGTCTTCCCGGACGGCCACAGCGTGCTGGTGCTGGCCGAGGGCCGGCTCCTGAACCTGGGCTGCGCCACGGGCCACCCGAGCTTCGTGATGAGCTGCTCGTTCTCCAACCAGGTGGTGGCGCAGATCGACCTCCACCTCTCGGCCACCGGCAAGCCCACGGTCTCGGGCACCAAGTACAACGAGAAGATCGTGTACACGCTGCCCAAGAAGCTCGACGAGAAGGTGGCCCGCCTCCACCTCGGCAAGCTCGGCGTGAAGCTGACCGAGCTCTCGAAGGACCAGGCCGACTACATCGGCGTCCCGGTCGAGGGGCCGTACAAGCCGGACCACTACCGGTACTAGGCGACCGGGCCCCGGCGTCCGGTGCCGCCGCCGGGGCGCGGAGGCGCGGGGGACCGGCACCAACACAGCGGGGCTCGTCGTGAGACGAGCCCCGCTTCGTTCGTTGTCGACCCGGTCACCGCACCGCCGCCTCGACCTCCGCGAGCATCCCGTCGAGCGCCGGGCGGTCGAGCCAGGTGCCGCGCAGCATGACGCCGCGGATGGCCGCGGCGTTGGCGATGTCCTGCAGGGGATTGGCGTCGAGGAGCACGAGGTCGGCACGCTTCCCGACCGCGATGGTCCCCGCATCGGGGCGGTTGAGGAACTCGGCCGCGTTGCGCGTGGCCGCCTCGAGCACCGCGTAGGGCGGGAGCCCCGCGCGCTGCATGGCCTGCATCTCCTGGTGGGTGCCGAAGCCGGTGACCAGGAAGATCTGCGGCGCATCGGCGCTGACGAGGAGCCGGGCCCCGGCCCGCCAGAGGGCCACGGCCAGCGAGTCGCGCGCGGCCAGGAAATGCGGCTCGGCGCCGGGGCCGTTGTTGAGGTAGCCGGTCCACTGCGCCAGCGCCGCCTTCGGCACGTACTTCATCTCCGGGCGGGCGGCGTGCACCGGCGCCGGGTCCCCGCCGGCGATCACCTCGAACAGCGCCAGCGTCATCCCGTTCCACACGTTGAGCCGGCGGGTCTCCTCCGCCAGGCGGCGGACCCGCGCCCATTCCACCCGGGCCGCGATGTCGTCCTCGATGACCTGGCCGTTGGGCTTCGCCATGCCGTCCGGCAGCGCGGCGGCGAGGTAGCCGTCGAGGTGCTCCACCTGCTGGCCCGCGCGCATGGCGCGCTCGAGGCCGTAGCCCGCGGTCACGTGCCCCACCAGCGGCAGCCCCTGCGCGCGCGCCTCCGCCGCGATCACGCCGTAACTCTCGGCGCTCAGGCCCCCGTGGGTCTTGAGCAGGTCGTAGCCCTGCGCCTTGGCTGCGATGACCAGCGCGCGCCCCGTGGCCGGGTCCGGCACGCTCTGCCCGTTGAGCGACGGCGCCGCCACGTAGAGGGTGGGGCCGAGGATCTCGCCGCGGTTGATGCGATCGCGCGCGGTGAGGATCCCGGGGGGCGCGATGAGCCCGCGCATGGTGGTGACGCCGTTGGCGAGCGCCAGGCGGAGCTGGCGGCCCAGGCCGTCGGCGGCGGTCTCGCCGGTGCCGGCGCCGAGGTGGATGTGCATCTCGGTGAGGCCGGGGATCAGGAAGCGGCCCCGGCCGTCAATCTTCAGCACGCCCGCCGGCACGCGCAGCCCGGCGCTCGGGCCCATGGCCGTAATGATGCCGTCGTCCACGAACACGGTGTAACGCTCGAGCACGCGGTCGCAATCCATCGGGATCACGGTCACGTCGGTGATGGCGTAGCTCCGGGGCTGATGCAGCGCGCGGGGCGCGGTGGCGTGAAGCGAAAGACGGTAGGCCTGGGCGGCGACGGGCGGGACGGCGAGGAGCAAGGTGCAACAGGCAAGCAGGCAGCGGCGCATGCCGGGGATCTCAGGCTGGAGGGAACCGTGCCGGCACCGGCCGGCATCACGACCCGGGCGATACGAGCCCGGCTCCCGGCATGTTCCACGGTGCAGGCGGGAACACCGAGCCGGGCCATGGGCGACTAGTTTCCCCCCGTGCCCGACGCCCCCGACGCCCCGCCCCGCCACCAGCTCGAGCGCCTCCTCACCGCGCCGGGCGATGAGGCGCTCGAGGAACTGCTGCTCTGGCTGCTCGAGGCGCCCGCCACCGGCGCCGCCGGGACGAGCCCCCGCACGGCGCGGCTCGCGCTCCTGGCCGAGACACTGCGCACGCACCCGCGACGCGCGGAGCTGGAGGAACGGCTCCGCGCCGCCTGGACCCGCGGCTCGCTGGTCCGCCTGCTGGCCGAGACGGGCCTGCCGGTGCACAGCACGCTCCTCAAGGAGAGCTTCGAGCGGCTGGTGGACCAGCTGGCCCCGCGCCTCGCCCCGGAGGATGACCTCTTCGTGCTGGTGACGCGGCTCCCGCTCAGCCCGGCCGACGCGGCATGGGTGGCCGCGCTCGATCCCGGGGCGATCGCGCCGTGGGCCCCGCTGCTGGCGCTCCCCGAGAGAACGCTGCTCGAGGCCGCGCGGCTCCTCGGCGTGCGCGCCGCGGCGCTCGGGCTGGGACGCGAGTTGCTGGAGCTCTTCCCCGGCAAGGCGGAAGCGACGAGCCCGTTCTTCACCCTGGCGGGCGTCATCGAGCGGCTGGCCGCGGCGCCGGAGGCGGTCGAGGCCTATGTGGCCTGGGAAGCGGCGCTCGCCACCTGCCGGCTCCACCTGGCGGAGGCGCACGCGCGGCTGGACCGCCGCGGCGTCACCACGGACCTGATCTTCCAGCTGGAGTTGCTCGAGGCGCAGCTGGCGCGACTGGCGCTGCTGCTCGCGGTGGCCACGGGGCGCACCGAGGGGCGGCGGCTGGCGGCGGAGCTGATCGGGAGCGCGACGCGCCAGCGCGGGGTGCGCTCGCTGGCGCGGAACTCCATGAAGCGGCTGGCCCAGAAGGTCACCGAGCACACCGCCGAGACGGGCGAGCACTACCAGGTGGCCTCGGCGCGCGCGTGGGACGAGACCAGCTGGTCCGCCGCCGGCGGCGGGGCCGTCACGGCGCTCACCGCGCTCGGCAAGTACGCCATCGCGGCGCTGCCGCTCGCGCCGCTCGTGGCGGGGCTCGGCTATGCGCTCAACTACACGCTCAGCTTCTGGGTCATGCAGCTGGCGCACTTCACGCTGGCCTCCAAGCAGCCGGCGATGACGGGCGCGGCGCTGGCGGCGGCGCTGGACCGGGAGGCGGGCAGTGCGGAGGAGATCGAGGTGGTGGCGCGCATCACCCGCTCGCAGGTGGCGGCCACGCTGGGCAACGTGCTGAGCACCATCCCGGTCACCTGCGGCCTCGTGCTGCTCGCGGCGTGGCTCACCGGCGAGGTGCCGCTCAGCCCGGAGACGGCGGAACACACGCTGCACGGGATGCATCCGTTCCGGTCGCTCACCATCCCGTATGCCATCCTCACGGGCGTGATGCTCTGGCTCGCGAGCCTCGCGGCGGGGTGGGCGGCCAACTGGAGCGCCTATCGCGGCCTGGCGCCGGCCATCGCGCGGCACTCGCGGTTCCGCCGGGTCCTCGGCGCGGCGGGCGCGGTGCGGGTGGCGGACTTCACGGCGCGGAACCTGAGCGGCTTCGTCGGCTACACCGCGCTCGGGCTGCTGCTCGGCATGGTGCCGGTGGTGGGCAAGTTCGCGGGGCTGCCGGTGGAGGTGCGGCACGTGACGCTGCACGCGGCCTCCCTCGCGCTCGCGGCGGGCTCGCTCTACGGCACGCCGCTCTTCCACTGGGACGGGGTGGCGTGGGGCATGCTGGGCATCGTGCTGATCGGTGTCTGCAACATCGCGGTGTCCTTCGGGCTGGCGCTCCGCACCGCGGTGCGCGCCCGGGACCTGGACCCGGCCGAGCGGCGCCGCCTCTGGGGCGAGTTGCGCTCGGCGTTCCGCGCGGACCCGCGGCGCTTTCTTTGGCGGCCGGCGGAGGGCGCCGGGGAGGGCGTCAGTTAGGCGGGCCGTGCCGCGACGCACCGCGCCCCGGCAACGCCCCGCTCACCCCTCCGGGAAGCCCTGCGGGTTCAGGGACTGCCAGCGCCAGGCGTCGGCGCACATGGTGAGGAGGTCGCGCTCGGTCTTCCAGCCGAGCTCGCGCCAGGCCTTGGACGGGTCGCAGTAGCAGCTGGCGGCATCGCCGGGCCGGCGGGCCACGATCGTGTGCGGGATCTTCCGGCCGATCACCTGCTCGAAGGCATGCACCGCCTCGAGCACGCTGTTGCCGCGCCCGGTGCCGAGGTTGTAGGCCACGCAGCCGGTCTTGCCCTGGAGCGCCTCGAGCGCCTTCAGGTGGCCGAGGGCGAGGTCCACGACGTGGATGTAGTCGCGGACGCCGGTGCCGTCGGGCGTGGGATAGTCGCCGCCGTAGATCTTGAGCTCGGGCAGCTTCCCCACCGCCACCTGGGTGATGTAGGGGAAGAGGTTGTTGGGGATGCCGTTCGGGTCCTCGCCGATGCGGCCGCTCGGGTGCGCGCCCACCGGGTTGAAGTAGCGCAGCAGCGCGATGTTCCAGGTGGGGTCGGCGCGGTGGAGGTCGCGGAAGACGTGCTCCATGAGGAGCTTGGTCTGGCCGTAGGGATTGAGCGCCGAGAGCGGGAAGTCCTCGGTGACCGGCACCGAGGCCGGGTTGCCGTACACGGTGGCGGAGGAGCTGAAGACCATGGTCTTCACCCCGTGCCGCACCATCGCCTCACAGAGGAGGATGGTCCCCGTGATGTTGTTGTGGTAGTACTTGAGCGGCAGCGCCACGCTCTCGCCCACGGCCTTGAAGGCGGCGAAGTGGATCACGGCCTCGGGACGGTGCTGCGCGAAGATGGCGTCGAGGGCCGGGGCGTCGAGCAGGTCGGCCTTCACGAAGGGGAAGGGCCGGCCGGCCAGCTCCTGGGTGCGGCGGACCGCCTCGGGCTTGCTGTTGCTGAAGTTGTCGAGGACCACCACCTCGTGGCCCGCCTTGAGGAGCTCGACGGTGGTGTGGCTGCCGATGAAGCCGGCGCCGCCGGTCACGAGAATGCGCATGCGCCCATCCGGGGAAGGGGTCCGGGGTCCGGGCGCCGCTCGCCCGGGACCCGGGGAACCTACAAGAGTCGGGCCAGCGCGGCAGCGGGCGTCCCGCCGGGCCCGGGCCCCGGAACCGTCGCTGCGCCCGGCGGGGAGCGTGGCGCCTCCCCCGCAGGCGTCGCAGCGGTCCTGCATCCTGCCAGATCCCGTGCTACGTTCCACCGGTCTCCCAGCCGGAACGTCCCTGATGCGCCGTCCGCTCCATTCGCTTGCCGCGGGCCTGCTCCTGCTCGCCGCCCCGCTCGCCGCCCAGGGCGGGGGCATCGCCGACTCGAGCACCGTCACGCTCGACCTCATCTACAACTCGGGCTTCTTCGCCGGCACCCCGGTGCCGCCCTACCGCTGGACGCCGGACGGCACGGCGTACTTCTCCTCCGAGCGGCGCCCGGGAAGCCCGGGCGCGGACCTCATCCGGGTGGACCCGGTCACGGGCGCCAAGGTGACGCTGGTGGAGGCGCGCCAGCTGGTGCCCGAGGGGGACTCGGTGCCGCTCCGCCCCGCCAGCTTCCGCTTCTCGGACGACGGCACCAAGCTGCTCCTCTTCACCAACACCGCGCGCGTCTGGCGCTACAACACTCGCGGCGACTACTGGGTGCTCGACCTCTCCACCGGCCGCCTCCGCAAGCTCGGCGGGCCCGACGCCAGGCCACAGACGCTCATGTTCGCCAAGTTTGCCCCCCAGGGGGACCGGGTGGCCTACGTGCGCGAGCACAACCTCTACGTGGAGCGGGTGAGCGACAACCACGTCACCGCCCTCACCACCGACGGCTCCCGCACCACCATCAACGGCACCTTCGACTGGGTCTACGAGGAGGAGTTCGACGACCGCGACGGCTTCCGCTGGAGCCCCGACGGGACGAAGATCGCCTACTGGCAGCTCGACGCGAGCGGCATCCGCGACTTCCTGCTGCTCAACACCACCGACAGCCTGTACAGCCACGTGGTGCCGGTGCAGTACCCCAAGGCCGGCACCACCAACTCGGCCGTGCGGGTGGGGGTGGTGAGCGCCGCGGGCGGCCGCACCACGTGGATGAAGCTGCCGGGCGCCGACCCGCGCAACATCTACCTGGCGCGGATGGAGTGGGCGGCCAACTCCTCCGAGCTCATCATGCAGCACCTGAACCGGCTGCAGAACACCCTCACCATCCTCCTCGGCAGCGCCCGCACCGGCGCCACGCGCCCGGTGTTCGTGGACCAGGACAGCGCCTGGGTCAGCGTGGTGGACACCTGGGACTGGCTCGACGACGGCGCCCGCTTCCTCTGGATCAGCGAGCGCGACGGCTGGCGCCACGCCTGGAGCATCGCGCGCGACGGCAAGGACGTGCGGCTCCTCACCCCCGGCGCCTTCGACATCGCCGACGTGCTGCAGGTGGACGTGGCCGGCGGCTGGATCTACTTCACCGCCTCCCCCGACAACCCGACGCAGCGCTACCTCTACCGCGCCTCGCTCACCAGCGGCGCGGCCCCGGAGCGGCTCTCGCCGGCGGGCCAGCCGGGGACGCACCGCTACCAGATCGCCCCCGGCGCGCGCTTCGCCATCCACACCTACTCCAGCTTCACCACCCCGCCGGTGACGGAACTGGTGACCCTCCCCGACCACGGCGTGGTGCGCGTGCTGGCGGACAACGCCGAGCTCAAGCGGCGCTACGGGCTGCTGCGGAAGGGAAAGACCGAGTTCGTGCGGGTGGACGCGGGGAACGGCGTGAGCCTCGACGGCTTCATCATGTACCCCGCCGACTTCGACTCCACGAAGCGCTACCCGGTGCTCTTCCACGTCTATGGCGAGCCCGCGGCCCAGACCGCCACCGACAGCTGGGGCGCCAACGACGAGTGGCACCTGATGCTGACGCAGATGGGCTACGCGGTGGTGTCGTTCGACAACCGCGGCACCCCGTCGCTCCGGGGCCGCGCCTGGCGGAAGTCCATCTACCGCCAGATCGGCGTCCTGGCCTCCGAGGACCAGACCGGCGTGGCGCGCGCCATGCGCCAGTGGCGCTGGGTGGACTCCACCCGCATCGGCGTCTGGGGCTGGAGCGGCGGCGGCTCCATGACGCTCAACCTGCTCTTCCGCGCCCCCGACCTCTTCCAGGTGGGCATGTCGGTGGCGCCCGTCCCCGACGTGCACCTCTACGACTCCATCTACCAGGAGCGCTACATGGGCCTGCCGGGCGGCGACGGCGAGCGCTACTACGTGGCCAGCTCCCCGCTGACCTACGCCGCCCAGCTCCGCGGCCGCCTGCTCCTGGTCCACGGCACCGGTGACGACAACGTCCACTATCAGGGCAGCGAGCGCCTCATCAACGCCCTCGTGGCCGCCAACGCCCAGTTCAAGCTCCTCGCCTATCCCAACCGCAGCCACGGCATCTTCGAGGGCGAGAACACCACGCGGCACCTCTTCACGGCGCTGACGCAGTTCCTCACCACCAACCTGCCGGCGGGCGGGCGCTGATGGGAAAGGCTGCGGGGCGCGGCGGGGAACTGCGGAACCACAGAGGCACCGAGGACACAGAGGTCACCGAGGGATCGAGCCCGGGTTGGCATGTCGCCAATCCGGGCTCGGAGCGTTTGTCGTGAGGTTCCAGGGCGGGGGTGTCGCTGGGCTCGAACACACACCCACATCAACGGCTGTTCTCCGTGACCTCTGTGTCCTCTGTGCCTCTGTGGTTCCGCAGTTCTTCCGCGACGATCCAAGCCCCTAGTCCGCCGTATCCGGCGCCCCGCCGGCGCGCGCCACCTGGTCGGCCCTGATCTTGGTGGCGTCGAAGCGCCGCGCCCCCGCGAGCATCTTGGCGATGGTCTCGTCGAAGTCCGCCTTCTGCCCCCGCTTGAGCGTGAAGCGGAGCGGGTTGACCCGCGCCAGCACGAAGGCCCGGAGGTACGGGCTCTCGAAGCCACGCGCCTTGAGCCCCGCGATCGCCTCCACCACCGCCGCATCGAGCTCCATCAGCTTCTGGGCCCGCTCCCGCCGGAGCACCAGCGCGTTCGAGAGCTTCTGCGGCAGGAAGGTCTCCACCCGCTTGAGCACCGGCTGGTACGCCCCGCCCGAGAAGCGCCCGTTCTGCTGGTAGCAGCAGCCGAGCGTGAGCAGCGACGGGTCCTCGAACTCGGTCTCGTAGCTCCGCTCCGGCCGGTCGTCGAGCTGCGCCAGCGCGTCCGCGAGGCGGATCACCTCGAGCGCCCGCTCGCGCACGTTGTGGCTCTTCTCGGTGTTGAGCACCAGGATCCGGTGCGCCACCTCCGCCTCCGGCACCACCATGGCCACGATGCTCCGCGCCCCGAGCTGGCGGAGCGCGGCCAGGCGATGGTTCCCGTTCGGCGTCCAGTACCCGGTGCCGTCGGGGCTCAGCACCGCCACGATCGGGTCCATGAAGCGGCCGAGCCGGTCCATCGCGTCCGCCAGGCGCGCCACGTGCGGCGCCGACAGGTCCCGCTGGTAGGGCGTGGGGCTCACCTTCTCGAGCGGCAGGGCCGCGATCACCTGCCACTGCCCGCCGAGCGGCTCCTTGTAGGCGCCCACCAGCTGGCCCCCGTCGGCCTCGATCTTCTCCACCAGCCGCTCGATGGCCGCCGGCGGCGCGCCGCCCGCCACCTGCTTCGGGGTGAGGCCGCGCGGCTCAGCCGCGGCCTTCGCCTTCTTCCGACGGGGCTTCTTCGTCTCGGCCATGGCCGCCTTCCTGGGCAGGGGGGAGGTGCCCCAACACTACGGCCCCTGCCTCGGCCCGGCCAGCACCCTCTTCCCGGCCCCGCGCCCGCACCCTACCTTGGAAGCCGGCGGTCCCTCCCGCCCGACCCCACACCCGGCGCCTGCGCCGCCGGATTTTCCGGGGTAAAGGGGATTCCTGTCCTCGAGGCGACTCGCCCGTTCCATCACCCGCTTCTCCCCCGGGAGGAGCCGGGGCGCGCAGGGCCTTGGCCCACCCGGGAGTCCGAGAAGAGGGTGTCCCCATGACCACGCAGAAGCACCTCAAGCAGCTCGTCCGCGCCCGCATGGCCAGGACGGGCGAGCGCTACGCCACCGCGCGCCGCCAGGTCGTCTCGCAGGCCGCGCGGATGGCCACCGGCCCCGCCGCCGCGCACCTGCCCGGCAACGTGCCGGGCGCCACCGCGCTCCGCATCCTGCTCACCCACGCGGGCGCGCCCGAGTGCTCCGAAGCCCTCACCTTCTGCCTCGCCGGCGGCATCGGCGCGGGGGTGTTCGCGTTCGTCTACGAGAAGGAGGACTTCGCCAGCCTGTTCCTCGGCGGCCGGCATGCCTGGCACGACGAGCTCGGCTACCTCACCAGCGCCGCGGCCCGCCTCGGCATGACGCTGGTGGTGAAGGAAGCGGGTGGTGGCGGCCTCGCGGAGAAGCAGCTCGACGCGGCGCTGGCCGAGGGGCACCCCGTCATCGCCTGGGTGGATGCGGCGCACCTGCCGCACCGCGCCATGCCGGCCTGGACCGGCGGCAGCGCCTACCACCTGGTCACCGTGTACGCCGCAGACGCCACCCACGCCCTGGCCGGCGACCTGGCCGACGATCCCGTCAGCCTCACGCGCGCCGAGCTGCTGGCCGCGCGCGGCCGCATCCGGAAGGACAAGTTCCGCCTCGCGTGGCTCCAGGGCCCGGCGCCCTCGGAGGCCACCCTCGGCAGGGCGTTCCAGGCCGGCCTGGCCCACGGCGCCAGGGAACTGGCCACCTGCAAGATGAAGAACTTCCGCCTCGACGCCTTCGCCGGGCTGGCCGAGCGGATGGTGGCCACCAAGGGCAAGGAGAGCTGGGCCGTGGCGTTCCCGCCTGGCGCCCGGCTCTGGACCGCGCTCACCTCGCTGTACCAGTACGTCGAGCACTACGGCACCGGCGGCGGGCTCTGCCGGCCGCTCTTCGCCGAGGGGCTCGCGGAGGGCGCCGAGCGATTCCAGCGGCCGGGCTATGCGGCCGTGGCGGCCCGCTACGCCGGGCTGGGACAGGCCTGGAGCGCGCTGGCGGAGGCGGCGCTCCCCGACGCGGTCCCGGCCTGCCGCGAGGCGAAGGCGCTGATCAGCCGGCGCTCCGAGCTCATCCTGGGCGGCGGGGATCCCGCCGAGGTCCGCGCCTGCTGGGACGGCCTGGCGCGGCTCTCGGCGGCGGCGCGGGCGAAGTTCCCCCTCGAAACACCGGCCGCCACCGGGCTGCTGCAGGAACTCTCGACGCGCCTTCGGGAGATCCTCGCCGCCGAGGTCGTGGCGCTCGAGGCCCTCAGCGCCGTCTAATGCTGGAGGGTGTGGGCGGCGGCCCCGGGGGCCGCCGTCCGCGCCCGGCCCCGCTTATCCTTCTCCCCAACCTCTCTCCCCCAAGGTGCCGTGGTGCGTCGCCTTCCTGCTTCCCTGGTGCTCGCCGTCCTCGCCGCGTGTGGCGCTCCCTATCGCACGCCCGACCCGCCGCTCCCGGAGCGGCCGGAACTCCCGCCCGCCCGCACCTCCCCCGGCGGCGTGGCGCTGCAGGACCTCGTCACCGGCACCACGCAGCGGCTGCAGGCCGTGAGCGCCGTGAACGACAAGGTGGTGTGGGTGAGCGGCACCGGCGGGACCTATGGCGTGACGCTCGACGGCGGGCGCAGCTGGCGCATGGGCGTCGTGGCCGGCGCGGACAGCCTCCAGTTCCGCGACGTGCACGGGGTGGACCAGCGCACCGCGTACCTCCTGTCCTCGGGCCCCGGGACCGGCAGCCGGATCTACAAGACAGTGGACGGCGGGCAGAACTGGCAGCTCCAGTTCATCAACCGTGAGCCGCTGGCGTTCTACGACTGCTTCGACTTCTGGGACGCGGAGCATGGCGTGGCCTGGAGCGACAACGTGGGCGGCACCTTCCCGGTGATCCGCACCGAGAATGGCGGCCAGCGCTGGTCCCCCGCTCCCGTGGCCGGTGCCACCGAGGGCGAAGGTGCCTTTGCCGCGAGCGGGACCTGCCTGGTGACGCACGGCAAGGACGCGGCCTTCGCGGTCACCGGGGCCGGGAAGGAGGCGCGCGTCTTCCGCAGCGGCGACCGCGGCCGCACCTGGACGCCCCTCGCCTCCCCGATGGTGCAGGGCACCAACACCACCGGTCACACTACCATCACCTTCCGCGACGAGCGCCGCGGCCTCGCCGCGGGCGGCGACATCGGGAACCGCGAGGACACCCGTCCCAACGTCATGGTGACCACCGACGGCGGCGCCACCTGGAAGCTCACCGGCAGCCGGCCCACGTTCGGTGGCGCGGTATACGGTGCCGCCTACGTCCCCGGCGGCGAGGGCCTCGTGGTGGCGGTGGGCCCCGGCGGCGCCAGCGTCTCGCGGGACGACGGCACCACCTGGCAGCCGCTCGATACGCTGGAGTACTGGGCGGTCACCTTCGCCGGCCGGCAGGCCGGCTGGATGGTGGGGCCCGGGGGGCGGGTGGTGAAGGTCACCTTCTAGCCCGACGACGCGCCGGGCAACACGAAGGGCCGCCCCCGGCGGGGGCGGCCCTTTGTGCTGCCGAGTCAGGCGGCCTACTGGAAGTCCAGCAGCTCCACCTCGAAGTGCAGCGTCGAGTTGGGCGGGATGGTCGGCGGCGAGCCCTGCGGGCCGTAGGCCAGCTCCGACGGGATCCAGAACTCGTACTTGGCGCCCTTGCTCATGAGCTGGACTCCCTCGGTCCAGCCGGGGATCACGCCGTTGAGCGGGAAGGTGGCGGGCTGGCCGCGGTCGTACGAGGAGTCGAACTGGTCCCCGTTGAGCAGCGTGCCCTTGTAGTGCACCGTGACCTTGCTCGTGGCCTTGGGGTGCGGGCCGCTCCCCTCGGTGATCACCTTGTACTGGATGCCGCTCGCGGTGGTCTTCACGCCGTCCTTGCCCTTGTTGGCGGCCAGGAAGTCCTCACCGGCCTTCTTGTTCTGGATGCCGGCCACGGAATCCTTCTCGCGCTGGATGCCCATCATGCGGAACTGGAAGGCCATCATGGCCTGCTGCATCACCGAGTCCGGGATGCTCGCCGGCGAGCCGGCCAGCGCCTCCCGCAGGCCGCGGTAAATGAACTCCGCCTTGAGGGGCGCCGCCTGCTGCTTCATGTTCTCGCCCATCTTGTAGCCGATGATGTAGCTGACGCTGTCGTCCGCCGAGGTGAGCGTACCACCGGCGGAGGGGGCGCCCTGCTGGCAGGCCAGGGTGAGGGCGGACATGGCCGCGAGGGCCAGGAATCGCATGGGTACTCCCATCATAGGGTCGGGGGTGGGGCTCCGAAGGCCGCGCCGAATATAACCTCCCCCCTCCCCGGGCGGGGGCCTCCCCGCGCCCCCCGCCGCCCTACCCGCCGGTGGTCGCGCCCGTGGGACTCAGTGGCCCAGCGCCGCGATGACGAGCCGGGCCACCTCGGCCCCCGAGTTCTGCTGCTGGCCGGTGATGAGCTGGCCGTCGCGCACCGCGAAGGGGCGGAACGCCGGGCCCGCGAGGAAGTTGGCGCCGAGCTTCACCGCCTCGTCCTGGATCCGGAAGGGCATGACCTTCTGGCCCACGAACTGGTCGGCGTAATCCTCCTCGCTGTTGGCGAAGCCCGTCATGGTCTTCCCCTGGATCAGCGGCGTGCCGTCGGCGAGGCGCACGTACAGCAGCGCGGCCGTCCCGTGGCAGAGCGCCGACGTGACCTTTCCCGCCGCCCAGAACTCGGCGAGGAGGCGGTGCAGCGCGGTGGCCTGCGGGAAGGTGAACATCGGGGACTGGCCGCCGCAGACCACGATGGCGTCGTAGTCGGCGGCGCGCTGGCCCGCGAGGGGGAGGGTGGCCTCGAGGAGCGCAGCGTGCTTCGGGCTCGAGAGGAAGCCGAGGCTCAGGAGGTCGTGCGCGGAGTAGCCGGAGGCGTCGCGCGGGTCGCTGAGCGCATCGAGCGCCACGCGGCCGCCGTCCGGGCTGGCGATGGTGACGGCGTAGCCGGCCTCGGTGAAGGCCTGCCAGGGGTGGATGAGTTCGCTGGCCCAGAAGCCCACGGGCCAGCCGAGGGTGGTGGAGGTGGCGGGATTGGCCACCACCATGAGGATGCGGCGCGAGGCCGCCGGAGTCGTCGAGGTCATGGGACGCGTGCCGGGGTGAAGGGTCCGCTGGACAACCACGGCCCGAACCTCGACTTTCAAGTCCCATCCGGCAAGTACATACCCGGGCGTTCCATACTTACTGTACGGTAACCATGAACACCCGCACCCCCGACAGCTTCACCCGCTTCCGCGGCGGCGCCCTCTTCCTCGGCCTCCTCGCCGACAAGTGGACGATCCCCGTGGTGCATGCGCTGGCTCGCGGCACCCGCCGCTTCGGCGAGCTGCACCGCGAGATCGGCGGCGTGTCGCAGAAGATGCTCACGCAGTGCCTGCGCCGGCTCGAGCGCCACGGCCTCGTGGAGCGGACGGTCTACGCCGAGGTCCCCCCGCGCGTGGACTACCGCCTCACCGCCCTCGGCGAGAGCCTCAACGCGCCGCTTGCCGGCCTGTGCCAATGGGTGGAGCGCCACGGCCGGAGCCTCGAGGCCAAGGCCCGGGCCGGCGCCGCGTGAGACGGGGCGACCGCCGTCAGCCCCGCGGCTTGAGCTCCCAGAGCACGTTCACGATCCGCCACTCGCCATTCCACCTGGCCATGTGCATGTAGTCCACCCACCCCGACATCGTGGCGCGGACGCTGGCCGCGTTCTGGAAGACGTCCAGGATCACCACGTCCTTCTGCTGCGCCTCGGCCGGCGTGTCCTTGCCGCCGCCCCGCCGGGTGCCCTCCACCAGTTCCGCGGCCGTCATGCTGTTCAGCCGGCTCCCCTGCGGCCCCTGCCGCACGATCCGCTTGGCCAGGTCCGGATGCAGCGCCCGCTCCATGCGCGCGGCATCCCCGGTGTACCACCCCTCCACGTAGTTGAGCGCCGTCTCCCGGATGGCGGCAGAATCCGCGGCGCTCTGCGCCACGACGGGGATCACCACCCCACCAAGCAACACCGCGAGAATGGACAGGGCACGACGCATGGCTGGCTCCGGTAAGGGAAGGCCCGGCTCGACGGACCGGGCGGGCGCCGGGTTTCGGG
>CAZRCT010000052.1:15334-26612 GCA_964598655.1 uncultured Gemmatimonadaceae bacterium
GCCCGCTCAGGTCGCCGCCGGCACGATCGCCACGGTCACGGCCCCGCAGCCGGTGAAGGTGATCGTCACGTTCGAGACCTCGCCGTTCCGCGTCACCACCAGGTTGAGCTCGCCGGCCGTGAAGCGGGGCTCCAGGGTGCAGCTCGGGTCGTAGGCCAGCGGCGTCACCGTGGTGGTCACGACACTCCACGCGCGCCCGCCCGCCGTCCAGTTGCCCGTGCCCGCCAGCGTCCAGCTGCCCGCCGGCAGCGGCTGCCCGAGCGCGATGCTGCCGGGCGTGGTGGCGGTAAACTTCGAGGTCCAGTCGCGGGTGTGGGTGCGCACGCGGCCGCCCGGGAAGGTGCGCTCGGTGGTGAAGCCGGTGATGGTGTGCCCCAGCGTGTCGGCGCTGCCGCCCCACTCGCGGAGGCCGTTGTGCACCGCCCGCCAGCTCCGCGCCGGGAATGGCACGTTGGTGCGGCTCCGCACGAAGTCATGGAACCGGTGGCGCACGCCGAGGCTCACCTGGTTCGGGAGCGGGTCGATGAAGTCGATGGTGCCGGAGAGCGAGTCGATGAGGTTGCCGCCCGCGCGGAGGCGGACGCAGTCGTTGTAGGAGAAGGCCAGCGAATCGGGGACGGGATCGGCGTCGCTGTTCACCACGGGCAGCGGGCTCAGCGTCACGCACGCGGGCGGCGGCTGCAGCACGTAGGCACGGGCGCCGGCGGCGGGCGCGGCGAGCTCGATCCCGCTCGACGGATCGAAGCTCGACACGTCCACCAGGTCGGCCACGTCCTCGGCGATGTCGCCGCCGAGCGCGTCGGCCTGCGCGCTGCTCAGGCTGCCGCTGCCGCCGGAGGGGCCGCTGGTCTCGCTGCTGCAGGCGCCAAGGAGGAGGGCAAACGCCAGCGCGGTGGCGGCGGTGGCCCGGGTGGGGGTCGTCATCGGGGTGCTCCTTCCAGGGGTGGTGATGGGATCGGCCAGTTGTCGGCCCGCAGACGCCCGGCCCCGCCCGGCGTTAAGCGTGTGACCTCCATCACCCCCGGTCCGCCGGCCGGGCCGGGGGGGGCCGGCTCCCCGCTCAGTGTCCCGTGGTCTTGGGCGTGCAGCCAAGCAGCCGGAACCGCCCGAGGACGAGCTCCAGCGGGCAGAAGTTGGTGAAGCTCGACTGCAGCAGGTTGAAGCCCACGAACGCCGTGAACAGGTACCAGTAGGGGCTCACCAGCCAGCCCAGCGTCACCGAGACCAGGATGAAGATGCCGGCAATCCGGCGGATGATCATGGGGTCGCACATGTCGTCGCCTCCGTCGTGTCGGGCGCGCGCCGCTGGAGCTCCCAGTAGAGCAGCGGCACCACCACCATCGTGAGGAGCGTCGCCACGATGGCGCCGCTCATGAGGGCCACCGCGAGGCCCTGGAAGATCGGGTCCAGCACCATCACCAGCCCGCCCACCACCACCGCCGCCGCCGTCAGCGCAATGGGCCGGAACCGCACCGCGCCAGCCTCGATGACCGCGTCGGCGCACGGCACCCCGCGGCGCTCCGCCAGCTGCACGAAATCCACCAGCAGGATCGAGTTCCGCACGATGATGCCGGCGAGCGCGATCATGCCGATCATGCTCGTGGCCGTGAAGAACGCCCCCGACACCGCATGCCCCGGCAGGATGCCGATGAGCGTGAGCGGGATCGGCGCCATGATCACGAGCGGGATGGTGAACGACTCGAACCACCACACCACCAGCACGTAGATGAGGAGCAGCACCGCGCCGAAGGCCAGCCCGAGGTCGCGGAACACCTCGATGGTCACCTGCCACTCGCCATCCCACTTGAGCGCCGTCTCGTCGAGGCGGTCCGGCTGCACGGCATTGTACCGGTGGATCTCGGCGCCGTCCACGCGGACGGTGTCCAGCGCCCGGTTCATCGCCAGGATGGCGTACACGGGGCTCTCGATGGAGCCGGCCACGTCGCCCGTCACGTAGATCACGGGACGGAGGTCGCGGCGGTGGCGGCTCAGGGGACGGCTGGTCGAGTCCACGCGGACGAACCGGCCGAGCGGCTGCGGGCCCACCGCGGTGGGGACGGTCAGCGCCAGGAGCGACGACAGCGACGACCGCCGCTCGAGCGGGAGCCGCGGCACGATCGAGACCGGTTCCTTCGCCGTGGCACTCGCCACGAGGCCGGCCGGCGCCCCGCTCTGCGCCAGGTACACCGTCTGCACGATCTGCTCCACGCTCGCCCCCGCCTGCGCGGCGCGGGCGCGGTCCACCTGGAGCCGGAGCCGAGTGGCCGGGTCTTCCACCGTCCAGTCCACGTCCACCACGCCCGGCGTCTGCTCGAAGACCGCCTTCACCCGCCGCGCCGCGGCGAGCCGCACGCTGTCGCTCCCCGCATACACCTCGGCGACCAGCGTGGAGAGCACCGGCGGGCCCGGCGGGATCTCCGCGATCTTGGCGCTCGCCTGGTAGCGCGCCGCGATGCTGTCCACCCGCGGCCGCACCGCCACGGCGATCTCGTGGCTCTGCCGGCTCCGTTCCTCCTTGGGCAGCAGGTTCACCTGCACGTCCGCCACCGTGGCGCCCTGGCGCAGGAAATAATGCCGCACCAGCCCGTTGAAGTTGAACGGCGACGCCGTCCCCGCGTACACCTGCGTGTGCCGCACCTCGGGCACCGTCCGCAGGTAGGCCGCGATCTCCGCCGCCGCGCCCGCGCTCGTCTCGAGCGTGGTGCCCTCGGGGAAGTCCAGCACCACCTGGAACTCCGACTTGTTGTCGAACGGCAGCATCTTCACCTGCACCGCCTTGATGGCGATGAGGCCCATCGACAGGAACAGCAGCGCCACCACCCCCGCGTAGAAGCCGAGCCGCCGGCCGCGCCGCTCCATCAGGCCGCGCATGAACGGCCGGTAGATCCTGGCAAACCCGCCCTCATCCTCCGGCTGGTGCGCCGGCCCAGCCGGCGTGTGCGCCAGCGCGTGCACGTGCCCGCGGAGCAGCCGGAACGCCAGGTACGGCGTCACGATGAACGCCACCGCCAGGCTCGCCAGCATCGCCACGCTGGCGCCCACCGGGATCGGCCGCATGTACGGCCCCATGAGCCCGCTCACGAACGCCATCGGCAGGATCGACGCGATCACCGTGAACGTGGCCAGGATCGTCGGGTTCCCCACCTCGTCCACGCCCTCCACCGCGGCCTCGGCCGGCGGCTTGAGGCCCATCTGCAGGTGCCGGTAGATGTTCTCCACCACCACGATGGCGTCGTCCACCAGGATGCCGATGGAGAAGATGAGCGCGAAGAGCGTGATGCGGTTCAGCGTGTAGCCGAGCGCGTAGTAGGCAAAGAGCGTGAGCGCGAGCGTCACCGGAACCGCCACCAGCACCACCACCGCCTCGCGCCAGCCCAGGAAGAGCCAGATGAGGATCGTCACCGACACCGTGGCGATCATCAGGTGGAGGATCAGCTCGCTCGCCTTCTCGCGGGCGGTCTCGCCGTAGTTCCGGGTCTCGGTGAGGGTCACCTCGCCGGGGATGAGGCGGCCCCTGGCCTCCTCCACGCGCGCCAGCACCTGGTGCGCCACCACGGTGGCGTTGGCGCCCTTCCGCTTGGCCACGCTGATGGTCACGGCGCTTTGGGACCCGGAGTCGCCGGCGGCGTGGAGCACGTAGGTGCTGCGCTCCCCGAAGTCGTCCCGCACCGTGGCCACGTCGCGCACGTGGACGGGGGTGCCGCGGCGGCTCCCCACCACAACGCCCGCCACGTCGGCGCCGCCGGTGATCGGGACGCCCACCTGCACTGCGTAGGTGGCGTTGGCGGCCGAGAACTCCCCGGTGAGGAGCCGCGCGTTGGCGCCCTTGAGCGCCATGGCCACCTCGCCCGGGGTGATGCCGCTCGCGGCCAGCCGCGCGGGATCGAGGTCCACGCGCACCTGCCGCGGGCTGCCGCCGATCACGAAGGTCTCCGCCACGTCGGTCACGGTGCGGATCTCGTCCTCGAGGTGCGCCGCCAGCTGGCGCAGCTCATTGGAGCCGTACTGCGTCGAGGAGAGCGTGAGCGTCAGGATCGGCACGTCGTCGATCGAGTGCGGCTTCACCAGCGGCGGCAGGGCGCCGGCCGGCATCTGGTCCATGCCCGCCATCAGCTTGGCATGCACCCGCGTGACGCTCCGCTCCTGGTCCTCGCCCACCCGGAAGCGGACGGTGACCAGGGCGTAGCCCTCGCCGCTCATGGAATAGATGTGATCGACCGCGGGGATCTCCCACATCCGCCGCTCGAGCGGCCGGGTGAGGAGCTGCTCCACCTCGGCCGGCTCCGCGCCGGGGAGCGCCACGATCACGTCGATCATCGGCACCGAGATCTGCGGCTCCTCCTCCCGCGGCGTGGCCACGATGCCGAGGAGGCCGACCGCGAGCGACGCCAGCGTGATGAGCGGCGTCAGCTTGGAGTGGAGGAAGCGCTGGGCAATGCGGCCCGCGAGGCCCATGGTCAGTTCCCGGTGAGGATGCTGTCGGTCGGCGCCAGGCCGGCCAGCACTTCGATGGCATCGGCACTGCCGGCGAGCGGCGCCAGCTTCACCCAGCGAAGCTCGCTGCCGGCGGCGGTGCGGACGTGCACCCCGGTGAGGTCGCCCTCACGCACCACGGCGGAGGCGGGCACCACCACCGCGCGCCGGGTGCCCTGCGGCAGGCGGAGCGTGGCCGAGCCGCCCGAGGCCAGGGCGCCGCCGTCGTTCTTGACCAGCGCGTTGACGGTGTACACGCCGCCCGTCATGGCCGGCACCACACCCTCGATGGTGGCCTGGACCAGCTGCGCTTCCACCTCAGCGGCCACCGCCTGCCCGGCCTTGAGCGTGCGTGCCACCGCGGCCGGCACCTG
The DNA here is from genome assembly GCA_964598655.1 of uncultured Gemmatimonadaceae bacterium. Taxonomy (GTDB): domain Bacteria; phylum Gemmatimonadota; class Gemmatimonadetes; order Gemmatimonadales; family GWC2-71-9; genus JADJOM01. Next base: position 20,182 of record CAZRCT010000052.1, read on the forward strand.
CACGCTGATCCGGAGCCGCGCCTGCTCCTGCACCTCCACCACCGGCGCCCCCGGCGCCACGAAGGCGCCCGGGTCCACGTAGCGCATGGTCACCAACCCCGCGAAGGGCGCCCGCACGCCGGCGTAGTCCCCCACCGCATTGAGCTCGGTCCGCGCGGCGCGCGCCTGCGCCAGCCCCGCCTCGGCCCGCGCCAGTCCGGTCTCCACCTGCTCCAGCTGGTACCGGGTGGCCACGCTGTCCGCATAGAGCGCGCGGAAGCGCGTGGCCTGGGTCAGTGCGTCGTTGTGCATGGCCTCCGCGGCGGCGATGCTCGCCTCCACCTGCGCCCGCTTGGCGTCGATGTCGCGCGCGTCGATGCGGGCCAGGAGCTGGCCGGCGCGCACCACGTCGCCTTCGTGGACCAGGACTTCGGTGACGCTGCCCATGAGCTTGGTGCTGAGTGTCGCCCGGCGGAGCGGTTCGGCCACGCCGCTGGCGTCGAAGGTGGCGGTGATCACGGTGTCGAGCACCGGACGGGGCGTGCCCGTGACGGCGGCCGCGGCCCGCTCGGCCGGCGGCTCACCGCCGCAGGCGGTCACCAGCGCCAGGCCAAGCACTGCCCAGGTTGTCGCCTTCATGGTGCGATTCCTCGTCGGTCGGAAGCCGATCATGACGTCAGTCCACATGCTTGCCCATCGCCTTCTGCCGCTCGGCCACGGCCACCAGGAGGTCATAGCGCGCCGCCGCATGCGCCAGGGCGGCGCCGGTCTCGGCTGCGGTCGCGTCGAACAGCTCGGTAATTGAGGAAAGGCCACCCGCATACTTCTTGGTGACCAGCCGGTGCGCCTCGCGCGCCTGCGCCAGCGCCACGTCCTGGATGGCTAGCTGCTCGCGCGCCACGGTGAGGCGCTCGGTGGCCTGCGCCAGTTCGAGCGCCGCCTGGCCCTCGGCCGCATCGGCCATGGCCTCGGCGGCCTGCAGCCGGCCGCCGGTGGCCTTGAGCTCGGCGAGCTCGGACGCGCCCGCGAAGGGACTCCAGCTCAGCATCACGCCCACGGTCCACGCGCTCTTCCCCGCAAACGGCTGGTTGGGATCGTTCCAGTCCACCCGCCCGAAGCCGTTGAGACGCGGCAGGTAGAGCGACTGCGCCCGCCGGCGGTCCGCGCGCGCCGCGCGGGCGCCGAGTGAGGCGGCCTGCACGTCGGCGCGCTCGGCTGGGGCCGCATCCTCGGTCAGGGAGGCCTCGGCGCGCGCGGTCACGGCTGCAGAGGAAGGCAGGGTGTCGGGGAGGGTCCAGCTGGTATCCGCCGGGTCGCCCATCAGCACGGCCAGGCCACGCCGGGCGATCCGTGCCTCGCCCCGCGCCGCGACGAGCCGCGCCTCGATCTCGCCCGCCTTCACGCGGGCCAGCAGGGCATCCGACCGGGTGGCCAGCCCCTGCTGCACCACCAGCTCGGCCTCGCGCACGTGGGCGCGGCCGGCGGTGGCGGCAACTTCGAGCATGCTCACCTGTTCCGCCGCCAGCACCGCGCCCCAGTATGCCCGGAGCACCAGCACGCTGGTCCCGGAGCGGGTCCAGCGGGCGCTCGCCTCCATGGCCCCCGCCGCGTCGCCGGCGGCGCGCCGGCCGAGCCAGGCGTCGGCGTTGAAGAGCGGCTGCTCCACGACCAGGCCGGTGGAGACGTTGCCGATGGAGTTGGGGTCGTTGAGGAGGGTGGGATTGAAGGCGGCGGGGGTGATGGCCCGCTGCCGGAGCAGGAAGCCGAAGGCGTTGAGCGGGTCGGTGGTCTTGAGGTACGACGCCTCGACCCGCACGCTCGGCAGGATACCCCGGAGCGGGAGCATGGCCTGCCCCGCCTGGGCGCCGGCCTGCCCCGCAGCGATCCGGTTGGCGAAGCCCCGCTGCTCGGCCCGCGCGAGGGCCTCCGCCGGCGTGAGCACCTGGGCGGCGGCCCCCACAGGCAGCGCCAGCATCAGGAGGAAGGTGAACCGGGATTCTGTCCGCATGCCGATCTCGGGTTGGGGACGCCGGGAGTCTTGTGCAACTGCATATAACTATATAGTTATATACAGGAGCAGTCAAGGCGTTCCCGGACACTTCCGGAGGGGTCATGGCGGATGAGGAACCGTTACTCCATTCTTATATGGTCATCTGTTCGGGATCACCCGGGGAAGCCATGGCTGCCAAGACGCTGTCGTCCGCCCAGCTCGCCCACATCGCCGACCGCTTCAAGGCGCTCGCGGAGCCGTCGCGGCTGGAAATCCTCCACGCCCTGAAGGAGCGGGAGCGGACGGTCTCGGAGATCCTCGAGGCCACCGGCCTCGGGCAGGCCAACGTGTCCAAGCACCTGCAGGTGCTCTTCACCGCCGGCTTCGTGGAACGGCGGAAGGACGGGGTGAACACCTGGTACCGCCTCGCCGACCAGGACGTGCTGCGCCTCTGCGAGCTCATGTGCGGGCGGATGGAAAAGGAAGCGGCGGCGCGGCGGAAGCTCTTCGCGGGCTGAGGCGGCGCGCCTTCGATCCCCTGAAACGAGAGAAGCGACCGGGCCTGGCCCGGTCGCTTCTCGTTTCCGCGGCCTCGCGGGGCCGGCCACCGCCGGCCCCTCTGGGCGCGTCAGCGGAGCGCCGCCATCGCAGCGCGGATCCGCGCCTTCTGCGTCTCATCCGGCGCCATGTCGAGGGCCCGCTGGTAGTTCTGCAGCGCCCCGCGCCTGTCCCCCTTCTTGGCCAGCGCCTCCGCGAGGCTGTCGTACACGTTCCAGGAGCGCGGATAGTCGGCCACGTTCTTCCGGAAGAGGACCAGCGCCTCGTCCACCTTGCCCGCGTTGAGCAGCTGATAGCCCGCGGCGTTCACCTCCGCCTCGGTGGCGAGGGCCAGCGACTGCTCCCGGAGCCGGGCAGCGCCCGCCGCATCCCCCATCTGCTCCAGCGCGACGGCCTTGAGGCGCATGCTCTGGAAGCCGCCGTTGCGCCGGATGGCGCTGTCGGCCCACGCGGCCGCCACCGCCCACTGCCTCCGCGCGATGGCCTGCTGCGCCGCCTGGTTCCACGACTGCGGGAAGAAGTACGGGATGCCGCGGAGCTGCTGGGCGATGCTGTCCATCACCACCTGCGTGGTGGGCACCGTGACCGGGAAGCGGAGCGCCAGCTTCTCCCAGCGGAGCGTCACCGTCACCGTGGAGTCGGTCGTGGGATCCAGCGTGTAGCGCAGCATCTCCTCGTGGTCCGCCGACGTGGGCGTCACGCTGAACCGCACCGCATCCTCGGCCGGGTTGTAGCTGAAGCTGCCCCACGCGTTGGCCTCGCGGCTCAGCATCACCGTCCACGCCCCCGCCGTCGGGATGGTATGGAGCCCGTAGCGCCCCGCGGGCAGCCGCGTGCCCCCCACGGTGAAGGGGCTCGAGACGGTGAGCACCGTGTTCTCGTTGGCCCCGGCGCGCCACACCGAGTCGAACGGCACCAGCTCGCCCCAGATCTTCCGCCCGTGCACCGACGGCCGCGCATACTCGACCGTCACCCGGCTCATCCCCACCACCTGGCTCACCGCCGCACTTGGGCTCTCCCGCGGCGTGGTGATCACCGGCATCTGTGCGGCGAGCGGAGCGGCCAGAAGCACAAGCGCGGACAACACCCCTGACGTCCTGACTTGCAACACGGGACCTCCTGGTTGTGGGGACTTCGATTGTCTCGGAATGGGGGTCCTACGACGCTGGCTGGTGGGTGGTGTCAGGTGGCACGGCGGTGTCGCTGGGGGCGACGCCTCGACTGGCGCTCGGTGTGGCCCAAAGCAGAGGCGAAGAGGGCGCAGAGGAACTGCAAAACCACAGAGGCACAGAGGACACGGAGGGCACAGAGAACTGCCCTGGGATGGTGGGCTCATCGCAGGGTGAGTCCATGATGTTTTTGTGGGTGTGAGTTCGGGTCCGGCAACGCCCCCAACCAGTCGCGGAGCCCCACCCAAAAACATCAGAGCCCGGGTTGGCAACTCCCCCATCCGGGCTCGATGCCCTCCGTGTCCTCTGTGCTCTCTCTGCCTCTGTGGTTTTGCAGTTCCTCCGTGATCTGGCGTCCATACAAGCCCTTGCCACCAAAGCAGATCCCCGATTGACCCGGGAGTGAATGCGATGTGATCCGCGCTGCTATCTTGAAGGCGTCACCTCAACCGGAGCTGCTCATGTCGGGTCGTCTGTGGGTTGCCGCCCTCGTGGTGGGCGGGATGGTGCTAGGGCTGCCGGCCAGGGCCGAGGCGCAGCTGGGCGGGCTCACCAAGCGGGCACGGGACCGGGCGGCGCAGGCGGCGGGGGTGCAGAGCACCGATGAGGCGGCGCGCATGCCCGGCCCCGTCATCACCGCCGCGGTGCTCGACCAGGTGATGACCGGCCTCAAGGCCGAGAAGGTGGTGCGCGACAACTGGGCCGCCGAGCAGGCGCGTCAGCAGCGGCTGCGGGAGCAGGAACAGGCGCAGCGGGAGGCCGACGCCAACCACAGCGGGTGCCTCGACCGGGAGATGCGCGCCGACAGCAACTACATCAAGGCCGACAAGCTGCAGCGTGAGGCAATGGCCGCGGCCCAGCGGGGCGAGACCGCCAAGGCCGTGCAGGCCGCGCAGCAGATCCAGGGCCTGATCACCCTGGCGCAGCAGAACGCCGAGGCCCGGTGCAAGCCGGCCCAGCCGGCGGCGGCGCCGGAGGAGCAGGCGGTGGCGGCGGTGCAGCAGAACCCCGATTCGGTGGGCGCCAAGGCCGCGAAGATGAGCCCCACCGAGTACGCGCAGGCCAAGGAGCTCCTCTACACCTACCTCAACTTCCCGCAGAAGGCCGGCCTCTCGCCTGACGAGAAGCGGGTCGTGGATCCGAAGAAGGCCCAGATCAAGGACGCGCTCAAGGGCGCGGGCCTGGGCGCCTGATGCGCCTCCTGCTCCTCCTCGGGGCGCTGGCCGGCGCGGCGGGCGTGGGTCTCGCCGCGCGCGAGCCCGCGCTCGCGCTCGACTGGACACCGGTGCGTCCGGGGCTCGAGCTCGCCACCACGCCGTGGCGCGCCCCCGGGGAGGGGCGGTGGACCAAGCTGGTGTTCCTGCGGATCGATCCCGCCACGCATCACCTGGCGCTCGACCTCGGCCTCACCCCCGATTTCCGCGACCCGGCGTGGAGCATCGCCCGCGCGCCGGCGCGCGCCGTGGCGGCCTTCAATGCCGGCCAGTTCAGCGGCATTGCACCGTGGGGCTGGACCGTCCGGGAGGGGCGCGAGCTCCGGCCGCCCGGCACGGGCCCGCTGTCCATGGCGGTGGTGGAAGACTCGGGCGGCACCGTGCGATTCGTCCCGCCCGACTCCATTGCGGCGGTGCGTGCAGCCGGCGGGGTACGCACCGTGATCCAGTCCTACCCCACGCTCCTCGAGGGCGACGGCCGCATCCCCGCCGCCCTCACTACCGCGGGCCTGGGCGTCGGCACCACGCACCGGGACGCGCGCCTGGCCCTCTGCGGCCTCGCGGATGGCCGGTTGCTGGTGCTCCTCACCCGGTTCGATGGCCTCGGTGAGGCGGGCCAGGCCATCCCGCTGGGCCTGACCTTGGCCGAGACGGCGGCGCTCCTGCGTGACGCGGGCTGCGTGCGGGCCGTGGCGCTCGACGGCGGCATCTCGGCCCAGCTCCTGGTGCGCGGCACCGCCGGGGGCGACCGCGCATGGACCGGGTGGCGGAAGGTGCCCGCCGGCCTCCTCGTGGAAGCGCGGCCCGGGCACTGAGGCGCGGGCGCCGGACCAGGCCCCTGCATCGCCGTGGGTGGCGCACTGCGGCAGACTTGATCACAGCTTGATGGCGTGTCCGGAGCTTGGCACCTCCTCTCTCCTGGAGCTCGCCATGCGTCGGTCTCGCCGCCCCACCCGGCTGGCTGCCCTCCTGTCCCTCGGCCTCCTCCTTCAGGCGGCGTGCACCACCTGGGCCCCCGTGGCCCTGACCCCTTCCCCCGGGGGCACGGACTCACTGCCCGCCGAGGTGCGGGTAACCAGGAAGAAGGGCCCGCAGGTGTGGCTCCTTCAACCCTTCCTGCGAGGGGATTCCGTGATCGGTCTCGCCTCGCGGACCGCCCCCCTCCGGGCCCCGCAGGCGATGGTGACCGGCGACACGAGTCACGCGGCCGAGCCCGGGGACACGATCGGCGTGGCGCTGGCGGACATCCGCGCGGTCCACCGGCAGAAGCCCTCGCCCGGCGGGATCGTGGCCGCCGTGCTCGGCGGCGTGGCAGTGGTGGCGCTCCTGGTCGCGCTCTTGGACATGGAGCTGGGCGCGGGCTTCGGAGGCAGTGGCTTCGGCTTCTGACGAAACCGCGGACTCCGGGGCGCGCCCTCCCCCGGCCGCCCGCTGACGCCTGCCGGGGCTGGCGCGGGCACGGAAGCTGCTTAGTCTATCATTTGGGTAGACAATAGGACCACCGGTCCACCGGCGTCCGGC
>CAZRCT010000053.1:0-26483 GCA_964598655.1 uncultured Gemmatimonadaceae bacterium
GTTCGCCTACCTGGTGCCGGCGCTGGCGTGGTCCCGCGCCAACAAGGAGCGCACGGTCGTCAGCACCAACACCATCAACCTGCAGGAGCAGCTCGTCGGCAAGGACCTGCCGCTGCTGCGTGAGGCCTTTGCGCAGTACGAGAAGCCGCCGACCTTCGCCCTCCTCAAGGGGTGGCGGAACTACCTCTGCCTCTCCCGGCTCCACCTGGCCGTGGGCGCGCAGCGCTCGCTGCTCGAGCCGGAGAAGTACGACGAGCTGCAGGGCCTCATGGCCTGGGCCGGCAAGACGAGCGACGGCACCCTCGCCGACCTGCCCGTGAACCCGTCGGGCGAGGTGTGGGACGAGGTGAGTGCCGAGGCGGACCTCTGCCCGCGCCTCCAGTGCGCCCACTTCGACAGCTGCTTCCTCTTCCGCGCCCGCCGCAAGGCGGCGGAGGCGGACGTGGTGGTGGTGAACCACCACCTGCTGGCGGCCGACATCTCGGTGCGCCGGGCCTCGGACAACTGGCGGGAGGCGGCGGTGCTGCCGCCCTACGACCGCCTGATCCTCGACGAGGCCCATCACCTCGAGGACGTGGCCGCCTCGCACCTCGGCGCCCAGGTGACGAGCCGCGGCATCCGCCGCCTCCTCGGCCGCTTCGAGCGGAACGGGAAGGGGCTGCTGCCGTCGCTCGCCTTCGAGCTCTCGGCCAGCAACGACCTGCTGGCCAAGGCGAGCCTGGACCTGCTGCGCGAGCGGGTGCTGCCGGCCGTCACCGATGCGCGGCGCGCCTCGGAGCAGATGCTGCTCCGGCTGCACGGCCGCCTGGAGCAGGAGCAGGGCGGGGTGCTCCGCCTCACGGAGGAGTTCGGCAAGGACGACGTCTGGCCCGCCGGCCTCACCCGCGAGCTGGACAGCACTCTGCTGGCCTTCCGCGCCCTCCGCGACCACATCGAGACCATCGCCGACCGGCTGGCGGGTGCCGAGGTGACGGAACGCCGCACCCAGCTCCTGGGCGAGCTCCGGGGCGTGATCCGCCGCCTGGAAAGCGTCTCCGACGGCCTCAACCAGACGCTCCGCCCAGCGGGCGGCGGCGCGCCGACGGTGCGGTGGCTGGAACGGACGGGCCCCAAGGGCCAGCAGCTGGCCATGAGCGCGGTGCCGCTCGACCTGGCACCGATCCTCCGCGAGTCGCTGTTCGACAAGGTGCAGACGGTGGCGCTCACCAGCGCCACGCTGGCGGCGGGCGGGGAGTTCGACTTCCTGGAGCGGCGGCTGGGGCTCGCCATCGAGCCGAACCCGGTGACGGTGAAGACCATCCTGCCGTCGCCGTTCGACTATGGGGCGCAGTGCCTCTTCGGCATCCCCAACGACATCCCCGACCCGCGCGAGGACGAGGCGGGCCATGCGGGCGCCGTGCTGCACGTGGTGCACGACCTGGCCTGGGCCAGTGACGGCGGGATGTTCGTGCTCTTCACCAGCCACGGCGCCCTCCGCCGCGCCGCCACCGAGCTCCGCGCCCTGGCCGGCGAGCGGTGGCCGATCCTGGTGCAGGGGGAGGCCCCCCGCGACGTGCTGCTGGCGCGCTTCCGCGAGCTGGGCCGGGCCATCCTCCTCGGGACGGACTCGTTCTGGGAGGGGGTGGACGTGCCGGGCCGCGCCCTCCGGTCGCTGGTGCTGACGAAGTTACCTTTCAAGGTCCCGTCGGAACCGCTCACCGCCGCGCGGCTGGAGCGCCTGGCCGAGCAGGGGGAGGACGGGTTCATGAACTACCTGCTGCCGCATGCCGCGCTCAAGCTCAAGCAGGGCTTCGGCCGGCTGATCCGGACCCGCACGGACCTCGGCAGCGTGGTGCTGCTCGACCGGCGGGTGGTGACCAAGCGCTACGGGCCGCTCGTCCTGAGCGGTCTGCCCCGGGCGGACAAGGTCGTCGGGCCCTGGACCGAGGTTCGCACCCGCATCGAGGACTTTTTCGCCCGCCACGGCATCGGAGCCAGCGTATGAGCCTGAGGAAGCCCGGGAAGATCATCGGCATCGGCCGGAACTATCGCGCCCACGCGGAGGAACTCGGCAATCCCATGCCCAAGGAGCCGATCCTCTTCATCAAGGCGCCGACGTCGCTGAGCGGCCCGGGGCAGCCCATCGTGCTGCCCGCCATGTCCGCGCACGTGGAGCAGGAGGCGGAGATCGGGGTGGTGATCCTGGAGCGCCTCAAGGGGATCACCGAGGCGGAGGCCGCGAGGAAGACGTACGGGTTCGTCTGCGTCAACGACGTCACCGCGCGCGACCTGCAGAAGGTGGACGGCCAGTGGGGCCGGGCCAAGGGCTTCGACACCTTCTGCCCCGTGGGCGACACGGTGGTGGAGGGCCTCGACTGGACCACGCTCGAGGTCATCGGCCGGGTGAACGGCAAGGTGGTGCAGCACGGCAAGGCCACCGACATGGCCTTCGGCGTGCCGGCGCTCGTCGCCTTCCTGTCGCAGGTCATGACGCTCGAGCCCGGCGACCTCATTGCCACCGGCACGCCGGCCGGTACCACGCGGCTCGCCAAGGGGGACATCACCGAGGTGGAGATCCCGGGCGTCGGCGTCCTCACCAATCCCGTCATCTAGCCAGGATCCCGCGTGCCGAGCTCACGCCTCTCGCGCCTCCCCGGCTATCCGCTGGCCGACCTCCCGGCCCGGAAGCGCGCGCTCCTCGAGCAGGGCGTGGACGTGATCGACCTCGGCGCGGGCGACGCGGACTACCCGCCGCCCGCCGAGGTGATCGAGGCCATGCAGCGCGCGGTGGCGACCACCGCGCTCAGCAAGTACGGCTTCCAGCAGGGCAACCCCAACTTCCGCCGCGCCGCCGCCGACTGGATGCGCCGCCGCTTCGGGGTGACGTTCGATCCCGCCACCGAGCTCCTGCCGCTCCTCGGCTCCAAGGAAGGGCTCTCCCACTTCGCCCTGGCCATCCTCAACCCCGGCGACGTGGCCGTGGTGCCGGAGCCCGGCTACCAGGCCTACCTCGGCGGCACGGTACTGGCGGGCGGCGAGCCGTACATCGCGCCGCTCCGGCGCGAGCAGGGCTACCTCGTGGAGCTGGCGGAGATCCCGGAGCCGACGCTCCGCCGGGTGAAGCTGGCGTACCTGAACTACCCCAACAACCCGACCGCCGCGATCGCCCCGCGGGACTACCTGGAGCGCACCGTGCGGGTCTGCCGGGAGCGGGGCATCACGCTGGCCTACGACAATCCCTACTGCGACCTCACCTTTGACGGCTACCGCGCGCCGAGCATCTTCGAGGTGGAGGGGGCGCGGGAGTGCGCCGTGGAATTCCACTCGCTGAGCAAGAGTCACTCGATGACGGGGTGGCGGCTCGGGTTTGCGGTGGGGGCGGCGCCGTTCATCACGGCGCTGACGCGGGTGAAGTCCTACACCGACACGGGCCCATGGCTCGCCATCCAGGAGGCGGGGGCGTACGCGCTCGACCACGCGGAGCGGCTGGTGCCGCCCAACGTGGCTGAGCTCCAGCGCCGGCGCGACGCTGGCGTGGCGGCACTCCGGGAGGCGGGCTTCGCGGTCGAGGCGCCCAAGGCGGCGATGTATCTCTGGGTGGCGCTGCCCGAGGGGCTGCCGTCGGCGGGCTTTGCGCGGGAGGCGCTGGAGGGGGAGGGTGTGGTGACGCTGCCGGGGAGCGCGTTCGGCCCGGGGGGCGAGGGCTTCTTCCGCGTGGCGCTCACGGTGCCGCCGGCGCGGCTGCGCGAGGGGATCCTCCGCCTGGGCCTCACGCTCGGGCGGGCGCGCACGGCGGTGGTTGATGCGGGGTGAGCAGGGTCCGGGGTGGCGCCGGTGGGTGGGACTCGCGACGAGCCTCGCCCTGCATGCGCTGCTCTTCCTGGTGGTCATCGAGGGGCGGTTGCCGGTGCTGCCGGAGCGGCGGGAGCCCACGCTGATCGCGCTCCCGCCGGCCGACGACCTGGACCGTGCCACCCCGATCCCGCTCTACGTGCCGCGCACCGAGAGCGGCCGCGGCCGGCGCCAGCTGCCGTTGCCGAGCCGCCTCCCCGTGGTGCCGGACACGGCGGCCCCGCTGGTCCTCGACCGGGCGGCGCCGGTGGTGGCGGACTCCGCCCCGATGGCGCGCCGGCCCGCCGGGCGCATCGGGCCCGCGCTCGGCGACGGGCGCCTCTGGGTGCGGCCGCTGCCGCTGCCCCCCAGGCAGCTGGCCCAGCGGCTGGAGCGGTCGCACGTGGAGCTGGTGGACAGCGCGGTGACGGCGATCGTGCAGCGGTACCTCGACTCGATCGCGGCGGAGCCGGGTGCCGACCGGGCGAAGCTCCCCGACTGGACCACCAAGGTGGACGGCCTCAAGTTCGGGATCGACAGCAAGTCCATCTACATTGCGGGCCTGCGGATCCCGGCCGCGGTGCTGGCGCTGCTGCCGCTTCCCGCGGCCGGCGACCAGCGCTCCGCGCTGGACCACAACGGGCAGTGGATCGCGGAGGACCTCCGCCGCGCGGCGTCGCGCGCCACGACCCTCGACGACTTCAAGCGGGCGGTGCGCGACCTGCGCGCCGAACGGCAACGGCAGAAGGACCTGGAGCGGGCGCAGCGGACGCCGCCCGATTCCACCGAGCCCTGATGGGGGTGGCATGAAGCTGATCGACACCGACGAGACCATTGTCATCGTCACCGGCTCGGACCTCCGGTCCGAGGAGCGGGACCGGCCCACCGCGTATCGCCTCAAGGCGGCCATCGACGGCCGGAGCGACGGCCAGCCCTTCCGCCGCGCCGTGGTGGTGGGCGACGTGTGGTACCTCGAGAACCGGATCTTCCACCTGAACCCCACCATCGCGGTGGGCGGCCCCGGGGTGAACGGGCTCGCGGCCGAGCTGGTGCAGGTGGTGCCGGTGGTGTGGACCCAGGACCAGCGCGCCTGGGTGCACGCCGACTTCGACGCCGAGCCCCGCCGTGCCGCCCTCTGGGGCAGCAACGCGGAGTCCACCATGCTCGCGGTGGAGGCCTTCACCACGCAGGGGTTCCTCGACGACCTGCTGCGCCGCATCTGGCGCTTCCGGACGGAGATTTACGTATGAGCCGCTTCCACCGAATCCTGGCCGTGGCGCTGCCGCTGCTCGCGGCGTGCGCCGAGTCGCCCACCGACGCCCTGAGCCCGGGGCTCGCCGCCATCGCGGTCCGCGCGGTGGCGCCGCCGGCGCTGTCGCAGTTCGGCTCCAACCTCGCGGTCGAGCAGGTGCGGGTGCGGGTCTACCGCGTGGTGAACGACATCCCCGAGGACGTCGTGAACCGGGTGGTGCCCTGGAACCCCAACAACGCGTCGATCAACCTGTCCGTGAACGTGGTGACGCAGGCCTCGAGCGAGCAGCTCTTCGTGGACCTGAGCTACGAGACGGCCACCGGGCAGGTGCTGTTCGTGGCCGGGCAGGTGGTGACGGTGCAGGCGGGGCAGGCGGTGTCGCCGCCGCCCCTCCAGCCGTTCTACACCGGGCCCGGCAACAACGTGGCGAGCATCGCCATCACGCCGGCCACTCCCACCCTGGCGGCGGGCGACACGCTGACCTTCGGCGTGACCGCGCTCGACTCGAGCCAGGCCCCGGTGGCGGGCGTGTACGTATCGTGGAGCGCCAGCGGCGGGACCATCAGCGCGCTGGGCCGGCTGCGGGCGCCCAGCGGCGCCGGCAGCGTGCAGGTGGTGGCCCGGACCCCGAACGGCACGGCGGACACCACCACGGTGACGGTGATCCCGGCCAACGCGGCCGTGGTCGCGGGACGCGTGGTGGATGCCTCGTCGGGCCTCGGGCTGGCCGGGGCGCAGGTCATCGTGCTCGACGCGCAGGGGAACGCCGTGGACACCCTCACCACCGCGTCCGACGGCAGCTACACCTCGGGCCCGCTCGCGCCGGGCAGCTACACGATCTCGGTGGGCCTGCAGGGCTACGTCGCCACCGACCTCTTCAACGCCAGCCTCGGCAGCGGCGGCGCCACCACGGTGGCCACGATCCCGCTGGTGCCCGCGGGCCAGGGCGGCGCCACGACCCTCGGCGGCACGGTGCGTGACGCGAGCACCAACGGCGGCATCCAGGGCGCCACGGTGGAACTCCGCGCCGGCGTGAACGCGGCGGGTGGCAGCGTCGTGGCCACCACGACGTCGGACACCCTCGGCGTCTATTTCTTCCCGAGCGTGCCGGTGGGGACCTACACGGTCACCGCGTCGGCCACCGGGTTCACGACCGGGAGCCGCACGGTCGTCTCGTTCGGCTTCACCCAGCCGCTCACCGACGACGTCATCCTCTCGGCCACGGGCGGTGGCGTCGCGCGCATCGTGCTCACCTGGGGCGCCACGCCGCAGGACCTCGATGCCCACCTCACCGGGCCGGACACTGCGGGCACCCGGTTCCACGTCTACTATTCCAGCCAGGGGATTTCCGACGCGCCCCCGTACGCCAGCCTCGACGTGGACGACACCGACGGGAACGGCCCCGAGACCATCACCATCTGGCAGCAGGCCACGGGCGTCTACCGCTTCTCGGTGCACGACTACGACAATGCCGGCGCCAACCCGAGCACCGCCCTCGCGGGCTCGGGAGCCCGGGTGGAACTCTACATCGGGGGCACGCTGGTGCAGACCTTCTTCGTGCCGAACCAGGCGGGGACGCTCTGGACGGTGTTCGAGCTGAACGGCACCCGCGTGACGCCGATCAACGCCATGAGCTACGAGTCCAACTCCGATGCCGTGACCCTGCGCCGGCCGGGGACCGCGACCGACGCCCGCACCATCGGCCACGACCGCCGTCCCAAGCCGTAGCGCCACCACGCCGGCACGAGGGGAAACGACGAAGCGGCCGGACACTGTCCGGCCGCTTCGTGCTTGGGTGCGGCTCGCCGCGCCCGCGGGTCAGGGCCCGCGAAAGGTCCCGTCGTTGGCGAAGCGCGCGCCCGTGCCGGGGAAGTCCAGGCGGGAGAGGCGGCGCAGCAGGTCGAGGGACCGGTGCGCCTCGTCCGGCCCGAGCCCCGAGTCCGGCAGCTGCCGGAGCGACGCCATCCGGCCGGCCTGGAACTGGCCGTTGGCGTCGAGGTCGAGCGTCAGCACGGTGGTGAGGCCGAGCACGCCTTCCATGCTGAAGCCGCGGTAGGTGAGGAAGTTGCCGAGCGAGTACGCGATGGGCCGGCCTCGGTAGAACTCCACCCCGCGGAGCACGTGCGGGCCATGCCCCACCACGGCGTCGGCCCCCGCGTCGATGACCGCCCGCGCAAACCTCCGCAGGTTCCCGCGCGGCTCCCGCGCCAGGAACTCGGGCCCGGTCGGCACCCGCGTGGCGGTGGTGCCTTCCTTCCCGCCATGGAAGGTGACCACCAGGATGTCCACCAGCGGCCGGATCGAATCCACGAGCGCCGCACTCGCCGCGATGTCGAGCAGGTTGGCGGAGTGGGGGTACGTCGTGAAGCCGACGAGGCCCACGAGCGTCATCCGGCCGCCATCCCGGACGAGCGGCGTGATGGCCACCGTCCCCACCGGGCCGTAGGGCGTGATCCCCAGCGCCCGGAAGGTGTCCTCGGTGTGCTGGCGCCACTCGACGCCGTAGTCATTGGCGTGATTGTTGGCCAGGTTGAGCGTGGTGAAGCCCGCCTCCGCCAGCCGCGGCGCCAGCCAGGTGGGCGTGGCAAAGGCATAGCAGCGCGTGGAGCGCGGCGCGCACTTGGACGATTCGCCGCTGTCGGCCAGCACGCCCTCGAAGTTCCCGATCACGAGGTCGCCCTTCAGGAGCGAATCGACGGCGGCGAGGAGCCCGCGGCCGCTGTCCGGCGGCAGGCCGTCGGGGAGGGTGCGGGTGCCGAGGTTGATGTCGCCCGTGAACACGAGCCGGACGGGGGCCGGCTCATGCACGAGGCCCTGGGCGGGCAGGACCGTGGGACCGAGCAGCGCCGCGCCCACCGCGGCGACGGCCAGCCTCACAGGCCGGCCGCGCGGCGGATCCGCGCCAGGCTCTCGTCGCGGCCCACCACGGCGAGGAGCTCGTTCACGGGCTCGGACACCGTGCCGCCCGTGAGCGCCACGCGGATGGGCTGCATCAGGTCGCCGAGCTTCTTGCCTTCCTGCTCCGCCAGCACCTTCACGGCCGCCTCCAGGGCGGGCGCGGTCCACTCCACCCCCTCGAGCACGCCGAGCACCAGGCGCAGGTTGCCCGCGAAGGCATCACCCAGCTTGGCGACGAGCGCCTCGCCCTTGGCGTCGCGGGTCACGCGGCTCCCGTCCACCCGCACCGCCACCTGGTGCGCGATGTCGAGCAGGGTGCGGCTCCGCACCTTCACGGCGTCCACGAGCGCGGCGAGGTCCCGGCCACCGGTCGCCACGCCCATCTCGGCCAGGTGCCGCGTCACCGGCAGCAGCAGCTCGGCCGCCGGCAGGGCGGAGAGGTACTGGCCGTTCATCCACTCCAGCTTGGTGGTGTCGAACACCGCCGCCTTCTTCTGGATCCCCTCCAGCGAGAAGAGCGCGATCATCTCGGCCTCGGGCAGCACCTCGCGGTCGCCGCCCGGCGACCAGCCGAGGAGCGCCAGGAAGTTCCGCATGGCGAGCGGGAGGATGCCCTGGTTCTGGTAGTCGCCCACGGCGGTGGCGCCGTGGCGCTTCGAGAGCTTCTTGCCGTCGTTGCCGAGGATCATCGGCACGTGGGCAAACACCGGCGTGGGCTCCCCGAAAGCGCGGTAGAGCGCGATCTGCTTCGGGGTGTTGCTCACGTGGTCGTCGCCCCGGATCACGTGGGTGATCCGCATGGCGATGTCGTCGGAGACCACGGCCAGGTTGTAGATCGGGGTGCCGTCGCTCCGGAGGATGATGAAGTCATCGAGGTCGCGGCCCTGGAAGCTGATGCGGCCGTGCACCGCGTCCTCCCAGGCGATCTCCTCGTCGGGCATCCGGAGCCGGACGCTGAACGCGTCGCCCCGCTCCAGCCGGGCCTGCACGGCGGCGGCGGACAGGCGCCCACAGCGCCCGTCGTAACGGAACGACGACTTGGCCCGCTCGGCCGCCTCACGGGCGGCATCGAGCTCGGCCTTGGTGCAGAAGCAGCGATAGGCCTTGCCTTCGGCCAGCAGCCGCTCGGCGTCCGCCTTGTGCTTGGGGCCGGCCTCGGCCTGGAAGTACGGCCCCTCGTCCCAGGTGATGCCGAGCCAGGTCAGGCCGTCGAGGATGACCTTGGTGTGCGCGTCGGTGGAGCGCTCCTGGTCGGTGTCCTCGATGCGGAGCACCATGGTGCCGCCGGTCTTCCGGGCGTAGAGCCAGTTGAAGAGGGCGGTGCGCGCGCCCCCGACGTGGAGGTAGCCGGTGGGCGAGGGAGCGAAGCGGACGCGGACGGCGGACATGGGCCGGGACGGTGTGGGGAAACAGAACGGGGAACGGGGCGCCTTGGTGCCCAGTTCCCCGGTTGGTGGTACGGAGTCGGAGGGATTCGAACCCTCGATAGAGCTTTTCAACCCTATAACGGTTTAGCAAACCGCCGCCTTCAGCCACTCGGCCACGACTCCAGCGCGGGGGGAACCTAAGCACTCGGGGGAGGGACGTCCAGCCACGCGGCGGACCGGGGGCGGCGCCCCCGGCGGGGACGCGGGCGAGCTGGCCGGGGCCTTCACGCGGTTCCCGCGAAGGGGCACCGGGGGGCGATCCCCGGGACCGTCCGGGTGGCCCGCGTCCGTCCCGACCCGCATATTGGCCTCACCCCTGACAAGCCACGAGGACCGCATGCGCCTGGCCCTGCCGTCGCTCTGCCTGCTGCTCGGTGTCGCCTGTTATGGCGGGGGTGAGCCCGCCCCCCTCGCGCCGGGCGCGGGGTCGCTGGACCTGGTGGACATCCACGGCGTGGTGACCGACTCGGTGCTGGGCCGGCCACTGGCCGGCGCGCCGCTCAGCGTGGGCGGGAAGGTGGTACTGACCGACGCGGATGGCAGCTACGCGGTTCGCGTGCCGGCGGGACCGCTCGTGGTGCGGGTGCAGTTCTCGCTGTACGAGGACTACCAGGTGCACGTCCCGGTGGCGGCGGAGCGCGAGTTCAACTTCCGGCTCCGCCGGCTCAACCCGGCGCTCACGGCGTGCGCCATCGGTGCCGACTCCATCCGGGCGGTGATCGTGGACCTGCAGGGTCGCAAGACCATCAACCGGGCCGAGGGCTCCACGCTCCGGCTGGCGTCGGTGCAGGGCGGGCAGACGGACGTGACGGCGTGGGACTGGCGCTGGACGGCGGTGGACGAGTACACCTGGCGCGCCGCCATCGCCGTGCCGGATCCCGGGGTGGTGAGCGCCATCTTCACGCTGCGCGACAAGCGGGGCTTCGGCGAGCTCGCCGACTGCGGCAGCGTTCCCGCGCCCCAGCCGCCGCCGCCCGCCCCGCAGTAACCCGCCGGGCAGTGTGCGCGGGCGCACAGCGGGGAGCCGGGGCGCATGGCCATCGTGGACCATGCCCCCTGGCTCCCCGTGTCCCATGCCCGCGACCATCCTGCTGCTCGCCCTGCTCGCCGCCTGTGGCGGCGGGACCAGCGAATCCCAGCCTCCGGAGACCTTCGGCCCGGGACTCGGACCCGGCGCCAGCCTCGAGGGCCGCCGGCCCTTCCCCGACGACAACCCGTGGAACACCCGGATCGACGGCGCGCCCGTCGATCCCAACTCCGACGTCCTCATCGCCTCGATTGGCCTGACCGACCACCTGCACCCCGACTTCGGGGCCAACTGGAACGGCGGGCCGTTCGGCATCCCGTACGTGGTGATCGACTCCACCTTCGCCGACGTGCCGGTGAGCTTCGACTACGACGACGAGAGCGACCCGGGGCCCTACCCGATCCCGCGCACCGCACCGGTCGAAGGCGGCGGTGACCGGCACGTGCTGGTGATCGATCGCGATGCGTGGGTGCTCTACGAGATGTTCAACAGCCGGAAAGCGGGCAACGGCTGGCGTGCGGGCTCGGGCGCGGTCTTCGACCTCAGCTCCAACGCGCTCCGTCCGGCGGGCTGGACCTCGGCGGATGCCGCCGGGCTCCCGATCTTCCCCGGGCTGGTGCGCTACGACGAGGTGGTGGAGCAGGGGGCCATCGAGCACGCGCTCCGCTTCACGGCGGCGCTCACGCGGCGCGGATACGTGCATCCCGCGCGCCACTTCGCCTCCGACGACACCAGCAGCACCCGCCCGCCGATGGGCATGCGCGTCCGCCTCAAGGCCAGCGTGGACATCAGCGGCTACCCGCCGAGCGCGCAGGTGATCCTCACCGCGCTCAAGCAGTACGGGATGATCCTGGCCGACAACGGCAGCGACTGGTACCTCTCCGGCGCCCCCGACGCCCGCTGGGACGACGGTGAGCTCAACACCCTGAAGCAGCTCCGCGGCAGCGACTTCGAGGTGGTCCAGATGGGCCCCGTGACCACCGACTAGGCCACCGGCGCCGCCAGCTCGGCCGAGGTGCGCACCAGCGCCCGGTCGAGCGCCGCCTCGAGGTCGGCCACCAGGTCCTCGGTCGCCTCGATCCCCACCGACAACCGCAGCAGTCCCCCCGTGATCCCCGCCGCGCGCTGCTGCTCGGCCGTGATCGACGCGTGCGTCATGGTGGCCGGGTGCGCCACCAGCGACTCCACCCCGCCCAGCGATTCGGCCAGCGTGAAGCAGGCGAGCCCGTCGAGGAAGGCCGGGACGGCGGCTTCCCCGCCCGCCAGCTCAAAGCTCACCATGGCGCCGGCGCCCTGCTGCTGGGCGCGGGCGAGCGCGTGGCCCGGGTGGTCGCGGAGGCCGGGGTAGTAGACCCGCGCCACCGCCGGGTGCCGCGCCAGTACCTCGGCCACGGCCGCGGCATTCTCGAGGTGCGCCCGGAGCCGCACGTGCAGCGTGCGCAGGCCGCGCAGCGTGAGGTAGCTGTCAAAGGGGGCGCCGGTCACCCCGATCACGTTGCCCCACCAGCCCACTTCCTGCGCCAGCTCCGCCGTCCGCGCGATCACGGCGCCGGCCACCACGTCGCTGTGGCCGTTCAGGTACTTGGTGGTGGAGTGCACCACCAGGTCGGCGCCGAAGCGGAGCGGCTGCTGCAGCGCGGGCGAGAGGAAGGTGTTGTCCACGGCGCAGAGCGCCCCGGCCTGCCGCGCGAGCCGCACCGCGAGCGCCAGGTCGGTGATGCGGAGCAGCGGATTGCTCGGGGTTTCCACCCAGAGCAGGCGCGCCGGGCGCGCGAGGGCCGCCCTGAGCGCCGCGGCGTCGCTCTGGTCCACGTACTCCACGCGGAATCGGCCCTGGCCGGCGAGCGAGTCGAGCAGGCGGCGGGTGCCGCCATAGCAGTCGTGCGGGGCCACGACCCGCTCGCCGGCCTTCACGAGCTGCAGCACCAGCAGCACCGCGGAGAGGCCGGTGGAGGTGATCGTGGCACCGGCGCCGCCCTCGAGCTCGGCCAGCGCGGTGGCGAGCTGGTCCCGGGTGGGATTGCCACTCCGGGTGTAGTCGTAGCGGCGCGGCTCCCGGAAGCCCGCGAACGCGAAGGTGGAGGAGAGATAGACCGGCGCGATCACCGCGCCGTGCGCGGGATCGGTGGCCACACCGGTGCGGACGGTGCGGGTCTCGGGACGGCAGGACGACGCGCTCATGGGGCCCTCGGGCTCAGGGTGGCGGTGACGGTGGACTCCCGCACGGCGACGCTGGTCCGAAGCCACAAACAAAAAGGCCCGGGCGGTGACACCGCCAAGGCGCGTCGCGTTTTAGCATTTGTTTAACGTGGCTGCAATAGGCGGCAAATCACCACGGCTTGGCGCTTCAGTTGTCCGACCAACCTAGGTATCGGCACCGCATTCGTCAATCTGACCCCGGGCCGGGCCGCCCATGGTTGGGGGGTGATTCCATCGATTCCCTCGAACATCCCGTTCATAGCTTCGATCTAAGTGAAGCATCGACAAGTCCTTGTATAGTGTTGCCCCGCTTGCACTTGCGGGTGATCTGTCGCATCTTCGCGCGCACCTGAGGGAGCGGTCAGGCGGGCCCCGGCGGTGACCGGCGTTTGCGATCGCCTCGCTTCCTCCATTTGTCCACGATTACCGCGGGCGCGGCCCAGAGCCGTGCCTGTTGAGGGCCATGGCTGCTTCCACTCCGGCCGCGCTCCTGCCGGCCTTGCGCACGCTCGCCACGCTCCAGCGTGACGCCTTGACCAGTCTGGCCGCCTACTCGGCGGCCACGGCGGCGCTGAGCGTCGTCATCCCCCTGGCGCTACAGGCGCTGATCACCCTCGTCACCGGCGGTGTTGGCGGGGCATCCGCCGTGTCGGTGGGCGCGCTCGTGGTGGCGGCCACCGTGCTCGTGGGCGTGGTGCAGCTGGCGCAGCTCCGGGCCAGCGAGCACATGGAGTACCACGTCATCGCCCAGGGGGCGCATGCGTTTGGCCGGACGCTGGCGCGCGCCGACGTGGCGCGGCTCGCCCCGAATGCGTGGCCCGAGCAGATGAACCGGGTATTCGACCTGATCGCGCTGCCGAAGATGGTGAGCAAGCTCGCCATCGACGGGGCGGGGCTGCTGCTGCAGATCGTGGCGGGCAGCGCGCTCCTGGTGCTCTACCACCCCACCTTCCTGGTGACCAGCCTGGCCATCGTGATGCTGCTGGCCGGCTGGCTGGCCGTCTCGAGCCCCCAGGCCTTCCGCACCAGCCTCGACAGTTCGGTGGCCAAGTACGCGCTGGCCCAGCATCTCGAGTCGCTGGCACAGCACGTGACGCTGCTCCGCCATGGCGACGCGGGGCGCTGGGCCCACGGCGCCACCGACGCGGCCACCGCCGACTACCTGGTGACGCGGGAGGCGCGCTACCGCGCGCTCCGCCGCCAGGCCATCGGCCTGAGCGCCATCATGGTGCTCGCCACCGCCGCGATGCTGCTGCTCGGTGCCACGCTGCTCCTCCAGGGCCAGCTGACGCTGGGGCAGTTCGTGGCCGCGGAGTTCGTGATCGTGTCCCTGATCGCCGGTGTCAAGAAGCTGCTCTCGGTGCTCGAGAACGTCTATGACGCGACCGCCGCCTTCGCGAAGGTGGCCGGGGTGCTGGAGCTGCCGGCGGTGGAGGTGGCGGAGGCGCGGCCGCTCCCGCTGCCCGGCGGGCACGCCGCGCGCCTGCTCCACCTCGGGGCGCGCTACCCGGGCGCGGAGGCGCCGGCGCTCCAGGACATCACCCTGACGCTGCGGCGGGGCGAGCACGTGGCGGTGACCGGTGCCGACGACAGCGGGCGCCACTCGTTGCTGCGTGTGCTGGCGGGCCTGCTGCCGCACGATCGCGGGACGCTCGAGGTCCTCGGCCACCACGTGCTGGGGCACGGCCGGCCGGCGGGGGTGGCGGCGGTCTTCGCCGAGGACCGCCTGGTGCCGGGCACCCTCGAGACCAACCTGGTGCTGGGCCGTCCGCTTGCCCCGGCGGACCGGGAGCGCGCGGCCGGTCTCCTCGGGCTCGATGCCGCGGTGTCCGCGCTCCCGGCCGGCTGGCAGACCCCCGTCACCGCGGCGCTGACGCACCGGATGCAGCACGTGCTCGTGCTGGCGCGGGCGCTGGCCGGGAACCCGCAGCTGCTGCTGCTCGACGATGCGGTGCTGCACGGCCTGTCGTCGGAGGCGCGGCAGGCGCTGTTCATCACGCTCCGGCGGGAGTGGCCGGGTCTCACCGTGGTGTGTATCAGCGATGCGCCCGAGGTGCTGGAGCGGATGGACCGGGTGATCCGGATGGCGGACCGCCGCCTGGCGGTGGCCCCCGGCGAGGCGCTTGCCGGGACGGAGGTGGCCCATGGCTGAACTGCTGGTGGGCCCCCTCGGACCGGCCACCACGGCGGCGCTCCCCGCGCCGCCGGAGCGGCGCACCCTGCGGCGCTGGGTGCTGGCCACCCTGCTGGCGGTGGGGCTCTTCCTGAGCCTGCCGTGGCAACAGACCATCCAGGGCACGGGGACGCTCATCGCCCTGCGCCCGGAGGACCGGGCGCAGCCGCTTCACTCGCCCATCACCGGCTTCGTGGAGCGGTGGGAGGTGGAGGAAGGGGCCTTCGTGACCGCCGGGACCCCGCTCGTGGAGCTGCGTGACGCGCGCGACCGCTTCCTCGACAGCGCGCTGCTCGAGCGCGTGGGCGAGCAGGTGGACGCCAAGCGCCGCTCGGTGGCCGCCAAGCGGAGCAAGCTGCTGCAGCAGGAGGCGCTGCTCGAGGCGCTGCGGGCCTCGCAGGCGGCCACGGTGGCGCAGGCCGACAACGCGGTGCCGAGGCTCCGCGCCGCGGTGACGGCGGCCGAGGCCGACAGCGCGGTGGAGGCCGCGCGCCTGGCCCGGCGTCGCCAGCTCCATGCCGACGGGCTCCTGACCCGCACCGAGCTCGAGACGGCGGAACTCGCGGCGCAGCGGACCACGGCCGTGCTGACCGCCCAGCGCCAGGAACTGGCCAACGTCCTGCTGGCACAGGACGGCGTCCGCGCCCGGGCCGCGGAGGCCGTGGCCAAGGCCGCCTCCGATCGCGCATCCACCGCCGCCGAGCTTGCGGAGGGAGAGGTGGATCTTGCCAAGGCGGAGAGCGAACTGAGCGCCCTCACCACGCGGCAGGGCCTCACCACCATCCGCGCCCCGCGCGACGGCTACGTGATCCGGGCCCTGAGCCCCGGCCGCGGCGCCATCGTCAAGGAAGGGGAGCCGGTGGTGACCATCCAGCCGGCGCGGCCCGAGCTCGTGGCCGCGCTCGAGATCCGGCCCGTGGACCTGCCGCTGGCCGAGGCCGGGCGGCCGGTGCGGCTGCAGTTCGACGGGTGGCCGGCGATCGTCGTCTCGGGCTGGCCCGGCACCAGCGTCGGCACCTGGGGTGGCCACGTGCTGTCGGTGGACGAGGTGGCCACCGCCAAGGGCACCTACCGCATCCTGGTCCGCCCCGACTCGGGCGACACCCCGTGGCCCGCCGCCCTCCGTCCCGGAAGTGGTGTGCGCGGCTGGACGCTCCTCAAGACCGTGCCGCTCGGCTACGAGCTCTGGCGCCAGCTCAATGCCTTCCCGCCGGAGTACGGCACCGCCGCCCACGCGGACGAGGCGGGCAAGAAGCCATGAGGCGCCCCTTCCTGATGGTGCTGGCGCTCCTCCTCGCCGGGGCGGCGCCCGCGCCGGCGCAGGACACGCTCCCGCTCACCGAGGTGCTGCGCCGCGTGGAGCTGGCGCATCCGCTGCTCCGGCGCCAGGCGGCGCTGGCGGGGGCGCAGGCGGCGCGCGCCTCGGCCACGCGCGGGGCGTTCGATCCGGTCCTGGCACTCAGCGCCGGCGGCAAGACCAAGGACGACAAGCTGGCCACCCGACGCCGCAGCATCGACCTGAGCCTGCCGCTGGCGGAGGGGCCCACGGTCTTCGTGCGCTTCGAGGACCTTCGCGGGCCGGAACTCCTGCCTGGGGAGGCCACCAAGGGCGGGCAGCTGAGCGCGGGGGTGCGCGTCCCGCTCACCCGTGGCGTCTGGACCAACGAGCGGCGCGCCGTGCGAGCCGTGGCCGACGCCCGCGCCACGGCCGCCGAGGCCGACCTGGCCCTGGAGCGCCTGCGCGTGCTCGGCGAGGCCACGGCCGCCTACGCGCAGTGGTACGAGGCCACCACCCGGCTGGCCCAGCTCGACACGCTGCTCGAGCGGGCCGAGCGGCGGCAGGCGGCGCTGCGGGCCCGGGTGGTGCACGGCGAGTCGGCGCCCATCGACACCCTCGAGGGCGCGCTCGAGGTGGCGCGCCGGGCGCAGGCCCGCGCCGAGGGCGTGGCGACGGAGCTGGGTGCGCGGGAGCGGCTCTCCCTGTGGCTGTGGAGCGAGGAGGGCGAGCCGATCGACGTCGTGGCGGGCACGCATCCGGGCCTTCCGTCGGACCTGCCCGCGAGCATCCCGAACCCGCGGCACCCGGCCCTCGCCTCCGTGGAGGCGGATGTCGAGGCGCGCGCCGTGGAGCGGACCTATCGGGGGCGGCTGTTGCTCCCCGACATCGACGGCGAGGTCTACGCCAAGGTGCAGGACAGCGCCACCAGCACCAGCCTCTTCGACCCGACGTGGAAGGTGACGGCGCGCTCGAGCCTCTTCCTGCGCGAGGCGCGCGGCACCCGAGACGCCACCACGCTCGACTGGCAGGCTAGCCGCTGGCGCGCCACCTACGCCGCCGCCGACCTGGCCGCCACCCAGCGCATCCTCGGCGCCCGGCTCGAGGCGCTCGTCACCCAGCGTCGCCTGCAGCGCGACGCCATCCGCGCCGCCGCGGCGTTGGTGGCGGGGGAGCAGCAGCGCTTCACGGCCGGCGAGAGCACGCTCTTCCTGGTGATCCAGCGCGAGCGCCAGTGGCTCGACGAGCTCCTCACCGCCGCCCGCCTCGACCGCGAGTGGCTCACCACCTGGGCGCAGGCGCAGGTGGCGGCGGGGCAGTGGCCGGCCAGTTGACGACGCCACCCCGAAAACGCGCGAAGCGGACCCCCTGCGGGGTCCGCTTCGGTGTTTCCGGGCCGGGAGCGGCGTGGGTGAGATTCGAACTCACGGAACGGTTGCCCGTTCGGCGGTTTTCAAGACCGCTGCCTTAAACCACTCGGCCACCACGCCTTGGGGGGCGAAGCTACCCACCCCGCGCGGGCCCCGGCAAGCGCAACCAGGGCTCAGCCTCGGGCCGGGCCGGCCGATACTCAGGGCCATGCCGAGTGTGTCCTGTCGGATTGCGACCCGCGGGCGGACCCCGTGAACCTGACCGCAGGCTTCTGCGGCCAGTGCGGCCTCCCCGCGCCCATCGGCGGGCGCTTCTGCCAGCAGTGCGGCGCCCCGCTTGGCACCGGCTCGGTGGGTCGTCCGGTGGCCCTGGCGGACGCGCTCGAGGACCAGCTGGCCCAGGCCACCGTCGGCGAATACCAGGTCCTCGGCGAGCTGGGCCGCGGCGGCATGGCCGCCGTGTTCCTGGCGGAGGACCTCTCGCTCGGTCGCCGGGTGGCCATCAAGGTCATGATCCCGGGCCTCGACGTCACGGGGGCCATGGCCGAGCGCTTCCTGCTCGAGGCCCGCACCGCGGCCCAGCTGAGCCACCCCAACATCATTCCCATCTACGCCGTCCGCACCACCGGCGAGCTGCGCTACTTCGTGATGAAGTTCGTGGCCGGCCGCGCCCTCGACCGGCTCGTGGCCGACCACGGACCGCTGCCGGTGCCGGTGGTGCAGGCCGTCCTGGCCCACGTGGGCGACGCGCTGACCCACGCGCACGGGCGCGGGGTGATCCATCGCGACATCAAGCCCGCCAACATCATGCTGGACGAGGACGGCACGCCGATCGTCGCCGACTTCGGGATCGCCAAGGTGGCGCAAGGGGGGCGGCTGACCCAGACGGGGACCGCCGTCGGGACGCCCACCTACATGAGCCCGGAGCAGTGCTCCGGCCGCCCCATCACCGGCGCGTCCGACCAGTACGCCCTCGGCTGCGTCGCCTTCGAGCTGCTGACCGGGCGGCCGCCGTTCGTGCACGAGGAAGTGGTGCCCGTGCTGCTGGCGCACGTGCAGGACGCGCCGCCCCCCATCCTGACCCTTCGGCCCGACTGCCCCCGCCCGCTGGCCGCCGCGGTGGAGCGGATGCTGGCCAAGAGCCCGGAGGAACGGTGGCAGTCGCTCCACGACGCCATCGAGGCCGGTAGCGACGGGCAGTCCACCCACCAGCCCGCGGTCCGGCAGGCCCTCCGCGAACTCGCCGCCGCCGGCCAGGCGCCGGTGTTCCCGGACCGGAGTGTCCCGGTGAGCCCGTACCCGGCCTCGCGGGTGGTGGCGGCCCCCGGCGGGCGACCGTCAGTGGAGGCGGCGGTGGCCATCTCGAGCGTCGGCATCGAGCCCAACGGCGTGGCGCTCAGTGCCGGCACCGGCGCCCAGCTGCGTGCCACCCCGCGCGATGCGAGCGGCCTGCCGGTGGCGGTGCCGGTGCAGTGGGAAAGCAGCAATCCCCTGGTGGCCATCGTCTCGCCCGCGGGCGTGGTGACCGCGCTCTCGGAGGGCGCGGTGGAGGTGAGTGCCCGCGCCGGCAGCGTGACCGGGTCGGTGCAGGTGCGGGTGGCGCCGGTGCCGGTGGCCCGGGTGCGGCTCAGCAGCCCGCACGACCGGCTGCAGATCGGCGCGCGCCAGACGCTGCAGGCCGTGGCGCTCGACCAGGCGGGCAGCGTGCTCCCGGGCCGGGTGATCCGCTGGGAGAGCCTCGACCCGGTGGTCGCCACCGTGAGCGCCACCGGCGCGGTCACGGCACTCCGGGAGGGGACCGCCCGGATCCGGGTGAGCTGCGAAGGGCAGCAGTCGCAGGCGGCGGTCGAGGTGCGCGCGGCCGAGGGCCAGCTGGTGGTGCTGCCCGGCGAGGGCGCGCTCTCGGTGGGGCAGGTGGTGCGCCTCGGCGCCTATTGGAAGAACAGTGCGGGCGAGCTCTCGGCGGCCGCGGCCGTCTGGGAGTCGTTTGCACCGGAGTTCCTGCGCATTACCAGCGAAGGCGAACTGACCGCGCTTCGCCCAGGGAACGGCTCCATCCGGGCCCGGGTTGGGAGTGCGGAGCGGGTGGCCAACTATGTCTGCACGCGGGTGGACGTGGCCGAGATCCGAATCCAGCCCCGGCTTTCCGCCCTCGGAGCTGGCGAAACGGCCCGGCTCACCGCCTCCGCAGTGGACCGGCTGGGTGCCGGGCTGACCGGCCGGGTGGTGACCTGGTCCTCGAGCAATCCGGAAGTCGTTGTGGTGGAACCAGATGGGACCGTACGGGGCGTACAGCCCGGGGTGGCGCGGATCAACGCCTCGATGGGCGCAGGTCTTGCTTGGCTGGAGGTCCGTATCACCCCGGCGCAAGTGGCATCCCTCCGGCTCGAGCCGGCCTCGCTCTCCTTGCGGGCGGGGGAGGCCGCCACCCTCCGGGCGATCGTGCTCGGGGGCCGGGGCGCGGTCCTGTCCGGGATCCCGGTCGAGTGGCAGTCGAGCGACCCCACGGTCGCCAGTGTGGATGCCCAGGGGATCGTCACCGGGCACCGTTTCGGATTGGTGCGTGTGGCAGTGACGGTCGGGGGGCGGCGGGCGACGGTGCCGGTGGAAATCCGGCCGCCAAGCGCCACCTCAGGGCCGAGAGCCGGGCTGGGGTGAGAGGCTAAACTCCGGCCTGCGTATTATCTTAGGTCGGAATTCATCCCATCCTCATGGCTCGACAGGACCGCGGATCGTGACCACGCCGATTGCCCCGTCGTTCTGCACCCGCTGCGGTAGCGCGGTTGCCGCAGGCGCGCACTTCTGCGCCACCTGCGGGAACGACGTCTCCGGTGCCCAGGCGTCGCTGGCCACCGAGCAGATCAAGGTCGAGCCCCCGCGGGGTGGCCAGGACGGGATGTGGGCCGAGCAGCAGGAACTCCTGCGCGAGGCCACGCTCGGCGAATACGAGATCCTGGGTGAGCTCGGCCGCGGCGGCATGGCGGCGGTGTACCTGGGCCACGAGATCGCGCTCGACCGGAAGGTCGCCATCAAGGTCATGAGCCCGGCGCTGGTCAGCGGCGACGGCATGATCGAGCGGTTCAAGCGGGAGGCCCGGACGGCGGCCTCCCTTTCGCATCCCAACATCATCCCGGTCTACGCGGTGCGCGAGACCGACCGGCTGCTCTACTTCGTGATGAAGTTCATCGCGGGGCGGCCGCTGGATTCGGTGATCAAGGAGCTGGGCCCGCTCCCGATCCCGATGATCCAGATGATCCTCAACCAGGTGGGCGGCGGCTTCGGCTACGCGCACCGGCGGGGCATCATCCACCGCGACATCAAGCCGGCCAACGTCATGATCGACGACGAGGGCTGGTCGGTGATCACCGACTTCGGCATCGCCAAGGTGTCGCAGGCGGAGGGGCTCACCATGACGGGGATGACGGTGGGCACGCCCACCTACATGAGCCCCGAGCAGTGCATGGCGCAGGACGTCACGGGTGCGTCGGACCAGTACTCGCTGGGCGTGGTGGCGTACGAGATGATCACGGGCCGGCCGCCCTTCAGCGGCGGGTCGATGATGGCCATCATGTACGGCCACTTCAACGACCCGCCGCCGGACATCCTGGCCGCGCGGCCGGACTGCCCGCCGGAGCTGGCGGCGGCCGTGATGCGCATGCTGGAGAAGGACCCGGCCAAGCGCTTCCCCTCCATGGAGGCCGCGGTCGAGGCCGTCGGCGAGGCGCCCCCCAAGTCGGACGACGCCATGCGGAGCCAGCTGATGACGCTGGCCCAGAAGAGCGAGAACACCAAGCTCCTCAAGCGCCTCAGCACGCCCATCTCGCCGACGCCACTCACCAAGCGGACCAAGGCGGCGCCCGCTGGCTCCGCGGCCAAGACCCAGGTGGCGCCGCCCCCCACCCGCCCGGCGCGGGCCGGTGGGGCGGTGGTGGCCAGCGCGCCGGCGCCCAAGAGCAAGACGGGACTCATCGTGGGTGGCGTGGCCGTGGTCGGGGTGATCGCCGCGCTCGGGGTGCTGCAGCCCTGGAAGTCGAAGGGGAGCGCGGCGCCGCCGGCGGCCGATTCGGCTCAGGTGGCGGCGCTCACGCCGCCAGCCGTGGAGTCCACCCCCGCCAATCCGGAGCCCCCGCCGGCCGCCACCCAGGCCGATCCGGCCCCTGCCGATACCGCCCCGACCGTGGACCAGACGCCACCGGCGCCGGTCACCTCGGCGCCGAGCCCGGCGGTGGTGGCGCAGCAGAAGCGCGACTTCACCAGGGCCTCCGGAGACGCCGCCACCGCCCGGCAGAAGGCGGTGGCGGCTGGGGCCACCAGCGCCGAGCTGTCGCTCGGGGATCGCCAGCGGAGTGAAGGCACGCGGCACGCCAGCCGGCAGCAATACAACGATGGGCTGCGCGACATGAAGGACGCGGCGGCGTCGTACGCCTCCGCGGAGCAGTTTGCGCGCTCCCGGCAGCAGGCGGCCGCCACGCCGGACCCGCGCCTGCACGCCCAGCCAGCCCCGGTGCTCCAGCAGGAACCCACCGAGACGCGCCCCGCCAGCGGCCAGCCCTCGCACCAGGCGGACCCGGGACCGGCGGTGCCTGCCCCCGTGGTGCCGCCCCCGCCGCCGGCCTCGACCGCGCAGCCGGCCGCCGTGGACGAGCACGACGCCATCGAGGTGGCCTTCCTGAACTACGCCCGCGCCACCGCCGCGAGCGACCTCGGGGACATGCTGCGGTTCTTCCCCAACCTCCCCAAGGCCAACCAGGACGCCTTCAAGGCCATGTGGAAAGAGGGGTACACCCTCGAGACCTCCAAGTGGCGCATCGTCAGCATCGACTGGTCCCCGGGCAACACCACGGCGAAGGTCACCCTCTCGGGCGCGTCGGTGATGCGGAAGGGCGGGAAGACCCAGGAAGTCCCGGGCCCCCGCCGGGCGACGCTCGACAAGGGCGGCGCCGGCTGGCGGATCACCACCCTCGAGTAATCCCCAGGGGGCCGGGCGGGTTTCGGCCGGGGCCCCTTCACCGTAGATTCATGAAGGACCGCGTCCCCGCGTGGCGCTTTCCCCCAACAACCCCGCCCCCTCTCTGGAGGACCGATGCGGCGTTCCGGCGTCCTCGCCAGCCTGTTCCTGTGCCTGGCGGTACCCGCGGTTCATGCCCAGACCGACATGCGCGACAAGATCGCCGAGCTGCTCACCTTCGGCGTCTGCGGCCAGCCGCTCTGCCTCGACCTGGATGGCCAGTCCGGCAACATCCACGGCAACCACTTCATCCCGGCCGTGACCACCGGCGCCGGCACCATCCAGGGCTTCCTGAATGACGCCATCGCCCTCAACGCCTCGAACTTCCCGATCAGCGGGACGAGCGGCGGCCTCACGGTCAAGTTCGTGGGCGGCCTGCCGGTGAAGACCTCGAGCTCGCTCGGCCCGGTCTTCGGCGAGCGCGCCCAGACGCTCGGCCGCGGGCGCTTCCTCATGGGGGCCAACATCTCCGGCATCCGCTTCAAGACGCTCCGCGGCGTGCCGATCGACAACATGACGCTCAACTTCACCCACGAGGACGTGGGCAACCCCGGGCTCGGGGACCTGCCCTACGAGAACGACCTCGTGCAGGTGAACATGGCGCTCTACGTGGACCTGCTGGTGTCCTCGTTCACCATGACGTACGGGCTGTTCGACAACATGGACGTCTCGGTGGCGGTGCCGCTGGTCAACACCTCGCTCAAGGGCCGGAGCACGGCGCAGATCCTCCAGATCGGCGGGACGAGCCTCCACTACTTCGGCGGCACGGCCGCCAACCCGATCCTGCAGGCAAGCACCGCCACCTTCGGTTCGGCCACCGGCATCGGTGACATGGCCACCCGCCTCAAGTGGCGCCTGCTGGATCGCGACGGCCTGAGCCTGGCGCTCCTCGGCGACATCCGCTGGGCCACCGGGGACGAGAAGCAGCTCCTCGGCGCGGGCCAGACCTCGTGGCGCGGGCTGCTGATCGCCTCGAGCCGGTTCGGGACCTTCAACCCGCACCTCAACCTCGGCTACTTCTCGCGCAACAGCGACGCCGCGAACGACGCCTTCATCGCCAACGCCGGCTTTGACCAGGCGCTCAACGACTGGACCACGCTGGCGGTGGACGTGCTCTCGGAATGGCAGTCGGGGGACAGCAAGTTCGAGCTGCCCCGCAAGGTCGCCTACGTGGCGCCGGCGGTCCGCTCCATCACCCCGCTCCCGCTCCCCGACAAGGCCGACAACCGCATGAATGCCTCCATCGGCTTCAAGTTCAAGTTCGGCGGGGCGTCCACCATCGTGACCAACGCCCAGGTGCCGCTGCTTCGCGGCGGCCTGCAGCCCAACGTGATCTGGACCACCGGGCTCGAGTTCAACTTCTAGGCCCGGCGGCACACCGGGCTGGATAGGACAAGGGCCGCTTCCCCGAGGGGAAGCGGCCCTTGGCGCGTCCGGGAGCGACCCGGCCTAGTTGTTTGGGACGCCGTTCAGGATCCAGTCGCGGATGATGCCCTGCTCGGTGGCGGTGAGCAGGGGACTGCCCCCGAGCTGCGGCATGCTGGTGCCGCAGCTCGCGGGCTGGGTGCCGATGATCTTGCGGTAGAGCAGGCTGTTGGTCAGGTCGAAGGCGACCGTGATCTTGGGGATGGTGCAGCCGAGGGGAACGTCGTCCACGCTGTTGCCGGTGATGGAGGCGTAGGTGCCCCAGTTGAGGGTATGACACCCGGTGCAGCTGCCACCGATGCCCGAGAGCGAGTTGCTGGTGGTGACGAGCGGCGTCACGTCCGAGGCGTACGACCAGGCCGCGAACGCGGTGACCGTGGCCGCCCCGCTGCCGGAAGTCACGCTCACGGTGTTGGTGTAGCGGCCCAGGGTGGGGGACGCCACGGTGGGCACCCCGCTCGTGCTCAGGGTCCAGGCGAAGATGCTTGCCACCCCCGAGGCATTGGTGGTGCGGTTGCAGGTGTTGGTGCCGAGGCCCAGGAAGACGCAGGTGAGCGTGCCCGGCCCGGTGGCGTTTGAGACGGTGAAGGTGACCGTGGCGCCGCTGACCGGGTTGCCGAAGGCGTCGGTGGCGACGACGCTCGGGGCACTCGCCACGGAGGTGCCGGGGCGGGTGGTCTGGTTGTTGGTGGAATTGAGGGTCAGGGTGGTCACGCCGCCCGCCGTGCCGGTGGCGGAGAAACCGACCGGGCTCCCGCTCAGGCCGGCCACCGTGGCGGTGAGCGAGTTGGTCCCGGCCGTGGTGCCGAGGGTCCAGGAGACCAGCGTGGCCAGGCCGCTGGCGTTGGTGGACTGGGTGCAGCTCGTCACCGCGGACGCGGCGCACACGAAGCTGCCGTTGCCGGCGGTCCGGCTCCAGGTGACGGTGGTGCCGCTCACGTTGTTGCCGAAGGCGTCCGTCACCCGCACCGAGGGGGCGGTGGCCACCGCCGTGTTGACGGTGGCCGTCTGCCCGTTGCCCGCGACGAGGGCGATGGTGGTGGCGGTGCCGGCCGTGCCCGTGGCCGTGAAGCTGACCGGCGAGCCGCTTAGCCCCGCCGAGGTGGCGGAGAGGGTGTTGGCGCCGGCCGTGGTGCCAAGGGTCCAGCTGCCCACGGTGGCGACGCCGCTGCCGTTGGTGGACGTGCTGAGGCCGGTGGCGCTGCCGCCGCCGCCCGTCACCGCGAAGGTCACGCCCACCCCGCCCACCGGGTTGCTGAACGCGTCCCGCACGATGACGCTCGGCGGCGTGGCCACGGCGGTGTTCACCGTGGCGCTCTGGCCGTTGCCGGCGTTCACCGCGATCTGGGTGGCCGCCCCGGCGGTGCCCGTGGCGGCGAAGCTCACGCTGCTCAGGCCCGAGACGCTTGCCTGCAGGGTGTTGGCGCCGGCGCTGGTGCCGAGGGTCCAGCTGCCCACGGTGGCGAGCCCACTCGCATTGGTGACCTGGTTGCCGCCGGTGAGGCTGCCTCCGCCGCCGGTGACGCTGAACGTCACCGCCACCCCGCTCACCGGGTTGCCGAACTGGTCGGTGACCAGCACCCGCGGGCTCGTGGCCACCGCCGTGTTGACGGTGGCCGACTGGTTGTCGCCCGCGTTCTTGGCGAGCGTGGCGGCGGCGGCCGCGGTGGCGGTGGCGGTGAAGTTGACGGGGCTGCCGGTGAGCCCCGCCACGGCGCCGGTGGCGGCCTGCGCGCCGGCCGTGGGGCCGAGCGTCCAGGTGGTGCTGGCGATACCGCTGGCGTTGGTCTGCGAACTGGCCGGGGTCATGGAGCCGCCGGTGGTGGCCCAGCCCACGGTGACGCCCTGGACCGCATTGCCGTTGTTGTCGGTGACGAGCACCGTGAGCGGGGTGGCGAGGGCCGCGCCCGCCGTCCCCGTCTGCCCGTTGCCGCCCGAGAGCGCCATGGTGGTGGCGTTGCCGGGGTTGCCGGTGGCCGTGAAGGTCACCGTGGTGAGGCCGGTCGCCGCCGCCGTGAGCGTGTTGCTGCCGGCCGTGGTACCCAGGGTCCAGCTGCCGAGGGTGGCGAGGCCGCTCGCGTTGGTGACCTGGCCGGCGCCCGTGATGCTGCCACCGCCCGACGCCACGGCGAAGGTGATGGCCACGCCGCTGATCGGGTTGCCGAACTGGTCGGTGACGAGCACCTGCGGCGCCGTGCCGACCGCCTGGCCCGCGGTGGCCGCCTGGTTGTCCCCCGCGTTCTTGGCCAGGATCGAGGCGGCGGCGGCGGTGGCGGTGGCGGTGAAGTTCACCGCCGTGAGTCCGGCCGCGGAGGCCCGCAGGGTGTTGTTGCCGCTGCCCGCCGCGGTGCCGAGGGTCCAGCTGGTCACGGTCGCCGTGCCGGCGGCGTCGGTGGTGCCGCCGCTCCCGACGGAGACGCTGCCCCCGCCCGCGATGATGGCCCAGGTGATGGCCACGCCGGGGACCGGGTTGTTGAACTGGTCGCGCACCACCACCGAGGGATCCGTGGCCACCGCGCTGTTGACGGTGGCCGTCTGGCCGTTGCCGCCCGCGATGGTGAGCGACGTGGCGGCGCCGGCGGTGCCGGTGGCGGTGAAGGTCACCGGCGAGCCGGTGA
>CAZRCT010000054.1:0-25996 GCA_964598655.1 uncultured Gemmatimonadaceae bacterium
TTGGTCGCGGCGATGAGGATGACGCCGTCGTTGCTCTCGAAGCCGTCCATCTCCACCAGCAGCTGGTTGAGCGTCTGCTCCCGCTCGTCGTGCCCGCCGCCGAGGCCCGCGCCACGATGGCGGCCCACGGCGTCGATCTCGTCGATGAAGATGATGCAGGGCGCGTGCGCCTTCCCCTGCTCGAAGAGGTCGCGGACGCGGCTGGCGCCGACGCCCACGAACATCTCCACGAAGTCCGAGCCCGACATCGAGAAGAACGGCCGCCCCGCCTCGCCGGCCACGGCCTTGGCGAGGAGCGTCTTGCCGGTGCCCGGGGGCCCGACGAGGAGCGCGCCCTTGGGCAGCCGCCCGCCGAGGCGGGTGAACTTGCCCGGGTCCTTGAGGAACTCGATGACCTCCTGCAGCTCCACCTTGGCCTCGTCGGCCCCGGCCACGTCGGCAAAGGTGAGCTTGGGGGTGTCGCCGCTGAGCAGCTTGGCCTTGCTCTTCCCGAAGCTGAACGCGCGGCTCCCGCCCGCCTGCAGCTGCCGGAGCAGGAACACCCAGAGGCCGATGATCACGATCCACGGCAGCGCCGCGATGACGAAGGCCGCGACGCCGATCTTCGGCTCCTTGGCCGAGATCGGCACGCCGCTCTTCTCGAGCTCGGCCATGAAGCTCTCGCTGTCCCGGATGGGCAGCAGCACCATGAAGCTCTTGGCGGGCCGGTTGTCCTGGCGCACCTCGGTGACGAAATCGCCCTCGAGCTGCTTGCCGTCGTAGACCACCACGCGCTTCACGTTGCCGGCGGCCAGCTGTTCCTTGAACGCCGTATAGGTGAATTCCTGCATCCCGCTGCGCTGGCTGTTCATGAGCTGGAACAGCGCCATTGCCACGAGCGCAACGAGGACCCAGAGCGCGAGGTTCTTGCTCAGGCTCCGCCAGTCCGGGCGGGGCGTCGGGGGCATGCGTTCGGCCATTCAGTCCACTTCCGCGATGTACGGGAGGTGCCGGAAATCCTCCGCGTGATCCAGGCCATAGCCGACCAGGAAGCTGGTCGGTGCCTCGAACCCCACGAACCGCAATTCCGGCTGGGGGGCCGCGATGCGCTTGTCCAGCAGCGCGCAGATCGCGAGGCTCCTGGGCCGCCGGGAGCGCAACCGCTCCACCAGCGAGGCCAGGGTACGGCCACTGTCAATTATATCCTCAACCAGCACGATCTGCCTGTCCGCCAGCGGCGTGGCGGGCTCGTACAGGAGCCGCACCTCCCCGCTCGAGACCTTTCCGGTGCCGTAGCTGCTCGCCACCAGGAAATCGACCTGCACCGGCCGCTTCACCTCCCGCACCAGGTCGGCGAGGAACATGAAGCTCCCCTTCAACAGCCCGATCAGGAGCAGGTCCCCGTCGGGGTAGGCCCGGGTCAGCTCGGAGCCCAGTTCCCGCACCCGCTGCCGGATGGTCTCCGCATCGTAGACCACGCGCCGGATCCGCCGCTCGCCGAGCCGGGGATCATGCACGGGGCGCCACCTCCACCCGGAGCGCCGGGGTGCCCGCCGCCGGAACCCGGGTCGCCGACCGGCAGACGCCCGGGATCCAGGCCAGCTCGCCGGCCTCGGGGTCCGTCACCACCGGCCAGGTCTTCCTGCGAGGGGCCGCGATCCGCGCCTCCTGAAAGCACTGCGCGGCCAGCCGATGCCCTCTACCCCGGAGTGGCGCAAGACGATCCCCGGGACGCCAGCCGCGGACCATCAAGGTGCCGGGGATGAACCAGGCCGTGCCACCGTCGCGCGGCTGCTCCGGCGGCGCCGGCTCGGCCCGCCATCGGATGGTCCACTCCCCCCACTGCTCCTCGCCGGCCGCTCCCTCCACTAGACGCACGCCGGCGTCCGCGTTCCGGGCCGGCGCGAGCACCTCGAGCCGCCCGAAGGCGAGCCCCAACTGCCACCCGCCGGTGAGGTCGGCCCGGCTCCCGCTGGCGCCGCCGTTCAAGGTCCGGAGCGCGCGGTGCACCGCGCGCGGCCCCACCGCCGTGCCCGCCGCACGCACCAGGGCACCGGCCAGCGCGCCCTGCAGCGCCCGGGGCAGCGCGCCGAGCGCCGTCCAGTCGAGCGAGACCACCCCGCCCTCCTGGCGGAACCCGAGGCCGGGCCACGCCCGCACCGCCTCGCCCCACGCCCGGCGATCCCGCGCGGCGTGGCGCGCCGCCTCATCGAGCCGGGCCAGCCCCCGGGGTTCGCGCGCGGCCGCCGCCGGAAGGAGCGCGGTCCGGACCCACGAGCGGAAATGGCGCGCATCCTCGTTGGCGGGATCCTCCCACCAACTGAGACGCTGGGCCTCCGCATAGGCTCTCAGCTCCGACCGGGACATCCCGAGGAGCGGCCGCGCCACCTCGCGTCCCCGGGCACTCATCCCCGCCAGGCCCGCAGGCCCGGAGCCGTGCAGCAGCCGCATCAGCACGGTTTCCCGCTGGTCGTCGGCGTGGTGGGCGGTGAGGATCCAGCCGGCGCCGGTGCGCCGTCGCGCCTCACGCAGCCACGCCAGCCGGGCCTGCCGCGCGCAGGTCTCCGACGCGCCGGCGCCGAGCTCGAGCCGGACGCCCACCAGGCGGAGCCGGTGGGCGCCGGCTAGCCGCGCCACCCGCCGCGCCACCTCGCCGCTCGCCGGATGGATCCCGTGGTCCACGTGCGCCACGAGCAGCGCCGGCGCCCCCGCGCCCCCGGCCTCGCGCCAGCGCACGGCGAGGTCCAGCAGCACCGTGGAGTCGAGCCCGCCGGAGACGGCGACGAGGAGCGGCCGCTCGCCGAGCGCGAGCCGGCCCATGGCGCGGGTGAAGCGGGCGAGCAGCGCCGCGGCCGGGCCCGCCTCAGATGTAGGGGTCATTGAGCTCGTTGGCGGCGAGCTGGAACCGCGGGATCGCGGCGCTGAAGCGGGTGCCGTCCGGCCGGACGAAGTAGTACTCGCCCTCCATGTACCCCTGGGGCGACTTGAGGGGACAGAAGCTCTGGTACTCGTGCAGCTCCCCCGGCTCGAGGTGCGGCTGCTGCCCCACCACGCCCTCCCCCTCCACCACGGTGTCCTCGCCGGTGGAGTCGTGGATCAGCCAGCGGCGCGACAGGAGCTGCGCCGCGAGGGGCCCGACATTCTCGATCCGCACGAAGTAGGCGAACACGTACTCATGCTGGTCGGGCCGCGAGCGCTCCGGCAGGTAGAGCGGCCGCACCGTGATGCGGATGCCGGCGGTCTCGCGATAGTAGAAGGGGCGCGGGGGCATGCCCGTAAGCTAATGCGCCGGCGGGGATCCTGCGGCAGCCGGGGCGTGGGGTGGCGCCTAGCGGCGGCCCACCCGCAGCATCCCGTTCACGTACTTGGAGTTCTTGGTGACCAGGAAGGGGAACCGGTGCGTGATCCGGTCGGCCTCGAGCTCGTCCTGGGCGGCGTACTTGAGCTCCACCACCGTGGTGAGGGCATCGCGCGGCTGGGGCCGGGCGGGCAGCCGCCCGGGCGTCGGCGCGAGGTACTGGATGTGGCGGTCGATGGTCAGGCGGAACCGCCCGTCCGGCGTGGCGAAGTACCGCCGGGAGTAGCGGTTGATGAGCGCCGGCCGGAGGCCCGCGAGCGTCCCCGGCAACTCCATGGGCCACGGCAGGTCGCCGAACCAGGCGCCGAGCGGGGGCAGCGGGCCGGCCCGGTCGAAGTCGAAGGGGGGCAGCGGGTAGTTGGCCTTGGTGCCCACCAGCGCGTGCTTGCGCTTGAGCTCGAGCACGGGCCGCGCCACCCGGCCGAAGAGCTCGCCGTACCAGCGCACCCGGACCTTGAGCCGCTCGCCGTGGCCCTGCACCGCGTCCCGGAGGAGATGCAGCGGCGCCGAGTCGAAGTAGCAGTTGTTGATCCAGCGCTCGTGGTGGATCTCCCGGAAGTGCGCCGGGTGGATCCGCACGGCGTGCTCCACCAGCCGCGGGTCGAGCTCGCGGACCAGGAACTTCCGCTCGTACCGCCAGGCGCCCCCGGCGCCGGCGGTCGGGTCAGCGGACGCTGGCCTTGCCATACACCGCCCCGTAGAGGCTGTCCGCCACGAAGAGCCGGTCGGCCGGGAGGGCCCGCCCGTCCACCACCAGGCTCGATTCCTTCTCGATCATGTAGGGCAGCTTCTGCCCCGACTCGCTGAGCCCGCTGATGCGGACCTGGGCCGGCCCGTACTCGCTCTTCTTGCGGTAGGCGGTGATCCCGATCTGCCCGCCCTCGAGCCGCACGTTGCTCAGCGTGATCACCGACTTGTCCTTGCTCGCGATCCCGATGGCGGCGCCCACCACCGTGACGTTGCGCCCATTCAGGGTGGTCACCTCGCCGGCGCTCACCCCCTTGTCCCCGGCGGCATCCACCCGGACGTCGTCCAGGGTGATGGTGGTGCCGGAGGCGTCGATGCCGTCGTTGCCGAGGTTGCGGAAGTGGCTGTGGCTCACGGTGCCCACCCCGAAGTCAACGTCGAAGGCGTCGGAGGTGGTGTTCATGAAGGTGGACGAGTCGATGGTGAACGTCGTCCGCATGATGTGCAGCGCGTCCTCGGAGTGGTTGTTCTCGAACGAGCTCCGCGCGATGTCCACGGGACTCTCGTAGAACTCCACCGCGCCGGTCATCTCCCAGCCCTCGATCTTGGCGTTGCGCAGGCCATGGAAGCGGACGTGCCGCACCGTGGAGCGCCCGCCCGCCTGCATCACGATGACGCCCATCCCGCTGCTGTCGGACGATTCCACCACCACCGGATCGTCCTCGGTGCCCTGCCAGTCGATCGGCGAGCGGGTGACGATGAGGCCGCCCCGCACCAGGTCGAGGTGCGTCCCCGCCGCCGCGAACAGCCGGTAGCCGGCCGGGATGATCATCGGCCGGTCGATGGTCCAGCTCCCGGGCCGGATCCCGATGCGGCCGCCCGCCTCGTCCACCGTGAGGAACGGGAAGGAGCGCACGTTGCCCGGCTCCATGAGCGGCCGGTCGCGCAGCACCGTCTCGCCGAGGCCGTCGTGCGGGTAGGGGAAGACGTCGGCCACGTCCACGCGCGCGGAGCCGAGGAGCTGGTAGCGCACCCGGAGCGGCGCCTTCGCCGTGTCGGGCCAGGTGAAGCCGGCGGGGAGCGCCAGCCGAAGCGCCTCGAAGCGGAGCGGGACCGCCGCCTGCCGGCCCGCCAGCGCCAGGGTGTCGGTGCGGTAGAGGGTCGAGTCCCGCTGGAGCCCCACCACCCGGACGGGCAGCGCGGCCATGTTGGCCACCTCGAGCTCCAGGCGGCCGTCGGCGGTGCCGCGGTAGTACGCCTGCACCGCCTTCGGCGGGTGCAGCGCGATGCGGATGAACTCGGCCGACCGGCGCACGTCAGTCCAGTCGAGCTCCTGCTCCGGGAACTCCCGCTGGATGATCTTGAGCGCCGTGCGCGTGCTGTCGGTCAGGTCGCGGATCATCGCCTCGACGTAGCTCGAGTCGCTCACCCGCTCCAGTTCGGCCAGGTAGAGGCGGTAGAAGGCCGTGTCGGCGAAGAAGCGCGAGATGTACTCGCGCGCCGCCGGTTCCTTGGACTCGTCCACGGCGGTGAGCGCCAGCAGGCCCGGCTTGCCGGGGGCCTCGCGGTTGTAGCCGTCGAAGGCGATCGGCTCCAGCCGGTTGCTGAGGGGGTTGTAGTAGAAGCGCGCGTTGGGCCAGTTCCCCGCCCCGTGCCAGGCCCGCATCAGGTCGGTGAGCGCAAAGAAGCGCGCCAGCTGCGGCGCGTCGAACGCCTCCGCGACGCGGAAGCGGCCCGTCCGGAACCCCTCGAGCAGGGTGATGGCCGAGAGGAACTGGTTGCGGCCGCCCGGGGTCGCCATCCACTTGCTGGAGCCGAAGGCGTCGAGGTCACTCGACTGGAAGCTGCCCGCGCCGGCCACGGCGCCGCGGTCCGACGGCGGCACCGACACCTGCCGGGCCAGCTCGCCCCAGAGGATGTCCTCGTTGAAGCGGATGATCGGGCCGTCCTTGCGGCGGTTGTTCTCGATGAGGCGGGTCTCGAACGCCTCCTCGAGCGCGTAGACGCCGAGGTCCTTGCCGTTGATGGTGACGTTGACGAACTCGTAGCGGAGCGCCGTCACGTCCTCGCGCCGCATGGCGTCCTGGTACACCCGCTCCCACAGGTAGTAGCGGGTGCGCGGGTGCTGCAGCGAGAACTGCTTCATCCCGAGCACCGTGCTGTCCTTCTGCGCGATGATCCGGAACGACCACTTGTCGCCCTCGAGGTGGTCGGTGAGGTCGCCCTTGAGGCGGAGCTTCACCGGGATCACCTTGTCGCGCCAGCGCACCGTGGCCCGCACCACGTCCGCATCGGAGACCTGGAGCACCTGCTTCTGCAGCGCGATGTCGCGCTGGTGCGCCAGGTTCATGAAGTCCTTGTGCGCGATGTCGATGGTGAGCCGCTCCGGCTGCACCAGCATCGCCTCGGCGCGCCGCTGGAGCAGCGTGAGCGTCCGCGGGGTGGCGAGGTCCGCCACCGGCCCCAGCGCCCCCACGCGGTGCAGCACCGCGCCCAGCACGATCACCGCCAGCGTATAGAGGACGAAGAACGTGCGCCGGCTCCGGGCCGTCGCCCCGAGCCAGGACCGCGTCTCGTCCGGCCGCGCCTTGATCCGCACCTTAGCTCCCGAGCTCCTCGTAGTTGAGGAAGCTCACCCGGACCCCCGGGTTGAGCCGGCGGAGCTCCGCCGAGGCGTCGCCGAGCGCCGGGTAGCCTTCCAGGTCGGCGGTGAATGACGCCTCGAGCTGGCCGTTGCCCTCGTCGAAGCGGGTCAGGGTCAGGCCGGCGCAGTGCTTCTTGAGCACGTCGATGACCCCCGCCAGCGTGAGCCCGGCCGCGTCCGCCACCGAGACCGTCAGGTGGAGGTGGCGCACTTCCTCCTTCTTCTTGGCCGTGCCCTTGAGCACGATGATCCCCGCCACCACCAGGAAGGCGATGAGCGAGATCCACACCTGGTCGGCCCCGAAGCCCAGGCCGAGCGAGATGCAGAGGAAGAGGTAGGTGAGCTCCTCGGGCTCCTTGATCGCCGCGCGGAAGCGGACGATCGAGAGCGCGCCCACCAGGCCCAGCGAGAGCGCCAGCGACGACTTCACGATGGTGATGATCACCATGGTCGTCACGCCGAGCAGCACGAAGTTCCGGGCGAAGGCGCGCCGGTTGGACGGCGCGTGCCCGTAGCGGGCGTACAACTGGCCCAGCACCCAGCAGAGGATCGCGGTGAGCAGCAGGTTGACCAGGAAGCCCAGGACGGGGATCTCGCCCTTCTGGGTCGCGAGGAATTGCTCCACGGAAGCTCCTTACAGCGGGTGCGGGTGACGGATCAGTGGGCGGGCCGCGCCGCGCGGCCCCGGGCAGTGCC
This sequence comes from uncultured Gemmatimonadaceae bacterium, assembly GCA_964598655.1. Classification (GTDB taxonomy): domain Bacteria; phylum Gemmatimonadota; class Gemmatimonadetes; order Gemmatimonadales; family GWC2-71-9; genus JADJOM01. The sequence continues at coordinate 7,365 of CAZRCT010000054.1, forward strand.
AACGAGGTAGCCGGCGAAGAACACCACGCCGAGCAGCCCGAGCAGGGCCACGGCCCGCTTCGGGGACAGCTCCGAGCGCATGCGCGCCACGAGGCTGGGCTTGGGCTTCACCTTGGGCTTGATGGCGTACGACGCGGGATCATAGTAGAGCCCCGGGTCCGGCTGGTCGCCGAAGATGGCGCGCCAGCGGTCGGGGCCAAAGGCCGGCGAGGTCGTGGCGCCCACGATCCGCACCGCGTACTCCACCTCGGGCCCGTTCACCCGGACCTGCAGGAAGTTCTCGAACTGCAGGGTGCGGATGAGCCCCTGCGGCGCATCGGCGCTGAGGCCCTTGTCCACGATGGCATTGAGCGTGGTGCGGAAGTACTGCACGCTGTCCTGCACCATGTGGGTGTACATCGCCGGCCCGAGGTCGCCGGTGAACACCGCGTTCACGTGGCGCTCGGCGAGGAGCGGGTGCACCTCGGTCCACCACGGATCGCGCTGGTAGAACCACAGCACGCTGTGCATCACCAGGAAGTCGTGCTCGGCCGGGCCCCGGGCGAGTTCGTCGCGCAGGAAGCCCACCTGGGCCGAGTCGAGCCGCACCGTCTTGGTGAGCTTGACGGGGGTGGCCTGGTTCCCTTCGGGGGTGAAGACGGTGTTGAAGAGGAAGAAGCGCGAGCCGCGGAAGGTCACCACCCGCGGGAGCTTGCCGTAGCGCTCGTAGAAGACGTCCCGGGTCACCGGGTCGTGGATGTCGTGGTTGCCGGGCACCCGGTAGACCGGGACCCCGAGGGTGTTGAGCCGCGCGTCGAGCGCCTCCCACTGCGCCACGATGGACGCGCGGCTGGTCAGCGAGTCCTCGACATCGCCCCAGATCAGGTCGCCGGTGAGGAAGATGAGGTCGGGCTTGGCGGCACGGACCTCCGCCAGCAGCTCGTCCATCCGGGCGTAGAGGGTCTTCTCCTTGCCGCCCCGGAGGTGGCCGATCACCACGAAGGTGAAGGGCTGGCCCGGCGCCGGCGCCGCCGCCACGGCGATGCCGGGCAGCAGGAAGGCCGCGAGCACGAGCACCCGGCACGCGCGCGCGACCCGGACCAGCGGAGGGAGGAACCCCATGCCAAGCATCCTGGGAGTGCGAGGACAGAAAACGGCTTGCCCCCCACGGGCACAAACCGTGCCGATGGGGGGCGGCCATGAAGATGGTGCAAGTAGCTTGTCCTGCTTGAAGTTACCTCACCTCGACGCCCCTCGGTTGGCGGCGGGACAGAATGTCCCGCCGTGCGAAGCGCCCGGTCTGTTGCAGGGCCGCGACAACCGCGTCACGGCTGCGTCGGAGCCGCCACCCTGGCCTTGGCGAAGTCACCCGCCTTCACGATGGTGATCCGGCTCGGGTCGATGAACTTCCGGATCGCGGCATTCACCTGGTCCGGCGTGAGCGCCGCCACCCGCGCCTCGAGGGCCTGGTCGAAGGTGAGCGTCCGGCCGATGAACATCCCCTCCGCCAGCTGGCTGGCGAGCGCGGGATCCTGGGCGCGGGTCACCTGCCGGGACTGGAGCCAGCCGCTGCGGGCCTCGCGCACCTCGTCGGCGGTGAAGCCGTCCTTGAGCACCTTGTCGATTTCCTCCCGGAACGCGGCCTCGAGGCGGGCGGCGTTCTCCGGGGCGTAGATGGCGAAGGTCTGGAAGCTCCCCACCGAATCCATGGGGCTCGCCGAGAGCCCGGAGCCCACGCCGTAGCTGATCCCCTCCTTCTGGCGGATGCGGGTGGCGAGGCGCGAGTTCAGGAAGCCGCCGCCCAGCATGTAGTTGCCGAGGAGCAGCGCCGCATACTCGGGATCGTCGTCCCGGACCTGCAGGTTCATGCCGGCGAGCATGAAGGCGTTGGCCTTGTCCGGCGTCTCGAGGGTGATGGAGGTGGCGGCCACGTCCTTGTACTCGCGCGGCACGCGCTGGAAGGGCTGCGGGCTCTTCCACGCCCCGAACAGCTGGGTGGCCAGGCTCGTCACCTCGGCCGGGTCGAAGTCGCCCACCACCGAGAGCTCGCCGTTGGAGGCGCCGTAGAACTCGGCGTAGAAGCGGCGCGCGTCGTCGAGGGTGGCGGCGGTGTAGTCGGCGATCTGCTCGTCCACCGTGGAGACGTAACGGGGGTCGCCCTTCGGGTAGGGGTTGAGGTAGCGGGAGTAGGCGGTGCTGCCCTGGGCGGTGGGCTCGGAGCGCTGCTCCTCGAGGGCCGCCAGGTTCTCGCGCTTCAGGGCGTCGAACTCGTCCTGGGGGAAGGCGGGTTCGCGGAGCACCTCCCCCACCAGCTGGAGCACGGCGGCCAGGTTGGGGCGCGTAGTCTCCACGGTGACGCGGAGCTGCGTGGGCCCGCCGAAGATGTTGACGCGCGCCTTGAGGCGGTCGAACTCGTCGTTGATCTGCTGCCGGGTGTGCGTGCGGGTGCCGCGGCGCAGCATGTCGGCCGTGAGGTCGGCAACGGTCGCCTTCCCCTGCACCGCCTGCAGCGAGCCGAAGCGAAGCGTCAGCACCGCGTTCACCGCCTGGCCGCGGTTCTGCTTGGGCAGGAGCGCCATGCGGAGGCCGCCCGGCAGGGTGCTCCGGGTGGTGCGCCGCTCGATGGTGGCGGGCGACGGGTCGAACGCCTCGCCGACGGCCAGCGCCGTGTCGCCCCGATAGTCCTGGACCAGGGCGGCCACGTCGGGCGTGGGCGGGATCTCGGCGCGGTCCGGCTTCTCGGTGGGGATGAAGGTGCCGGTGGTGACGTTCTCCGGCTTGAGATAGGCGGCGGCCACGCGGGCCACGTCCTCGGGCGTCACCTTGCGGATGCGGTCACGGTGGATGAACAGCATCCGCCAGTCGCCCATGGCGGCCCACTCGGAGAGCTCGAGGCCCACGGCGTCGGAGCGGTTGAGGTTCAGCTCGATGTTCTTGAGCAGCTGCTGCGCGGCGCGCTCCACCTCCTCCTTGGTGGGCGGGCGCGAGACGACCTCCCGGAGCGCCGAGTCCATGGCGGCGCGCGCCCGGGCGAGGTCGTCCTCCTTCCGGACCTGGGCGTAGGTGATGAGCACGCCCGGCTCGCGGAGCTGGAACGAGAACGCCCCCACCTGCGCGGCGAGCTTGGGCTCCACCAGCGCCTTGTAGAGGCGGCCCGACGGGGCATCGCCCAGGATCTGGCCCAGGACGTCCACGGCGGCGAAGTCGGGATGGGTGCCGGCGGGAACGTGATAGACCGACATGGTCACCTGCACGTCGCCGACGCGGCGGAGGGTGACGCTGCGCTCCCCGTCCTGCACCGGGTCGAGGGTGTAGGTGGGCCAGAGCTTCAGCTCGCCGCTGCGGTTGGGGCGCGGCAGGCGGCCGAAGCGTTCCTCGATGAGGCGCAGGGTCTTCGCCGGGTCGAACTTCCCCGCCACCACCAGCACCGCGTTGTCCGGCTGGTACCAGCGGCGGTAGAAGCCCTGCAGCCGCTCGATGGGCACGTTCTCGATGTCGGAGCGGGCGCCGATGGTGGACTTGCCGTAGTTGTGCCACAGGAACGCAGTGGCGATGGTGCGGTCCATGAGCACGCCGAAGGGGTCGTTTTCCCCCGACTCGAACTCGTTCCGCACCACGGTGAACTCGCTCTGCAGGTGCTCCTTGGCGATCCAGCTGTTGAGCATCCGGTCGCTCTCGAGGTCGAGCGCCCAGACCAGGTTGGAGTCGCTGGCGGAGAAGGTCTCGAAGTAGTTGGTGCGGTCAAACCAGGTGCTGCCGTTGGGGCGCGCGCCGTGGCTGGTGAGCTCCTGCGGGATGTTGGGGTGGCAGGGCGTGCCCTTGAACACCAGGTGCTCGAGCAGGTGCGCCATGCCGGTCTCGCCGTACGCCTCGTGCCGGCTCCCCACCAGGTAGGTGACGTTCACCGTGGCGGTGGGCTTCGAGGCGTCCGGGAAGAGCAGGACCTTGAGGCCGTTGGGCAGGGTGTACTCGGTGATCCCCTCGACGGTGGCGCCCTTCACCGCGCGGCCGATGGGCCGGGCGCGGAGCGCGGCCGTGACCTGGGCGCAGGAGCGGCTGCTGATGGCGCCGGCGGGCGTGGCCACCGCCGGGGCGCGGGCGGCGCGCGGGGCCGCCGCCGGGGCGGCCGGGGCCTGCTGCGCCGCCAGGGCGCCGGCGCCGGCCAGGAGCGAGACGAGGAGCGTGGGCAGACGGGACATCGGGACCTCGAGGAAGAGGGCGCGCCCGCGGCGGGCGCCGCGGGGCGGGGAAACGAGTGTGTCAGGCGGCCCCCCCGGGGCCGGCCTACCAAGAAAACGCCGATCCGGCCCGGGCGCCAGCCGCCCTCACTGCGGCAGGGCGAAGGCCATCACCAGGTCCCCCTGCGGGAACCCGAACAGCGCGTTGCCACCGATGGCCACCGCCACGTACTGCCGGCCGTTCGCCTCGTAGGTGATGGGCGGCGCGTTGACGCCGGCCGGCGCGGTGTACGACCAGAGCTCGGCCCCGGTGCCCGCCGACAGCGCGGCGAAGCGCCCCTGCCCCAGGCCCGAGAACACAAGACCGCCGGCCGTGGCCAGCACCCCGCCCACCAGCGGCTCTGCCGTGGTCACCTGCCACCGCACCGCGCCGCCCGCCGCGAGGTCCAGGGCCGTCAGCGTACCCGACGCCTCGCCGGTCTGCTGGGTGCTGGCGTACTGCAGCACGCTCCCGTCCGGCCGCCGCACATCGTGCGCGATGTAGCGGGTGGGCAGGTGCAGCGCACCCACAAAGAAGAGGTGGTGCACCGGGTCGTACGCGCTCGGCGACCAGTTGGCGCCCCCGGCGATGCCGGGCGCCACCACCACGCCCTCGCCGGGGGCGGGGGGCATGAAGAGGTTCCGCTGCGGCACGAAGGGCGCCGACTTGAACAAGAAGCGGCCGTCGCGCCGGTCCAGGACGTACACCCAGCCGGTCTTGGCGGCGTGCGCCACCGCCGGCACGCGGCGGCCCTCCACGGTAACGTCGAGCAGCACCGGGGCGCTCGCCACGTCGTAGCCCCAGCGGTCGTGGGGGACGAGCTGCGTGGCCCACACCAGCTTCCCCGTCCGCGTGTCGAGCGCCACCACGGACGACGTATGGCGATTGTCGCCGGGGCGCGAGGCATCGGCCATCTGGGGCGAGGGGTTGCCGGTGCCGAAGATCAGGAGGTGCCGGGCCGCATCCACCACCGGCGTGGTGTAGATGGAGCCGCCGCCGTAGCGCCACGCCTCCGCGTTGGCGGCCACCGCGGCGCGCTCGGCGTCGAGGTCGCGGGCGAGCGGCACGCCGTCCGGCGTGCGGCCCCGGAAGGCGCCTTCCCACCCCGGGCCGGTGATGTCGAAGCGCCACTTCACCCGACCCGTCCGCGCGTCGAAGGCCGCCATGAGGCCGGGCCGGCCGTACTGGCCGGCGAGGCCCACCACCGCGAGCCCCTGGTCGGGGTGCAGCCCATAGCCCACGCCGGCGATGCCCACGAAGACGGTGTTGTCGTACACCAGCGGCGCCGCACCGATGCCGACACCGGTCTGGCCCGTGGCGCCCACGGTGGAGAGCGGGTCGTCGGCGCGGAGCTGGCGGGTGGTCTCGCTCGAGCCCTGGTATTCGGCCACGGTCACGTCCCAGCGCACGGCGCCGCTCCGGGCGTCGAGGGCCACTAGGCGCCCGTCCACCGTGCCCACGTACACCAGCCCGCGCGCCACCGCCACGCCGCGGTTGGCGGGGCCGCAGCACAGCTTCGCCGAGCGGGCCTGGTGGGTGTAGCGCCACAGCTCGCGACCGTCCCGGGCGTCGAGCGCCACCACGCTGCTCCCCGGCAGTGAGAGGTACATCACCGAGTCCACCACGATGGGCGTGGCCTGGAAGGTGGCGGCAATTCCGCTGTGGTAGCTCCACGCGGGCGCGAGGCGCGCCACCGTGGCCGTGTCGAGCTGGCGGAGGGGCGAGAAACGCTGGCCACCCAGGTCATGGCCGTGGAGCGGCCAGCCCTGCGCGCGGAGGGTGGCCGGAAGCAGGGCCAGGAACAGGAGGCCGCGGAGCGTGCGGGTCATGGAGCGGACGGTGAGGGAGCGCGCCCGGGGGAGGCCCCGCCGGGCGCCAGCAGGCGGCACGGGGCCGGGGCGGCGCCCCGGCCCCGTGCGGCCGCTCAGCCGAGGGGGATCTGGCCGGCGTGCCGGGCCAGCCAGGCGTCGAAGTCCTGCAGCGCGGGATTGAGCTGGCGGGCCACCGCCAGGTCGCGGACGCCCACGAAATACTCGTTGAAGTCGCGCTTGAACTGGAACATGTTGCCGAGGTCGTCGGCGCCGGGGAAGCCGAAGCCGCGGTACACCTCCGGCGGCACGCTCACGTAGCCGATGGGCCGGCCGAGGGCGCGCGTCAGCTTGGCCGCCATCTCCGCCCCGCTCAGCGACTCGCCCGCGATGGCCACCGTCTTTCCGATCCACGCCGCGCCCGCCTTGAAGATGCCGTAGGCGCACTTGCCGATGTCCTCGACGGCGATGCCGGGAAGCTTCTTGTCGTCCATCGGGAAGACGAGGTTGAGCGAGCCGTCCGGCCCCTTCTGCGGGCCCGAGCCGAAGTGGATGAAGTTGTCCCAGTAGAACGACGTCACGAGGAACGTGGTGGGCACGCCGAGGTCGCGGAACAGGTGGTCGGCCTCGCCCTTGGCGTCGAAGTGGGGGACCTTGTACTTCCCGCCCAGGGTGGGCATGCGCGCGTCACTGAGCGGCACCCACTGGCGGGTGTCCTCGAGGGTGGACCAGATCACGTGGCGCGTCCCGGCCGCCTTGGTGGCGCGGGCCAGGTTCCCCGCCTGCGCCAGCTCCTTCTCGGCCGAGAAGTGCTCCCAGAAGTTGGTGACGAGGAAGGCGCCGTGCGCCCCGGCCAGCGCGGCGCGGAGCGAGGCCTCGTCGTCGAGGTCCGCCGCCACCACCTCGGCGCCGGCGGCGGCGAGGGCGCGCGCCTTGTCGGCCGCGGGATTCCGGGTGACGGCGCGCACCGCGAAGCCGCCCGCGGGATCGGCGAGGATGGCCCGCACCAGGCCCCCGCCCTGCGCGCCGGTGGCACCAAAGACCGTGATCAGCTTCCGCTCAGCCATGCAACGCTCCAGGCAACGGGGTCAGCGACGGACCAGCACCACGCCGTTGGTGGAGCCGGTCACGGGAACAGTGAGGGTGGCCGCGTTGGGCGGCGGGATCTCGACGTGCAGCGTGAGGCGGCCCACCGGCACGTTCAGGAACGCCACCCGCGAGCGGCCGCCGAATGCCGTGGTGGTGTTGAGCGTGCCGGTGGGGACGATGTCACCGGCGGCGCCGAAGACGAAGGGGCCGACGCCGACGGTGTCGTTGCCCGAGTCGAGCAGCACGATGCTCGACAGCGGGAGTCCCACCCGCGGCGTGCCGGCATCGTCCAGGGTGACGATCACCTCGACGCTGTCGGGCGCGGCGGTGACGCCCACCGCCGCGTACTGCCGCGCGATGTCGGCGAGCGCGGCGATGTAGATGTCGGCGGAGACCGGCGTGGTCCCCACCTGGATGGACTCGTTGCGGGTGCTGTGGTAGCCGGCCTTGGAGGCGGTGAGCTGCACACCCCCGTTCTGGGGGACCGTGGCGAAGCTGTAGTCGCCGGTGCCGTCCGCGATGGTGTTGCCCACCTGGCCGCCGCCGCCCACCGCGGCCCCCGGCACCGGGAGGCCCGACCAGTAGTCGAGCACTGTGCCGTCCAGCGTGGTCGTCGGGCTGCTGCCCCCACCGTCGCCCCCGCCGCCGCAGGCGACGCTGGCAAGGAGGGCGGCAAACGCGAACGGCACGGCACGGACGGCGCGCATGGAAGGCTCCTGTGAAGCGGGCAACGGCGTACCCCCGGACGGCGTGGAATCTGGAGGGGCCCGCGAGGCCGCGCAAACGCCGGTGCGGAACGAAACTAGGGCGGGCCCGCGCCGGGCACGGTCCGGCGGGGTGCGCCGCCGGGCACCGCCGCCTCGAGCGCCTCGAGCAGCGCGCCGGCGGTCTCGGCCTGCTGCACCTCGCGGGGGATGGTGGCGGCGCAATCGCCGAGCTGGCGGCCGTAGTGCGCAAACTGGGCGTGGTTGGCGCCCTCGATGCGCACCCAGCGCGTGGCCACGGGCAGCAGGGCCGCGTTGGCGAACATCGCCGCGGGCGGGGCGACGCAGTCGCGGGTGCCCCAGATCTTGGTCACGGGCACCACGGTGGTGGCGAGGCTCGCGGCTTTGGGGTGCGTCGTGGCGATGAGCACCAGCCCCGCCACGCGGCCGCCCTCCTCCCCCACGTAGCGCGCCGCGAGCGCCGCCCCGCGCGAGTGGCCGGCGAGCACCCACGGGCGGGTGCTGTCGCCGGCCCGGGCGGCCGCGAGCCGCCGCCAGACCTCGGCCCGGCTGGCCGCCGTCGGCGCGGAACGCCAGGGGAGGCGCACCAGCACCACCGGATGGCCGGCCGCCGCCACGCGGTGGAGGAGCGGGAGGTACGCCACGGGGTCCACCCCGCCGCCCGGCAGGAAGAGGAGGCCTGCCTTGGGCGTGCTGTCGCGCGGGAGCAGGCGGAGCACGGCGCCCGCGTCCTGCACCACCACCGAATCGCCCGACTGCCGGAGCGCGGGATCCACCCCGTGCGCCTGCGCGTTCCACACCAGCCAGCCGGTGAAGCTGAGGCCCGCCACCACCCAGAGGCGGCGAAGCCACTGGCGCCACTCCGAGGCGGTCACCGGCGCCCCTTCACGGCAGGCCGAGCACCGGGCCGGAGGCGGCGAGGTCGCCGCGGTAGCGCATCTCGTTGGTGGGCACGAAGCCGAGCTGCTCGTAGAGCGCCCGGCCCGCGTCGGAGGCGTGCAGTGTCAGGCGGACGATGCCGGCCTGCGGGGCCCAGTCGAGGATCACCTCCATGAGCCGGCGCGCCACGCCGCGCCGCCGCCACGCGGGGGCCACGTACACGTTGAGTACCAGGCCCTCGCGGCCGAGCAGGAGCCGCCCCCCGTCGCCGGCGGGGCGCGGCAGCATGGAGCGGAGCTGGACGCCCGCCCCGGCGACGATTTCCGCCGGGGCGCCACTCGGCGCGGCGAGCCAGGCCACGTACTCCCCATCCGGCACGGCGGCCCGGAAATAGGCTTCGGAGGCGATCTGGAGCTCGCCCGCCTGGGCCGCGCCGACGCTCCCCATGTCGAGGAACATCTGCGCGCGGTGGACCGCGAGCACGGCCGCGTCGGCGGCGGTGGCCCGGCGGATGCTGAGCGGGGCCGGGCTCACCGGCGGGTCACCGGGCGGAGGAACTCGGTGCGCCAGGTGGAGCTGTCGGGGCCCGACTCGGGGCCGCGCAGGTAGGTCTCCACCACGTTGGCGCCGCGGATGTATCCCTCGGCCACCATCCAGTCGTCGAACGCCTCCCAGGCCGAGCCGAGGCCCTCGTAGGGACCGGCGTACACGGTGCGGGCCATGAGGCCGCCAGGACGCTCGCCGGCGCGCACGCGCCCAGCCGGCGTGATCGCCCGGGCGACGGGGAGCCCCACCTCGAAGTCGAAGAACTCCCGCGTGATCTCCCGGTGGTGTGCAAAGACGGGCCCGGCAGGCGCCACGCCCTGGGCGTGGAGCGTGGCGAAAAGCTCCTCGATGGCGGGGCGCATCACCCGGGGCATCTCCGCGCGGGGGATGCGGATCGGGATGACGGCGGCGGGCTGGGGCGGGACGGTGAGGATCTGGGCGGGTTCGATCATGGCCTGCGGGGAATGAGGACGCCCCAAGATAGTCGGGCGTTGCGGGGATCGGTCGAGGGGGGTGGCGGACCCTCCGTGCATGGAGGGGGAGGCCGTGTGCACGGGGAGGGAGCTTGCGTGCGCGGAGAGGGGAGGCGCGTGCGCGGGGAGGGGGGATGCGTGCGCGGGGCGGGAGGCCGTGTGGTCCTGGAGGGAGGTCGTTTACCGTGCGAGGGGAGCCTCGTGCACGCCGCCGGAGCCTGGGAGCGCGGAGAGGGAGCCTCCGGGCTCGAGGGCGGAATGCGGTTGCGCCCGGAGGGGCCCGGTGTGCACGCGGAGGGAGGGTTCGGGTACAGGGGCGGGCCCCGCAGGCCCGGTGGCGGAGGCCCCGTGCGCGACGGCGGCCCGGCTCCGTTACCCGTGCAGGACCCCGAGCCACGCCTCCCCGTACCGCGCCACCTTGGTGGGCCCGATGCCATAGACGCCCTCGAGCGCGGCGAGCGTGGTGGGCCGGAGCTCGGCCAGTTCGTGGAGGGTGCGGTCGCTGGCCACCACGTAGGGCGGGACGCCGTCGGCGCGGGCCAGCTCCAGGCGCTTGGCACGCAGGCGCTCGAAGAGGGCCTGGTCCTCCGGCGTGAGGCTGGCCGAGGCCGCAGCCGCCCGCTTCCTGCCGGCCTTGGCGCCGGCGGAGCGTGCGGTGGCCTCGGATGGGAGCACGAGGCGCACGGGGCCGGTGCCGAAGAGGACGATCTTCCCGGCGCTGGTCAGGTACACCACCGGCCGGTCCCCCCCCGTGAAATCCACCCAGCCGGCGGTGACGCAACGGCGGAGCAGCGCCGTGACCCATGATTCCTTCCGCTCCTTGAGCACGCCGAACGTCTTGGTGCGGTCGAGCCCGCTCCGCTCCAGGCGCGGGTCGGGCTGGCCCAGGAGCAGCTTCACCGCGGCCACCATGCCGAAACGGCCGTGCACACGGGCCACCGCGGAGAGCGCCTTCCGGACGGCGGTGGCCACCTCCTCCTGGTCCTGCTCGCCGGCATCGCCGAGGGTCGTGCAGACGTCGCAGCGGCCGCAGCCGGCGAGGGTCTCGGCCTCGTCGCCGAAGTAGCGCAGGATCGCGTCGTGGCGGCAGCTGCCGCCCTCGGCCCAGCGCATGAGCTCCAGGAAAAGCGACCAGCGGTGCTCCACGCGCGCCGGGTCGGGGGCCTGGCCTTCGACAGGCATTTCGAGGAGCATCCGGCGCTGCCCCAGGTCCTGCGGGCTGGTGCAGAGGACGCCGATGGCGGGCGCGCCGTCGCGGCCGGCGCGGCCCACCTCCTGGTAGTAGGACTCGATGGAGCCCGGCGGCGCCAGGTGGATCACGGCGCGCACGTCGGGCCGGTCAATGCCCATGCCGAAGGCGTTGGTGGCCACCACGAGTTCGATGCTGCCATCGCGGAAGGCGGTGCTGGCGCGGTCGCGGATGCTGCCTTCGAGGCCGGCGTGGTAGGCGGCCACGCGCCACTTCTTTCCGGCGAGGCGGGCGCACTCCTGCTCGGTCTCCTTCCGCGTGGGGGCGTAGATGATGGCGGTGCCCCGCCCCGCCCCGGGTGCGCCGAGGGCCTCGGCGAGGGCGGCGTCCACGACGCGCGCTTCGTCGTCCCGGCCGGCCACCTCGTGGACGCGGAGCCCCAGGTTGGGGCGCGCAAAGCCGCGGACCATCTGCGGCGTCTCGGCGGGGAGGCCGAGGCGGGCGAGGATCTCGTCGCGCACGATGGGGGTGGCGGTGGCGGTGCACGCCAGCACGCGGGCGCCGGCGAGGTCCTGGAGCAGCTCGCCGATCTGCAGGTAATCGGGGCGGAAGTCGTGGCCCCACTCGGAAATGCAGTGGGCCTCGTCGATGGCCACGAGGGGACAGTCGAGCTCGCGCGCCAGGCCGCGGAACCCCGGGAAGGCGAGCCGCTCGGGCGCGATGTACGCGATCTGGTACTCCCGCCGGGCGAGCCCGGCCATGCGGCGCTTGATCTCGTCGGGCGGAAGCGTGGCGGCGAGGAAGGTGGCGGCCACGCCGCGCGCCTCGAGCGCCGCCACCTGGTCCTGCATCAGCGAGACGAGCGGCGAGACCACCAGCGTGGTCCCCGGCAGCACCGTGGCGGGCAGCTGGTAGATGAGGCTCTTCCCGCCGCCGGTGGGCGCCACGAGGAGCAGCTTCCGCCCGGTGAGGAGCGTCTCGATGGCCTCCCGCTGGCCCGGGCGAAACGCGGCGTAGCCCAGGCGGGTGAGGGCCTGGTCGAGGTCGAGGGCGGTGGGGAGGACGGCGTCGGTCATGGGTGGCCCAAATGTAGCGGGGGCCTCACGCCCGCCAATGCAGACGGCTGCAACGGCGGCGCGAATTCACGCGCGGCGGCACTCAGGCCGGGGGGCGCCAGGCCAGGAAGACGCGCACGTGGCGGGGATCGAGGCCTGCGTCGGCGAGGACGGTGGCGGTGCGGCTCGCGGCGACGGGCGTGCGATCGTCGAGCGCACAGGGCGCGTGGATGCCGAGCAGCAGGTGCACCGGGGAGACCGGCACGCCCTCCCCTTCCAGCGCGGCGGCCTGGATGGCGCCGGCCATCGCGGCGGTGGCTGCCTCGGAGTAGCCGATCTCCGCCGGGATGAGCGGCGCGGGCTCGGGGGCGGCGCCGAGGGCGTGGCAGAGGCGGGCATACTCCTCGCGCGTGGCGAAGCAGGCGGCGCGCTGGAAGCGGGTGAGCGTCTTGAGGACGCCGAGCGCCAGGTGCGCGGGGAGCAGCTCCGGCGCGCCGAGGGCCAGCGCCTCGTGCCGCGCCTGGAACACGGCGAGGCGGGCGTCCTCGGTGAACTCGTAGGGCGACTCGGCCACGGACTAGGCTCCGGGCGGGCCGGCGGGGGGCGGCGGCGGGGCGGCCGGGTCCTCGAAGTCGCGTTCGGAGGGGCCGCGCAGGAGGCGCATGGCGTACAGGATGGCGATCGGCATGAAGAGGAGCGGCAGGAGGCGGAGGCCGAGGGGCGTCTGGTCGTCCATGGCGGGGGTGAGGAGGGCCAGGCTGCTCACCAGGTACAGCGTCAGGTTGCCGACCACGATGGCCCGCCCGTAGATGCCGCCAAGGAGGGTGCGGCGGTTGATCCAGTTGAGCGCCCCGCCGGCCAGCCAGGCGGCCGCCAGCAGCCGCGTGGCCAGGTGGGCCGCCACCGCACCCTCAGTCCCTGGAAAGAACACGCCGGGGAGGAAGAGCACCGTGAGCCCGAGCAGGAGCTGGGTAACGGCGCTGATGCTCGACAACTCGGAGGAGCGCATGGGCCTGGGGGTGAAGGACGAAGGCCGCCTAACGCGGCCGGCGCGGCGCCCCGGGTGCCGCCCCCGGGCGGGCGAGGGCGGCCAGCCAAGCCCGCCCCCGCGCGGTGGCCACCACGGGCTGGTGGCGCGCCAGCCGCCGCCGCATCACGCCGACGGCCACTCGGCTCGAGTCCACCAGCAGGAACTCCCGCCCGTGGCGCGCCGCCGCCTCCCCGAAGGAGCCGCTCCCCGCGAAGAAGTCGAGCAGCAGGTCGCCGGGCTCGCTGTGCACCCGGACGATGCGCTCGAGGATCCCGAGCGGCTTCTGGGTGGGATAGCCGGTCTTCTCCTTGCCGTTGGGGCTCACGATGGTGTGCCACCAGACGTCGGTGGGCGTCTTGCCGCGCGCGGCCTTCGCCGCGCCCACCAACTTCGGCGCCATGTAGGGGATGCGGTCCATCTCGGCGTAGCGGAAGACGTAGCGGGCGGGGTCCCTGGCGTACCAGAGGATGGTGTCGTGCTTGGCGGGCCAGCGGCGGCGGGAGCGGGCGCCGTAGTCGTAGGCCCAGATGATCTCGTTGAGGAACGACGCGCGCCCGAACACCTGGTCGAGGAGCACCTTGCAGTAGTGCGCCTCGCGGTAGTCGATGTGGAAGAAGAGCGAGCCGTCGGCGGCGAGCACGCGGCGCGCCTCGACGAGCCGGGGCTCGAGGAAGGCCAGGTAGTCGTCGAAGATGTCGGCGTAGCTGGTCTGGCCCAGGCGGATGGTGCGATAGCGCTTGCCGTAGAAGCCCTTGTGGTCGCCGGCCTCGTCGAGGATGGTGCGGCGGGTGACCCGCGCCTGCACCTTGCCGGTGTTGAAGGGGGGATCGATGTAGATGAGCCGGACGGAGGCATCCGGCAGGCGGCGCAGGACGGCGAGGTTGTCCCCGTGAATGATGACGCCCACGCGAGCTCCGGCCGAGGTGAGTGCTGGGCAAGTTACCGCGGCCGGCACGCGCGGCAACGCCCCAAGCAAAACGCCCCTCCGCAGGGAGGGGCGTTGGAGTAGCTGGGGGCGGATTCGAACCGCCGACCCCGGCATTATGAGTGCCGTGCTCTAACCACCTGAGCTACCCAGCCGTGCCGCCCGGGACGGCCCCCGGGCGGGCGGAAAGACTAGCGACGGAACCTATTGCGCGTCAAGGCTATCCGTGTCCAGGCGGTAGAGGAACTCGCCGCGCCGGATCATCCCGAAATTCTCGCGCGCCAGCTGCTCCATGAGGCGCCGGTCCGTCTGCACCTGGCGCGCGTAGCGCTTGAGCGAGTCCACCTCGGCCGTGAGCCGGGCGATGGCCCGGGTCTCGGCCTGTTCCTGCCGGCGGAGCGCCAGCCAGTCGAAGGTGCTGTACTCGCCGCCCATGATGCCGTAGATGAGCGCCAGCAGCACCACCACCGCCCCCAGCAGCCCGGCCCGGCTCACAGGGCGTAGAGGTCCCGCCCGGGGTACTGCGCGATCTCGCCCAGCTCCTCGGTGATGCGGAGCAGCTGGTTGTACTTGGCGATGCGGTCGGTGCGGCTGGCGCTGCCGGTCTTGATCTGGCCGCTGCCCACCGCCACCGCGAGGTCGGCGATGAAGGTGTCCTCGGTCTCGCCCGAGCGGTGCGAGATGATGGCCCCGTAGCCCGCGGTCTTGGCCATCTCGATGCACTCGAGCGTCTCGGTGAGGGTGCCGATCTGGTTGACCTTCACCAGCACGGCGTTGCCGACGCCCTCCTCGATGCCCCGCTGCAGCCGCTCCACGTTGGTGACGAAGAGGTCGTCGCCCACGAGCTGGCACCGGTCGCCGATGCGGTCGGTGAGGAGCTTCCAGCCGGCCCAGTCGTCCTCGGCCAGGCCGTCCTCGATGCTCACGATCGGGTACTTGTCCACCCAGCTGGCGTAGAGGTCCACCATGCCGGAGGCGGGACGGCGGCTGCCGTCGCCCTTCTTGAAGACGTACTCGCCGTCCTGGTAGAGCTCGCTGGCCGCCACGTCGAGGGCGATGGCCAGGTCGCGGCCCGGCTCGTAGCCGGCGGCCTTGATGGCCTCCATCACCACGTCGAGCGCGGCCTCGTTGGACGGCAGCATCGGGGCAAAGCCGCCCTCGTCGCCGACGGCGGTGGAGAGCTTCATCTTGGTGAGCACCTTCTTGAGCGCGTGGAACACCTCCACGCCCATGCGGAGCCCCTCGGGGAAGGTGTCGGCGCCGATCGGCACCACCATGAACTCCTGCGCGTCCACGTTGTTGGAGGCGTGGGCGCCGCCGTTCAGGATGTTCATCATAGGCACCGGCAGCACCCGCGCCAGCGGGCCACCGAGGTAGCGGTAGAGCGGGAGCCCGCTGTCCGCCGCCGCCGCCCGCGCCACCGCGAGCGAGACCGACAGCATGGCGTTGGCGCCCAGGTTGGACTTGTTGGGCGTGGCGTCGAGGTCGAGCATCTCCATGTCGATGCTCACCTGGTCCTCCGCCGCCATTCCCTCGAGCCGCGGCCCGATCACCTCGTTCACGTTCTTGACGGCCTCGAGCACGCCCTTGCCGACGTAGCGCTTGGCGTCGCCGTCGCGCAGCTCCACGGCCTCGTGCTCGCCGGTGGAGGCGCCGCTCGGCACGGCCGCGCGGCCCACCGCGCCGCTCGACAGGACGACCTCGGCCTCGACGGTGGGGTTGCCCCGGCTATCGATGATCTCGCGCGCGTGGACTTCGATGATCGTGGACATGGACTCAGGGAATGGGGGGACCGGACTCGGGACGGGGAAAAGCTAAGGGAGGAGCGGCCCGGGCGGTACTCAGCGCCGCCCGGCCCGGGCTCAGCGGAAATGGTCGAAGCCCGGCAACGCCACCGCCCGGCCGGCCAGCCGGCAAGTGACCCCGCTCCCGGCCGCCACCGTGCCGATGGCCGTGAGCGGGACGCCGGTAAGCGCGCCGAGCCGCTCGGCGTCGGCGCGGCCGAAGCCGGGGGGCATGGCCACCAGGAGCTCGTAGTCTTCCCCGCCCTGCCCGGCGAACACCTCCGGCGGCTGTCCCGCCGCCCGGGCCTCGGCCGCCACGCCGGGCCCGAGCGGCAGCACGTCGAGCCCGAGGTCCAGGTGCACGCCTGACGCGGCGGCAAGGTGCGCGGCGTCGCCACCCAGGCCGTCGCTCAGGTCGATCATGGCACGGGCGCCCTCCAGGGCCAGCGCCTGCCCCAGCGCGATGCGCGGCTCCGGCCGAGCGAAGGCCCGCCGAGCCGCCGGGTCCGGCGTGCGCCCCGCCGGCCAGGCGGTGAGCGCCGCGCGGGCGCCGCCAAGGGTACCGCTCACCCAGAGCACGTCGCCGGGCTCGGCACCGCGGCGGGTGACGGGGCGGCCGGCGCGGCCGATCACCGTGACATCGAGGAGCCAGCAGTCGGCGGCGGTGAGGTCGCCGCCGAGCACCACGCCGCCGGCGGCGTGCACGGCGTCGCCGACGCCGCCCATGAGCGTGGCGGCCTCGTCGTCGGTGGCGGAGGACGGCATGCCGAGGCTAACCGTGACGCCGACGACGCCGGCGCCTTCCGCCGCCAGGTCACTGAGCGCGCCCGCCGCCGCGCGCCAGCCGATCTCCTCGAGGGCAAGCCAGTCGCGCCGGAAGTGGCGGCCCTCGACGGACAGGTCGGTGCTCACCACGAGGTCGCCGGGCCCGGCGGGGACCACGGCGCAGTCGTCGCCGATGCCCCGCGCGTCGCGGCCGAGGCGGGAGAGGATGCGGCGGATGCGGTCGAACTCGGGCCCGGGGGCGAGCGGGATCATCGGACGGCGTCCAGCCGGAAGCGCACCAGGCCGGCGAGGGTGGCCACCCAGAGGTAGTCCTCGTCGAGCGCCAGGTCGGTGACGGTGCCCGGCAGGTCCACGCCCACCCGGAGCGTGCGGGTGACGGGGGTCTGCAACTGGGCCGGGCCCACGCCGCCGTCGCCGGCCACGAAGAGGCCGCGGGCGTCGCTCACCACGGTGTGGAGGCGGCCCAGGCCGCCGCCGAGCCGCGGGCCCAGCGTGAAGCGGCCGGTGGCGGGGTCGCGCCAGAGGAGTTCCTGCTCGGTGAGGGCCACGAGCGTGTCACCGCGCCAGGTGAGGTCCACCACGGGGACGCGGGCGCGGGGCTGCTCGCGGAGGTCGGCGGGCTCGAGCAGGTCCGCCTGCCCGGCGATGGCAAAGAAGAGCCCGATGGGCGTGCCCACCCAGGTGGTGTCGCCGGCGAGGGCCACGGCGAGCGCCTGGTCGCGGAAGTCGGGCGCCAGCTGCGTGAGGCCGGCGGAGTCCGCGAACTGCGCCAGCCCCCGCGCCGTAGCGATGACGAGGCGGCCCTGTCGCTGAGCGAGGTCGTAGGTGCGGCCGTCGGGCAGCTCCCGGCCGGCGGAAAAGCGCGTGACCTCATCCTCGCGCGGGCGGTAGCGCACCACGCCGGTGCCGGTGGCAATCCAGAGCGCGTCGTCCCGGCTCAGCACGCGGCGCGCCTCGGTGAACGGCATGCCGGTGGCGCGCGGGCCCTGGTAGCTCCGCACTTCGCGCAGGTCGCGCGCCACGAAGGTGAGGGCGGCGTCGGCGAGGGCGCTCCGCTCGGTGACGGCCCAGACGCCGTCCGGGCCCGCCGTCACGGCGTCCACGCGGTCGCCCGGCAGGCCAAAGGGCAGCAGCTCGGGGCGGCCGCTGCCCTCGCTGAAATAGACCAGCCCGGCGCCATTGGTGCCGAGGTACCAGCCCATCCCGGCAAAGCCCTGTGCCCGCGCGGCCGAGGTGTAGCCCAGGCCGGCGCGGCGGCCGGTCACCGCCAGGAGGCCGCTCGAGGCCTGGATGGCGGGGTTCTCGCGGATGGCCTGGTCCACGGTGGCGGGGCGCACGGGCCGGCGGGGTGCGCTCGTGGGCACCAGCACGCCGCCGCGGGTGGCGCTGTACCAGCCGCTCCCCACGCGGAGGAAGAGGCCAAGCGCGGGATTGTCCTGGTCCAGCGCCACGTCGGAGAGGACGCCAGGGAGGCTGCCGCTGTCCCAGCGGCGGATGGCGGGATCGAAGTGGTAGAAGCTGCCCCGGGTGAGAACCCAGGCGGAGTTGTCGAGCGGATCGGCCATCGCGGCCACGGCATCGCGGAACGGCTGCGCGGCGTCGCCCGGGGAGAAGACGCCTTCCCAGCGGTGGTCGCGCGGGTTGTAGACCAGGAGCGCCGTCGGCGTGACGACGAAGACCTTGTCCAGCGACACCGCCACGGCGGCGATGCGGCTGAAGTCGCCGAGTACCAGCCGGTCCTCGGGGGCCCAGTCGCGGCCCTGCGCGGCGAGCGCGGGCACCAGCGCCAGCAGGAGCAGCGCGAGGAAACGCCTCACCATTGCTGGGGACGCGGCAGCTCGAAGCGCACCGGGGGCCGGGGCGGCGCCGGCGCCACGCGAAGGGTGTCCCAGTAGCGCCAGAGGTCGGGGAGCGCGGCCACCACGTCCATGGGGCGCATGCCGCGCGCGGTGGCGCGGCGCGCCGCCTGGTCGGCGGCGCGGCCGAGGGCCTGCGCCGCGGCGGCGAGCGCCACCAGCGGCCGGTCGGTGGTGGCGAGGAAGGTGCCCGCGAGGCCGCTCAGCACGTCGCCGCTCCCGCCCGTGGCGAGGCCGGGGTTGCCGGCGCTCACGGTGAGCGGCGGCTCGCCGGGGGCGGCGATGACCGT
>CAZRCT010000055.1:0-10533 GCA_964598655.1 uncultured Gemmatimonadaceae bacterium
CGGTGGCTGAGCTCGACGGAGCCGGGAACGTGGTGAGCCGCTTCGTCTACGGCACCCGCAGCAACGTGCCGGACTACATGCTGAAGGGCGGGAACGTCTACCGCCTGGTGACGGACCACCTGGGCAGCGTCCGACTGGTGGTGGACACGGCCACCGGTGCCGTGGCCCAGCAGCTCGACTACGATGAGTGGGGCGTGGCGAGCGTAGTGGGCGGGACAGGGCTGCAGACGATCGGGTTTGCAGGGGGCTTGCAAGACATTGTCACTGGATTGGTCCGATTCGGGGCTCGAGATTATGATCCAGCCATCTCGGCGTGGACTTCTGCGGATCCTATGGGATTCCAAGCCGGCTCCAGCAACCTTCGTAGCTATGCGTCGCATGATCCCGTGAACCATCTTGACCCTACGGGACTCTGGATGAAGGCTGTAGGCCTCACGGGTGTCCTCTCCGCAGCGGGGTTCGAGAACTGGACGGTTGAAGTGGGGATCGTTGGCGACGGCTGGGATTTCAGCAGCTGGGATGTGGGCCTAATCTTCCAGTCCACTACCGGAGCCGCATTCTCGCCCGGAATGGGAGCGGCGGGTGGTGTCTCGGGGATGACAGGCCATGGCGTTGTATCCTTTACTCAAATTGAAGGGTACTCTGGAACGCTTGGAATGAACATCAACCTGCCAGGCGGGAAGTTCGCCGGTGCGGAGCTTGGCAACATTCCCTTGCCGGTACTGCAGCAGCTTGCAAATGGCAATATGGCTCCGCTAGACCAGTTCCGCCGGCTGGGGCCGCTAATCATTGGTTTCTCTGCTGGGCAATCTGTTTCAGCATTGCCCGGATGGCGGTTCGAGCCTTACGCTGGGCTCACCTTTACAGGGGTGCTATCGCTCAAGGATATCGAGCCGTGGTTCACCCGGCTGGTGTGTGGCGCGGTAATGTAGCCTAGCCATCTGGAGAGGAGGGACAGTTAATGGCGGTATCCTCGCGAGGAACTGTTGGCCAGTACGTCCTGCTCTGGCTCACGGCGTGCATTGTCGGTACTGTTGTAGTGTGGTGGTCCACGCGTACCGACCCATTTGAGAAAGGTTTTCTCCAAGTACGGGGGATTGTCAGGGCCATCGGAGTAGATGGCCGACCAGGGCAGGTGAGAGTTGAGATTGTTGTTGAAGGTCGGAGAAGTGAAGTCGTCAGTTATGTTTACTCGCCGAACCGGCCCAGTGATGAGCTCAGTGTGGGTGATACCGTCACTGTTGCGTACCCTCCTGGGAAGACCGAGTACGCGATCGCGGGTATTCCCGACAATCTCGGAAAGCCCGTAAGCTGGCTATGGGCGAGCTTGTGGGGCTCACTTGTCCCCACCATTCTAGGGATACTCGTGCTCGTCCTGGTGCGTTCGCCTGCCTGGGGAAGCGGGGGGCGTAATCACGGATGAATGCGGCGATTCCAGTTGATTGAGGATGCGGCCGCTGTCTACAACGCCACTTGCGTTACGGTGCCGCTGTATGGTTGGCCCCCCCAAGTGACGAACTGAGCCGCTCCGGCAGCACCGGAGGCTCGATCGGTTGAGTGCCGGGACCGGGTCCTGATTCTGGGACCGGTGAAACCACGGGTCGCACGCGGCTGGCGGTGGCGTGCCCCTCATTTCCTCGCCCAGCTGGCATCGGGGCAGCCGCCAGCGCGGGTTAGACAAGTGCCTGTCCCGCCCCAGCGGCTTCCCGGCCACTGGCGCCGGCCGCTACCACCCGGTGAGCGCTGGCCGTGGCGGGCCTGACCGCGTCGCCGGCTGACGCGGCCGTGGTCCGCTGGGTCCGAAGGGGCCGCGCAGGCGATCCTCGCCGCGGCCGCGACGTTCCTCCTCTCCTCCCTATCGCCCCGCCCCCTACGGCCGCAGGTCGGGATGCTCCGCCACTAAGGCGGCTAGGGCCTGACCCAAGCGCGCGATCTCCAGCGCGAGTTGCTGGGCACGTTGAGCTGCTGCCAAGGCGGTCTCGAGAGCCTGGGTTTCCCCAGTGGTCGAGAGGGCGGTTTCCGACGGCGCGGAGTCGCTCTCAATCCGCACGGCCGGG
Organism: uncultured Gemmatimonadaceae bacterium; assembly: GCA_964598655.1. Taxonomy (GTDB): domain Bacteria; phylum Gemmatimonadota; class Gemmatimonadetes; order Gemmatimonadales; family GWC2-71-9; genus JADJOM01. The sequence goes on from CAZRCT010000055.1 coordinate 2,058, forward strand.
TGCTGGTGCGGTTCGCCAGCGATGGCCGGCGCGGTGCTCGCTGGGATCTCTTCGACTCCCCGCTGTCGGGCCGTGCCCGCCTTCCTCCGCACCCTAAGCGTCCCGTATCGCTTTCTCTCCTGCATCCACCCCACCAGCCATTCCAACCCATTTGCCCTGACCTGGCTCCACGGATGCCACGTGAGGTCGTGCACGAGGCGGTAGGCCGCCGACACATCCTCTCCACGCTGCGTCGTGAGGTGACACAGTGACAAGCCGCTGGCCTGGGATTCCCGGGTCCAGGCGAGAATCCTCGACCACTGCCCGAGGACCTCGATACCGGGCAGCCCGGCGCGCTCGAGGGCGTGCCTGAGCTGGTCGCGGTTGCGGTACCCACAGCGCACCGCGAAGTGAGAAGCCGGACGAATCTGACCCCGCACCTCGTCAATCTCTCGCAAGATGTGCGCGATGGCGGGGTGAGGGGCGCCGAGGACCGTGGGCAAGAGGGTGGGCATGCGAGTGGTGGTGTTGTGGTGGTCTGGTGAGGAGCCGGTCGATGAAGGTTCAAGCAGTCTGGCTGCCCGTCAAGAATGCGGCCGGCCTGTGACAGTCAGCTGCATACGCCTAACAGCGATGGTGCGCAAGAGGTCAAGGGTGACAATCTGGCCACGGGCCAGCGGTGAGTCCCGGGCATGGCAGTCGGTCTTGAGAGCGCCTGACGATCCGCCGGCGCGCCATGCGTCATATGGCGCGCTCCAAGGGTCATAGCCCGACCGTCAGCCCGCTGTTAGCTATGGCATGCTCCGCATTCCGTGCTGCTTCACGCCCCGATTCTCTGCCATCATCCGGGTACTCCAGAGCCCCGCCGCGCATGCCTGACCGATTTAGCTACACCGCCATCGAGGCTTCGGGCCGACGGCATCGAGGGAGGGAAGCGGCCGCCAGTGCTGATGCGCTACAGGGGATGCTGGAGGCGCGCGGCCTGTTGGTGCTCGCCATCATCCCGGCGGAGGAAGGGGGCCGGTCGAGATCGGGTTCAGCGGTGCGTGTCTCACGGCGGGAGCTGCTGGATACCACGCGCGCCATGGCGGCGCTCCTGCCAGCCGGGCTGCCAGTGGTCAAGGCGCTCGCGGCGGCCATCGGCGTCAGTTCGGCCACGGTCACGCCGGTGCTCGAGGCAGTCCGCACCGCGGTGCTCGGAGGCGAGACGCTGGGGGAAGCACTTGGACGGCATCCGGAGGCATTCCCGCCTTTCTATATGGGAATGATCCGAGCCGGCGAGCGAAGCGGGGACCTGGGCGGCGCCTTTCGCCGCCTCGGGGAGCAACTGGAGCGGGAGGAGCAGATCCGGCAGCGGTTGCTCTCCGCGTCCCTCTATCCGCTCCTGCTGCTCGTCGCTGGCGGGGCCGCGGTACTGGTGCTCCTGCTGCTCGTGATCCCCCGATTCGTTGAGCTGCTGCAGGGCACCGGCGCGGCTTTGCCGAGATCCACCGCCATGGTGCTTGCGCTGTCCACCGGCCTGAGGAAGGGATGGCCGCTGCTGGCGTGCGCGCCGATCCCGGTCGTCGGATTCATGGCCTGGGCACGGCACACGACGGAGGGGCACCGGGCCTGGGCGCAGCTCCTGCTTCGTGTGCCTCTCGTCCGGACCGTGCGGCAGAACGCGCTCGGCGCGCGGTTTGCCCGGCTGCTTGGGACGCTCCTGGGCGGCGGGGCGCCGTTGCTCGCGGCGCTCACCGACACCATCGCCTCCCTCGATGACCCGGTCGCTCGGGACGAGGTGAACCGGATTCGGGACCGGATCCGGGAGGGCGCGGCGCTTCACCGGGCCATCCAGGATGGCGGGCTCTTCCCGCCGGTCCTGGTCCAGCTCGTCACCGTGGGTGAGACGAGCGGGCAGCTCCAGTCCTTCCTGGAGCGGGCCGCCACGATGCTGGAAGACCGTACCGACCGGCTGCTGCAGCGCCTCGTGGCGCTGGTCGAACCGGTGATGATCCTGCTCTTCGGTGGCGTGGTGGGCTTCGTGGCTCTCTCGCTGCTTCAGGCCATCTACTCGGTCAATGCGGGGAGTTTCCGGTGACGCGGCAGCGGGCCCTGCACCCATCCCCGCCAGCCGGGAGCGGGCGCGGATTCACCTTGCTCGAGGTCATCGTCGTCGTGGCCCTCCTTGGAGTCGTCGCCGGGGTGACCCTGCCCGCGCTGGCCGGCAACCCGGAGGCCACTGCGCGCGGCACCGTCGTGGCAGGCCTCCTCGGTCTCCTGGAGCAGACGCGACGCATCGCGCTGGAGCGAGGTACCCAGTCGCAGCTCCACCTGGACCTGGCGACCGGGTCCTACGTGGTCACCGTTGGCAGAGGCCGAACCCGCGCCTCGGCGGCCGAGGGACGCCTCCCGGTGCCGAGTGGCACCACCATCCATGGCCCCAATGGTGGTTATGTCGGGGTGTTCGGGCCCACGGGTGTTGCCGCAGCGGAATCACTGGCTGTGACAGCTGGCGGTCAGACCGATGTGATCCTTGTGGATCCTTGGACCGGGGTCGCGCGTGTCCGGTAGTGACCCGCAGAACGCGCTCGCGGGCTCGCCACTCCCGGCTGGTGTCCGGCCTGGCACCTCCGGCTTCACGCTCCTGGAGGCCATCGTCGCGATCAGCATCGTCGGGATGACGGTGGTCACTTCGCTGGCCGCAATCGGAGCCCAGCTCCGTGCCGGGATGCACACGCGTACGGCACTCGAGGTGGAGGCGCTGGCGATGGAACGGATGGCGCACCTGCAGCTGGTGGGCGCCGCGACGCTTGCCGTCCTGCCGGACTCCCTGAGGGCCGGGCGGTTCGATGCCCCGTTCAACGGGTATGCCTGGTCGGCCAGCGTCCGGCCGGTCCGGGAGGAACTCGATCTCTACGACGCCGAGGTGGTGATCACCTGGCAGGATGGGACCTACCGGCTTCCCGCGCGGCTCTATCGGGCCGGCGCTGCAAAGGCGCCATGAGACTGTCGGCCACGGACCGGCGGGGCATGACCCTGCTCGAGCTGGTCGTGGCGCTCACGATCACGGGCATCGCTGTCAGTGTGGGGTATGCGGCCTTCGCCGCGGCACTCGATCACCGCGCTCGGGCGGAGGCCGTCCTCGCCGAGGACCTCCGGGCGGCCAATCTCCGGCGGATGCTGGGGGAGTGGCTGGCCGGTGCCCGGCTGACGCTGGAGGAGGGGCCGGGATTCCGCGGCCTCGATGGCAGCTACGGGATGGGTCCGATGGCAGAGGCCGACGACATGCTCACCATCCTTACGACGGCGCCAACGCCGATCGCGGCGGCGCAGGTGGTGCTGTCGCTGCGGATCGATCGTGACAGCCAGACAGCGGCGACGGGGCTCGTCGCCGACCTGCGGCCCTGGCCGAGCGGGGTGGGGAAGACGGTCGAGCTGAGCGCGGAGGTTCATGGCCTGGACATCCGGTACTTCTCGATTCCCCTCGGTGATCGTGGCTGGCTGGGGAGCTGGGTGTCAAAGTCGCTGTTGCCTTCAGGCATCGAGGTGACGCTGTCCGGCGACAGCCTCGCGCCGCTCCTGCGACTGCCGCTGCTGGTGCCCGTCAGGGCGGGGCAATGAGAAGCCGTGGCCGGGGGCTCGTACGCGGCGAAGAGGGATTCGCCCTGGTGGCCGCCTTGTGGCTCCTGGTGGCGTTTTCGGTGCTCGGAGTCGGCTTCAGCCTGCGTGCACGCACCTACCGGCTGGCAGCCGCCAACGGCACCGAAGGAGCGGTGGCCCGATTGAGCGCCGAGGGTGCGCTGGCCATGGCACAATCGCGCCTGATGCGGGGCGCGAGGACCAGAGGGAACCTCGCCCTGCGGGATCCCGCGCGCAGCTCGGATCCCTGGGCGGAGACGGATACCCTGCTTGCCGACACCGTGACCATCGGGCAGGGGCGGGCGGTTCTTGCCTTCGAGGACCTCGGGGCGCACCTGCACCTCAATCAGGCGTCCGAGGATGACCTGCGGCGGTTCTTCCGGGCGCTCCGCGCGGACTACGGCCTGGCCGACCGGCTGGCGCAGTCCATCGCCGACTGGCGCGACGCTGATCGGGCGCACCGACCGCGTGGTGGCGAGCGTGAGCTGTACCTCCGGGAAGGCCGTGCGGTGCTCCCGGCGGACGCGCCGTTCGCGGACCTCGCGGACCTGCAGCATGTGCGGGGGATGACGCCCGAACTCTTTGAACGTGCGGCGCCCTTCCTCACCCTCCAGGGCAGCGGTCGCATCAATCTGGCCAGTGCCCCGCGGGAAGTACTGCTCAGCCTGCCCGGCTTCGGAGAGGAAGCCGTGAACGCGCTCCTGCGCGCGCGCGAGGATCACCGCCCCGTGGGGGACTTGAGCGCACTGCTGCCCCGGATCTCATCTGGTCCGCGCGAGACACTGCAGAAGGCGCTCCCGGTGCTCCAGGGCCGAGTGCTCTTCGAGACGACCGAGATCCTGGTCACCGCAACCGGGTGGCAGGACGGCAGTCCGGCTGCCCGGCGAGTCGAGGCGGTGTTTGTCCGGGCCGGTGACGCGGCCTTCCTGACGTGGTCGAGGACTGAATGAGAGAGATCGGCGTCGCGGTGTCGCCCGACGGGGTGACCGTAGCTCGGCTCGACGGACGCGGCGAAGCGCTGAGCGTGGTCGTCCCTATCCCACATTATGGAAGGGAGGGATGGGATGAGGTGGAGCGGCAGCTCAGGGACGCGATCGCGTGCCTGCTCCCCGGTGGCCAGGTCACCCGACTCTGCGTGCACGTGGCCCTGCTGCCGCCCCTCGTGCGCCTGCGGTGCATTGCACTCCCCCGGCTGCGCGATCACGAATTGCGCTCGCTGCTCGCTCGCGACATTCCGAAGTACTTCCCCGGGGTGCATGGGGCTCAGGTTGTGGGGCACGTCCGAGCCGCCGCCAGCGGGGAGGGCGCGGCACCGGTGATCGTCGCGGCGGCTCCCCAGTTGGTGGTGGAAGAACTGGAGCGGATCATCGGCAATCTGGGGTGGCTGGTGGGGTCCATCGGGCCGGCCCAGGCCGCGTGGGCCTCCCGGGGTACCGGTGACTGCACCATGACCGTCGGTACGACGGCTTGGTTCGAGGAGGTGCACGTCGTGGCCGGCCGGCTCGCGGATGTGCGGCGGAAGCCGCGTCATGATGCCGAGGCCAGCGGGTCGGCCTCGCTCGACTGGCCGCAAGCCGTGCAGGAGGCCGCGCGCGGAGCCGGCGCCGTCCGGATCATCGAGCTCGCTTCCGCACGCACACTGGTGGCCCGGGAGGCCTGGGCACGGGCAACGGGCCGGCGGCTTTGGCTTGCCTCCGCCGCATGCCTGCTCGTTGCGCTTGGGCTGGTGCATCGCGACGGGGCCCGGGAGCTCGCCTGGATCCGGGAGGCGCGGGCGGCCCAGCACAGTGCGGTCGAGGAGGGAATGGCGCTGTTCACCCTGCTCGAGGCCAAGCGCGCCACCCTGGAGGGGTTGGCCGCGGAGGAGCGCACCGCACAGCGCTGGACCCGGACCCTCGGAACGCTGGCGCACCGGCTCCCCCCCGAGGCCTGGATCACGAACTTCCGTGGCACGGGGGACAGCCTGATGCTCGAGGGAACCGCTGACGAGGCAGGAGCCGTATTCACCGCGCTGCAGCGCGCAGAAGGGGTGGTCGGTCTTCAGGCCACTGCGCCGATCCGTCAGCTCTCCGATCCGGATGGCGAGCGAATCGGGGAGCGGTTCAGTCTGGTGGCCCTGCTGGAGCGACCCTCACCCGCCGCATTGCAGGCCAAGGAGATCGAGCCATGACGCTGCGTTCCACGGGGGCCAGGGCCCGGACGGCCGGGTTCACACTCATCGAAATCCTGGTGGTGATCGTGGTGATCGCCGTGCTGGCGAGCCTCGTGGCGCCGAGTGTGTTCCAGCATGTGGGGTCGGCGAAGGACGCCGCGGCCCGCTCACAGATCGAGATGCTCGGCGCGGCCCTGGATGCCTACCGGCTGGATAACGGCCGCTACCCGAGCACGGTGCAAGGTCTGTTGGCCCTGACCGAGCAGCCCACCGCCGACCCACGGCCGGCCAACTGGCGCGGCCCATATCTCCGGAAGGCGGTTCCGATGGACCCCTGGCAGCACCCGTACCAGTACCAGGCGCCCGGGACCCACGCGGTTGGGTACGATCTCTGGTCTACTGGAGCTGACGGACAGCCCGGGGGCTCCGGGGACGATGCCGACATCACGAGTTGGCAATGAGGTGGCCGTCCTGGGCGCTGGTCGCCGGGGCGCGGACCGGTTTCGGGCGGCTGTCGGCGCGCGATCGCCGGGCCCTGCGCCTCGGCCTCTGGCTCCTGCTGCCACCACTCCTCGCGGTCCGGGTGGTGAAGCCGTGGCTGGCGATGCTCGAGGATACCCGCGGTCAGGTGGCCCGGGAGCGCGATCTGCTGGTGCGGGAGCGGCGCCTGGTCGCGGCCACGCCGGCGCTCCCAGGCCAGATCCAGCGGGCGGACAGCCTGCTGGAATCCGTCCGGGGACGGCTGTTCGCCGGCCCCGATCCGGTGGCCGCGGCCGCCGCGCTCACCCGCTACGTAACGGAACAGGCCGGTGCACATCGTGTGCTGGTGCAGGGAAGTGACACGCGCGACGCGATCCCACTCACGGCCGGGCTGGTGCGACTCACCGTCGAGGTCCGCGCCATCGGCGACCTTCGCGGACTCACCGAGTGGCTGGCGGCGCTGGAGGAGGGCTCCCGCTCGGTGAGCGTCACCGAATTGCGGATCACACCCGGCCCCCAGTCTCCGGAGGACGAGGTGGAGGAGGAGGTCCTGGGCATTGTCCTCAAGGCCAGCGGGCTGTCGCTGGCCGATTCCGGCCTTACCACGATCGCGGTGGGCAGCCCATGAGCTGGACGCGACGCTGGACACCTGCACTGACCGGGGCTGCCGCGGCACTCGGCCTGTCGGCCGGCCTGATGCTCCTGGCACTGTGGCAGGCCCTGATGACCGCGCCAGTCCCGGACGTGCCCATTGCTTCGCCACGCTCCACACTTCCGGTGCCGGCACCCGCCCCGGCGACATCGGCGTCCATGCGACTAGCGGCGCTTCAGGCCAATCCCTTCCGCCCCGGGCGCAGTCCCGCCCCCGCCGGATTCCGCATGCCGAGCGACCCGACGGTGGCTGGCCCCGGCATCCGGGCCACTGACGCTCTTGTCCTGATCGGTACGGTCGTCTTGCCGGAGGATCGTGGCTTCGCCTTGTGTCGGTTGGGGACGGAGGCCCCGCGCATGGTCCGGCTCGGTGAACGGGTAGGGGACTTCACCCTGAAGGCGGTGGCGCAGGGCAGGGCCACCTTCGTGAGCGTGGCGGGGGCGAGCGTGGACCTGCGGGTAGCCAAGGGGGGCCCCATCAATGCGAACTGAGCCCGTCTCCCGTGGCCGGTCCCAGGCCATCGGTGGTGCCCGGGTCGGTCTCCTCCTCTTCCTCCTGACGCTCGGCAGGCTTTCACCGCTCCTGGCGCAGGAGGCGGTGAGCGTCACCGACCGCGGTGTGCTGGTGGACTTCCAGGATGCCGACCTGCGCCTTGTGGTTACCGCGTTGGCGGAGGCCGGCGAGCTCAATGTCGTGTATGGCGAGCTGCCGGCCCGGCGGGTGACGCTCCGGATGCGGCAGCCGGTACCCAAGAGCAGCATCCTCCCACTGCTTCGGAGTCTGGCCGATGCGAACGGACTCCGGGTGGTTGAGTCGGAGACCTTCCTCCGGCTCGAGGCGGGGAGCAGCGGGAGAACGCGGCCGGACTCCGCGCGGGTGCCGCCGCCCGAACCGCAACTCGTGGTGCACCGGCTCAAGCACGCGAAGGCGTCGCAACTGGCCGGGACGCTGCAGAACATCTTCGGCGGGCGGGCGAGCGGTGGGACGGGGACTCCCGGCCTGCGGCCCGTGCCGCTCTCCGAGGGACTGGAGCAGGGGATCCTTCCCCCCACCCGGAGCGACAGCCTGCCCCGGGCACCGACGGTCCAGGTGGAGCTCGGGAACGTGCGGCCGCTGATCCCCGGACAGCTGCGCGGGGAGGTGCAGATCGTGCCCGACGAGCGAACCAACGCGCTCATCGTGCGGGCCCTGCCGGAAGACTGGGAGATCCTCAAGCGCACGATCGACCAACTGGACATCCGTCCGCTCCAGGTCCTCATCGAGGTGGTGGTCGCAGAAGTGCGGAAGACGAGTGAAGCCGGCCTCTCGGCGTCCGGCACGGTGAAGGACCGTCGCGGCGATCCAGAGGTGGAGGGGACCCTCGAAGACACGAAGTCGGCGCGGAGCGTCCTGATCCGCCTGCTGAGCGGCGGCCCCTTCAATCTCGACGTTGCCCTCTCGGCCCTCTCCTCCCGCGGCGAGGTGCGGATCCTGAGTCGCCCTGTGGTGGTGGCGCAGAACAACCAGGAGGCCCGGATCCTCATTGGCACCGAACGGCCCTTCATCCAGGCCAGCCGCTCGCTTCCGACCGATGGCGGTGTGCGGGACCAGGT
>CAZRCT010000055.1:10633-25785 GCA_964598655.1 uncultured Gemmatimonadaceae bacterium
AACCTCGCCGAGGTGGAGCGCCTGCATGAGGACCTCGGTGCGGCATTCCTGGAATGGGCGGGGTTGTTGCCGCTCGAGCTGGGCGAAGAGCGGGTGCGCGTCGCCACGTGGAAGCCCGCGCCCGAAGTGCAGGCCCTGGATGACCTCCGGATCCTGTTCGGCAGCGACCTTGACCTGGTCCACCTCCCCGAGGAGGAACTCCGGCCCGCCATCCGGCGCATCTACGGCAGTGACCCGTTGACGGCGGAACAGGTGATCGCGGGCCTCGATTCGGCGGCGGCCATCGCCGGGGTGCAGGAGCTCGCGCTGGACGACCTGGTCCAGCTGGCCAACGAGGCGCCCGTCATCAAGCTGGTGAACTTCCTGTTGCTGGAGGCGCTGGAGGCCCGGGCGTCGGACGTGCACCTCGAGGCGTTCTCCGAGGGGCTCCGGGTTCGCTACCGGGTCGACGGGGTGCTGCAGGATGCGCCGAATCCGCCCCCGCAGCTCACCGCGGCGATCATCAGCCGCCTCAAGATCATGGCGGACCTGGACATCGCCGAGCGCCGAGTGCCGCAGGACGGCCGGATCCGGCTCCGGCTGCAGGACCGGCAGGTGGACGTCCGGGTGTCCACGGTCCCGACGCTGCACGGCGAAGGCGTGGTTCTCCGGCTGCTGGATCGCGAGGGACGCCGCAGCACACTGGCCGAACTCGGCATGGGCAGTGACGTGCTCGGCCGGTTCCTTGAGGCGGTCAGCCGTCCGCACGGCATCGTACTCGTCACCGGGCCCACCGGGTCGGGGAAGACGACGACGCTCTACGGCGCCCTGGAGCAGATCCGGACGGGCCGCGAGAAGATCCTCACCGTGGAGGACCCGGTCGAGTACGAATTGCCCGGGGTACCGCAGATGCCCGTGAACGCCAAGCTTGGCGTCACGTTTGCGTCGGCGCTCCGGGCAATGCTCCGCCAGGACCCCGATGTCCTCCTGGTCGGGGAGATCCGGGATCCGGAGACCGCGGAGATCGCGACCCAGGCGGCACTCACCGGACACCTGGTGCTCTCGACACTCCACACCAACGACGCGCCGAGCGCGATCACCCGGCTGGTGGACCTCGGTGTGCCGGCTTACCTGGTGGCGAGTACCGTCGAGGCGGTGCTGGCGCAGCGGCTGGTCCGCCTCATCTGCCGGGATTGCCGGCAGCCGATGGAGCTGCCGCCGGCGTGGTCGGGACTGCTCCCGCCTGGCACCCCGGTATGGCGGGGGCAAGGCTGCAGTGCCTGCCGGGGGAGCGGCTATCGGGGACGGGCGGGGATCTACGAGCTGCTGCTCCTCGACGAGGGCATGCGCCGGCTCATTGCCCCGGACGTCTCGTCTGTCGAGCTGCACCGGCAGGCGATTGCCAGCGGGATGCGATCGCTCCGGGAAGACGGCCTGCGGCAGGTCGCGGCCGGCGTGACGACGTGCGAGGAAGTGCTCCGCGTGACGCGCGACTGAGCGGCCGCGCCGGCCCGTCGTACGGCGTCCGAAGCGCTCGGCAATGGCCGGCGGCGCGCGCCAAGAGCCATATGTGCGGCGCGCGCGAAGCGTCATAGCCCGCCGCGAGCAAGATTGTTAGGGTGGGAGGTCGTCCGCATGGATGCCCTGAGTCCCCTCCCATCCGGTTTCCCGCCATGTCCCGTCTCCTCGGGTCCCTCCGCTCGCGCGCCGGCTCGGTCGGCCTCCTCAAGCTCGCCGCCCTGGTGCTCGCCGGGGGTCTCGGCCTTGTGGGGCTCACCCGGCTGCCGGGGGGCCTGCCGGCCACCGCGCCGGTCCTGCCCCCGCCACCGCCCAGCGACACCACCTTCTTTTACGGGCCAGCGATCGACTCCGCGTCGCCGAGTGGGCGCATCCACCTCGACACGATCCCGATCGCCGTGGCCACGGGCACCCAGTACTGGATCGAGCTCATCAACGGCGCGCCCGACGGCACGCACCGGGTCGACAGCGCCAAGGTGCGCTGGAATGGGCGCCAGTTCGTGGGGGCGAGCGACTTCACGAGCCTGATCGAGTCGCAGGAGAAGGTGCTGGCCGCGGTGCAGAAGGACACGCTCCGGGTGCAGCTGTGGGGCCCGACGACGGCGTACGCCACGGTTCGGGTCTATGGGGTACCGGAGCCCACCTTCACGGTCTACGGCGACACCACCTTCACCAAGAGCAACGGCAGCACCCAGACCTGGACGAAGACCTTCACCACCCCGGGCGACGCCGAGAAGCGCTTCTTCCTCTACCTGGTGAACGGCGACAGCCTCGGGGCCAACCGCGTGAGCACGGCGCGGGTCAAGGTGAACGGGGTGATCCGGCTCTCCAACACCAGCATCACGAGCGCGGTGGGCTCGGCGGTGGCGCTCTTCGACACGCTGCCGGCGGGGGGCGGCGAGGTCGAGGTGCAGCTGACGGGGGCGAGCGGGACGTTCGTGCGGGTGCGGATCGCGGCGAGCGACAGCCTGGCGCCGACGCTGGCGGTGACGGCGCCGGCCGAGAGTGCCTGGACCACGCTCACCAACCTGCCGGTGACCGGGACGCTATCGGACCGCACGGCGCTCGCCGTCACGGTGAACGGCGGGGCGGCCACGGTGACCGCCAACACGAGCTTCGCCGACACGGTGGCCCTGGCGACCGACGGCCTGCACACGCTCACGGTGGTGGCCACCGACGCCGCGGACAACCAGAGCACCGTGACCCGGAAGGTCCGCCGCGACACCCAGGCGCCGAGCCTGAGCGTGACAGCGCCGGCCAGCGGGACGAGCTACACCCAGGCGGCGAGCACGACGGTCACCGGCACGGTGAGCGACGCCGGGAAGCTCGCCGGCGTCACGGTGAACTCCGTGGCCGCGGTGGTCGCAGCCGGGGCCTTCGGCGAGAGCCGGAGCCTCGTCTACGGCAGCACCACGATCACCACGGTGGCTACCGACTCGGCTGGCAACGTGGCGACCGACGTGCGGACCGTGGTGCGGGACACCCTCCAGCCCGCGCTGGCGATCACGAGTCCGGCCGACGGCAGCTCGACGACGGCCGACAGCGTCACGGTGACGGGCACCGCGAGCGACGCCAATCCCTTTACCCTGACGGTCAACGGGACGGCGACCACGGTGAGCGGCGGGAGTTACAGCCGCACCGTGGCGCTCGCCCTGGGCAGTAACACCCTGACGGTGGTCGCGACGGACGGAGCCGGGAACACCCAGACCGTCACCCGCAGCGTCACCCGCACCAGCCCCCTGCCACCCGAGCCCAGCACCGTCGCCTCGGCGATCAATCAGAGCGTCCAGACCACGGTCTACAACAGCACGGCCTTCCTCTACACGGGCAGCAGCCCCATCCAGACCGGGGTGAGTGCGGGGACGATCCGGCTCGACCGCGCGGCGGTGGTCCGCGGCACGGTGCTCGACGAGGACGGCGACCCGCTCGGCGGCGTGGTGGTGACGGTGGCGGGGCACAGCGAGTACGGCCAGACGCTCACGCGCGCCACGGGCGGCTATGACCTGGCGGTGAACGGGGGCGGGGAACTCACGCTGAACTACGCCAAGGCGGGCTACTTGCCGGCCCAGCGCCAGGTGGAGCCGGGCTGGAACCAGTGGACCGCGCTCGACAGCGTGGCACTGGTGCCGGTGGCGGCGCGGACGGCCACCGTGGTCCTCAACGCCGGCGCGCTGCAGGTGGCCAAGAGCGATTCGATGGTGGACTCGGCCGGGGCGCGCCAGGCGGTGCTCGTGGTGCCGGCCGGGACCACGATGACGGCCCAGCTCGCGAACGGCAGCACGGTGGCGCTCAGCGACTCGGTGAAGCTCCGGGTGACCGAGTACACGGTGGGCCCGCTCGGGCCGGCGCGCATGCCGGCGGCGCTGCCGGCGGCGAGCGCCTATACCTACGCGGCCGAGGTCACCATCGACGAGGCCGAGGCGCTCGGGGCCACCGGGGTGACCTTCAACCAACCGGTGGCATTCTACCTCGACAATTTCCTGGCGATCCCCCCAGGGTACGACATCCCGTTCGGCTCTTACGATCGCGTGAAGGCAAAGTGGGTCCCGGAGGCCGACGGACGAGTCATCAAGATCCGGAGCGTCACGGGCGGCATGGCCGATCTCGTCCTCGGGACCGACACCACGCAATCTGCCTCCCAAGGGCAGTTGGATTCACTCGGCATCACCAACGCGGAGCGCACGGCCCTGGCGAGCACCTACGCGGTGGGCAAGACGCTGTGGCGTACCCGGCACTCGCATTTCTCACCGGGCGACTGGAATCTCCTCTTCTGGCTGGCGGATCAGGCGAGGGCAATGCTCGCGCCACGAGACAACATCAATCGGCAGGTACCCAACCAGGCCACAACCTGTGGCTCGATCATCGGTTGCGAGAACCAGACGCTCGGAGAAGCGATTGGGATCACCGGCTCGTCGATGGGGTTGTACTACGGCAGCCACCGCGTCCCCGGGTACACAGCCGAGTCGATGCTGGACCTTCAGGTGGTGGACGACACGGTTCCCGCGATTCCATACATCAGCGGTGCACGCCTGCGCCTGACCATCGCAGGACAGAAGATTGCGCGGGCCTACCCCCTCGTGGCCGGCCTGCGTGACACGGTGAGCTGGGATGGCAAGGACGCGTACGGGCGGGCGGTGCAGGGCCCACAGCCGGCGCTGCTCGAGCGCTGCTACGTCTACAATCCGCCGATCCTCACCGTGATCGGCGGCGGGGGTGGCGGCGGAGGGAGCTTCGGCGGGCCAGCGCGAGGTCAAGGGACCTTCCTGCTCCGGCCCTTTAGCACGCCTGAGATCTGCATCAGGCAGATGATCATGCTCGGAGCGTGGTATGTGCCGGGGCAGGGGCTCGGAGGCTGGACCCTCAGCGCGGCGCACGCCTACGACGCGGCAACACAGACCCTCCATCTTGGGACCGGGGAGCGGCGGGCGGCGGCGGCTCTGGGCAATGTGGTCCGTAACGTCGCCGGCACAGGGACAGCAGGTAGGACAGGCGACGGCGGGCAAGCGACCGCCGCAACGGTGAACCTGCCGCGTGACGTCGTCGTTGCCCCCAACGGTGTGCTCTACGTGAGCCAAGGGGGACAGCCTTCGATCCGCCGGATCGATTCCACCGGCGTCATCACGACCTTCGCAGGCAAGGACACGTTGTGCGCGTCCGGCCGCGCGGTGGCCTGCGGCGACGGTGGCCCGGCCAGTGCCGATTCGGTGAAGTTCCGCGCGCCGGCGGGGCTCGCCCTTGGCCCCGACGGAACCCTCTACATCGCCGATGACAACGACTTCCGCATCCGGAAGATCAGCCCGGCTGGCGTCATCTCGACGGTGATCGGGACCGGGACCAGTGGGTCAAGCGGGGACTTCGGGCCCGCGACCTCGGCGCAGATCGGCGAGGTCCGGGATATCGCCCTTGGCCCGGACGGCAGCCTCTACCTGGCGGACCGCGGGAACGGCCGGGTACGCCGCGTGACTCCTGCCGGCATCGTCATGCCGTTCGCCGGCGGTGGCTCGCAGGTGCAGGACGGCGTGCGGGCTGATCAGCTGCAGCTGATCGAGCCCAGCGCTCTCGCGGTGGGCCCCGACGGCTCGGTCTACATCGCTGACGTCGGCCACTACCGGGTCTGGAAGGTGACCCCGAACGGCATCGCCGCGAGCGTCGCGGGCAGCGGGACTGCCTGCAACGCAGCCTTCTACGATCTCTGCGGCGACAATGGCAAGGCGACCCAGGCGAAATTCACGGAGATCTCGAACCTGAGCCTGGCGGCCGACGGCTCCCTCTATGTCGCGGATCTCGGGAACTTCCACATCCGCCGGGTGGACCCGCGCGGCATCATCACCCTCGTGATTGGGACGGGCGAGCAGGCGTGCATCACGGGGTCGGTCACGAGTTCGTGCCGGGCGAATGACGGGGATGGTTCCGTCGCTCTGCGGGCCGCGTTGCACGGCGGGGCGCGGCTCGGGATGGCGGTGGCTCCGGATGGGACGCTGTACATCGCCGACGGCAATGAGGTCCGCCGCATCAGCCCGGCCCTGCCGGGCATCGTGCCGACCGACATGCTGATCGCCTCGGAGGATGCGGCGGTCGCCTACCTCTTCGACAACACCGGGCGACATCGCGCCACGCTCGACGCACTGACACGCGACACCCTGCTCCGGCTCTCCTACGACACCGCGGGCAGGCTCGACAGCCTGATCGACACCGATGCCAACATCACCCGGGTCCAGCGTGATGCCCTCGGCCGCCCCACCGCGATCATCGCGCCCTTCGGTCAGGTGACCGTCCTTACCACCGATACGGCGGGGTACCTCGCCACCGTGGCCAACCCGGGCGGCGAGACGGTCCGGCTCTGGGCAAAGCCCTCGGGCCTCCTCGACAGCCTCGCCGACCCGCGCGGCAAGGTGCACAAGTACCAGTATGATGCCCTCGGGCGCCTGCGCCGCGATGACGACCCGGCGGGGGGCTACAAGACGCTCGCGATCGCCAGCAAGAGCGACAGCACGGAGGTGGTGCAGATCGCGACCGCGCTGGGCCGGACGACCAGCTACGCCACGACCACCCGGCCGAACGGGGACGTGTACCGGGTGCTCTCGGATCCGGCCAGCCTGCAGACCCGCAGCACCATCACGCAGGGCGGCGGGACCACCACCGTGCTCCCGGACAGCACCACGGTCGCAGCGCAGCAGGCCGGCGATCCCCGCTTCGGCATGCAGGCGCCGACGTTGGTCTCCCTGGTCACGCGGCTGCCCAGTGGACTCGCGGACACCATCCTGGCGCGCCGCCGGGACAGCCTCAGCAACAGCGCGGACCCGCTGAGCCTCGTCACCCAGCTGGACAGCGTCTATCAGGGCGGCTTCTGGTCCACGAGCAGCTACACCACGGCCACCCGTCGGCTGGTGGCGACCAGCGCCGAGGGGCGACAGAGCTTCTCGCGTCTCGACCCGCAGGGCCGGGTGGTCTCCGCCCAAGTTGCTGGGATCGATTCGGTGCGCTACGTCTACGACACGCGCGGCCGGCTCGACAGCGTGATCGACGGCGGCCGGAAGACCAAGTACACCTACAGCGGCACGAGCGGCCGGCTGGCGAGCGTGACCGATCCGCTCGGGCGGAGCACGCAGTTCAGTTACGACTCGGCCGGCCGGGTCAAGACCCAGACGCTCCCTGACGGCCGGGTCATCGCCTTCAGCTACGATTCCGCCGGCAACCTCACCAGCCTCACGCCGCCGGGCCGACCGGCGCACGGCTTCCAGTACTCAAGCGCTGGGCTCACCACCCAGTACGATCCGCCAGGCATCCCGGGCGCCAAGCCCACGCGCTACTTCTACAACCTGGACCGCCAGGTGGACAGCATCGTGCGGCCCGACAGCCTCACGATCGGCTTCGGCTACGACGGCGCGGGCCGGCCGAGTACGGTGAGCTTTGACCGCGGCACGCTCGCCTTCGGCTACAGCCCCACCAACGGGAGTCTCACGAGCATCGCCAGCCCCGGGGGCGACAGCCTCAAATTCACCTACGACGGGGCCCTGCCCAAGACCGTGACCTGGAAGGGCACGCTGAACGGCAGTGTCGGCGTGAGCTACAACACCCATTTCCGGGTGACGGCCCAGACGGTCAACGGCGCGAACAGCGTCAGCTTCGCCTACGACAAGGACGGACTGCTCAAGCAGGCCGGGGCGCTCGGGCTCCGCCGGAACACGACCAACGGGCTCCTCCTCGCGGACAGCCTGAACGCGGTCAAGACCACCTACGGTTACACGAGCCGCGGCGAACTCGCCGCCATGCACACGGCGCGCGGCGGGACGGCGCTGCTCGGCACCGGCTACGTGCGGGACAGCCTGGGCCGGATCGTGCAGCTCTTCGATACCACGCTCGGCACGGCGAAGCGCTGGAGCTACGTCTACGATCTGGCTGGGCGGCTCACCGCCGACAGCCTGAACGGGAACCTCTTCCACGCCTTCACCTACGACTCGAACGGCAACCGGCTGAGTTACCTCTCCGGGGCGGGGACGGTGACCTACCGCTACGACGCCCAGGACCGCCTGCTGGCGAGCTACGCCAATGGCGACAGCACCACCTACACCTACGGCTCGAACGGGGAGCTGAAAACGAAGACCGTCCCGGGCGGGGCCACCACGACCTACACCTACGACGCCCTTGGCAACCTGATGCGGGTGCTGGTGCCGAACGGCAGTGCGGTGGACACGATCGGCTACGTGATCGACGGACAGAACCGGCGGGTGGGGCGGACGCTGAACGGGACGGTGACGCACCGCTGGCTCTACCAAAATCAGCTCAACCCGGTGGCTGAGCTCGACGGAGCCGGGAACGTGGTGAGCCGCTTCGTCTACGGCACGCGCAGCAATGTGCCGGACTACCTGCTGAAGGGCGGGAGCGTCTACCGCCTGGTGGCCGATCACTTGGGCAGCGCCCGTCTCGTGGTGGACACTGCGACCGGGGCGGTTGTCCAGCAGATGGACTACGACGAATGGGGGGTGGTCATCGCAAGCAGTGGAACTGGGCTCCAGCCGTTCGGGTTCGCCGGTGGGCTTGATGAACTTGCCACCGGGTTGGTACGCTTCGGGCAGCGGGACTTCGCCCCGACATTGGGTAGGTGGACCATTAGGGATCAGCTCGGGCTGGGCGGGGGAAGTCTCGGTGTCTATCACTACGCGGGAGGTGATCCGATAGACCTTGTTGATCCCGTCGGGTTGACACCCGCTCGCCCGCACAATCTCGGCCTCGATTGGACCGCACGAGTCGACCCATTCGAGTATCGAGGCTCGTCGGGGTACGAGATCCACGTGTATAACGCTGTTGGCGAGGAGTTCGGAGTCTATGGGCCAGCAGGGTGGTTGAACAAGCATGCTGGCTTGCCTACGACCGAGATTCCTCCGCAGGTCTTGAACAAACTGAACGGGCTAAACGTGTCGGAGCTCAGGGCAAGGGGTCTTCTCGCACCCAAGGGAACCGAAGACATTCGAGGCATGAAGTACCAGGCCAAGTTCCGGGCGGGTGGACGACTTCTCGGTGTCGCTGGGTTTCTCCTGGATGTGAAAACCGCGTTGCACGCCAGTCAGGCGGCTGAATGCAACGGCACCAATGTGCTGGACGAACTGGGCGAGGCCATGGTGCCTGGCTACAAGGAGTTCTACTATGGACCTGCGCCAACCATCAACTGAGATCCTATGAAGTACTTGATTCGAGAGGGCTCGCCCGCCCAGCTTCGAGCGCAGTGGGAGGGGTATCAGCGGCACCTTCAGGCTATTCGTGGTTCACTGCCTGAAGAGGTGTACTCATTTGCCGTCGCTCCATGGCACTGCACCTCGGACGATCCCAGGAGCCCCCATGACTGCCGGGTCATTTCGCTAGAGGTGGTTTTTGCAGCGCAAGGAGGCCCGTTGCCAGGCTGCCGCCTGCTCGCCGCGATTGAGAGCCGGTACCATGCCGGCGTGAGGCGCCTAGAGTATGTCGGTGTCGAAGCGTTTGACTTGGGCTTGCTTCCCGCCCCGGCCTTGCCACCTATGGTCTCTGGGGCCTTAGGGGATTGGCTGGAAGATGAGGTGCGTTTGTCCGCAACTGGTTCCGTTGTGCACGAAATCCGCTTCAGTAACGGCGGCAGGTGGGAGGTGTCTTGCAGGACATTCCACTATCGTTTGGAGTGAGGGTGGCCCCGTCCTTGGTCCAGTCCTAAGGCGACAGCGGGGTGAGCGCGTTGGCCGGCCACTCGGAGGCGGGATCACCCCCAGCGAGGGCGTTGAGGTGCAGGGCAACTTCCACGGCTACCGCTGTCTCCGGATGCCGGACATGCCTGTGATGGAGGTGCACAGCGTGCCCGCCACCAACGCGTCGAGCGGGGTGGGGGCGCGGGGGCTGCCGACGCTGGCGCCGTCGTGGCAAATGCGCTGTTTCCACTGACCGGGATGCGGGGGCGAAGTCTGCCCCCGGCGTAGTCCGCCTGCAGCCAACGAGCTCAAGTCCAGGCTCGGCTGGAATGGCGCCGAAGCGCCCCCAGGGAGAGCCCTCCCCGGGGGCGCTTCGGCGCGTGGCTTGTGGGCTTGGGGATCCAGCAGCAGATTGCTCGGCATCCTCTGACAGCTCGCGGGCTCCCCTCCCTGGAGGCCAGTCGTGGCAATCGCGTTCAGCATCAATGGAAAATCGACCTCGGTGGACGTGCCGGCGGACACCCCGCTGCTCTGGGTGATCCGGGACACCCTCGGCCTCACCGGGACCAAGTTCGGCTGCGGCATGGCGCAGTGCGGCGCCTGCACCGTGCACCTCGAGGGCGAGGCGGTACGGAGCTGCTCCGTGCCGGTGAGCGTGGCGGCCGGCAAGAAGGTCACCACCATCGAGGGTCTCTCGGCCGACGGCAGTCATCCGCTCCAGAAGGCGTGGGTGGAGGCGGAGGCGCCGCAGTGCGGCTACTGCCAGTCCGGGCAGATCATGCAGGCGGCAGCGCTGCTGGCGAAGACGCCGAAGCCGAGCGACGCGGACATCGACACCGCCATGGCGGGGAACATCTGCCGCTGCGGCACCTACAACCGCATCCGCGCGGCGATTCACCTCGCCGCCGAGAAGGGGGCCTGACCATGGCGACGACGCTGAGCCGCCGCGAGTTCGTGGCCACGGGCGGGCTGGCGCTGGCGGTGACGGCGCTCCCCTCGACCAAGCGCATCCGCCGCCCGGGTGATGACGCCGCCGCGCGAGCGCTGGCCCCCAACGCCTTCGTGGAAGTGGGCACCGACGGGCAGGCCACCATCTGGATCACCCGCTCGGACATGGGGCAGGGGATCCGCACCGCGCTGGCCATGATCGCGGCCGAGGAGCTCGAGGCCGACTGGGGCAAGGTGCAGATCGTCCAGGCGGACGCGCACCCGAAGTACGGCTCCATGGCCACGGGCGGGTCGAGCACCGTGTCGGATCTCTGGATGCCGCTCCGGAAGGCCGGCGCGCAGGCGCGCGAGATGCTCATCGGCGCCGCGGCCGAGCGCTGGGGCGTGCCCGCCTCCGAGTGCCGCGCGCGCGCCAGCACCGTGGAGCACCCGGCGAGCGGCCGCCGCTTCAGCTACGGCGACCTGGTGCAGCGCGCCGCCATCCGGCCGGTGCCGGAGGAGCCCACGCTCAAGACGCCGGCCGAGTTCCGGATCATCGGCACCGACGCGCCGGGCATCGACACCCGCGACAAGGTGACGGGCAAGGCGGAGTACGGCCTCGACGTGACGGTGCCGGGGATGCGCTACGCGGTGATTGCGCGGTGCCCGGTGTTCGGCGGCAAGATGGCGGGGCACGACCCGGCGAAGGCACTGGCGGTGCCCGGCGTGCTGTCGGTGCTCGAGGTGCCGAGCGGCGCGGCGGTCATTGCCACGAGCACCTGGGCCGCGATGCAGGGCCGGCGCGCGCTCGAGTGCCGCTGGGACGAGGGCCGCGCCGCGCGTCTCAGCTCGGCCGACCTGTCCCGCGAGCTGCAGGCCCGCGCCGACTTTGCCGGCGCCCTGGTCCGGAACGACGGTGACGCGCTGGCCACCCTCGACGGCTCGGCCAAGGCCATCGAGATCACGTACGAGGCGCCGCTCCTGGCCCACGCCACCATGGAGCCGATGAACTGCGTGGCCGACGTGCGCCCCGGCAAGTGCGAGATCTGGGCGCCGCACCAGGCGCCCGACTGGGCGCAGCGCGAGCTGGCGCAGCTGCTCGGCCTCGAGGCCGAGCAGGTGACGGTGCACACCACGCTGCTCGGCGGCGGCTTTGGCCGGCGGTTCATCACGGCGGAGCTGCTCGAGGCGGCGCAGGTGTCGCAGGCGGCGGGCGTGCCGGTGAAGCTGGTGTTCACCCGCGAGGACGACATGCAGCGCGACTGGTACCGGCCCATGAGCCTGCACCGGATGCGCGGGAGCGTGGACGCGAAGGGCGCGGTGACGGCGTGGATGCACCGGGTGGTGGGCCCGTCCATCGGCGAGCAGTTCTGGCCCGGCAGCACCACGCAGATGATCAACGGCAACAAGTTCGACGGCATTGACGCGATCGACGGCGCGGCCGACGTGCGCTACGGGGTGCCCAACCTCCGCGTCGAGTACGGCATGACGCAGACGGTCGTGCCGCTCGGCTGGTGGCGCTCGGTGTACGCGTCGCAGACCTGCTTTGCCAACGAGTGCTTCGTGGACGAACTGGCGGCGCTGGCCGGGCGCGATCCGGTGGAGGTGCGGCGCGAGCTGCTGGCGCACTCGCCGCGGCACCTGGCGGTGCTCAACCTGGCGGCCGAGAAGGCCGGCTGGGGGACGCCGCTCCCGGCGGGCCGGGCGCGGGGCATTGCCATCCATCATTTCTTCAGCGACACGGTGGTGGCGGAGGTGGCCGAGGTGTCGCTGGTGGACGGGAAGCCGCGGGTGCACAAGGTGACCTGCGCGGTGGACTGCGGCGTGGTGGTGCACCCCAGGAACGCGAAGTACCAGGTGGAGGGCGGCGTCATGTACGGGCTCTCGGCCGCGCTCTACGGGGAGATCACGGTGGAGAACGGGCGGGTGAAGCAGAGCAACTTCCACGACTACCCGGTGATCCGGATGCCGGAGGCGCCGGTGGTGGAGGTGCACTTCATTCCCTCGGCCGAGCCGCCGAAGGGCCTCGGCGAGCCGGGGCTGCCGCCGATTGCGCCGGCGGTGGCTAACGCGGTGGCGGTGCTCACGGGGAAGCGGGTGCGGAGGCTGCCGATCAGCTTGGCGTAAGGTTGGGGAACTGCAAAACCACAGAGGCACAGAGGGCACAGAGGTCACGGAGGGATCGAGCCCGGATCGGCACGTTGCCGACCCGGGCTCTGTTGTTTTTTAGGTGGGGCTCCACAACCGGTGGAGTCCGTTGCCGGATCCGACCCCACACCCACAAAAACATGGGGGGCTCCCCCTGCGGCGAGCCCCCCATGGACGGGCAGTTCTCTGTGACCTCTGTGCCCTCTGTGCCTCTGTGGTTTTGCAGTTCCGCGCCGCCCCCCTACTCCTTGACGAGCGCCTGCTTGAGCGAGCGGTTCTGCCAGAGGACGGTGGCGCCGAGGAGGAGGAGGCTGCTCACCAGGATGGCGGTGGCGAGGACGTTGATCTGCGGCGGGAAGGCGGCGCGGCGGGCGCCGTAGACGTAGAGCGGGTAGGTGACCTCGCTCCCGGCATTGAAGAGCGTGATGATGAAGTCGTCGAGCGAGAGCGCGAAGGAGAGCATGCCCGCCGCCGCGATGCCCGGGGCGATGAGCGGCAGGGTGACGTGGGTGACGGTCCGGAGCGGCGTGGCCCCGAGGTCCATGGCCGCCTCCTCGAGGGTCCAGTCGAAGCCGCGGATCCGCGCCTTCACCGTGAGCGCCACGTAGCTCACCGAGAACATGATGTGCGCGATGACGATGGTCCCGAAGCCCGTGGGGGCGTTCACCGTGAGGAAGAGCGCCAGCAGCGAGGAGCCGAGCACCACCTCCGGGGTGGTGAGCGGCAGGACCAGGAGGAGGTTGACCGGCCCCGCGCCCTTCCAGCTGTAGCGGGTGAGCGCCAGCGCGATGAGCGTGCCGAACACGAGCGAGACGCTGGTGGAGACCGCCGCCACCTTGAGCGACATCTTCATGGCGTCCACCAGCGCCGGGAAGACGAAGGGATCCCGCCACGCATCGAACGAGAACGACTTCCAGACGAAGTTGAACTTGCCGAGCGGCTTGTTGAAGCTGTAGGCGACGATCACGAAGATCGGCAGGAAGAGGTACAGCAGCACGAGCGCCGCGTAGGCGTCGAGCATCCATCCCGCCCAGCGGCGCTGCCCCGGCTGGCGATGGCCCGGCGTCATGCGAGCTCCTCGGTGCCGAGGAGGCGGGTGTAGATGAGGACGAGGATGGTGATGATGGTCATGAGCACGAAGGAGAGCGCGGCGGCGAGTGGGTAGTCGCGCACGGTCAGGAACTGACCCTGGATGACCGAGCCGAGCATCTTCTGGTTGGGGCTGCCGAGGAGCTCGGCGTTGATGAAGTCGCCGGCCGCCGGGATGAAGGTCAGCAGGCTCCCCGCGAACACGCCGGGCAGCGAGAGCGGGAGGACGACCTTCCGGAACGCCCCGAGGGCGTTGCAGTAGAGGTCCTGCGCCGCCTCGGTGAGCCGCCGGTCGATCTTCTCGAGGCTCACGTAGATGGGCAGGATCATGAAGGGCAGGAAGTTGTAGGTGAGCCCGCCGATCACCGCCCAGGTGGTGCTGAGCAGCCGGCCCTCGGCGGGGAGCAGGTGCAGCGAGCCGAGCACGCCCACCAGCCAGCCCTCGTCCCCGAGGATGGTCTTCCAGGCGAAGGTGCGCACCAGGAAGGTGGTGAAGAAGGGCAGCACCACGAGGCCGAGCAGGAGGTTCTTGGCGCGGCCGGCGCGGAACGCGATCACGTAGGCCAGCGGATAGCCGAGCAGGAGCGCCAGCGCCGTGGCGAGGCCGGCGTACCAGAACGAGCGCAGCAGGTGCTGGCCGTAGTCGGTGAAGGCGCGCTGGTAGCCGTCGTACCACGCCACGCCCGCCGGCCCCACCGAGGTGCGGGCCAGCGCCAGCGTGGGCAGCAGGTAGAACGCCAGGAGCCAGAGCACCCCGGGCGCCACCAGGAGCCAGGGGGCCCACGGATTGCGCCGCGAGCCCCCCGAAGCGATGCCGGCCATTACGCCCCGATCGCGTCCTGGAAGGCCTTGTTGATCTCGGTCTCCTCGGCCTCCTCGAGCCAGCGGAAGACGTGGAGCCGGGCGCGGAGGTCGTCGGGCGGGTTGACCAGCGGGCTCTTGGCCAGCGCGGGGTCGATCTTCTCCAGCTCCGCCCCCATGCCCTTCACCGGCGAGAGGTAGGGGGCGCCGGCGATGATCTGGGCCGAGTGGGCGGGGTCGTACACGTAGTTCATGAAGGCCGCGGCCAGCTCCGGGTGGGTGCTGGACTTGGGGATCATCATGTTGTCGGAGTAGAGCATCGCGCCCTCCTTGGGCGCGAACCAGACCAGGTCCGGCGAGTCGGCGGCGAGCCCCTGGATGTCGCCCGACCAGGCGATGGCGACGCTGATGTTGCCGGCCGAGAGGTCGTCGGTGTAGTCGTTGCCGGTGAAGCGGCGGATGTGGCCGCTCTCGCGCGCCTTCTTGATCTTGGCGCAGGCCGCCTTGGCGTCGTCGAGGGTGCAGGTGGCGGGGTCC
>CAZRCT010000056.1:0-24487 GCA_964598655.1 uncultured Gemmatimonadaceae bacterium
TGCCGTACCCGCTTCAGCGGGATTGCGGCCGAGCCCGGGCTTCAGCCCGTGGGCACGCGGGCTCGCGCCCGCGCCCTCACCCTCGCCCGCGCCCGCGCCCGCGACCTCGCTCGCGCTCGCGCCCGCGCTAGCGCGCCACCGCCACCCGGCGGCTCTCGGCCACGAACGCGGCGAAGAGGCCGTGGTCGGGGGCGCCGTCGTGGTGGTGGAATTCCTCGGGGTGCCACTGAACCGCGAGCAGCCACGGCTGGCCGGGGGCGGACTCGGCGCCCTCGATGTGGCCGTCGGGGGCCCATGCGGTGGCCACGAGGCCCGGCGCCAGGTCCTTGATGGCCTGGTGATGGAAGCTGTTCACCTCGCAGCGGGTGCTGCCGAGGGCCTCGGCCAGGCGGGAGCCGGGGGTGATCTCCACGATGTGGGTGCGCGCGTCGCGATCGGACTTGGCCTGGTGGGTCACGTCGCTCGGCGACTCGCTCGGCAGGTCCTGCCAGAGGGTGCCGCCCAGGGCCACGTTGGCGAGCTGGATGCCGCGGCAGATGGCGAGGGTGGGGAGCCGGCGCTCCCAGGCCAGCCGGAAGAGGCCCAGCTCCAGCGCGTCGCGGTGCGGGTCCACGTCGCCGAGGGCGGGGTGCCGCGGCTGGCCAAAGTGCGCCGGGTCCACGTCCTCCCCGCCGCTCAGGATGAGGCCGTCGAGGCCGTCGAGGATCTCCGGGTGATACCGGCCGCCAATGAGGGCGGGGAGGACGAGCGGCACGCCGCCGGCCCGGAGCAGGGCGCGGACGTAGGCGGCGTTGACGCCGGCGCGGTCGGCGCCCTGGTAGTGGCGGGTGGTGCCGGTGATGCCGATGCGGGGCGCGGTCACTGGGTCAGGCTGTCGGGGAAGAGCGGGCAGCGCGGGTCCTCGACGCGCGCGGGGTCGAGCTGGATGCCGAGGAGCGGCAGCATCAGGGTGTCCACCGCCACCCGGCCGATGGGCGGCGCGCCCTTGATGGGCTCGCTCTCGAAGAGCATGACGCCGCGGGCACCGCCCTTGGGGTCCAGGATCAGGACGCCGAAGCCGGGGCGGATGGTGGCGGGCAGCGCGCCCTCCACTCCCACCACCCAGCCGCTGTCGGCGGTGCGGCCCACCACGCCCTCGAAGGCGGGGCCGGCCGCCACGCGCACGGCGAGCTTGGGGGGGAGCCGGCCGGGCGGTTCCCCCAGGACCTGGTTGGGGACGCCGAATTCCTGAAGCAGCATGGTGGCGCCGGCGATGGCCGTGAGGCCGCAGGCGCCCTCCCGGGGCCGGTCGCCACAGCCCAGGGCGACGGCGGGGAGGAGGCAGAGGAGGAGGCGGGCGGGGCGCATGGGTCTAAGCTAACGCGCCGCCTTCCTTGACGCCCCCCGCCGTCTTGCCGTACCATTCGACCTCCTGCGACCCGGACGCCACCTCCCGATGTTCGATGGGCTCAAGGCCCGGCTCGAGAAGCTCCTCGCCGACTCCACCCCCGCGGGCGACCCGCGCGCCCGCACCGCCCAGCTGCACGCGGCACTGCTCGAGACCAAGGTGGCCGTGGGCACCATGCGCGACGCCCTGGGGACCAGCGAACGCGCCCTCGAGGCCGAGCGCCAGCAGCTGGCCGACGCCGAGCGCCGGGGCCGCCTCGCGGCCCAGGTGCCCGATCCCGAGACCGTGGCGGTGGCCGAGCGCTTCGCCGAGCGGCACCGGGAGCGGATCGGGGTGCTGGAGAAGCGGGTGGCGCTGCAGCAGGAGGAACTCCGGCTGGCGGAACGGGACCTGGAGCAGCTGACCACCGAGTACAAGAACGCGCGGATGGGCACGGAGCCCGGCCGGACGCCGCAGCAGGAGGCGGCGTGGCGGAACCTCGAGGCGGCGGGGGGCGTGCGCCCCGAGACCGACGTCGAGGATGAGCTCCTCAAGAGCCGGCTGTCGCAGCAGCAGATGGACCAGGCGGTGCAGGCGCAGCTGGATCACCTCAAGAAGAAACTGGGCAGGGAATGAGCCTCGGCAGCCGACTTCGACCCGGCACACGATACGCGCGCTTCGGCCTCCCCGTCGCGCTCGCCGTGTGCCTCGCCGTTCCCCTCCGTGCCCAGCAGCAGCCGCTCACCCCGCCCGACCACTTCCAGAAGCTCGCGCACACCTACTCCATCGTGGCGTGGGACTCCGTCACCGGGGACCTGGGCGTCGCGGTGCAGAGCAAGTTCCCCAACGTGGGCGGCATCGTGCCGTGGGCGCGGGCCGGGGTGGGCGCGGTGGCCACGCAGAGCCTGGCCAACACCGAGTTCGGGGAGCGGGGGCTCGACGCGCTGGCGCGCGGCAAGACGCCGGAACAGGTGTTCCGCGCCATCGCGGGCCGCGACACCATGCTGCAGGACCGGCAGGTGGGGATCGTGGACGCGCGGGGGAACGCCGTCAGCTTCACGGGCCGGCGCACCTTCGACTGGGCGGGCGGCCGGGTGGGCTGCGGCCCCACGCCGCCCCGGCGCGCCGACTCGGTGCGGGTGGAGCGGACGGCCAACCGCTGTCGGGTGGTGGGCGGGAAGGGCGTCCTGATCATCGGGCGGGACTACGCGGCGCAGGCCAACATCATGGTGTCGGACCTGACGGTCCGGAACATGGCGGAGACCTTCGAGCGCACGCAGGGTTCGCTGGCGGAGCGGCTGATGGCGGCGCTCCACGCGGGGCAGGCCGGTGGCGGGGACAAGCGCGGCATGCAGTCGGCGGCGCTCCTCGTGGTCCGGAAGAACGGCGGCTACCTCGGCGCCAACGACCGCTACATCGACCTCCGCGTCTATGACGCGAAGGACCCGATCGCGGAGCTGGACCGGCTGCTGGCCCTCCACAAGATCCACTTCTTCCCGAGCGACTCGGCCGACCTGGTGCCTATCACGCCGCAGATCGTGCGGCAGCTGGAGCCGATCCTGCTGAGCGAGCCCGCCAACCAGCCGCAGAAGTGGCTGGCGGCGCCGCAGGGCCGGGTCACGGGGCGCTTCCTGGAGGCGCTGCGCGACTTCATGTACTGGGAGAACTACGACGTGCGCGTCCGCATGGACGGGCGCATCGACCGGGTGGTCCTCGAGGACATCCTGCGGAAGCGCAGGCACTGATACCGTTCACGGAGAGCATGCATGAGCGCAGTCGCTGAGTCCGCCCCGCCCCCGAAGTTCAAGGAGATCCTGGGGCACCCGGGTCCGCTGTGGATGCTGTTCATGTCGGAGTTCTGGGAACGCTTTGCGTTCTACGGGATCCGCTGGGCGCTGGTGCTCTACATCGTGGCGCAGTTCCACGGGGGGCAGGCGTCGGGGCAGTCGGACGCCAACCTGACGTACGGCTCCTACCTCGCGCTCGTGTACGCGTGGGGCATCATCGGCGGGTACGTGGCGGACAAGCTGATCGGCCACCAGCGCTCGATCCTGCTCGGCGCCGTCTTCATGGCGGCGGGGCTATTCCTTATATCGGTGCCGAGCGCGCTGATGTTCAAGGTGGGCCTGGCGACGATCATCGTGGGCAACGGGATGTTCAAGCCCATCATCTCCACGCTGGTGGGCCGGCTCTACCCGGTGGGCGATGAGCGGCGGGACTCGGGCTTCACGATCTTCTACATGGGCATCAACGCCGGCGCGTTCCTCGCGCCGCTCCTCACCGGGTGGTTCGCCAACCAGCTCTTCGGGAGCGAGGCGGGGCCGGCGTACAAGTACGTGTTCATCTCGGCCGGGTTCGGGATGCTGATCAGCCTGGTCTGGTTCTACTTCGGGCGGAAGCAACTGCAGGGGATCGGGGCGCCCACGGGGGAGCACGGCGGCATGGGCCGGGTGCTGCTGGTGGCGCTCGCCACGGTGGTGCTGATCCCGGTGGTGTACGTGCTCCTGGCGGTGGGCGGCGCCAAGCTGCAGTGGGTGCTGACGGCGCTCTTCGTGGTGCTCGTGGTGATGCTGATGATCGAGGGCACGCGGGAGGGGCCGGTGTCGCGCGACAAGGTGATCGCCATGATGATCATCTTCGTCTTCAACGTGATGTTCTGGATGTTCTTCGAGCAGGCGGGGAGCTCGTTCACCTTCCTCGCGGAGGAGATCGTCAACCGCGACCTGGGCGGGTTCATCTTCCCGACGGCGTGGTTCCAGAGCGTCAACTCCATCGCGATCATCACGCTGGCGCCGGTGATGGCGTGGATCTGGATCAAGATGGGGAGCAAGAACCCGTCGATCCCGCGGAAGTTCGGGCTCGGGCTCATCTTCAACGGGCTGGCGTTCGCGCTGCTCATGCTGGCGCTCTCCACCATGGTGAGCGAGGCGGGGAAGATCCCGTTCTGGACGCTGGTGGCGGTCTACTTCATCCAGAGCGTGGGCGAGCTCTGCCTCTCACCGATCGGGCTCTCGATGGTGACCAAGCTGGCGCCGGCGCGGCTCGGCGGGCTGGCGATGGGCGGGTGGTTCGTGTCGATCGGCATCGGCAACAACCTCTCCGGCATCTTCGCCAGCGTGGTGAGCGGCGAGAGCGGGATGACCACGCAGTCGGCGCTCTCGGGGTACACCTTCGGCTTCTGGGCGCTGGTGGGATCCGGCGTGGTGCTCTTCCTGGCGGCGCCGCTGGTGCAGAAGCTCATGCATGGGGTCAAGTAGCCGGAGGGTGGTGGTTGTGGTGGGCTCGGGATGGGAACGGGCCCGGGTGTGGTAACCACAGAGGCACAGAGGACACAGAGGTCACGGAGGGATCGAGCCCGGATTGGCGCGTTGCCAACCCGGGCTCTGTTGTTGTTGGGGTGGGACTCCGCGAGCGGGAGGGAGCGTTGCCGAACCCCAATCCCACACCCATAACATCATGAAGGGCTCACCTTGCGGTGAGCCCTCCAACCCCGGGCAGTTCTCCGTGACCTCTGTGCCCTCTGTGTCTCTGTGGTTCCATCTCCCAGGCGCGCGATTCCAGCGCCCCCAGCGACGTCGTCGTTGCTCAGTGTGTCGGGTCAGTCTTGAAGACGCGGAAGAGGTACCAGAGGGAGGGCACGAGGACCACGGCGCCCGCCGCGAGGGCGTAGAGGGTGAGCTTGAGCGTGATGGCCGGCGCCGCGGCGTCGTGGATCGTCAGGCTCGGTGGGACCATGTGCGGGTACTGGGCCAGCGCCCAGCCCCAGAGGATGAGGCTCACCTGCGCGGCGGCCGCGAGGCGGGCCACGCGGTAGCGGCGGGCGTAGAGGGACCAGAGGGCCAGGATCGCGGCCGCGGCCGTCAGGGCCTGGACCAGGAGCGCCTTCTTCGCCGTGACGAGGCCGGCCCAGACGAGCGGCGCTTCCTCGCGCGCGGCCCAGAGGGTGAGGAAGGCGATCACGAAGGCGGCGAGGCCGGCGCCGAGGGCGCGCTTCCGGAAGTCCTCCTGCAGCTCGAGGTCGTGCGCCGATTCCACCGTCAGGTACACGGCGGCGAGGAAGGCGAAGACCACGAGGGTGAGGAGCCCCACCCCCACCGTGAAGGCGCTGAGCCACGGGTCCACGTAGTCGGCGACGAAGGCGCCGGTGCGGGGGAGGCCCACGCGGCCCGCGGCGAGCGTGCCCACACCCATGCCGAGGATCAGCGGCGTCACCACGCTCGCGCTCGAGAAGATGCGGCCCCAGCGGCGCTGCGAGGGAACATCGTCCCCGCCGTAGGAGCGGAAGGTGAAGGCGGAGCCGCGGAGCACGATGCCGAGCAGCATCAGCGTCAGCGGGAGGTGGAGCGAGATCACCAGCTGCGAGAACACCGGCGGGAAGCAGGTGAAGAGCAGCACCACCACCAGGATGAGCCAGACGTGGTTGGCCTCCCACACCGGGCCGATGGCGTGGGCGATGAGCTCGCGCTGCGCCTCGCGGCGGGGGCCGGAGGCGAGCATGTCCCACACACCGCCGCCGAAGTCGGCGCCGCCCAGGAGCACGTAGGCGTTGAGCGCCACCACCAGGCCGCCGGCCAGGAGCAGGGCGGGCGTGAGCTCCGGCATCAGCGCTGCTCCCGGGCCAGCGTGGCCTCGACCACGGGGGGCACGTAGGTGCGGTGCCACGCCTGCTGCCGCGGGCTCCGGATGATCTGCGCGTAGAGCAGCCAGCTTACCACCACGCCCAGGAAGAGGTAGAGCGCCGTGAAGCCGGCGAAGGTGTAGGCCAGGCCCGGCATCGGCGTCACGGCGTCGGCGGTCTTCATGACGCCGTGGATGATCCACGGCTGCCGCCCCACCTCCGTGACGATCCACCCCGCCTCGATGGCGATGAAGCCGAGCGGCGTGCAGGCCGCCACCGCCACGAGGAAGCGGCGGCTCATGGCCAGCTCGTGGCGCCGCACCGCCTTGAACACGGCCCAGAGCGCCACCAGCGCCATGAGGCTGCCGAGTCCCACCATCACCTGGAAGGCGAGGTGCACCACGGGGACGTTGGGCCACTCCTCGCGCGGGACCTGGTCCAGGCCTTTCACCTCGGCGTCGAAGCTCCCGTGCGCCAGGAAGGAGAGGCCGCCGGGGATCTCGAGGCCGTAGCGCACCGTGCGCGACTCCGGGTCGGGGAGGCCGCCGAGGAGGAGCGGGGCCCGCGCCTGCGTCTGGAACAGCGCCTCCATGGCCGCCAGCTTGGCCGGCTGGTACTCGGCGACGTTCTTGGCGCTCAGGTCGCCGGAGAGGGGCTGGAGCAGCGCGGCGGGGGCGCCCACCAGGAGGGCGATGCCGAGCGCCTTTCGGTGGAAGGCGTTGAGTGGGTCGCGGAGCAGGAGCAGTGCGTGGATACCGGCCACGGCGAAGCCCGTCGCGGCGTACGCGGCGAGCGTCATGTGCAGCGCCTGCTGGAAGGACGCCGGGTTGAAGATGGCGGCCACGGGGTCGATGTTGGTGATCTGCCCGTTCACCAGCTCGAAGCCCGTCGGCGAGTTCATCCAGGCATTGGCGATCACCACGAAGATGCCGGAGACGGCGCCGCTGATGGCCACCAGGATCCCGGCGAAGAGGTGCGCCCCCGGCGGGATCCGGTCCCACCCGTACAGGTAGATGCCGAGGAAGATGGCCTCGGTGAAGAACGCGAAGCCCTCGAGCGAGAACGGCATCCCGATGATGGGGCCCGCCGCCTCCATGAAGCGCGGCCACAGGAGCCCGAGCTCGAAGCTCAGCACCGTGCCCGAGACCGCGCCCACCGCAAAGAGG
This sequence comes from uncultured Gemmatimonadaceae bacterium, assembly GCA_964598655.1. Classification (GTDB taxonomy): domain Bacteria; phylum Gemmatimonadota; class Gemmatimonadetes; order Gemmatimonadales; family GWC2-71-9; genus JADJOM01. The sequence continues at coordinate 7,151 of CAZRCT010000056.1, forward strand.
ATGGCGGTCCCCTTGGCCCAGCGCTTGGCCAGCTCCAGGTCAATGGGGTCCCGCCGCACGATCCAGCGCCGCTCCGCCACCACCATGAGCAGCGGCATGGCGATGCCGATCACCGCGAAGATGATGTGGAAGGCGAGGGACATCGCCATCTGGGCGCGGGCGGCGAGCAGGTCGGTCATGCGGCAGGTCGGTCCCGGGATCCGGCGGTGCTGAGCGGCGTGCGGTCGAGGCGCAAATCTACCACGGCGCCCGGGCGCGCGGAGGGATGTTCAAGCTTCGTCCGCGGGGCCGGGAGGCGGGACGATCGCCCCGCCGGCCTGGGCGGGCAGGCGTCGGGTGGTGCTCATCCCCACTCGGGGCCGAGCCGCCGCCAGAGCTGGCCGAGCGGGACGCGCGCGCCGCGGCAGACGTGGATCGGGACGTCCTGCTCCTCCTCGACCCCCCAGGCGTTGGTGCTCCGGCCGGCCTCACGCACGTCGGCGAAGATGGCCCGCAGGTCCTCCACCGTGCCGCCCACGATGATCACCACCTCGGGATCGTCCTGCCCCGGGCCCCAGGCCCAGAAGTCGCCGCTCCGGCTGGCGGGGTAGGGGAGGCCGAACTCCCCGTGATAGACGGCGAGTGCGCCCGCGCGACCGTAATTCCCCGCCACGATGACGGTCCGCGCCTGCGTCGCGGCGGGCAGGGCGTGGAAGACCTTCGCCACCTCGGCCACCTGCTCGCGCCAGCCGGTCATGTCGGCCAGGTCCTGGGGGAGCGGGAGCTGGGTGCCGACGTTGGTCTCGGTGGCGCGGCTCACGCCGAGGCGCCCGGCGTAGGCGGCGATGGTGGGCGGGGGCCAGAGCGGGAGGACGATGGGCAGGAAGGCGATCCCGCCGGCGGCCATCACCACGAGGAGGGCGCCGCGGGCGACGGCCCTTTCGCGGAGCAGGCTCGCGATGGACACGGCGCCGGCCGCGAACAGCGGCAGGTGCACCGGCGCCAGGTAGTACGCCTTGCCGCCGGTGACCAGGAGGATGGCGCAGGCCGTGAGCGCGTAGAAGGCGAGTGGGCGGAAGCGCGCCAGCGCGGGCTGCAGCAGCAGCGCCGCCAGCCCGGGCAGGACCACCAGCAGCCCCGCACCGGTCAGGAGCGCCTGCTCGGCCAGGAAGCGGAGCGGCGACACCCGCTCCAGCTGTCCCTCGCGGAGCACGGCGAGCTGCGCGAAGAAGGGCCACCCGTGCGCCACCTGTCCCGTCACCGAGGGGAGCGCCACCAGGGCCCCGAGGAGCACTGCGAGCCACGGCCAGCGGGTGCGGAGCGCGGAGCGGAGCGGCGAGAGCAGCACCGCCACCGCCATCGCAATGCCGAACACTGCCGCGGAGAACTTGGTGAGCCCGCCCAGCCCCATGGCGAGGCCCAGGACCAGCCACCAGCGCGGCCCGCCGCCGTCGAGGAGCACGGTGAGCGCGTAGGCGGCGAGCGCCCACCAGAGGAGCTCGAAGATCACGGGCTGGAAGAGGGCCCCGGCGCCTTCCATCATGGGGCTCGCGGCCAGCGCCACGGCCACGAGGAGCCGCGCGCGCGGCCCGCAGCCCATCCGGAACGCCATGGCCATGCCGAGGGCCATGAGGGCGGCGAGCGCCAGCGCCGGCAGGAGCCGCGTGCCGAAGAGCAGCGAGCCCGGCACCACGTCCGCGATGCGCGCCAGCAGGGCGATCATCGGCGGGAACTGCATGCGGAAGAGGTCGAGGTGATCGCCCATCGCGAGGTAGAGCAGGGTGTCGCGATGGAAGCCGAAGCCGGGGCGGGGGAGCAGGTGGAGCAGGAAGACGAGCGCCACGACCGCCGACGCCGCGCGGGGGACTGCCGGCTTCACGCGGGCGTCGGTCATGGTGGCGCGGGGGCGGCGGTCACTCCGCCGGGGCCACCGAGATGACGGCGCAGGCGATGCGGGCGCCGCTGTTGCCGGAGGGATCGGTGGCGTCGTCGTCGGGGCCGGCGTGGATCACGAGGGCGGTGCCGGGCGCGCCGACGCTCTTCTCGCCGGCGCGGAGGAGCCAGCCGTCCACGTGGAGCTGCGCGCGGCCCGTGCCGTCGGCCATGACGGTGAGGTTGGGGAGGTCGCCGACGTGGGCGCCCTCGGGGTTCTTGTGGCCGTGCTTCTTCCCGGTGGGGTTGAAGTGGCCCTGCGCGGTGGTGAAGGCGGGCGGCTCGCACTTGGCGCCGGCGTGGAGGTGCATGCCGTGCTGGCCGGGCGTGAGGCCGCTCACCAGCACCTGCAGCAGCGCGCCGCCCGCGTCCTCGGAGGCGGTGACCTGGCCGATCCGGTTGCCCGCCGTATCAATGAGGGCGGAGGTGAGGCGCGGGCCCTGTGCGGCGAGGGAAAGCGGCAGGGCACCGAGGGCGAGCGTTGCGAGGAGCGGCTTGTTCATGGTTCTCTGGCGTTCGGGAAGTCGGGTCACGGCTTCCCGAAAGTAGCCGCGCCGGCGCCGGGCTGGGAGCGCTCGAGGGCGCGCCAGAGTTCATGAAGGTTGCGGCGATTCTGGCCCAGGTCGCCCTTGCCGACGCGGCTGGCGCTCCGCGCGAGGACGACGCTCGCGTCGCCCTGTGGCTCGACGAGGACAAAGATGTCGTCCTTGAAGCGCCAGAGGCGGGTGGTGCGGACGGCCCAGATGACGGGGCCGCTCGAGTCGTGCACTTCCCAGCGCGGGAGCGTCAGGATGGCGCTGATGACGCGGCCGCGCACCGTGCTCACGGGGAAGGGGAGGAGGCGGGGCTGCAGCCGCGGGTCGCCGCTCCGGGTGTCGGTGACGACGTAGTTGGAGCCGCTGCCCCGGGTGAGCAGGGCGCGGAACTCCTCCTCGGTGGGGGCGCTGGTGCGGGTGCTCACGCCGCCGCAGCCCAGGGCCAGGGAGAGGAGGAGGAGCGGGGCGAGGCGGAGGCGCATGCGGGGGGCCGTGGTTGCCGGGGATGCGGGGACGGCGCAGCTTGGGGGATGAAATCAGGCACCAGTTGCTCCCTTCCGCCAGCGCGCCCGAGGACCGTGGCATGAGCCTGCCCATCATGATGGCGATCGCCGTTGCGGTGATCCTGCTCGGCCGAGCGCTCCGGCGCCGCAGCCGGCGACCCGGCGACGGGGCGGCCAGCAGCAGCGCCAGCGACGGCGGCTGGAGCGGATCCGACAGCGGCTCGGCCAGCCGCGACGCGGACTGTGCTGGAGACGGCGGTGGGGACGGGAACGCGGACAGCGGCAGCTGCGACGGCGGGGGCGACGGGGGCGGTGGGGATGGGGGCGGGGACTAGGAGGCCGGCACCGGCCACGCCGATGGCCGAGACGCGCCAGGCAAGCGGGGCGGGGGCCCCGTGACCGGCCGGCGGCCCGGCTGCGGCGCTTTTCCTTATAGGTACGGCACTCGAGCGATATCCTACGCCACTTTTCCACAGCGCTACGGTGGCTCAGGGGGCCGGGACGGCGCCAGAGCCTCGCCCGACACCGCCCGAGCGAGGAGCTACACCACTCGAGCGATCAGCTACGGCACTTGAGCGATCAGCTACGGCACTTGAGCAATCCGCTACGCCACCTCAGCGATCCGCTACGCCACTTCAGGGATGAGCTCCACCACTTCAGTGATCCGCTACGCCATTTCTGGGATCAGCTACACCACTTTTCCGGTCAGCGACGGCACTTGAGCGAGGGCCGACACCACTAGAGCGAGGGGCTACGCCACTCGAGCGAGGGGCTACGTCACTCTAGCGGTCAGCTACGCCGCTCGAGCGCGCAGCTACGCCGCTTGAGGGACCGGCGACGCCGCCCGAGCTGGCCGCTGCACCGCTCGCGCACCGCGGTGCGGCCCTCGCGCGCCGTGCGCGGAGGCTTGCGCGGCGGGCGCGGGTGCCTGCCCGGCTGGCACGGGCGCTTGCACGGTGTGCGCGGCCGCTTGCGCCCCGTGCGCGAGCACTTGCACGGCGTGCGCGAGCGCCTGCGCGGCGTGCCCCGGCCCCTGCGCGCCGTGCCTGGGCAGGGGCGCACGGTGCACCAGCGTCTGCGCGCGGCGTACCGGAGTCCGTGCGGCGTGCTCCCGCGCTGCGCCGTGCCGGCGCCTCCTGCCAATCCTGCGCCCCCCGTACCATCCTCACCACTCGTCACCACGCACGCACACCCATCTCGACCACGCGGCTGGCACCAATCTTCGGCATTTCCCCGAAGAAATGCGCATGCCGGGGGCCGCTCCGACCCCGTCAGGTCCACGTTCCCACCCCGGATTCCTCTCGGACGCTCCGTTTCGGACGAAAATTTGCGAGCCGGCGCGGGCGCGAGCGGCGCCCATTCCCGGCCCGCACCCGTCGCCTAACACGTTGCGGCCCATAGTCTAGTCCGCCGCGCAAGTCCTTTGCCCAATGCACCGGGCCGGAAATGGCACGAGGATTGCCCGTAAGGCTTTTTGGCGTCACGCATCGCGGTCGTGCGTGCGCTGGAGGGTGCGGGCGCATGACGTCCGTCCTCGATCTCGATCCGCGGGGAAAGGAGTACCCGTATGACTACGGTCGTGCAGGTGATCATCAGGGTCATCCTGGGCGTGAAGGGCTTCATTGCGGCCCGCCCGGGGCTGCCCGCCGGCATCCGGTCGGCGGCGGCGGCGCTGCTCGCCAAGGTGGACGCCATGCGTGCGCTGGGCCAGGCGCAGGGGGACGGCCAGGTGCGGAGCAAGAAGGCGGTGACCCGGGAGGAGGAGCTGCGGCGGTACATCTGGTTCTTCATCATCCAGCCGCTCGGCTTCATCGCGGCGGACGCGTTCGCCGATCAGCCGTCTAGGGCGCTCGAGTTCCGGATGACGTACGCGCTGACCCGGGCCAAGGAGCGGTTCCTGGCGCAGGGCCGGTCGATCCTGCAGGCGACGCGGGCGTCGGAGGCGCGGCTGCTCGAGTTCGGGATGGACCCGGGGCTGCCGGCGCTGCTGGAGGCGCAGCTCGACGAGTACGCGGCGCTCCCCGAGGCGGTGACGGACGGCCGGCGCACGCGCGTCGGCGCCACCGACCAGCTGGATACGGCCACCAAGCAGGCGCTCACCACGCTCCGGCGGCTGGACGGGCTGATGCGGCATCACTTCCGGGATGATCCGGCCACGCTGGCGGAGTGGGCGACGGTCCGGAACGTGCCGTGGCCGGGCAGCAGCAAGGCCAAGGCGGACGGGGCGGGGGACTCGGCGGGTGCGCCCCCGGCCGGCGGCCCGGGGACGGGGACCGACGCCTGAGGCTGGTGCAGGGACGCAGTGATGCCGCCGCTCCGGGGGACTGGGGCGGCGGCGTCGTTTGCGGCCGAGGAGCCTAACCGATGGTGGTTGTCGGGCTATCCGATGAGAATGACCAGGATGTGACCCAAGAATGACCGGTCAAAGTGATATTGGCACGGGCCAACCTTTTGCCTGTCACTCTGGGGTGGCCGGAAGTCGTCCTAGTATTAGTACGAGTCGCGCTGCAGCGGACCCGTCCCTATCTTGGCGGGCCATTCGCACCGTACGTCCGCATCATCACCCCAATTCGTTGTCAGGCCTTCGCTCCTCCGAGTGACCCGGGTGCCCCGGTGCGCTCCGCGAGGAGACGCGGGCGTGCTCCAACCCCAACGACTCGTCAGGAGGCGGCGGTGGATCATCCGTTACTGAGCGGAGGCTCTGAAGCGGCCCACCGACTGCGAGCCCAGATGCACAGGTTCGCCCACCCGCGAGTGCCCGTCCTGCTCACCGGGGAAACGGGAGCGGGCAAGTCGCTGGTCGCGGAGGGGCTTCACACCGCCGCCGGCCGCGGGGGGCCATTCGTCAGATTGTCGCTTGGTATCCGGTCGCACCTCACCGAGGACGAAGTGCGCGGGCATGTTCCTGGCGCGTTCACGGGGGCGGTGGGGAGCCGAAAAGGTCTCCTCGAGAGAGCGCACCAGGGCACCTGCCTCCTGGACGAGTTCCACCGCGCCCACGAGGAGCAGCTCGGGCTCTTCCTCGATATCTGCGACGGCCGCCCTGTCCAGCCGCTCGGCGGCTCCCGCCCGGCAATTGTGGATGCCAAGATGATCTTTGCCACCAACCTGCCTCCCCACGCACTGCACAAGGAAGCCGGCCTCCCCATGGACCTGCTGAACCGGCTCGGTCTCTGCCACATCCGGGTGCCCGCGTTGCGGGAAGCGCCTGAGGCGATCCTGCCGATGGCACTGTACTATCTGGCGCGGTGTCTCGATCGCGTCGGGAAGGCCTTCGTGCCGCGTCTCAGCCCCGGTCTCCGGCGTGAACTCCAGGACTACCCTTGGCCCGGGAACCTCCGCCAGCTCGAACACGCGATGCTTGCGGTGGCGACGCAGCTCTCCGAGGAGCGCGAAGCGGAGGTCTCGGACCTGCCGGACCTGGACCTCTTTACACGGCCGACCCCCGCGGCTGCTCCACCCACCGAGAGCGCCCACGCCGCCGTGAGAGCGGCAGGCGGCAACAAGCGTCAGGCGGCCCGAAATCTCGGGATCTCCCCCACCACGCTGAACAAGCACCTGAAGGAAGAAGGCCCCACGCCGACGTGAGTGGCAGGCGTCCAACTGGACGCCACTGGACGTCCACCCCCGTCCAGTCTGGACGCCTCACCCGCCGGAACATTGTCGTCATGTGGTTGCTGGCGAAGCACTTGCCTCTGCCCCACCGCGTGGCACGCGGGATGCCTGAAGGGAGCACGACCTCCCCAAAGGCGTGCGTGCCGACCAGCCTCGCCGTCGCGACGGACTTCAAGCGCGAGTATCTCGAGTACTACCGGCTCCTCCCCCTGGAACTCGGGGCGGAGGTCCTGCGCGTGGCGGTGGCGGGGGAGCCCAATCCCGATGCGCTCGAGGACCTGCGGCAGAGCTACGGCCGTCCCCTGGAGCTGGTGGCGATGGAGCCGGACGCCCTCCTGGATGCCATCCGGCTGGCCTTTGCCGCGAGCGAGTCCCTGACCACCCTCGTTCGAGACCTTGATGCCCGCGGCACGCCCGGCTCGGATGGGGCGGACGAGACCCTCACCGACCTGCGAGACCTCGCCAACCAGGCGCCGGTCGTCCGTTTCGTGAACCTGCTCCTCCGTGAAGCGCACGAGGCCCGAGCGAGTGATGTCCATCTCGAAGCGGCCCGTGACGGCCTGCGCGTCCGCCTGCGGATCGACGGGGTCCTGAGCGAGCTGCCCGGCCCGCCGGCCACCATGCAGGCGGCCATCGTCTCCCGCATCAAGCTGCTGGCCGAGCTGGACATCGCGGAGCGGCGCCAGCCCCAGGACGGCCGCATCCGGGTGCGGCTCGAGGCGCGGGAGCTCGACCTCCGGGTCTCGACCCTCCCGACGCTCCATGGCGAGTCGGTGGTGCTGCGCCTGCTCGATCATGCCGGCCGCCCCGCCGAACTCGGCGCCCTCGGCATGTCGCCCGCCCTCCTCACCCGCTTCACCCAGCTCGCCCAGCGCCCTCACGGGATCCTGCTCGCGACCGGTCCCACCGGCTCCGGCAAGACCACCACGCTGTACGCCGCCTTGGGCCTTCGCGACCGCGCGGCCGAGAAGATCGTGACGGTCGAAGAGCCGATCGAGTACCACCTGGAAGGGGTCACACAGGTGCCCGTCAATCGGAAGGGCCACCTCGCCTTCGCCGAGGCCCTGCGGAGCATCCTCCGGCAGGACCCCGATGTGCTGATGGTGGGCGAGATGCGGGACGGCGAGACGGCCGGCATCGCGGTCCAGGCCGCGATGACCGGCCACCTCGTGCTCTCGACGCTCCACACCAACGACGCGCTTTCCGCGATTCCGCGGCTCACCGATCTCGGCGTCGAGCCCTACATGGTGGCCGCCACCGTCGAGGCCGTGCTCGCCCAGCGGCTGGTGCGCCGCATCTGCGCCGAATGCCGGGTGCGCTACGCGCCGGACCCGGCGGCGGTGGCGCTCCTGACCGGGCGACCGGTGGGTCGGGTGACGCTCGAGCGTGGTGCCGGGTGCAGCGCGTGCCGGCAGACCGGCTTCCGGGGGCGCACCGGGATCTTCGAGCTCCTGGTGGTGACCGACAGCTTCAAGGAGGCCCTGAGCCGCGGGGCGGACCCGGCGCGGCTGCGCGCGATTGCGCTGGAGGATGGGCTCACGACGCTCCGGACCGACGGGTGGCAGAAGGTCGAGGCCGGGCTCACCACGATCGAGGAGGTGCTCCGTGTCGCCGGGGACTAGGGCGGGGTTCACGCTGCTGGAGCTGCTCGTGGCCATCACCATCATTGCCATCCTCGCCGGCGTGGTGACTCCGATGGTCTTCCGGAACGTCGGTGACGCCAAGTCCACGGCGGCACGCGCCCAGATCGAGTCCCTGGGCCTGGCCCTCGACACCTACTACCTGCATTGCGGCAGCTATCCCACCACCGGCGAGGGCCTCGTGGCCCTCCAGGCGGCGCCGGCGGGCGGGAGCTGTCCGGGCTGGCGCGGGCCCTACCTGCAGCGCGGCGTACCAAACGACCCCTGGCGCCGCCCCTACCTCTACGCCAGTCCCGGGACCAACCACCCGGAGTCGTACGATCTCTCGACGCTCGGCAAGGACGGCGCGCCCGGGGGCCTCGGCGAAGCCGCCGACGTGACGTCGTGGAGCGACTCGGCGCCATGAGCCGCTACGCGTATCGGGCGGCCACCCGCGAGGGCCAGATCCGGACCGGAATCCTCGGCGCGGCGAGCGTGGCGGAGGCGGATGACCGCCTCCTGGCGCAGGGGCTGGTCCCCATAGCGCTCGCTCCCGCGCGGGCCTGGATGCCAGGCCAGCAGCGCATTCCCCCGCGCGATCTCGTGGCGGCGGTCCGGAGTGTCGCGACGCTGGTGGGCGTCGGGGTCCCCGTGGAGCGGGCGCTGGCCACGACGGGCCGGTTGCCCCTCGCGCCGCCCCTGCGGGTGGCGCTCGAGGACGCGCGGCGGCTGCTGGCCGAGGGGCGGCCGCTGAGCGTGGCGCTGACGGACGGGGGTGTCCCGCTCCGTGCGCCGGAGCTCGGCCTGCTGCGGGCCGGGGAGCGGGGGAGTTGCCTCGGGGAGGCCCTCGAGGCGCTGGCCCGCGCCCTTGAGCGGCGGGAGGAACTCCGGGGGCGCATCCGGCAGGCGCTGGCGTACCCCGCGGTGCTCCTGCTCGCCGGGCTCGGTTCCGTGGCTGTCATCGCGGGTCTCATCGTGCCACGGTTCGCCGAGATCTTGGCCGACCTCGGGACCGCGCTGCCGCCGACCACCCGGCTCCTCCTCGCCGCGTCCGCCTTGGTACGAGCGCACGGTCTGGTGCTTGTCGGGGCACTGACCGCGCTCGTCGTCCTGGCTGTCCGCTGGGCGCAGTCGCCTCGCGGCGCGGCGCAGCTGTCCGAGGCCCTGCTCCGCGCCCCTCTTGCCGGTTCGATCCGGCATGGATTCGCGGCCGCGCGAGCCACCCAGGCGCTTGGGGCCCTGCTCGGCACCGGGGCCCCAATGCTCACCGCGCTAGCCGCGGCCCGGGAGGCGAGCGGGGAAGTCACCATCGCTGCCCGGCTCGAGCGTACCCAAGGCCGGGTGGCGCGCGGCGAGGGCCTGACGCCGGCGCTCGAGGCCGAGGGGGCGTTGCCGATCGCGGTGCTGCAGCTCATCGCGGTGGGCGAAGGCACCGGCCACCTCGCCGCCATGAGCGAGCGCGCCGCCGAGCTGGCCGCCCGCGAGGCGGAGGCCACGTTGCGGACGCTCGTGAGTCTGATTGAACCGTTGCTCGTGCTGGTCATCGCGGGCCTCGTGGCCTTCGTGGCGCTGGCCCTCCTGCAGGCCGTCTACAGCCTGCGGCCGGTGGCGTGATGTCGGCGTGCGCGCGGCAACGCGGAGTCACGCTGGTGGAGCTCCTCGTGACGCTCGTGCTCCTCGGCCTGCTGGCGTCAGCCGGGTTCCTCTCGCTGGCGGCGGCCCGCGCGCCCGTTGATCCCGCGGCCGCCGAACTGCGTCGCGCGATGCGCCGGGCAGTGAGCGAGCGGCGGGTCGTGGCGCTCCGCACCGATTCGGCGTGGCTCCGGGTGCTGCCCGATGGACGCGTGCTCGAAGCACCCCGGCTCCCTCACCCCGAAGGCACCCATGCCCCCTAGGCTCGTGCGTGGCCGCGCCGGCATCGCCCTGCTGGAGGTGTTGGTGGCCGTGGCCCTCCTCGGCGGGGCGGGGCTGGCCGTGGTGGCACTCCTGCGGGAGGCGCTGCAGGCCGAGGCGGCGGCCGCGGGCGAGGAGCGCCGGTACGCGGCGGCCGACCGCGTCCTGGCCGCGGCCACGCTGCTCTCGGCTCGCGAGCTCGACCAGCGTCTCGGGCGGCACCCCCTCGGCGAGTTCGTTGTCGAGGTCACGCGGCCGGAGGCCGGTCTGTATCGGCTGGCGGTCTTCCCGGCGGAGAGCCTGGCCTCGTCCCTGCTCGTCACCGTGGTTGCGCGCGCCCCGGCGAGCTGGCTCCCATGAGGGCCGGCCGCCGGAAGGGCTTCACGCTCATCGAGGTGCTGGTGGCCCTCGTGCTCACCGGGGTCGTGGTACTCCTGGTCCATCGCCTCCTCGAGGTCACGATGCGTTCGGCGCGCGTCCTCCGCGACGCGCGTGCCGCCACGGAGCGGCGCCACCAAGGCGAGCGGTGGCTCCGGCTGACGCTCGGGTCGCTGGATACCAGTGGCGAGGACGGTGCGTTCGACGGCCGCCCGGATGCGTTGAGCTTCGTCGCCTGGGTGCCGGTGGCGGAGGGCTGGCTCGAACGCCGGCGGGTGGAGTTCCATCTCGAAAACCGGGAGCTGGTGGGCGTCCTGGGTGGCCCGCACCCCGTGGTCCTCGCCGACGGGGTGGAGCGGCTGGAGTTCGATTACCTGCTCGAACCCGGTGCCACGACCCAGTGGGTCCAGACCTGGCAGTCCCCGCTCAGCGCGCCGCTGGCGGTGCGGCTCCGGGTGGCGCACCGGCAGCAGGAGCGCGCGGTGGTGGACACCATGCTCTACCTCATCCGGGATCGTGGCTGATGAATCGCCGAGGCGCGGCACTGCTCGTCACGCTGTGGTTGCTGGTAGCGCTCGCCGGGGTGGCCAGCGTGGCGCTGGCGGGCGTCCGCACCGGGGTGGGTGCGTCGCGGAACCGGATTGAGTTCATCCAGGCCGGGTGGGCGGCGGAGGCTTGCCTGGAAATCCAGCGGCGGTGGGCCGTGACGCATCCGGGGCCGCTCGCGGATCGGCTCACGCGCGGACTCGACAGCGTGGACCTCGGGGACCGGCGCTGGTGCCGGCTCCAGCTCGAGGACCCGGCGGCGCGGCTCCAGGTGAACCTCGCCTCCCCAGCGGCCCTGCACGCGGTGCTCCAGGACAGCGCGGCGGTCGAGCGCCTCCATGCGGCCCGGCCGCTTCCGGCGCTGGCGGCGTTGGTGCTGCACCACGGGTGGGACAGCGCGCGGGTGGCGGGGCTCGACGCCGTGCTGACGGTCCGCGGGGCGGGTTTCCTCAACCTCAACGTGGCGAGCCCGACGGTCCTGCTTGGACTCCCGGGGATGGACGCTGAGGGCGCGGACCTCCTGGTCCGCCGCCGCACGAGTCGCCCGTTCGCCAATCTCGATGATGCCCTGGCAGCACTCCCGCCCCGCACGCGCCAGCGTGTCCTCGCCCGCTACCCGGAGTTCGTGGCCAGCACCATCGTCGAGAGCCGCGTGTTTGTGAGCCGCGCGGTGGGGCACGTCGGGGCCTCCCTGCTCGTTGCGCGCGTGACCGCGACGGTGGTGTGGGCCGGAGACCGGCTGGCCGTTGTGGCCCGCGAGGTGGAGTGATGCGGCACTTCCTCCGCACCCCGCTGCTCGAACTCGCCCTGGGCCCGACGCTCTTCCGTGCCACCGTGTCCCGCGGCTCGCGGGTGCAGTGGCAGGCGGAGGTGCCGGCCGTGCCGCTCGACGAGCTGGGGCCCGTGCTTCAGGCACTGGCGGCGGACGTGCCGGGCGGGATCCCGCGCCGACTCCGTTTCCGGCTCGAGCCCCCGCTGGTGCAGCATCGCGCGCTCGCTGATCTCCCGGCCGTCTCCGCCCGCGAGCTCACCCGGCTCGTGGCCCACAACGCGGCACGGTACTTCCGCCAGAATGGTCATCCGCTCCGGACCGCCGGTACGTGGGAGGACCGGCCGGGTGGCCGGGCGCACCTCGTGGCCGCCGAGGCCACGACGCTCGGCGCGCTGCTCGCGGCGGCCGAAGGCATCGACCGCCGGGTGGAGGACATCGTGGCCGCCGAGCCGGCACCGTCCACCCTCTCGCTCCTTCCTCTCGAAGAACGGGCGCGCCGGCGGCAGGCGTGGGTGCGCCGATGGGGGCGAGGGGTCCTTGGTCTGGCCCTCGTGCTCGGGAGTGGCGGCGCCGTGGGCCTGGGGTGGCTCGCATGGGAAGACCGGCGACTCGGCCGGGAGCTGGCACGCCTCGAAGCCCCCCGTGCGGCGCTCGCGCGGGTGCGTCGGGAAGCGGCGGGCGTCGAGATCATGCTCGCGGCCCTGATCGACGCCGAGGCGCATCGCGGCGACCTCGGGATGCGGCTGGCGGTGCTCACCCAAGCGCTGCCGGTCGAGGGACGGCTCGATCGCTTCACGCTCAGGCGCGACGGACATGGGGAACTGGAGGGGCAGACGCCCGAGGTGGCTCGGCTGCTCGACCGGCTCGGTGCCGTGGGGGCGGTCACGTTGCCGCGCCCCGCGATTCGGGAGCCGGGACCTGTGGGCCTGCTGGATCGCTATGTGGCCGCGCTCAGGCTCAGGGCACCATGACGGTCACGGCCGCCGAGCGTCGCATGCTGCTGGCGCTTGCTGCCACCGTGGGGCTCGCACTGGCGCTCAAGGTGGCGCCACCGGCCCTGGCGGCCGTGGCCAGCCTTCGGGGGCGAGTGGAGAGCGAACGCCGCCTCGTTCACGAGGTGGAGGCGGCCATCACGGCGCTGCCCGCGTTCGAGGATTCGGCGAAGGTGCTGCGTGCCGCCGTCGTAAGCCTGGCCCCACGGCTGCTGGAAGGGGAGACGGAGGCGGCTGCGCTGGCGGACCTCTCGAGCCGGCTCAGCCTCCTGTCCAGCCAGCACCACGGACAGCTGCTGCGACTCGAAGGACAGCCAGACACGGTCGCCGCTGGACGTCTGCGTCGGGTGCGGGGCCGAGCGGTGCTGGAGACCGATTTTCTGGGAGTCGCGGAGCTGCTGGCCGCGCTCGAGCGGCAGCTCGTCCTGCTGGTCCCCGAGGCGATCAGCGTCCGGCCACTTGAGGCAGGCGCGAGCCCGGACGCGCCCGAACGACTGCAGGTAGAACTGGACGTGGTGGGGTGGTACCTGCCGGGGGAGGGGCGATGATGCGCAAGGTGCTGATGCCGATCGTGATGGTTGCCGGCTTCGCGATCTCTGCGACGGCCTCCGGAGCTGCGCTGACGACCACGGGGGTCCAAGACACCACCTCCGATCGACGACCGCAACAGTCTGCTCCGACGCGCCCGTCGCGCGCGGCGCCCCCGCTGGTCGCGGTGGCCCGTGTCCGCACTCCGTTCCGCTTCGGGGGCACACTGCCCGCCGTGCGCTGGGGCGAGACGCCACCGCCTCCGCCGCCTCCGGTGCCCGTCGTGGAGCGGCCCCGTCTGGTGCTCACCGGGATCGTGTGGGACCGGCATCCGCTTGCGCTCATCGAGGGGATCCCGGGCACGGAGCAAGCCGCGAGTCTCGGCGTAGGGGCCCAGCTGAATGGCTTTCACATCACCCGGATCGAGTCCACCCACGTCACCATCGCCGGACAGGACACCACCTGGCGTCTCGAGGTGAGGAATCCATGGCCTTGATCCATTCGAGGGCCCGGCCGCTGCTCGTGCTCGTCGGGCTCCTCACCAGTGCAGGCCTCACTGCGCCCGGAAGCGCCCAGGGCGCTCCTGTCGAGGAGCGCGCCGACAGCGTGTCGGTGCGGTTCGTGGACGCGGATCTCCGGGCGGTGGTCCAGTCCCTCGGCCGTTACCTGCCGAAGCCGGTCCTCTCGGGCGGGTTGCCGGGCCTGCGCGTCTCGCTGGAGACCCCGGCCCCCGTGCCGAGGCCGATGATCGCCGTCCTGCTCCGGGGCCTGATCGAGGGGCAGGGACTCCTCTATCAGGAGGACTCGGCCTACATCCGGCTGGGGCCGGCGCCGCCGCGGGCCGAGGCGGGAGGGGGTGTGCCCGGGGGCGTGGTACCGGTGCAGCTGTTCGTCCTTCGGTTGCGCCACGCCAAGGCCACCACGGTGGCAAGCACCGTGAACCTGCTCTACGGCGGCAGCGGGGAGTTCAGCGGGCGGCCGGGCTTCGCCAATGGCACGCTCTCGGATGAGCTCCGCCGGGCTGCGCCGGCACCCGGCGGTGCGCCGTCCCCGGCCGCCGGTAGCAACGCGCTCGCCGGGCCAATCACCATCGTGCCGGACGAGTTGACGAACTCGCTCCTGATCCGGGCCGGCCGGGCGGACTATGACCTGATCGAACAGGCCGTCCAGCAACTGGACATCCGTCCCCTGCAGGTGCTGATCGAGGTGCTTATTGTCGAGGCGCGGCGGACGCGGGATTTCTCGCTCGGGACGTCGATCTTCGTGCCCCAGCAGGGGATCAGCGGGGACGCCGATGGCTCGATCGGCGGCCAGACTCGTGGGGGAGGGGTCGGGGACCTGGTGCTGCGGCTGCTCAACCTGGGGAAGGCCAATATTGACGCGACGCTCTCCGCCTCCGAGAGCCGGGGGGATGTGCGGATCGTGTCCCGGCCCGTACTCCTCGCCTCGAACGGGCGCGAGGCGAGCTTTCTGGTGGGAAGCCAGCGGCCCTTTGTGCAGGTGAGCCGGCTCCTGCCCACGGACAACAACAACCAGGACCGCGTGGTGCAGTACCGCGACGTCGGGACGCGCCTGCGCGTGCTTCCCACCATCAATCCTGACGGCTATGTCGCCCTGCTCCTGCAGCAGGAGATCAACGCCGCCACCAACGAGGTGGCCTTTGACGCGCCGGTGATCTCGACCCGGGAGGCCGTCACCGAACTGCTGGTGAAGGACGGGCAGACGATCATGCTGGGCGGGCTCACCGATGAACAGCGTGACCAGACGCGCTCTGGCGTGCCGCTGCTCTCCGGGCTTCCGGTCGTGGGCGGGCTCTTCGGGAGCCAGGGCCGGACGTCCTCACAGACGGAACTCTACCTCTTCATCACACCGCGGATCATCCGCAGTGATGAGGATGCCGCCCGCCTCACTTCTCCCCACCTGCCGAAGGATGAGTCTCGATGAGTCATCCCCTGATTCTCGTGAAGCAAGGACTCGAGGCGGAGGCCGCGTTCCGCAGTGCACTGCAGGTCGCCGGCATCATCGCCCATTCTCCGCGGATGCTGGCGGCGCTGCACATGGCCTGGCGATGCGCCCTGGAAGGCCTCTCGCCGCTCCTCGTGGGGCCGACGGGATGCGGGAAGGACCATCTCGCACGAGCCGTTCATCTGTGGAGCCGGCGCGCTGGCCCGCTCGTTGGCTTCAATTGCGGCCAGTACACACCGGACCGGGTGGGTGTCGAGCTGTTCGGCCACGCCAAGGACGCCTACACCTCGAGTTGCCGGGAAGTGCCGGGCATGATCGAGGCGGCGGACCGCGGGACATTCTTTCTCGACGAGGTCGAGAGTCTGCCGCTTGAGGGGCAAGTTGCCTTGCTTCGCGTGACCGAAACCAAGGAGGTCATTCGCTACGGCTCGACCAGGCGCCGGCCGGTGGATATCCAACTGATTACGGCCGCTCACCCGGACATCTCGCCTCGAGTCGAGGATGGGCGCTTCCGTGACGATCTGTACCACCGGCTTGCGAGAGCTCGCATCGACCTGCCTTCGCTGGCCGAGCGGAGGGAAGAGATCGTTGCGTTGGCGGAGTACTTCGCCGCTCGCATGGGACGGGGATTGGCCGCGTCGGCATCGGCTCCACTCCTCCGGCATGCCTGGCGCGGGAATGTCAGGGAACTCCAGAACGCCATTGCGCGTGCCGTGATCCTTCAATCCACGGGACTCATTTCCGGGCAGACGATGGCGGAGTCGCTGGCACAGGTGCCCCCACGTGGCCCGCGCCCCCGTTCGGTCGGGGACGCGCCCGTGCTGGTCACGGAGGACTTTGCGGTGCGCCTTGAGCGCGTCCTGCGCAAACACCTGGGGGACCCGCTATCGGCTGCGGCGGAACTCGGCTGGAGCAGGGCGACCCTGTACCGTCGGCTGCGGGAATGCGGGCTCAATCCTCGGGCGATCCGGCGTGACGAGGGCCTGCGGGGACACGCGCCATCGCGGGCGTGAGACGCCGTGAGACGGGATGAGACGGATTGAGATTCCTTGAGACGAATTGAGACGAGTGGGGACGGGTGGCGGCTAAGTCGTTGTCAGACCACGCGGCCCAAACTGGCACGGAGCGTGTAAGGATGATGATCATCCCAACCTCCGGAGCCCGCCGTGCTGTGGACCCCATACACTCTCCGCCTCGCCCTGCTGTTGGCTGCCCTCCTGAGCGGGCTCGGCGACGTGGGACCCAGAAGGCCGGCGTCGGCCCCGCCGCCCCCTGTTGCCGGTCATCCGACTCTCCTCCCGCCTGCCGTCACGGTGACCCCGGATGGCGGCAGCCTGAACGCCACGGCGCACGCGTCGGGACTCACGGTGGCGTTCGTGGTGAAGAACAACCTGGGAACGCCCGGGACATATTCCCTCAGCTGCTCGGTGAGCGGCCAGCTCGGTGGGTGTGCAGTCCAGTCCTCGGTGTATCTCCCTGCCCACACGCAGGACGAACTGGACGTCACCTTCAGCACCCTGAACCTCGCTGCGAGCGGCAATGTCCTGACCCTGACGGCCACGGGGCCCGGGACCGACGCCGGCACGGTGAACGTGGCCGTGGACACCTCGGCGGTGCGGATGATCACCCCGGGCGGCGCCCTCAACGACGACACGGTCAAGGTGCTGCGGCGAGCGCCCGTGATCCTGGCCCGCTTCAAGAACACCACCGGTTTCACCACCGACACCACCCAGACGCTGATCACGTGGCAGGGGCTGTGGACCGGTGGGCGCCTCGACACGGTGACCGCGGAGGCCCGCAAGAACCGGGGGCTGATCGAGTGGGAGGTGGACAGCGCCCGCAGCTTCCCCAATCCGGGCGACAAGGCGCGGCTGGTGATCCGGCAGTGCACCCTGGCCGGCAGCTGCACGACCGAGAGCCGGTATGTGCGGCTGGCACCGGCCAGTGACAGCACGCCGCTCCTGGGCTTTAGCGCGGTGCCGCTGGAGGGCCTGGGCGGTGGCGCCACGGCGCCCTTCGGCCCGGGCTTCGCGGTGGTGGGCGGCGAGGTGGAGACCCAGTTCGCGGTGCAGCCCTATT
>CAZRCT010000057.1:0-4641 GCA_964598655.1 uncultured Gemmatimonadaceae bacterium
CCACCAGGGCCCAGCGCGACAGCCTGCGCACCTTCCGCGGCGAGCGCATGGCCGCGGTGGCCAAGGGCGAGATCGGCCCGGGCGAGGGCCCGCCGTCCATCACCATGCGGCGGCTGCACCTGGCGCTCGCGGAGAAGCAGGAGCTGTTCGACCGGGAGTTCAAGGCGGCGGTGACGCCGGAGCAGTGGCAGCGGTACCAGACGTATCGCGAGGTGCGGCGGCAGGAAGCGTTCGAGGCGATGCGCCAGCTGCACGGTGCGCCGGGCCGGGGTGGCCACGACGGGCAGCGGCCGCACCAAGGGCCGGGCCGGCGAGGCTCGGGTCGCGGCCTTCCCCGCCGATAGTGAGACCACGGGCGCGGCTTCCGGGCCGCGCCGCAGGGACCCCGGTGTCCGGGGACGTCCCCCCAGCCAGTGGCCAGCGCGTGCCTCACGCGCCGGTCGGGGCCCCGGCACCATCCCGCCGCTGACGCGGCGGGACGGCCGGCGGTCGCCGGCCGCTACGACCGCTGTTGCGCCCCGGCTACCAGTGCAGTGCCGCGCTCCCCCAGCTGAAGCCCGAGCCAAACGCCGTCATCACCACCAGGTCGCCGCGCTTGAGGCGGCCGGCCTGCACGCACTCGTGCAGCAGGATGGGGATGGTGGCGGCGGTGGTGTTGCCGTAGCGCTGGATGTTGTTGTAGACCTGGTCGTCCCGGAGCTTGAGGCCCTTCTGCACCATCTCGCTGATGCGCAGGTTGGCCTGGTGAGGCAGGAGCAGCGTGATGTCGGCCGGGCTCTTCCCGATCTTGCCGAGGACGGTCATCACCGACTCGGGCATGCGGGTGACGGCGTGGCGGAACACCTCCTTGCCGTCCATCACCAGGAAGTGGCGCCCGGCGGCGAGCATCTCCGGGGTGATGCGCCCCCGGTACCGCGAGCCCGGCGCATCCACCCAGAGCATCTCCGCGTAGGTGCCGTCGGAATGCAGGTCGAAGGCCTCGAAGCCCCGGTCCTCCTCCTCTGTGGCCTCCAGGATCACGGCGCCGGCGCCGTCGGCGAAGATCACGGCCACGTGCCGCCCCTCGGTGCTGATGTCCATCCCCGTGGACTGGAGTTCCGTGCCCACCACCAGGATGCGGCGGTAGAGGCCGGTGCGGATCCAGGCGTCGGCCACGGCAAGGCCGTAGATGAAGCCGCTGCAGGCCTGGCGCACGTCGAGGGCGGGGACGCCCGGGATGCCGAGCTGGCGACCGATGAAGACGCCGTTGCCGGGGATGAAGTGGTCCGGCGAGGAGGTGGCGCAGACGATGGCGTCGAGGTTGGCCGGCAGCAGCTCGGCGGCGGCGAGCGCCTGACGGGCGGCCTTCTCGGCGAGGCCGCTCCCGGTCTCGCCATCGGTGATCCAGTGGCGCTCCCCGATCCCGGTGCGCTGGCGGATCCACTCGTCGGACGTGTCCATCATCTGGGCCAGGTCGTCGTTGGTGACGACGCGGTCCGGGACGGCCATGCCCGTCCCGGTGATGCGACTGCGGGTCATTGCGATTCTCCCTGGGGGTAGGCCGGACTGGCCCCGGAAAGGTCGTCGGCGCGGGGGTCCCCGGCAAGGAGGCGCGGGCGGCCGTCCTGCGCTATCGTTGTCCGGGTCCCTGTTTCCCCGCCCCGGAGTGGCATCCCATGCGTTACCTCGCGCTCGCCGGCTGGATCGTCCTCTGCTACGCCGCCGCCGCCCTCGGCGGGCTGGCCGCCCCCGACAAGTGGTACACCCAGATCCGGAAGCCGTCGTGGAACCCGCCCAACTGGGTCTTCGCGCCGGTGTGGACGCTCCTGTTCACCATGATGGGCGTGGCGGCCTGGCTGGTGTGGGAAGAGCGGACGACGACGGACGTGAAGACCGCTCTCCTGCTCTTCGGGCTGCAGCTGGTGCTGAACGTGGCGTGGTCCTGGATCTTCTTCGGGCTGCACCGCATCGACCTGGCGTTCCTGGAGGTGGTGCCCTTCTGGGGCGCGATCCTGGCCACCACGCTGGCCTTCCACCAGGTGCGCCCGCTCGCGGGGTGGCTCTTCGTTCCCTATCTCGCGTGGGTGGGGTTCGCGGCCGTGCTGACGTTCGTGCTCTGGCGGCTCAACCGCTGAGCCCGCCGGCAGGGTACCGAGGGGAGGTGGACCGGTGATCGACCAGCCCGACCCGCTCGACGAGGAGTTCCCCCTCGGGGACGGCGTCGTGCAGCTTGATGCGGAGGTCACCTGCCCCTATTGCGGCGAGGTCTGCCTCGTTGCGCTGGACCCGGGCAGCGGGGAGGAGCAGGAGTACGTGGAGGACTGCCAGGTCTGCTGCCAGCCCTGGGTGGTCACCGTCCGGTACCGGCACGACGGCAGCGCCGTCGTGCAGGTGGACGAGGCCTGACCTGGCCTACCAGCGGAGCTGGTAGGCCAGCTTCACGAAGAAGCCGTCGCTGGTCCGCTCCACCCGGCGGAAGCGGAAGGCCCGCTCGTCGGTGAGCGACGCCCCGTAGCCGAAGAAGGCCACCGTGCCCGGCGAGGGCTCGAGGGAGGCGAGCACGTCCACGCGCATCCGGTTGGACTCCGCCTGGCTCGAGGCGGTGCCGTTCACCACCAGCACGTCGCCCGTGCGCACGTCCTCGAGCGGGGCGCGCCGGTCGGCGACGTACTCCCCCACCACCCGGAAGAAGAGGCTGCGGTTGGGCTGGTACTCCGCCTTGAGGCGGGGGATGCTGGTGCGCGCGAAGACCGAGCCGTTGCGGTCGCGGGTGATGCGGGACCAGGTCTCCGAGGCCGTGAGCCGGATGGAGCCGGTGGGGCGGAGCGAGAGGCTGCCGGTGACGCGGGTCTCGTAGCCGTCGGCGCCCTCGGCGAAGATGGCGCCCCGGGCGCGCGTCACCTTGGTGGTGGCGTTGAGCTTCCGCCAGGTGGGCGTGGTGACGCTGGCGGAGAACTCAAAGCCGTCGGTGACGCCGTCGAGCGGGCGGTACGCCACGAGGCCGGCGCCGTGGTCCACCTGGTAGCCGGCGTAGTCGGCGTTGCGGAAGTCCACGAAGTTGTGCTCGGCGTGAAAGGTGCTCCGCCAGCCGCCGCGCAGGCTGAAGTTGAGGTCAGTGCTCTCGTCGCCCTCGAGGGGCGAGGAGGGGAAGTCGGCGGTGCTCCAGAGGCGGGTGGGGCCGCCGAAGATCGAGAGCTGCTCCACGAACGCGCCGCGCTTCCCGTAGAACGAGAGCCGGTTGAAGGCGCGGAGCGTCGTGATGCCGGTGCGTGGCACGAAGCCGGCGCGGGCCCGGAAGTCCTCGCCGATGCTCGTCAGCTTGTAGTTGAAGCCCCAGCCCCGGCCGGTGCGGTCGAACTCCGCCTCGTAGAGCCCGCCGTCGCTGATGCGCCCGCCATCCACCGCCCGCGTCCAGCTGCGGCCCACCTGGCCCGCCACGTAGTAGAGCTTCCCGAACACGTAACGCACGTCCCCCGCGGCGAGGCGGCTGAAGGTGCCGTCCTGGTCCCGGGTGGTGAGCGTGACCCCGCCGGTCGAGTTGCGCCCGATGTCGCGGCGCACCCGGGTCACGGTGAAGAGCGCGTTGTCCTGCCCCGGGACCTCGTCGATGGCGATGAGGTGCGCCAGGTTGTGGCGCCCGAACTTGCTCGTGACCTTGCCGCCCACGATCGGGTTGGCCACCTGCCGCGTGTAGACCAGCTGGTTCGGCGTGGCGAAGAGCTCGATGCCCTCGAGGAAGAAGGGCCGCCGCTCGGGGAAGAACAGCGCGAAGCGCTCGTTGGCCGTCACCTGGCTCGCGTCCGACTCGACCTGGCTGAAGTCGGGGTTGTAGGTGGCGTCGATGGTCAGGTTGCTGGTGAGGCCCAGGCGGAGGTTCACGCCGGCGCTCGGGTCCAGGGCCTCGCGGTCGAAGCCGGTGGCGTCGCGGGTGCCGTTGGCCTGCGCCGTGACGAAGGGCTGCACCTCGGTGAGGATGCCGCGGTGCAGGTCATGGAGCCCGGTGAGCTCGCCGGCCTGCAGCAGGTAGCTGGCGTTGGCGCGGCGGGTGTCCGTCCAGGTGTCGTCGTAGCCGGTGCGCTGGACGCGGCGCTGGATATTCAGGCCCCAGTTCATGAGGCTCGCGCCGCCCGGGTAGCGGAGGCTCTTGAAGGGGATGCGGACCTCCACCACGTATCCCTCGCTGGTGCGCTGCCCGCGCGACTGCCAGATGAAGTCCGGGTTCTTGTCGGTGGTGCCGCCCTGCAGGCTCCCGGCCGTGAAGCCGCCCTCGCTCCGGACCCCGTCCTCCTGCACGCCGAGCGGGTTCACCGTGAAGAAGAAGGCGCGGCGGCGGTCGTTGAAGGTGTCGAGGTAGAGGGTGACGCGGTCGTCGGCGTCGAGGTTGTCGCGGTCGGCGACGGTGGCGCGGACGCTCCCCGGCTGCCGGTCCCTGGCGATGATGCCGAAGTGGATGGCATCGGGCGCGTACCAGGCGAGCACCACGGTCTCCTCCTCCGCGGGGCGGCTGTCCACCGGCTGGTACTGGTGGAAGCCCTCGAGCCGGGCGGCCTGCTGCCAGACGGGCTCGTCGAGGACGCCGTCGATCACGACGGCGGCTTCGATGCGGGGGAGGGGGACGGACGGGGGCGGGGCCTGGGCCGGCGCCTGCTGGAGGGCCAGGGC
>CAZRCT010000057.1:4741-23762 GCA_964598655.1 uncultured Gemmatimonadaceae bacterium
GCCGGCCACAGGCCGAACACGATGCCGATGAGCGCGCTGGTGCAGAAGGCCACGCCCACGCTCTCCGGGCTGATCAGCGTGTTCCACCCGTTGGCGGTGGCCAGGTAGTTGGTCACCCACCAGCCCAGGGCGATGCCGATGGCGCCGCCCGCGATGGAGAGCACCAGCGCCTCGACCAGGAACTGGAGCATGATGTTGATCTTGGTGGCACCGAGCGCCTTGCGGACCCCGATCTCGCGGGTGCGCTCGGTGACGGTCACCAGCATGATGTTCATGATGCCGATGCCGCCCACCACGAGCGAGACCGCCGCGATGCTGGCGAGCAGGCTCGTGAAGATCTGGGTGGTGGCCTGCTGGGTGGCCAGGATCTCCTGGGACCCGCGGATCATGAAGTCGTTGTCGCCGCCCGGGCGGATCTTGTGCTCCCGCCGCATGATCCGCTCGATGTCCACCTGCACCTGGGTGATCGGGACCCCGTCCCGCCCCTCCACCGCAATGGAGCGGAGCCGGTCGGTCCCGAAGACGCGGTACTGGGCGGTGTTGAGGGGGATGAAGATGATCTCGTCGGGGTTCTGCCACGACTGGGCCGCGCCCTTGGGCTGCAGCACCCCGATCACCTCGAAGCTGATCCCCCGGATGGCGATGGTCTGCCCGATCAGGGCCTGCGGGTTGGCGTTCAGGAGCCGCGGGATCTCGGCCGCCACCACCGCGTAGCGCTCCCGCCCCTCGTCCTCGCCCGGCGTGAAGCTGCGGCCGTAGGCGAGCTTGTACCGCTTCACGTCCATGAAGTTGGCGGTGACGCCGGTGATGGACGTGTTGATGTTGGTGCCGATGTACTTGACCTGCTGGTTGCCCGAGAGCTCCGGGGTCACGGCCTTGAGGAGCGTCGCATCATCCCGGAGGGCGATGTAGTCGTCGGTGGTGATGCCGAGCCGGTTGGCGCTGGCCACGCCGCCCATGCGGTTGAAGCTGGGGAACACCTGCAGCACGTTGGCGCCCATGGCCTCGATCTGCTGCTCCACGGCCCGCTGGGCGCCCGCGCCGAGCGCCACCATGGTGATCACCGCCGCCACGCCGATGATGATGCCGAGCGCGGTGAGCACCGAGCGGAGCGCGTTGGCCTTGATGGAGCTCAGGGCCACGCGGATGGTCTCGAAGAACAGCATGGGTCAGGGCCTCGCGCTGCCGGTCGGGGCGGTGCCGCCGCCGGCCTGGCCGGACTGGGTGCCCTGCTGGCGCATGCCAGGGATGCCGCCGCCGCCCGTCATCCGGTTCATGCGGTCGGTGAACTCCTTCTGCGAGGAGACCAGGCTGGCGCTCGGCAGCACCAGGACGCTGTCCTGCTCGCTCAGGCCGCTCGTCACCTCGGCGTAGTCGAGGTCGGTGAGACCGGTCTTGATGTTGACCGCCACCGGCCGCCCGCCGCGCTGCACGAAGACGATGTAGCTGCCCCCGAAGCGGGTGTCGGGCTGGCTGCCGCGCCCTCCGCTGCCGGCGCGGCCCATGGCCTTGCGGACCTCCTGCATCATGGCCTGCTCGGCGGGCGTCAGCTGCTCCCCGTTCATGCGCTTCTGGAAGGCGGCCCGCACCTGCGCCTCGGTGACGCCGGCCGGCAGGGTGATGGTGCTGCCGTTGGGCAGCGACATGGTGTTGCCGGCGGGCCTGGCCGCGCTGTCGGTCCCGGCGCCCGGGGCGCGGGCGGCGCTGGAGCTCGTGTCCTGGCGCTGGGCATCGCCCTGGGCCAGCTGCTGCTGGACCTCCTGCATGCTGACGCCGAGGACCTCGGCGGCGCTGGCCACGTCGCGCTGGGTGCGGAGCGCGGCGTTGGGCACGGCGAGCACGCCGTCGCGGCGACCCACGTGGATCTCCACCTCGGCGTTCATGCCGGGCTTGAGCAGCCCCTCGCGGTTCTGGATGCGGATCAGCACCGGGAACATGGTGACGTTCTGCTGCGTGGTGGCGAGCGGCTCGATCTTGAGCACGGTGCCCTCGAACGGCCGGTTGGGGTACGCGTCCACCCGCACGGTGGCGCGGAGCCCGGGCTGGATCTTCC
The DNA here is from genome assembly GCA_964598655.1 of uncultured Gemmatimonadaceae bacterium. Taxonomy (GTDB): domain Bacteria; phylum Gemmatimonadota; class Gemmatimonadetes; order Gemmatimonadales; family GWC2-71-9; genus JADJOM01. The sequence continues at coordinate 6,795 of CAZRCT010000057.1, forward strand.
CGATGTCGGTCTCGTCCACCAGGGTCTTCACCTGCACCAGGTTCAGGTCCGCCATGCGGAGCAGCACGGTGCCGCCGCCCACGTCGTTGGTGGGCGAGCTGATGACCTGGCCGCGCTCGACGCTCTTCTCGATGACCGTGCCGGTGATGGGCGAGCGGACGTCGGTGTCCTCGAGCCGGATCTTGGCGTTCTCGAGCGCCACCTCGGCCCGCACCACGGCGGCCTTGGCATTGGCGTAGTCGAGGAGCGCCGCCTCGTGCTCGGTCTCGGTGAGCGCCTTGGACTCGAACAGCTCGTCCGAGCGGCGCTTCTGGGCGGTGGAGTTGGTCAGCTGCGCCTTGGCCACCTCGAGCTCCGCCTCCGCCTGCGCGAAGGTGTTGCGCGCGGTGCGCGGGTCCACCTTGATGAGCAGGTCGCCGCGGCGCACCAGGCTGCCGGTTTCCACCTGCATCTCCAGGATCTCGCCCGAGGCCTTGGACTTCACCTCGACCGTGGTGTCCGGCTGGATGGACCCGTTGGCGCGGGCCGACACGATGATGTCCCGGCGCTCCACCGCGAGGGCCTGATAGGGCGGCGCGGGCGGCGCCTCCGGCTTGCTGCAGGCGGCGGCGAGGACGAGGGCAAGGACCAAGGGCGTCTTCTTCATGGCTCGATTCCGGGCGCGATCCCCAGGGGGACCCGCCGTCAGGGTCAGTGGGTCTGGCTCGGCGTGGCGAAGTCCTGCTCGACCCGGCCGTCCTTGAGGTGGATCTGGCGGTCGGCGTGGGCGGCGATGTCGTGCTCGTGCGTCACCAGCACGATGGTCTGGTTCTGGCTGTGCAGCTCCTCGAAGAGCGCCATGATCTCCACGCTCGTGGCCGAGTCGAGGTTGCCCGTGGGCTCGTCGGCGAGGAGGATGCTGGGCCGGTTGACGAGGGCCCGCGCGATGGCCACGCGCTGGCGCTGGCCGCCCGAGAGCTCGTTGGGCCGGTGGCTCATCCGCTCCTCCAGCCCCACCCGCCGGAGCGCCTCCACGGCCCGGTCCCGCCGCTCCCGGCTCCCGATGCCGGCGTAGACCAGCGGCAGCTCCACGTTGTGGAGCGCGTCGGCGCGCGGCAGCAGGTTGAAGGTCTGGAAGACGAAGCCGATCTCCTTGTTGCGGATGCGGGCCAGCTCGTCGTCGCCGAGCTCCGAGACCCGGTGGCCGTTGAGCCAGTACTCGCCCTTCGACGGGGTGTCGAGGCAGCCGATCATGTTCATGAGCGTCGACTTGCCCGAGCCCGAGGGGCCCATGATGGCCACGAACTCGTTGCGCCGGATGGTGAGGTCCACCCCGCGGAGCGCGCGCACGATCTCGCCGCCCATGTCGTACTCCCGCTGCAGGTCCCGGGTGACGATGACCGCATCGTGCGGGACGTCCACCGGGAGGCGGGCCATCCGTTCGGCGGTGTCGCTGATGGCGTGGCTCATAGCTGGCGTCCGATCAGGGCCTCGATCTGGGCCTTGGCGTTGAGGTAGTCGAAGCGCGCGTTCACGGCGTCCACTTCCGCCGTGGCGAGCGCCTCCTGGGAGGTGAGCACGTCGAGGATCGTGGCGGCGCCCACCCGGTAGCGCTCGTTCACCACGCGCAGGTCCTCGGTGGCGGCGGTGACGCTGGCCTGGGTGATCTCGATGCGCACCCGCGCGGCCTCGAGCGCCGCGAACTGGGTGGTGAGCGACGACGCGATCTCGCGCCGGGCATCCAGGGCCGTGGCCTCCGCCGCGTTGCGCGAGGAGACGCGGGTCTGGATGGTCTGCTCGCGCTGGAAGCGGTTGAACAGCGGCCACGACAGCCCGAGCTGGACGGAGCTGTTGCGCTCCAGGTTGTAGTCCTGGAGGCTGCTCCCGCTCCAGTTGGTGTTGCCGGAGAGGCCAAGGGTGGGGAAGTACGCCGCGCGCGCCGCCTTGACCGACGCCTCGGCCGCGGAGGTCTGCGCCTCGGCCGCCTGCACCCGCGGCGAGCGGGCAAGGGCCTCGGTCCGGAGGGCGGCGGTGTCGGGGGTGGCGGCCACGCGGTAGAAGGCGGAGTCGTCGGCCGCGGCCACGCGGCCCTCGGTGCCCACGCTCCGGGCCAGCGCGGCCTGGGTGCGCGCCACGTCGCTGCCGGCGCTCACCAGCTGCAGGCGGGCGGTGCCGAGGTTCACGATGGAGCGGAGCGAGTCGCTGCGCGTGGCGGAGCCCACGCGTAGCTTGGCAATGGACAGCGCCAGCTGCTCCTCCGCCCGCCGCACCCCCGCCTCGCGCACCCGCACCAGTTGCTGGGCCGCGAGCGCCGCGAAGAACTGCTGGGTCACCGTGAGGCGCGCCTGGAACTGGGCGTTGGTGAGGTTGGCCTCGGCGGCGCCGAGGGTGGCCTTGGCGGCCCGGCTGTCGGCGCCGCGCCGGAAGCCGGTGAAGAGCTCGACGTTGGCCGACAGGCCCAGGTTCACCGACGTCGTGGTAGTGGTGAGCTGGCCCGTGGTCTGGTCGAGGCGCGGGGTGGTGGAATAGTTGCGCGTGCCGGTGGTGCTGGCGGTGACGTTCGGCAGGTAGGCGCCGAGGCTCGCCGTCCGCACCTGCGACTCGGCGTTGGCCACGGTGCCCACCGCCGTGACGACGGCGGGGGTGATCCCGAGGGCGCGCCGGATGGCGTCCTCGAGCGTGATCGCCGGCGCCTGCGCCGCGAGCGGCCGCGCGGCCAGCGCCAGCGCGAGCACGGCCACGCGGCCGGCGGAGGAACAAAAGCGGGTCATCGGTCCCTGCGAGTGGAGTTGCGGCGCCGCCGCTCGGCATCGAGCTGGGCGGTCACCTCGGTGTACCGGGCCTGCTGGGCCGCGGTGAGCTGCGTCCGGATGTCGGCGCGGATGGCGGCGCGGGCGGTGTCAATCCGCTCCTTCATGTCCGTCCAGATGGCCTCCATGGCCGGCGAGTGCCGCTCCAGGATGGCCTTCACGCTGTCCTGCTGGGGGGCCGTGAGCTGCAGTTCCCGGGTGAGCAGCTCCACGTACCAGTCGCTGCCGCGGCCGCGATCACCATCGTGGTCGCGATTCAGCGCCAAGGCGGTGAGGGCGCTGCCCACGCCCGCGCCGAGGAGCGCCGCGAGGGCCAGCATGGCGAAGGCCTTGGACCGGTTGGTGGCGGTAGTCATGTCAGCGCGACGCCCCGAGCACCACGCCGACGACCTGATCCTGCTCGATGGCCTCGGCCAGTACCGTGGAAGGGCCGCCGGAGTTTCGGGCGGCCTGCACGGCGTAGATGGCCCCCGCGAGCGTGGCGACGAGGATCGCGGCCGCGATGCCGGGCCGGGCCCAGCCAGCGAGCACGTCCCAACTCGAAGCGTCCCGCTGGTCGAGCCGGCCGAGCACCGCGGCACGGAAGCGCGCGGGATCTGCGCCATCCAGCAGGGCCCGCAGCTGCGCGCCCAGGAAGGGATCGCGCTCAGCATCGAAATCGTTGCGTGCGGTCATTTGCGTTCCTCGTGCTCGCCCAGCGCGGCACGCAGCCGCCGCCGGGCATGAAAGACATCCGACCGGATGGTTCCCTCGGGCACCCCGAGCATCGCGCCGATCTCCGCGTGCCGGTATCCCTCCACCTCGAAGAGCACCACCGCGAGGCGCTGGCGCTCCGGCAGCGTGGCCAGCGCCTGGTCGAGCCGTTCGCGCAGCAGCGCCGCCTGCGCTTCCTCGAGGGGACTGCGGCCCGCCGTGGCGGTGGCCTCGGGGATCGGTTCGCTCTGGCGCACCGTGCGCCGCCGCTGGAGATCCCGCGCCGCGTTCACCGCGATCCGGGCCAGCCACGGCCCGGCCGGTTGCGCTGTGTCGAAACGGTCGAGTGCCCGCCACGCGGAGAGCAGGGCATCCTGGGCCGCGTCGTCGGCATCCTCGGGATGGCGCAGCACGGCCCGGGTCAGGCGACGGACCATCGGGGCATGACGCTCCACCAGCGCGCCGAACGCCTCGCGGTCGCCCGAGCGGGCGCGCAGCACCAACTCGCCGTCGGACACTGGGGGGATACGCACGCGCTCCTGTGAACGTTGAGCCGCCTGGAACGGCGGCGGGGGGAGAATGTAGCGCCGATCCGGAGGGCCTGCTCTGGTGCGAGCCACCGGCGTGCGAGCCACCAGGCGCCTGCATCGAAACGAGTCGATCGTAACGATTCAGTGGAGGACAGCGGCCACATGGCGATGGGGGTGATACTTCCAAAGCCTTGATTCCCAGCAACTTAGCTTGACGTCAATGGTCGTGGTGACCGGGCCCACACCGTGCACTCACCCCGGCATCCCAAACGCCGCGAGCGCATGCACCCCGACCGCCCCCTCCTCACCCTCGTGGACGCGAGTCCCTCGCCTCCGCTTGCCTGGGCCAGCCTGGCCCAGACGAGCGGGGCCGGGCTTCGCGAGGTGGGCGAGGTGGGGCTGGCGCCGGAAGGGGCGATCGTGGTCCTCGATGTCCGCGGGGTGGAAGACCGGCTCCCGAGCCTGCTGGCCCACCGGCCTCCACGTGCCGCAGGAGTGGCGGTGGTGGGCGGCCCGGCGGATCACCGGCTGGCCATCGCCGCGATGCGCCAGGGGGCGGACGAGTACTTCGCGCTTCCGGGCGACCTGCCGCTGCTGGCCGAGTGGCTGGCCGGCCAGGTGGTGCGCCTGCAGGCCGGCACGGCGCCGGCGCAGTTCGCCGAGCGCGAGGCCGCCAAGTACCGCTTCGACGGGATCCTCGGCGAAAGCGCGGCCCTGCGGCAGGTGATGGGGCTGGTGAGTCGCGTGATCCCGCATCCCAACCTCACGGTGCTCATCGGCGGCGAGACGGGGACGGGGAAGGAACTGCTGGCGCGGGCCATCCACTACAACGGGCCGCGGCAGGCGGCGCCCTTCGTGGACATCAATTGTGCGGCGATCCCGGAACAGCTGCTGGAGAGCGAGCTGTTCGGGCACGAGAAGGGGGCCTTCACGGGCGCCGTCAGCGCCAAGCCCGGCTTGTTCGAGGTGGCGCACGGCGGGACGATCTTCCTCGACGAGGTGGCCACGCTGTCGCTGTCGCTGCAGGGCAAGCTGCTGCGGGTGCTGGAGCAGCGGACGGTGCGCCGCGTGGGCGGCACCGCGCTGGTGCCGGTGGACGTGCGGGTCATCGCCGCGACCCACGTGCACCTGGCGGAGGCGGCGCGGAGCGGGGCGTTCCGCACCGACCTGTACTATCGCCTCAACGTGGTGAACCTGACGCTGCCGGCGCTCCGCGAGCGTGGGGGCGACATCCTGCTCTTGGCGCGGTCGTTCCTGGCGCGCTTCGCGCGGGAGTACGGCGTGCCGGTGCCGCGGCTGGCGCCGACGGCGGAGCGCGTGCTCCTGAGCCACGCCTGGCCAGGCAACGTGCGCGAGCTCCGCAACACGCTCGAGCGCGCCATCCTGCTGGCCGGCGGCGGCCTGCTCGAGGCGGCGGACCTCGGGGTCACGCCACGTCCCATCCCCTCCACCCGGGGCGAGGTGCCGTTCCCCGCCTCGATGGCCGAGATCACCCGCGCCGCGACGGTGGCGATGGTCCGCCTCTGTGACGGCAACAAGAGCGAGGCGGCGCGCCGCCTCGGTATTTCCCGCACCAGGCTGCTCCGGCTCCTGGCCCCCCGCCGGCGCCCGGCCGCTGCCCTCAAGGAGACGCCATGAAGTTCGTCCGTCCGATGGTCCTGCTGCTGGCCACCACGCTCGCGGCCTGCGCCGGGGGGGAGGGCGGCTCCACCCCCTCGCCGGTGCCACCGGTGGACACCACCCCGGTGCCCGAGGTGGGACTCCGCTTCCTCTCGCCCGATTCCACCAAGCCGCCGCTCGGCGAGCGGCAGGTGTCGTTCTGGGCGGTGCGCGGCAAGCGGCGCGAGGTGCGGCTCATGTACCAGAAGGCGCCGGGCAGCACCGACTCGGTGGAGTTCGCGCGGTTCCGCGTGGACGACCGCACGCTGGTGACGGCCGCCGACGGCTCGCCGCTGGCGCCGGGGGACTCGCTGCTCATCACGCTCACCGTGGTGGACACGCTCAAGCTCATCACCCAGTTCGAGCCGTCGGGCCTCGCGTTCAACCCGAACCGGCCGGCGCGGCTGTGGCTCAAGTTCGGGGAATCGAGCCCCGACCTGAACGGCGACGGGAGCGTGACTGCGGCCGACACCACGCTGATCAGCGCGCTCTGCATCTGGCGGCAGGAGCAGGCCACCGACCCGTGGTACAAGGTGGCGAGCACCCTCAACCTGGCCGAGTTCGAGGTCGAGGCGGACATCCTCGGCTTCACCCGCTACGCCGTGGCCTACTGAGCGACGATCCCGTGAGCGACGCCTCCCCCACCTCCGCCGGCCTCGCGGCCCGGATCGCGGACCTCCGCGCGGCCAGCGCGTGGGGGGAACTGCGCGCGCTGCTCGAGCGCGAGGCGGGCGAGGACGTGATGCTCGGCCTGGTGCTCGCGGAGGCGGAGCTGCGCACCGGCGCGCTCGCGGCCGCGCGCGACCGGCTCGGCGCGCTGGTGCCGGCGCTGGCGTTCGGGGACGGGGCCACCTACCGGCGGGCGGTGAACATGCTCGGCGCCGCCCACTTCGAGCTGGGACAGCTGGCGGAGGCGGAGGCGGTGTTCGGCGAGGCGCTGGCGCTCGCCAATGGCGCGGGCGACGCGCTCACGCTGGCCCGCGCCACCAACAACCTCGGCATGATCGCCAACGTGCGGGGGCAGCGCACCGAGGCGCTGACGCGCTACCGGCTGGCCATCCCAGCCTACCAGCGGGTGGGGAACCCGCGCGGCCTGGCGGAGACCAACCACAACCTGGCCATCACCTTCCGCGACCTGGGTGACCTCGACACCGCCGACCGCCACGAGCGCCGCGCCATCGAGTACGCGCGTGAGGCCGGGGACGAGCGGCTGCTGGCCATGTGCCAGGTGGGGCGCGCCGACCTGGCGCTGCGGCGCGGCGAGGCGCGCGTGGCGGCGGCGGGCGCGCAGGTGGGCGCCGCGAGCTACGCCCGCCTCCCCGACCGGCTCGGCGAGGCCGATGCGCTGCGGCTGGTGGGCGTGGCGCGCGCCGCGCTCGGGGAGCACACGCTGGCCCGCCGGGCGCTCGACCGCGCCGTGGAGCTGGCGGAGGCCGGCGAGAGCCTGCTCATCGTGGCCGAGGCGTACGAGGCGCGCGCGCGCCTGGCCGTGGACCTCGGGGACCTGGCCACGGCGCGCCGCGAGGCGGCGCTGGCCCTCGCGCGGCTCCGCGAGCTCGGGGCCACCGACGACGTGGTGCGGATGGAGGCGTGGGTGGCGACCCTGGGATAGGGGCCTGGCTGGTGAGGCATCGCACCGCAGCGGCGTGGGGGCTCGGTGCTGGGACTGGCTTTGGTGGGGGAAACCACAGAGCCACAGAGGACACGGAGGGCACAGAGAACTGCCGGAACATGGTGGGCTCACCGGAGGGTGAGTCCGTGGTGTTGTTGTAGGTGCAGGTCCGGTCTGGCGACGCCCCCAACCAGTCGCGGAGCTCCGCCCAAAAACATCAGGGCCCGGGTCGGCAGCGTACCGACCCGGGCTCGATTCTCTCCGTGACCTCCGTGTCCTCTGTGCCTCTGTGGTTCTGCAGTTCCCCTGCGGCCCTCGGCGGCGCTGCGGTGAGGCCTCCATAGAGGTCCGTGCGGCCGCCGGTCACGTGTCCGTCAGGGTGAGCGTTCCCACCACGCCTGGATGCCGGCCGCCACGGCGAACCAGAGGCAGAGCGCGCCGAAGCCCAGGCCCATCCACTTGGGGAAGATCAGGAAGAGCGCGCCGAGCAGGACGAGGGCGATGCTCGCCGGGCCGAAGAGGGAGCGGAAGGCGGCGTTGATGACGCGGCGCGCGCCCACCATGGCGCGCTGGCGCAACTCGCGGCTGCTGCGGGTGAGCGCGCTTCGCCCGCGCTCGGCGGGGACCAGGCGGCTCGGCACCACTCGCCGGAGCGGGCCCGGGGCGTTCCGCGGGTGCTGCACCACCTCGAGGCTGCCGGCCATGTCGCGCCGGTACTGCGCCTCCAGCGCGCGGGCCAGCTCCCGGTCCTCGATGACGAGGTCCAGCTCGAAATTCCCGAACAGGCTCGCGGCGTTGATGTTGCTCGTCCCCACGCGGGCCCAGCGGCCGTCGGCGACGCAGGTCTTGGCGTGGAGCATCACGCCGTCCCACTCGAAGATGCGGATGCCCGCCTTGAGCAGGCGCCGGTAGCCGAGGCGCGTGAGGTTCCGCACCAGCGGGAGGTCGCTGGCCCCGGGGACGAGGACGCGCACGTCCACGCCGTCCTTCTCGGCGAGGGCCATCACCTCGAAGAGGCGCGCGGGCGGGAGCAGGTACGCGTCGGTGACCCAGAGGCGTCGCCGCGCACCCGCCGCGAGGTACTCCAGCACGCGGAAGGCCCGCTGGCGGCCGGGCTCGCCAACCACGACGCGGACGGCGGCATCGCCCACCGGCGGGGTGCTGGCGATCCGCTCCTCCTCGGGCACCTTGGGGCCGGTGAGTCCCCAGACGCGACGGAAGGCATTCTCGAGCGCCACCGCGGCCGGGCCCTCCACCAGCACGGCGGTGTCGCGCCAGGGCTCCACGCCCTCATCCGGACGGCCCATCCAGTCGTCGCCGATGCAGAGGCCGCCGACGATGGCGGTCCGGCCGTCGGCCACGACGAGCTTCCGGTGGTCGCGGGTGATGGCCCGGAAGGGATGGAGGGGATGGAAGGGATTGAAGGCCCGCACCTCGCAGCCCGCCTCCCGCAGGACGCGCCAGTAGCGGCCGCCGGTGCCGAGGCAGCCGAGCCAGTCATAGAGGATGCGAACCTTGATGCCGGCCCGGGCCCGCTCCGCGAGCGCGGCCTGGAAGCGGCGGCCTGTCGCATCGTCCTCGATGATGTAGTTCTCGAAATGCACGAACTGCCTGGCCCCGGCAATCTGGGCGAGCATCGCGTCGTACACGGCGGGGCCGTCGTGCAGCAGCGTGACGCGGTTGCCGGGGATGGGCCGGGTGGCCGCGGCGCGGTCGATGGCGCGCTGGAGGAGACTGCGGCGTTCGGGCTCGTCGTCGGCCGCCGGCTCGGTCATGGCGGCGTCCTCACGCGGGAGGGGCGGGCTGGCCGCGCGGCGGGGGGCAGCCCACCTACGGGGCGCCGAGGCCGAGGGTGTGTTCCACCGGGCGGAGGGCGGCGAGCACAAACGCGATGTGCTCCTCCAGCGGGACGCCGAGCTCCGCCGCTCCCTGCACCACCTCCTCCCGGCTGACCCCCCGCGCGAAGGCCCTGTCCTTGAGCTTCTTCTTCACCGAGCTCACCTCGAGGTCGGCAAGGCTCCGCGAGGGGCGCACCAGGGCGCAGGCCACGAGGAAGCCGGCCAGCTCGTCCACGGCAAAGAGGGCGCGCGCCACGGGCGTGTCGCGCGGGACGCCGGTGTAGTTGGCGTGGCCCAGGATGGCGCGGCCGAGTTCCTCGGGGAACCCCTGGGCCAGGAGGTGGCGAACGCCCTCGGCGGGATGCTCCGCGTCGGCCGCGTGAGCGCTGTTGGGGAAGCGCTCATAGTCGAAGTCGTGGAGCAGGCCCACGAGGCCCCACGCCTCGGCGTCGGCGCCTTCCTTTTCTGCCATGGCGCGCATGGCCGCCTCGACGGCGTACATGTGCTTGCGTAGGGCGTCGGAGGGGGTCCACTCGTGCATCAGCGCGAGGGCGCGGTCGCGGGTCCAGTCGGCGGGGAGGGGCATGGGCCCTAATGAAGCGCCCCCGGTTGCCGCTGGCAACCGGGGGCACACCCGCTTTCCCGGTGGCGCGGCCCGGGGGCCGCGCTCACCAGGCGGAGAGCATCGTGTTCAGGGCGCCGGGCAGGTGACGCCGCCGCACACCGGCACCGGGAGGGTGGTGCCGTAGAACGTGTTGATCGTTGCGGCCACCGAATCCGCGATGACCTGGTGACCCAGCGAGGACGGATGGAACCCGTCCAGCGAGAACCAGGTGCCGAAGGTCACGTTGCCGCCGGCGAGGGCGGGGGCCAGGTTCGGGAACGGCAGGATGTGCACGTTGTCGCGCCCGGCGCTGAAGAGCGGGTTCGGGTCCCAGTAGGCGTAGCCGCGCGCAGCGGCTTCGCCCGCGATGTGCGCGTTGTAGGCGGTCGCCGCGGCGATCATGTTGCCGATTTCCGTCGGGGTGACCACCTCGTTGTCCACCGAGCAATCGATGCTCGAGGGCACGCCCACCGCCGCGGCGCCGACCTTGGCGAGGCCCACGGTCCACGGCACCAGCACCTGGATGCCGCCGCCCGCCGGCGGGATCGGCGCGCAGTTGGCATTCACCGAGAAGGTGGGGATGCCCTGCAGCGTCGGGTTGCGCGGCGGGAACGGGGCCGGGCAGTCACCGCCCGCGCCGTTGCCGTTCTTGAGGCAGAACCAGACCGCGGCCGAGGAGGCGTACGGGGCGAGGTTCGGCATCGGCACGCCCACCAGCACGGCCTTCGCGCCGGTGGCGTCGAGGGCGTCGAGCAGCGAGTCGTACGCGGCGGCGAACGCCGTGGGGTCCTTCACGCTCGCCGGGTTGCCGGGGTTGGCGTCGAGCAGCGCGCTGGTGGCGTCGTTGGCGCCGATCCAGACGGAGACGAAGGTGGGCTTGAGCGCCTTCATCAGCTGGATCTCGCTGCGGCCGCCGAGGATGAACTGCTTGTACACGTCGGTGGCCGACGGCGCGCCCGTGAGCGGATTGAAGAGCTCGCTCACCTCGGCGCCCGGGAAGGCCACGTTGTTGATGAAGCCCGTGGTGGGCGCCCGGAGGCTGCAGGTGGAGGTGCCCACGCGGTGGGGCGGGTTGACGCTGTTGACGTCGATCGGCGACGGGCAGCCGTTGCCGTTGACCTGGTTGAACAGCGGCATGTTGAAGTCGGTGCCCATCGCCAGCGCCAGCAGGTGGGCATAGGACCGCTGCTGGGTGCTGTCGTTGATGCCGCCCGACTGCAGCCCGGCCGTGATGCTGTTGCCGATGGACACGTATCGCCGGAACATCGGGTCGACGACGCTCGGCGGATTGAGGCTGTCATCGCTGCGGCAGCTCGAGACGAGCGGCAGGGCGAGGAGCAGCGCGGCAAGTGCACGCTTGAGGGACATGGAAATCGGCTCCCTGACGCTTAGAAGTTCCAGGTGAAGGCCGCGCCGAACAGGTGCGCCTTGAAGGTGTAGATGCCGTCGTTGGCCGTGCCCGGACCGCCCGAGCGGCCGCGGCGGTCGGCCTGGTCGATGTACTGGTAGGCGAGGTCGATGTGCCCGTTCCCGCCGAGCCTGGTGCCGAAGCCGACGGTGAACTCGGTGCGCGCGCCTTCCGGCAGCATCGAGGTGACCGTCTGGTCGGGGGCCGCCGCGTTGTGCGTCAGGAAGCCCGCGCGCACCACGCTGCCGCCGTTGAGCTCGTACTCGCCCCCGAGGCGCCAGCTGTGCGACCGGCCGAAGTCCTGCGGCAGGTTCTCGGTGGGGAGGATGTCGAAGTCGAGGATGATCGCGTCCCAGACTTTCCAGTTCTGCATGGTGTAGTCGCCGAGGACCCGGAACTGCGGGGTGACCTTCACCGCGATGCCCACGGCGATCTGCTCGGGGAGCCGCACCGTGGTGACGCCGCCCTGGCTCACCAGCGGGCCGCCGGGCTGGAACTGGGTGGCGAGCACCGCGTCGAGCGGCGTGCCGGCCGGCACGCCGAGGGCGCCGAGGAGCGGGCTGCCGGGGGGAATGAGGATCCCGGTGTTCACCTGCCGGAACTTGGCCTTGCCGTCGATGTCGGAGGCCCGCTGCCGCGACATGTAGCGCGCGCCGAAGGCGATCCGCGGCGTGGGCTCGACGATGACGCCCACGTGGTAGCCGAAGGTGGTCTTGCTGCCGATGATCGAGGCGTCGGCGAAGTCGGTGTTGTCGGGGATGCCGAGCATGCCGAAGGTGACGCCCGGCGTGGTGGTGTTCTGCTCGGAGAGGTCCACCCGCTGGTGCAGCTCGAGGTGCAGGAAGTTCACGTCGAGGCCGGCGCCGAGCTTGACCTTGTCGCCGAGACGGGCCGCGACGGTGGGCTGCACGTAGATGTTGCGGATGATGCTGTTGTAGGAGGAGAAGCGGCCGAGGGCGGTCTTGGGCCAGTCGGTCTCGAGGCCGTACGGGGCGAAGAGGCCGATGCCCGCGGTGATCCGGTCGGTGAAGCCGTGCGTCAGGTACACCGCGGGCACCGGGAACACCCGGTCGTTCAGGTCCGACTTGAGGCCGGTGTTGTCCTGGGTGAACCCGCCCGAAGGCGCGATGAAGGTCCCGCCCACCGTGATCTGGGTGCGCCCCTTCGGTGCCTGCGCGAGGCCCGCCGGGTTGAAGAACATGGCCGAGCCGTCATCACAGGGCGCCGCCACCGCGGCGCCGGCCCGGCCCATGGCGCAGGCGCTGTGCTCGTTGACGCTGAACCCCTGCGCGCTGAGAGCACCGGGCGCGCCCAGGAGGACGGCGAGGGCGCCGCCGGCCAGCCAAACGTGGAACCGCCGCATAGAGAACTCCGCTTGAGAGGACTTCGATTGTGGAGATGGTCGGGTGCTGCGGAGAGACTGGAGCTTAGTCTACGCCCCGGCAACAACTTTGTCAAAAGGAATGCAGCCGCCCTGACAAAATTGTCGACCCGGGTGCGCGGCCGGGGCGCTCTAATGAAGAGTGGTGCCTTCCCCATTGCCGCCGGGGACCTGGGCGGCGGTAAGCGGGACCCGGTATTCCACGTCGCCGTCGAAGGTGATCTCGAAGGCGTAGGCGCCGGGCTGGGGCAGGGGGAGGTCGAACACCAGCACGGCGCCCGCCTCGATGTCGACGACCCCGGCGGGGGGCTCGCCGAACTGGACGTTGCCCTCGCCCTCGAGGAGGCGGGTCCCGTGCTCGTCCACGAAGCGGATCCGCATGGCGTGGTCGCCGATCTCGGTGCGGCGGCCGCGCACCCGGAGCACGAGGTGCGCGCGCGGGTGCACGGTGGGGAACGCCGCCACCCAGACGTGCTGGAACAGCCCCAGCACGCTGAGCTTGCCCTGCTGGTCGATCAGGGCGTAGTCGGCGAGGACCGCGAAGTCGAGCAGCAGGTCAGCTGACCCGGATCGAGGTGATCTGGTCGTTCTTCCGGATGGCGTTCACCACGTCCATCCCCTTGGTGACCTGGCCGAAGACGGTGTGCTTGCCGTCGAGGTGCGCCTGCGGCGAGTGGCAGATGAAGAACTGGCTGCCGCCGGTGTCCTTGCCGGCGTGGGCCATGGAGAGGGAGCCGGCCTGGTGCTTGTGCGTGTTCAGGTGCGTCTCGCACTTGATGGTGTAGCCGGGCCCGCCGGTGCCGGCGCGCGGGTCGTCGGCCACCTTGCTGTTGGGGCAGCCGCCCTGGATCACGAAGTTGGGGATCACGCGGTGGAAGCGGAGCCCGTCGTAGAACTTGCTGTTGGCGAGCTTCTCGAAGTTCTGCACGGTGCCCGGGGTCTCCTCGTCGAACAGCTCGGCGACGATGGTGCCGCGGGAGGTCTCGATGGTGGCGGTCTTCATCGGGGTCCTGGCGGGTGAAGGAAGTCAGGTCGGGGGAAAGGATAGCCCCGGCCCCGGAGGGTGGGCTAGTGGGCCCGGCGGGGCCGGACGATCGCCTCCCCGGGGCGGGACGCCGGCCCCGCTACCGGGCGTCGCCGGCAGCCGGCAGGCCGAGCGCGGCGGCCCAGGCCGCCGGGTCGTGCGCCGGCGCCTGACAGGTGGCCCCGCGGCAGAGGAAGGCGCGGGTGCCGCCGCCCGCCGCCGCCATGGCCCGCACGGCGGGCGGCAACTCCGCCGGCGTGCCGGGCCGCACCCAGGTGAGCACCCGCCGCGGCAGGAAGGCCCGCGCGGCGAGCTGGTGGAGCTGGCGGGCCAGCGCCGCGTCCGCCGCCGTGGGGCCCTCGAGGATCACCACGTGCGTGGCCGGCTGCACTGCCCAGTCGAGCGCCGTGAGGTAGGCGGCGCCGAAGATGCCGAGACCGGGGGCGCTCCCGGCGAAGGCCGCCACCAGCGCCCGCTGCCGCTCCGCCCATGCGGGGGCCTGTGTGTGGGCATGGAGCCGGCCGAGCACCAGCGCGGCGGTGCCGTTCGGGGAGGGCGTCGGGGTGTCCTGGATCGGCTTCACGCGCTCGGGCAGGAGGCCGAGCCGTCCCTCGCCCTGCGCCTGGTCCCAGAGGCCGCCGCGCTCGGGGTCGTGGTAGTCCCGCCAGGTGCGCTCCATCAGGTCGGCCGCCCAGGCGAGCCAGCGCGGGTCGCCCGTCAGCTCCGTGGCGTCGAGGAGCGCCTGCGCCACCTGCACCTGGTCGTCGAGCAGGCCGCCGACCCCGCCCGGCGCGTGGAGCAGCGCGGTGGGGTCGGGCTGGTCCTGGCGCAGGCGATCCAGCGTCCGGAGGGCGTGCTCGCGCGCCCAGGCGTCGTCCAGCACCACGCCCGCGCGGAGCAAGGCCCCGGCGAGCATGCCGTTCCACGCGGTGTAGCGGGTGCGGTCGATGAACGGCACCGGCCGCCCGGCGCGCGTGGCGAGCATCCGCGCCCGGGCCACGGCCAGCCGGCGTTCCGCCTCGGCGACGGCGAGGCCCAGGCGCGTGGCGATGCGCTCGAGCGGCGCGGGGGTGTGGAGGACGTTCCGCGCCGGGTCGTGCTGCATCTCCCCCGCGGTGCCGATGTCCCAGTAGGCGGCGGCCACCTCGAAGGCGTCCGCATCCCCGATGGCGGCCTCCGCCTCCTCGCGGGTCCAGGTGAAGTAGTCGCCGTCGTCCTCGAGGCCCACGTCGGCGTCCTGGCTGGCGCCGTAGCCGCCCGCGGGGTCGGCCAGCACCTCGCGCACCCAGCGCACGATGCCCTCGGCCACGCCGCGGAAGAGCGGCTCGCCGGTCACGGCGTAGCCGTCGAGGTAGGCCTTGAGCAGCTCCGCGTTGTCGTACGCCATCTTCTCGAAGTGCGGCACGATCCATTGCGCGTCCACGCTGTAGCGGTGGAAGCCGCCGCCCAGGTGGTCGTGGATGCCGCCCCGCGCCATGGCCGCGAGGGTGTGCAGCGCGATCTCCCGCGGCTGCGCCTCCCCGGTGTCCGCGGCCCGCGTGAGGAGGAAGCTCACCACGCCCGGGTGCGGGAACTTGGGCTGGCCGCCGAAGCCGCCGTTGGTGGGGTCGTGCCGCAGCGCAATGTCCCGGGTGGCCTCGGCCAGGAGTCCCGGGCCCGGCTCGCCGGGGGCGCTCTCGTCGAGGTGCGGGCCGAGGAGCCGGCGGATGGTCTCGGCCTGCTGCTCCACGCGGTCCCGCTGCTCCCGGAACACCTTGAGCACCTGCTCCAGCACCGTGCGGAACCCGGGGCGCCCGTACTTGCCGTCCGGCGGGAAGTAGGTGCCGCCGTAGAACACCTGGCCCGCGGGCGTGAGGAAGGCGGTGAGCGGCCAGCCGCCCTGGCCGGTGAAGGCCTGCACCGCGCGCTGGTAGCGGGCGTCCACGTCGGGGCGCTCGTCGCGGTCCACCTTGATGCAGGTGAAGTGCGCGTTGAGGAACGCGGCGAGTTCCGCATTCTCGTAGGACTCGCCGTCCATCACGTGGCACCAGTGGCACCAGACGGCGCCGATGTCGAGCAGCACGGGGCGGTTGCCGGCCGCCGCGGCGGCGAACGCCTCCTCGCCCCACGGGTACCAGTGAATGGGCTGGTGGGCGGCGCTCCGCAGGTAGGCGGAGCCGGCGTCGGCGAGACGGTTGCGCATGGCCTCCAAGGTAATCCTTCCGATCCGTCCCGGGCGGGGCGGCACCACCGCCCGGAGCCGCAGCCTCGACGCTCCCCCCGTTGCGCGGAGTCCGCGCCCCAGAACACCCGAGCCCGGGTTGGCAGCGTGCCAACCCGGGCTCGATTGCTCCCTGAGCTCCGCGACCCTCCGCGGTACATGACGACGCCGAGCTCCCCGTTACGCACCAAGCGGCGCAAAGCGCGCCGTGAAGTGCCTGAGGAACGGCGCCTGCTCGGTGAAGCGGTAGCCCCGCACCGCGTCCCGCCGCGCGAAGACGTTGAGGATGGCCTCCACCACGTAGTCCACGTGGCTCTGCGTGTACACCCGCCGCGGGATGGCGAGGCGCACGAGTTCCATGGGTGCCGTGGTCTCGACGCCCGTGGCCGGGTCGCGCTTGCCGAACATCACGGTGCCGATCTCCACCGCGCGGATCCCCGCCTCACGGTAGAGCTCCACCACCAGCGCCTGCCCCGGCAGTTCCGCGGGCGGGATGTGCGGGAAGAACGCCGCCGCGTCGATGTACACCGCGTGCCCGCCCGGCGGCTGGACGATGGGCACCCCGGCCTCGCTGATGTGCCGGCCCAGGTAGGTGGTGCTGGTGATGCGGTACAGCAGGTAGTCCTCGTCCAGCGCCTCCCGGAGGCCGATGGCGATGGCCTCGAGGTCGCGGCCCGCGAGGCCGCCGTAGGTGGGGAAGCCCTCGGTGAGGATCAGCAGGTTCCGCTCCTGCTGCGCCACCTGCGCGTCGTTGCTGGCGATGAACCCGCCGATGTTGGCCAGCCCGTCCTTCTTGGCCGACATCGTGGCGCCGTCGGCGTGCGAGAACATCTCGCGCGCGATGTCGATCGGCGCCGTGTCCGCGTAGCCCTCCTCGCGGAGCTTGATGAACCAGGCGTTCTCCCCGAAGCGGCAGGCGTCGATATAGAGCGGGATCCCGTGCTTGCGGCACACGGCCGAGACCGCGCGCACGTTGGCCATCGACACCGGCTGGCCGCCGCCCGAGTTGTTGGTGACCGTCAGCATGCACAGCGGAATCTTCTCCCGCCCCACCTCGGCGATGAGCCGCTCGAGCGCCGCCACGTCCATGTTGCCCTTGAAGGGATGGATCGTGGCCGGCTGGCGCCCCTCGGGGATCACCAGGTCCACCGCCTTCGCCCCGGTGAACTCGACGTTGGCCCGCGTGGTGTCGAAGTGGGTGTTGCTCGGGACCACGTCGCCCGGCTTGCA
>CAZRCT010000058.1:0-20497 GCA_964598655.1 uncultured Gemmatimonadaceae bacterium
GTGGTTATCACACCGACCCGAGTCCCCCCGACGCCCCCACCATCCTCACCCCTCCGCCGACTGCCGCTTGAGCTCCGCCAGCCGGTTGAGCGCCTCGAGCGGCGTCAGGCGGTCCAGGTCCAGGCCCTTGAGCGCCTCGACCACCGGATGCGGCCGCGCCTCGCCGAAGAGGGCCAGCTGGGACGGGTCGTCGTCGCCGGGCGGGGTGCCGGGGACCATGCGGTGCTCGCCCTCCAGGGTCTTGAGCACCTCTTTGGCGCGGCGCACCACCGCCTTCGGCAGGCCGGCCAGCTGCGCCACGTGGATGCCGTAGCTCCGGTCGGTGCCCCCCGCCTCGAGGCGGTGGAGGAACACCACGCTGTCGCCCGACTCGCGCACGGCCACGTTGAGGTTCCGCGCGTGCTGCAGCGCCTCGGGGAGCTGCATGAGTTCGTGGTAATGCGTGGCGAACATCGTGCGGCAGCCCACCTGGTCGTGCAGGTGCTCCGTCACCGCCCAGGCGATGGCCACGCCGTCGTACGTCGAGGTGCCGCGGCCGATCTCGTCCAGCAGCACCAGGCTCTGCGCGCTGGCGTTGTGCAGGATGGCGCTGGTCTCGCTCATCTCCACCATGAAGGTGGACTGGCCCCGCGCCAAGTTGTCGCTCGCACCCACGCGCGTGAAGAGCCGGTCCACCACCCCGATCTCCGCCGCCTCCGCCGGCACGAAGCTGCCGAGCTGGGCCAGGATCACGCAGAGGCCGATCTGCCGCAGGATGGTACTCTTGCCGGCCATGTTGGGGCCCGTCACCAGCAGCACCCGCTCGGCCGGGTCGAACTTCACGTCGTTCGGGATGAACGCCTCGCGCGCCATGAGCCGCTCGATGACCGGGTGGCGGCACTGCCGGAGGGTGAGGGACCGCCCCTCGTGCACCTGCGGCCGCACGTAGCGATGCAGCACCGCCGTGTCCGCGAGCGAGGCCCACACGTCGAGCCGCGCCAGCGCGCCGGCCGTCCGCTGCACCCGCACCGCGGCGCGCCCCACCGCGTCGCGCAGCTGGCCGAAGAGCTGTGCCTCCCGCTGCCCGATCTTCTCCTCCGCGCCGAGCACCTTGGCCTCGTATTCCTTGAGCTCGGGCGTCACGTACCGTTCGGCGCCCGCCAGCGTCTGGCGCCGCTCGTAGTCGGCGGGGACCTTGTCGGCGTGCGCGTGGGTGATCTCCAGGAAGTACCCGAAGACCTTGTTGTAGCCCACCTTGAGCGACGGGATCCCGGTGCGGTCCCGCTCCCGCTGCTGCAGCGTGGCGATGTACTGCTTGCCGCCGTCGCGCAGGTCGCGCAGCTCGTCGAGCGCCGGGTCGAAGCCCGCGCGGATCACGTCGCCATCGGCGAGCACCGCGGGCGGGCGGTCGGTGAGCGCGGCGCCGAGCTGCTCGGCCAGGTCGGCGAGCGGGTCCAGGTCCTCGAGGACGCTGCCGAGCGCCACGCTCCGGTCGCGCTCGGCCAGGCCGGTGAGCGCCTCGAGCACGTCGGGGAGGAGCCGGAAGCTGTCGCGGAGGGCGCCGAGCTCGCGCGGGGTGGCGCGGCCGGCGGCGGCGCGGCCGGCCAGGCGCTCGAGGTCGCGGACGCCGCCGAGTGCCTCACGGACGCGCGCGCGGCCGCGGCCGTCCTGCACCAGCACCTCCACGGCGTCGAGCCGCTCGCGGATGGCATCGGGTTCGCGGAGCGGGGACAGCACAAAGCGGCGGAGGAGGCGGGCGCCCATCGGGGTGCTCGTGGTGTCCAGCACCTCGAGCAGCGTGGTGCCCTTGGCGCCGAGGCGCAGCGGCTCCACCAGCTCCAGGTTCCGCCGCGTCATCTCGTCGATCCAGAGGTGCCGCGCCGAGCGGCGCACGGTGGGGCGGTGCAGGTGTGGGAGGCCGGCCGGCTGCAGCTCGGCCACGTAGCGGAGCAGGGCGCCCGCGGCGCCGATGGCGGGCGCGTCGTCGCCGCCGAGGCCCAGGCCGTCGAGGCTCGCCAGCTGGAAGCGGCGCGCCAGCTCGGTCCGCGCCAGCTCCACGTCGAACTCCCACGCCTCGCGCGGGGTGCGGAGCACCCCGTCCTCGAGCCGAAGCTCGATGGCGTTCGGCACCACCACCTCGGCCGGCGCCAGCCGCGCCACTGCCTCCGCCAGCTCCCGCTCCTCCACCGTCTCCAGCAGGAACTCCCCCGTGGAGAGGTCGATGGCGGCGACACCGCCGGGCGGCAGCGCGGCCACGAGGAAGTTGTTGCGCACCCCGGGCAGGCAGCTCTCCTCCAGCACCGCGCCCGGCGTGATGGTCTCGATCACCGCCCGCTTGACGATGCCCTTGGCGAGCTTCGGGTCCTCGATCTGCTCGCAGATGGCCACCCGGTGCCCCGCCGCGATGAACTGCCGCAGGTACTCCGCCGCCGCCTTCACCGGCACGCCGGCCAGCGGCACGCCGTCGCCGCGGCTCGTCAGGGTAATGTTGAGGACCTTGGCGCCGACCTGGGCATCTTCGAAGAACATCTCGTAGAAGTCGCCCATGCGGAAAAAGAGGATCGCGCCCGGGTGGCGGGCCTTGATCTCGTGGTACTGCTGCATGAGCGGGGTGCCCCCCGCCTCCGCCTTGCTCACGGCTCCTTCACCACGAACGGCGAGGTGCGGAGCCTGGTGCGGATCTGCTCGGCCGCACGCTGGGCGGCGGGGCGGTCGGCGTACGGGCCGGCGCGCACCTTGAAGAGCCCGCCCTCCTCCACCACGTACGGCGTGAAGCCGGCGGACTTGACGCGCTGGGCCATCTGGTCGGCCGCGGCCCGGGTGTTCACGGCGCCCACCTGCACGGCGAAGCCGGTGCGCGCGGGCGTGGCCGGCGTCGCCGGCGCGGTGGGGGCGGTGTCCTTCGGCTGCACCGCGCCCGCGGCGCAGCGGCCGTTCAGGAACTCGAGCCGGTTCCTGAGCTCCACGTCCTCGCCGGCGCCCGCCATGCCCGCGGTGAGCCAGCGGCAGGCCTGCGCCTGCTTCCGCTGCTGGAAGTACGCCTTGGCCGCCCACTCCGAGGCCGTGGGGATGAGCGGGCTGTCGGGATAGTCGTTGAGGATGCGGTCCCAGTTGCGGAGCGCGCCGGCCTGGTCGCCCGCAGCGTAGTCGAGGAGGCCGAGGCGGTAGCTCGCGTCGTCGGCCCAGGGGGAGGCGCTGTACTCGATCACGATGCGCGAGTAGTTCCGCCGCATCTCCTCGATGCTCCGCGACACGAGCCCCATGGTGTAGAGCAGCTCGGGGTAGAGCGTGTCGGTGGTGGCGGTGCTCGAGAGGAGCCGGGTGACGATGCCGCGCGCCGAGTCGCTGCCGCCCTCCTGTGCGATGCGGAGCGCGTACTTGAGGCGGGGATCATCCTGCGCCGCGAGCGGCGCCGTGGCGGCGGCGAGCGCGAGCGCCACCAGCGCCGCGCGGGTCCAGCGAGTCATCGTCCGGCTCCCATCGGTTCACGTGAGGGGCGCGCCGCCGGCTTGCCGAGGCGGAGCACCAGGCCGGTGAGCACACCGGCGTCGTCGGCCAGGCGGGTGCCCTTGAGGGCCATGTCGGCCTCGAGGGTGGCCTGCACCGCGGCGCGGAGCCGCGCGGCCGGCCAGGCGGGCGCCCAGCGCGCCCAGTTGCTGGTGGCCACCTTCCAGTCGCCCAGGCCAAAGGGGCGCACGTGCCGCAGCCGGTCGAAGAGCGCCCGCTCCAGCGCGCCGCCCTTCGAGCCCTTGTCGTGGAGCGCCCGCGCCAGCTTGAGGCCCACCAGCGCCGTGCCGAGCGTCGTCACCATCTTGACGCCCGACATCCCCGACTGCTCCAGCACCGGGCCCGTGAGCGCCAGGGCCTGCGGCAGCTCGTCGCCGAGCACGGCGCCCACCCAGTCCTCGAGGGTCTCGCCGTGGCGGACCCCCACCAGCTCGCCCACCTGCTCGCGGGTGACGGGCGCGTCGCCGGCCAGGCTCGCGAATTTCTCCAGCTCGCTCCGGAGCGCGCCGAGCTCGTAGCCCGCGCTCGCCGCCAGGTGCTCCGCCGCGCCCTCGGCGAAGGTGACGCCGAGCCGCTTGGCGTGGAACGCCACCCAGCGCGCCACCCGCGCCGGCTCGAGCGGCTCGAGGTTCACCGCGTAGCTCCGCGCCACGATCTCGGCGTCCGGCTCCCAGTCGCGCCGCTTCTCCTCGCTGGGCGCGCTCTCGACGAGCACCAGCACGGTGTCGCGGGAGGGATTCTCGAGGTACTTCGCGAGCACGGCCCGCTGCGGCGCCTTCTTTTTCCACGCCTCGATGTCCCGGATCACCACCACCCGCCGCTCGGCCAGCATCGGCAGGGTGTTCACCAGGGAGTGGAGCTCCTCGGCGTCGAGCTGCGACGCGCTGCGCTGGTCGAAGTTGAAGTCCCGCTCGTGCGGCTGGAGCGCCTGGTCCACGATGGCCCGGGCGAGCTCCTCCTTGAGGACATCCTCGGTGCCGTAGAGGTAATAGACGGGGGCGAGCTCACTCCGACCCAGCGCCCGGAGCAGGTCGTCGTGCGAGTGGCGGGGCATGGCCGCAATCTAACGGCCCGGCCCGGGCGGCGGGACGGGCTTGGTGCGGATTGGGAAGGGTGCAGGGGCGCCTGGCGTCGGCGCGGGAAACCACGGAGGCACGGAGGACACAGAGGCCACAGAGAACTGCCCGGGCACGGTGGACTCGTCGCAGGGTGAGCCCTCAGGTCTTGCTTGGTCACGGTTCGGGTGCGGCAACGCTCCCCACGCGTCGCGGCGCCCCACTCAAGAACACCCGAGCCCGGGTCGGCGACGCGCCGATCCGGGCTCGATACCCTCTGTGCCCTCTGTGCCTCTGTGGTTTTGCCGTTACCGGTCCACCTCGCCCGGCTATGGCCGGGCCGGCACGCCCGGCTCGACGATGTGCTGGAACGTCACGAACGGCACCCCCGCCATGAGCTTCGGCTCCGCCACCACGAAGGGCGGCACCTCCGCCGCCACCGGCGTCGGCGACACGATCAGGTCCTTCAGCGCCGTCAGCCCCAACAGCGCCACGAAGAGCGCCGCCGCGATGGTGGCCACTAGGGGCGACACCCGGGGCGGCACCGGATCCGGCACCACTTCCCCCGACGCGATCCGCTCGGCCAGCCGGGCCATGAAGTCCGGGGACGGCAGGATGGTGTCGCCCCGGAGCGCATCGACGCCCGAGCGGACCGCGCGATCGTACGCGGCGCAGTCGGGGCAGGTCTCCATGTGGTCGTCCATGTCCGCCGCCAAGGCGGGATCATGGCCGTCCCGGTACGCCGAGTACTGGCGACGGAACTTCCGGCAATCCATAGGCGATGTCTGCTTGTTTTCGAGGCAGCGCCGGCGCGATGGGGGATGGCCGGCACGAACACCAGATTATACATGCCCACCGGCCGAATGTTCCACGCCCGCAAGCACTTCCCGCGCCCCGATGAAACACCGAGGGCCGCTTCCTCCCATGGAAACGGCCCCGCCCCCCCCGTCGGCTTGCCTGAGCGCAGCAGTACCCGCTTCAGCGGGATCGCGGCCGAGCCCGCGCTTCAGCGCGTGGTGCCTAGTCCAGGTGCGGCGCGATCAGCTCCGCGAAGCTCTGCCGCGCCCGGTTGAGCCGGCTCTTCACCGTGCCGAGGTTGCAGTGCACGATCTCGGCGATCTCCTCGTACGACTTCCCCTCGAGTTCCCGCAGCACGAACACCTCGCGATGGTGCGGCGTCAGCTTGGCCACCGTCTGGTCCACCAGGCTCCGGAGGTGGCGCTGCTCGTACAGGTCGTCGGGGCGGTTGCCGAGGTCCTCGAAGTCGATGGGGCGCGGGTCGTCCTCGTCGCGGGGGCGCGCCTGCTCGAAGGCGATGAGCGGCGAGCGGCCGCGGTTGCGGAGCTCGTTCTTGGCCAGGTTCGACGCGATGGTGTACACCCACGTCGAGAACTTCCGGCTCCGGTCAAAGCGATGCAGGTGCCGGTGCACCCGCAGGAAGGCCTCCTGCACCAGGTCCTCGGCCCGCTCCCGGTCGCCGATCATCCGCATCACGAAGTTGAGCAGCCGTACCTGGTAGCGCTCGACGATCCGGCCAAACGCGCGCGGGTCCCCCGCGAGGTGCGCCTCGATGAGCGCGTTGATCTCGGGCTGCGGTGCCGGCGCGGCCGGTCGCCCCGGCACGAACGCCGACTTGATGAAGTTGAGGAAGCCAGCCATCTCCCCCTCCTACGCGCCGCGTCCCCTGGCGCGAAAGGCGTCCACGTACAGCAGGGCCACCAGCGTCTTCCCGTCCACGATCTCCCCGCCGGCGATCAGCCGGCGGATGGCCGACCACGGGGTCGGCACCAGTTCGATGAACTCGTCACCCTCCCGGGCGTGCTGGCCTGCCGTCAATTCGCTGGCCAGGTACAGGTGGATGCGCTCGTCGGTGAAGCCCGGGGTGGTGAAGAAGCTGGTCAGGAGCTCCATCCGGCCGGCGCGCATCCCGGTCTCCTCCTCGAGCTCCCGGTGGGCGCAGGCCAGCGGGGTCTCGCCCGGGTCCTTCCGGCCGGCGGGGATCTCCCAGATCACGCCATCGGCGGCATGGCGGAACTGGCGCAGCAGCAGCACCCGCGGATCGGGCGCCTCGAGGTCGTCGAGGAGGGGGACGACCGCTGCGGCGCCGGGATGACGCACCATCTCGAGCTGGCCGGTGGACCCATCGGGAAACCCCACCGTGTCCACGTCGAGGTTGATCACCCGTCCGGTGTACCGCCGCTCGCTCGAGTGCAGTGTCATCGGGTTCGAAAGTGCGGCCGTGGCCCCGGGGGGACAAGAGCCCGTCTCGCCTTCATAATCGAACCTTTGACAAGCAAAAGGGCGGGACCGGCAATTTCCCGGCCCCGCCCAGTCGCGTCGGGTCCTACGGGGTCCTTACGGGGTCAGGGCGCGCCCCTCGAGGTCGCGGAGCACCACGGGGCCGAGGTTCAGCGCCTCGATCCCCGGCCGGATCTTCTCCACGTCGCCCACCACCACCACGTGGACGCGCGCGGGGTCGAGGTACTGCCGCGCCACCCGCTGCACGTCGGCTGCGGTGACCTGCTGCACCTGCCGCGCGAAGGTGGCGTACCAGGAGATCGGGAGCCCGTAGGTGGCGAGCGTGGCCACCTGGCCGGCCATCTGGCCGCTGGTCTCGAAGTCGCCCGGCAGGCCGAGGACGAGGTAGTTCCGGGCGCGCACCAGTTCCACGTCGCTCACCGGCGTGTCGCGGATGGCGTTCATCTCCTTGAAGAACTCCACCAGCGCGCTGTCGGTCACGTCGGTGCGCACCGCCGAGCGGGCCAGGAACGGCCCGGGCACCGGCCGGTACTGGAACCCGGACGACGCGCCGTAGGTGTAGCCCTTGGTCTCGCGCAGGTTCTGGTTGAGGCGCGAGGAGAAGCTGCCGCCGAGGATGGTGTTCATCACCTCGAGGGCGGCGTAGTCCGGGCTGGTGAACGCCACGCCCGGGTAGCCGATGGAGATGACCGACTGCGCCGCCTTCGGCTTGTTGACGAGCGAGACGGTGCGCGCCGCCGGCGGCTCGAGCGCGGGCGGCACGTCGGCGCGCGGCACCGCCATCCGGTTCGGGATCCAGCGCCCGAAGCGCGCGCGCACCTCCCGCTCCGCGTCGGCCGGCGTGATGTCCCCGGTGACGATGATCTCGGCCTGGTCGGGCCGGAAGGTACGGGCGTAGAAGCCGCGCACCACGGCGGAGTCGAGCTGCGCAGTGGCGGCCGAGTCGCCGTTGAGGGGGCGGTGGTAGGGGTGCGCCGCCGGGAACATGATGGCCCAAAAGGCCAGCGCGGCCATGGCGTTGGGCTGGTCCCGCTGCTGCAGGATCTGCGCGAGGCGCAGGTCGCGCTCGCGCGTCACGTCGCTGCTCTTGAACGTGGGGCGGAGCGCCACGTCGGCCAGCAGGTCGAGGGCGGGCCCGAGGGTCCGCTTCGGCGTGTTGAGCGAGAGCGTGGTGTAGTCCCAGTCCGCGCTGGTGCGGAGGTCCGCGCCGAGGAACGCCGCTTCGGCGGCGATCCCGAGGCCGTCGCGGCTGCCGGCGCCCTCGTCCAGCATGTTGGCGGAGAAGGTGGCGATGCCGGGCAGCGTGCCGTCGAGGCGGGCGCCGCCCTTCACGCGCAGCAGCACCTGGACCAGCGGCACCTCGTGCATCTCCACCACCCGGAGGGTGATGCCGTTCGGCAGGCTCGTGGTGCGGACCGCCGGGAGCCGGAGCTCCGCGGGCGGCGCCAGCTCGGGCACCTTGGTGCGGTCGAGCGCCTGCGCGCCGAGCGCCGCGGGGCCGAGCAGGAGCGCGGCCGCCAGGGAGAAGCGGATGCGGGCGGTCACGGCGTCACCTCCACGGCCTGGGCGGCCAGGTTCGTCTTGCCCTCCGGCACCACGCTCAGGATCACCCGCGGGGCGCGGAGGTAGGTCTGCGCCACCCGCTGCACGTCGGCGGCGGTGACGCCACGGAAGCGGGCCAGGTCCTGGGCAAACCAGTCCGGCGTGCCGGTGCGGACGAAGTACGAGTTGAGCCGGTCGGCCTTGTTGTTCACCGTCTCGAGCTGGCGCAGGAAGTCCGCCTCGGTGGCGTTCCTGGCCTGGTCCAGCTCGCGCGCCGTCGGGCCCTCGGCGGCGAGGCGCGCCAGCACCCGCTCGATGGGCTGCTGCAGCTCGGGCAGCGCGTGCCCGGGGCGGGCGGTGGCCACGATCGAGAAGTCGCCCGCCAGCCGCTTGCCGTCCTGGTAGGAGAAGACGCCGGAGGCGAGCTGGGTGTCGTACACCAGCGCCTGCGTCAGGCGGCTGTTCTTGTCGCCGGTCAGGATGTAGGCCAGGAGCGTGAGCGCGGCATCGTCGCCGGCCAGGTCGGGCACGGTGGGCCAGGTGTAGTAGAGGCGCGGGAGCTGCACCCGGTCCTCGAGCACGCGCGCGGTGTCGCGCGCCAGGCGCACCGGGGGCACCGCGGTGACGCGGCGCGCGTCCGACGGCCCGCGGGGGATCTCGCCGAAGTACTGCGCCGCCAGCCGCATCACTTCCGCCGGCGTCACGTCCCCCGCCACCACCAGGGAGGCGTTGTTGGGGGCGTACCAGCGGCGGAAGAACTCCTTCACGTCCTCGAGCTGCGCCGCCGTGAGGTCGGCCATGGAGCCGATGACGGGCCAGCTGTAGGGGTGGCTCGCCGGGTAGAGCATGCCGAGGATGGTCTCGCTGGCCAGGCCGTAGGGCTGGTTCTCGTAGCTCTGGCGGCGCTCGTTCTTCACCACGTCGCGCTGCAGGTCCACCTTCTCGCCGGTCATGGTGGGGAGCAGCCAGCCCATGCGGTCGGCCTCGAGCCAGAGCATCAGCGGGAGGGCGGTGGCGGGGCCCCACTCGTAGTAGTTGGTGCGGTCCTCGGTGGTGGAGCCGTTGTTGTTGGCGCCCGCGGCCTCGAGCAGCCGGTCGAACGCCGGGTACTCCGCGTGCTCCGACCCCATGAACATCAGGTGCTCGAAGAGGTGCGCAAAGCCGGTGCGCCCCGCCTTCTCGTCGCCGGAGCCGACGTGGTACCACATGTTGACGGCCACCACGGGCACCGAGTGATCCTCGTGCACGATGACCGTGAGGCCGTTGGGGAGGGTGTCCACCGTGACGGGGACCGAGAGCGCCGGGGCCTGCGCCGCCACCGGGCCCGCGCCGAGCGCGGCCAGGAGGAGCAGGGGGCGGAAGGAAGAGGACTTCATGAGGAGTGGGTGAAGGGGTGGACCGGCGCCCGCGCGGGTCGCATTAAGCGTCCGCCCGAGTAAGATACCTGCGGACCGCCAACGGTTGCCCCCCCTGACGACGGCATCGGCCCCATGACGGCTGGCCCGCTCGCCCTGATTCAGTCGCCGCTCGTGCCCCCCGGCACCGCCCCGCGCCCCCGCTGGGTGTGGGGGGTGCTGCTGCTTGCCGTCCTGGCCCTCCTCTCCGAGTTCACCGTCTTTGCCCCCGGCGGCTGGACCGAACGGCAGCGCGGGTTCTGCTTCGCCGCGTTCCTCGCCGTGGACGCGACGGTCTTCCTGCTGGCCTCGCTCCGCCCCGACTTCGTCCCGCGCTTCCGCATTGCGCTCCGGCTCACGGGACTCGGCTTCTGCATGGGGACCCTCAACTACCTGCTGCAGGGCGTGGGCATCTACACCGCGGCGCAGGAGATCGGCTCCGCCATCCTCTCCTACCTCCTGGCCCTCGCCGGGGTGATGACCCTGCCGCTCCGCCCGGTGACGCGGCTCCACTGGCGGCTGCTGCTGGCGGACGGCTGCACCACCCTCGTCGGCATCGCGATGACGGGCCTCGTGCTCTACCTCGGCACCGTGGACGTGACGCCGCCGGTCCCGGGGGCGCTCACGGTCATGCTGGTGCAGCTCCTGTCCATGTCGCTGGTGCTGCTCGCGGTGCTCAACCTCGGGGTCCGCGGCGTCCCGCTGCCCAGCTCGCGCGCGCTCACCTTTGCGCTCTTCGGGCTCGGGGCGCTCTTCCTGTCGCTGGTGCTCGAGGCGCTCCACCACGGCGCGGTGCTGGCGGACATGCGCGTGTTCGACGCCGTGTACCTCCTCACCCTGGTGCTGCTCCTCTTCTCCGGGGTGGCCTACCTGCGCGACCGCGCCGTGGACGCCACCGAGGAGGCGGGCACCCGCCGGGTGCTGAGCCTGAGCCCGCTCCCCATCATCATGCTCGGGAGCGCCGCCTTCCTCCTCTTCTGGGCCCTCGGGCGGAAGCTCGACCACGTGGCGCTGGTGGCGGCGGTGGGCCTGGTGCTCATGGTGCTGCCGCTCCTCTATCGCCAGCGCGTCACCCACGCCGAGGCGCTGCGGCTGGCGCAGGCGGAGGCGGAGCGCGAGCGGTCGGCCAACCAGGCGCGCCTCGGCGCCGTGGGCCGGCTCTCCGCCGGTCTCGCGCACGAGCTCAACAGCCTCCTCACCGTGATGCTGGGCCACGCGGACCTGGCGCGCGACGCGATGGGGGGACGGGGCGAGGGAGTGGAAGACCTCGAGTTGCTCGAGGGGGCGGGGCAGCGCGCGGCCGCGCTCACCCGCCGGCTCCTGCTGTTCAGTGGCGGGCAGTTCACGGTGCGCGAGCGGGTGGCGCTGGACGCGCTCGTGGCGCGGACGGTGCGGGAACTCGCCGAGGAGGGCGGCGAGGCCTGGCCCCTCACGGTGCCGCTCACCACCCCCGGCCTCACCGTGGCGGCCGACGCGGGCCAGCTCACGGAGGCGCTCCGGCAGCTGGTGCACAACGCCCGCGCGGCGCTCCCCGAAGGCGGCCCCATTGCCGTGACCCTCGAGACGTCGACGCTCGACGCCCCGCTCGAGTCGCCCTTCCTCCCGGTGCCCGCCGGCCGCTACGCCGTCCTCGCCGTGCGCGACGGGGGCCGCGGCATCCCGCCCGAGGTGCTGCCGCGGATCTTCGATCCCTTCTTCTCCACCCAGCCGCGCCATGCGGCGCCGGGCCTGGGCCTGGCGGTGGTGTACGGCGTGGTGGTGGCGCACGGCGGCGGGATCACGGTGGAGACGCTGCCCGGCCGCGGCACCACCGTGCGGCTCTACCTCCCTACCAGCGACGGAACAGCACCACCGGGATCTTCCACGCCTCCTGCCCGATGAAGAACAGCTCCGACGCGGCGCGCCGCGAGATGGGGCTGGTGCGGGTGGGGCTGGTGTAGGCGGTGAGGCCGGTGCCGCTGGTCTCGAGGCGGAGCCGGAGCATGTGGAAGGGGTCGCTGACGAGCAGGAGCCGCGTCAGGCCGCGCTCCCGGGCCCAGGCCGACACGGCCGCCATGGATGCCTCGGTGGAGCGCCCCTCCGGCCGCACCACGATGGCGCCGGGCGGCACCCCCTGCTGCGTCAGGTACTGCTGCCCCACCGTGGCCTCGCTCACCCGGTCGCCGGCGCCGATCCCGCCGGTGACCACCACCTGCGGCGCCAGCCCCTCGCGATAGAGCGTGAGCGCGTGGTCCAGCCGGGCGCGGAGCACCGGCGAGGGCTTGCCGTTGTACTGCGCGGCGCCGAGCACCACGATGGCGTCGGCGGGACGGCGCTGGTCGCGCCGGGCCACGAGCACCACCGACGCGAAGCAGAGCAGGTAGAGCAGCACGGGCGCCGCCACCAGGGCGACGGCCACCCGGCGAAGGCGGGACGGCATGCGGGAGAAGATAACGGGCGGCGCGACCGGCTAGGCCAGCTCGTAGCTCTCGCCGAGGTTCGGCAGGTCCACGCGGCGCACCCCCTCCTCGCGCAGCAGCTGCGCCATGGCGGTGCGCGCCTCGGGCTCGCCGTGCACCACGAAGGCGCGGTGGATGGGCCCCTGCACCCGGCGCACCCAGCCGCGCAGCTCGTGCCGGTCGGCGTGGGCGGAGTAGCCGCCGATGGTCTCGATGCGCGCGCGCACGTCGTACTCGTCACCGAGGATCCGCACCTTCTTCTGCCCGTCCTGGATCCGCCGCCCCAGGGTGTTCTCCCCCTGGAAGCCCACGAAGAGCACCACCGTCTTGTGGTCGCCGATGTTGTTGGCCAGGTGGTGCAGGATGCGCCCCGACTCCGCCATCCCGCTCGCCGCCACGATGATCGCCGGGCCGGGCTGGCCGTTGAGCTTCTTGGATTCGGCGACGTCGCGCACGTAGCGCACCAGCGGGAAGTCGAAGAGCGCCGTGGTCTGCGCGATCATGTCCTCCTCGCGGTCGAAGAGCTCCGGGTGCAGCCGGAACACGCTCGTGGCGTCCACCGCCAGCGGGCTGTCCACGTAGATCGGCACCCCCGGGATCTTCCCCGCGCGGAAGAGCTGGTGCAGCGAGTAGATGATCTCCTGCGTCCGCCCCACCGCGAACGACGGGATCAGGATCTTCCCGCCCTTCCCCGCCGTGCTCCGCACCAGCTCGCCCAGCGCCTCCTCGGCGCCGCTCACCGTCTCATGGCTCCGGTTGCCGTAGGTGCTCTCGATGATGAGCGCGTCCACCGGCCCCGACGGCGGGTCGGGGTCGCGGATGATCGGGAGCCCGGGCCGCCCGATGTCGCCGGAGAACACCAGCCGGAACGGCGCCGGGCCCTCGGTGACGCGGAGGTCCACCGACGCCGAGCCGAGGATGTGCCCCGCCTCGGTGAACTCGAACGCGAGGTGCCGCCGCAGGTACTGCACCCGCCGGAGCGGCACGCCCAGCATCAGGTCCTGCACCGCCACGGCGTCGGCCATGGTGTAGAGCGGTTCGCTGGCCGGCCCCGACTTGCCGCGCCGCTGCAGGAACTCGGCGTCCTTCTCCTGGATGTGCGCGGCGTCGGGGAGCATGATGGCCGAGAGGTCGCGCGTGGCGCCGGTGGCGTAGATGGGGCCGTGGAAGCCGCGGCTCACCAGCAGCGGCAGCCGGCCCGCGTGGTCGATGTGGGCGTGGGAGAGCACCACGGCGTCGAGCGTGCGCGGGTCCACGGGCAGGTCGCGGTTGAGCGCGTAGGCCTCGCTCCGCTTGCCCTGGAAGAGGCCGGCGTCGAGGAGGATGCGGGCGCCCGCGGCCTCGAGCAGGTGCATGGAGCCGGTGACCTGGCCGCCGGCGGCGCCGTGGAAGGTGAGGCGGATGCTCATGACCGGTCCTCGTCAGGCAGGGGCAAGAACGTCCGGGGGCGCGGGGCGGGCGCTCAGCGCGCCGCCGCCTGCTGCACCCAGGCCGGCACCTCGGGCTCCCCGGCGTAGGTGCCCGGGGGCAGGCCAAGCACCATCCCCCAGCGGTGCAGCCAGGTGATCCCGCCGGTGCCCACGTAGCGGTCCGGCAGGTCGTAGACCGGGTCCTCGAGCGCCTTGTCGAGCGGCACGAAGGTGTACCCCAGCCGCTGCAGCCGCGCCAAGAGCTGCGGGAACGTGAGCGCGTTGAGCGCGCTGGCGTGCGTCAGCAGCACCTGCGGGAACGCCCGCCCCACGATGGCCCGCGCCTGCTTCTCGTAGTACAGCACCACCGACTCCATGTAGTCCAGGTACGCCGCCTGCACCCGGCGCGCCAGCGCCGTGTCCCCCGCCAGCCGCGCGCGGTGGAAGGCCTCGGCGTAGATGTAGTCGTGATTGTCCATGGTCACCGGCGCCACCCGGTAGCGGTGCAGCGCCAGGAAGGCCAGCAGCGAGTCGTGCACCGCCAGGCTCTGGCCGGTGTGCAGGAAGGGGTGGCGGAAGAAGCGGGGCGCCTTGCCCACCTTCGCCAGCAGGCCGCGCGTCACCCGCTCGCCCTTCAGGAAATCGGCCTCGAAGTCGGCGAGGGGCGTGGTGTGCAGGTCCGGGTGCGACCAGGTGTGGTTGCCGAGCTCGAGGCCGGCACGGAGCCACTTCTGCAGCATCGCCACGCGCGCCGGGTCCACGGTGCCCGTGGTGTCCTCGAGTCGCCGCTCGTTGACGAAGCCGATGGCCGGCACCTTGTACTTCCGGAACGCCGCCAGCAGCGAGTCGGTGAGCCGCGCCTGCTCCGCCACCGGGAGGCCCGCGCCGACGAAGGGCAGGTCGTCCACGGTGATGACGAGCTGCGCGCCCTGCGCGGCGAGCGGGGCCGCGACGAGGAGCGCCAGCAGCGCGGTGCCCCGGACGACGCGTCGCATCATCTAGCGGGTGCCGTAGAGGCGGTCGCCGGCATCACCCAGGCCGGGGACGATGAAGCCGTGCTCGTTGAGGCCCCGGTCGAGCGCCGCGGCATAGACGCGGACGTCGGGATGCCCGTCGAGCATGCGGCGCACCCCCTCGGGCGCGGCCACGATGCAGAGGAAGCGGATGCGCCGCGCCCCGGCCGACTTGAGCGTGGTCACCGCCGCCACGGCCGAGCCGCCGGTGGCGAGCATCGGGTCCAGGATGAAGAAGTCGCGGTCGTGCTCGCCGTGGGGGAGCTTGGCGTAGTACTTCGACGCCTCGAGCGACGCCTCGTCCCGGGACAGGCCGATGTGGCCCACGCGCGCGGTGGGGAGGAGCTGGGCCACGCCGTCCACCATGCCGAGGCCGGCGCGGAGGATGGGGACCAGGGTGAGCTTCTTGTCGGAGATCATGCGGCCCTGCATGCCCTCGAGCGGCGTCTCGATGCGGACGGTCTCGGTGGGGAGGTCCTTGGTGACCTCGTACGCCATGAGCATGGCGATCTCGGCCGTGAGCAGCTTGAAGTCGCGGGTGCTCGTGGCCTTGTCGCGCAGCAGGGTCAGCTTGTGCTGGATCAGCGGGTGATCGAGCAGCGTGAGGTTGGGGAGGGACATGCGCTGGAAGATGGAGGGGCGGCCGCCGGGTGCCAACCGGGGGGACGCCCCGTCCCCTACCGGGGGGACAGGGTCTCCTCTATATTGACCGCCCTTCCGGCTAGGTAGCTCAGTTGGTAGAGCAGGGGACTGAAAATCCCCGTGTCGGGGGTTCGATTCCCTCCCTAGCCACTTGCCCCGAAAGCACTTACGCCCCGCTTGCGCGGGGCGTATTTGTTGGTGCTTGGGCAGCGCAGCGCGCCACCCGTCGCGCCTTCCCTAATCCCCCCGCTTCCGCCACTCCGCCAGGATCGCCGCCTCCTTCTCCGCCGTCAGCACCCACTTCGCCCCCGCCTGCCGCTCCGCCGGCAGCCCCTGGAACCAGGCCAGCGTGTCCCGCAGCGTCTCCGCCACCGGCCGGAGCGTGAGCCCCGCGTCCCACGAGCGCAGGCTCGTGATGCTCGTGTGCCCCAGGTCCTTGCCGCGGGTCAGGATCCACGGCACCACCCCGTCCACCTCGTGGCGCAGCAGCAGGTCGTAGTCCTCCACCCACGTCAGGGTGCCGCCGCCCCCGATCACGCGCATCGCCTCCGCGAGGAAGGCGGCGATGGTCATCGGCACCCGCGGCCCGATGGCGTTGTAGATGCCGCCCCGGCCGCCCTCCACCAGCCCCAGCATGAAGCCGGCGAGGTCCCGCACGTCGATGAACTGCACCCGGTCGCCGGGGTGGCCCGGGGCCAGGATGTCGCCGCCCCGCGTGAGGCGGACGGGCCAGTAGGTGAAGCGGTCGGTGTAGTCGCCGGGGCCCACGATGTAGGTGGGGCGCACCACGGTGCCCCGGTCGCCGAAGCGCCCGGTCACCAGTGCCTCACACTGCGCCTTCTTCGTGCCGTAGTCCTCGGAGGGATCCTTGGGGTCGGCGGCGTCGGTGTGCACCGGGTCCCGCTCGGAAAGGCCCAGGCGCTCGTAGGGGTAGTAGACGCCAGTCGAGGAGGTGAAGAGGTAGCGCCCGCTCGAGGCCAGCAGCTCGGTGGACTGGCGCACCCACTCGGGGTTGGTGGCCGAGTCGTCGATCACCGCGTCCCAGCGGCGGCCACGCAGGGCGTCGAGCTGGCCGTTCCGGTCGCCGACGAGGCGCTCCACGCCGTCCGGCAGCGCCGCATCGCGTCGGCCACGGGTGAAGATGCTCACCTGGTGCCCGCGCGCCACCGCCATCCGCACCAGGTGCGGGCCGATGAAGCCGGTGCCGCCGAGGATCAGGAGCGTCTTCGCGCGCGGCGCCCGCGCCGCGGGGACGCCGAAGGGCAGGAGCCCGGCGGCGAGCAGCGCCGAACTGCGCGCCAGGAAGTCGCGGCGCGACGGGTGGGAGGAGTCGGGAGACATCGTGCTCCGGGAGTCGGGGGAAGGACGCATGGCGGTCAGCGCGCGTGCCACGCCGCGAGCACCGCCTTCTCTTTTTCCGGCGCCAACCCGGCGGCCTTGCTGATCTGCGCCCGCGCCGCCTCCGGCTGCTCATCGAACCAGGCCAGCGCGTCCACCGCCGACGTGGCAAGCGGGCGGAACGTGAGCCCCGCGGCGAGCGCCCGCGCATTGCTGGTCCGCGCGATCGCGCTCTCCGGGTCCGACCCCGGCAGCCACGTCGGCATCTCCTGCCACGGCGCCACCTCGTGCTGCGCCAGGAACTCGGCCGGCACCCAGGTGAAGCGCAGGTCGGTGGTGCCGTCGAAGGCCGCCCGGATGCCGTGGAGCTGCGCCGCCATGCTGAGCTCGGAGCGCGGCCCCGCCGCGTTGAAGGTGCCGAACGCGCGCGCTTCCGCCACCCGGACCGTCCACTCGGCCAGGTCGCGGCTGTCGATCACCTGCACCGGGTCGGTGCCGTCGCCCGGGGCCAGGATCTCGCCGCCCTGCCGGATGCGCCAGGGCCAGTAGGTGAAGCGGAACGTCGCGTCGCCCGGGCCCACGATGAGGCCGGGGCGGATGACCGTCACCCGGTCCCCGAACCACTTGGCCGCCTCCCGCTCCGAGGCCGCCTTGAGCGGGCCGTAGAGGTCGGCGAAGCGCGCGCGGAACATCTCCTGCGTCACCGCCACCGGATCCCCGTCCGGGTACGGGAGGACCGGCGAGTCCTCGGAGATGGCGCGCAGTCCCTTCGGGTCGTACACCGAGATGGTGGACGTGAAGATGTAGTGCCCCGTGTGGTCCCGCAGGATCTCCCCCACGTCGCGCACCCAGAAGGGCAGGGTGGTGGGGTTGTCGAGCACCACGTCCCAGTCCTTCCCCTTGAGCGGGGCCACCTCGTGGAGGTTCCGGTCGCCGCGGAGTTCCGTGACGCCGGCGGGGAGGCGCTCGTTGTGGCGGCCGCGGTTGAATACCGTCACCTGGTGGCCGCGCGCCAGGGCGTAGCGCACCTGGAAGGGGCCGGTGAGGCCGGTGCCGCCCAGGATCAGGATGCGGAGGCTCCGCTCGGCGCGGGCCACCGGGGGCGCGGACGGCGCGGAGGCGTGGGCGGGGCCGACGGCTTGGGCGCCGGCGGGCGAGAGGTCGCCGAGGGACAGCGCGGTGCCGGCGAGCGCGGTGGTGCGGAGGAAGTCACGACGCGAGGGCATGGGGCAACCGGGTCGGGGTGAAGGGGGTGCGGGGCGCCGGGGTCAGGCCGTCAGCTCCACGGCGTGCGCGCCGGGGCGCGGCGCGGGGGCGCCGGTGAGCGCGGCATAGCGCCGGCCCAGCCAGAGCGCCGACGCGAGCCAGAGGAGCGAGATCGCGGCGCCGGCGAGCGACACGCCGGCGAGGCCCAGCCCCACGGCGCCGAGACCCACATTGGCCCAGGCGCCGAGCTGGTCGCCCAGGCGGTAGACGAAGGTGTCGATGAAGCTCTTGGCCTTGTACTTGTCCTCCCGCGAGACCGCCGTATAGAGCAGCTCGCGCACCGGCCGTGCGGCGGCGAAGTTGGCGGCCCGCCGGGCGGCCTGGACCACGGTGAGGGTCCAGAGCGTCGGCGTCACCGCGAGCGCCAGGAAGCCGGCCACCGAGAGGAGCGGCACCACGGCGAGCGCCCAGGTGACGCCGAGCCAGCGCACCAGCCGCGCGGTGAGCCACGCCTGCCCCACGATCGCCATCACGTTCACGGCGAGGTCCACCCGCGCAAAGAAGGCGGTGCGCGCGGCGCGGTC
Organism: uncultured Gemmatimonadaceae bacterium; assembly: GCA_964598655.1. Lineage (GTDB taxonomy): Bacteria > Gemmatimonadota > Gemmatimonadetes > Gemmatimonadales > GWC2-71-9 > JADJOM01. Next base: position 18,367 of record CAZRCT010000058.1, read on the forward strand.
GGTGATCGCCGCCTCCACGATGGCCGCCTGCTGGATGTAGAGGAACGACGAGCCGATGGTGAAGAACACCAGGAACAGCGCCAGCAGCGTGAGGTAGCGCGAGCGGAGCACGTGCCCCACGCCCGCCCAGAGCGCGCCGCCCACCACCGCCGGCTCCACGTCCACGGCGGCGCCGGCCTGTCCCGGCCCTCGGGCGCCGGCCGCCCCGCCGCCGCCCTGCGCGGCGAGGCGGTTGACGCAGAGCACGGCCAGCTGCAGCAGGCCCGCCGACACCAGCAGGAGCGGCCGCTGCCCGAGCCGCTCCACGAGCCCCGCCGTCACGGCCGAGCCGAGGATGGCGCCGAGGGACCCGCCGGCCGCGATGAACCCGAACAGCCGCCGCCCCGCCGCATCCCCGAAGATGTCCACCATCAGCGACCAGAAGACGGTCGTGATGAAGAGGTTGAAGACGGCCGACCAGACGTAGAACACCCGCCCGGTCCAGACATTCCCCGTGGCGCCCACGGCGCCGAGCGCCAGGTAGAAGAGCGCCAGGTTGGCGATGAAGAACCAGTAGGTGTACGGGATGAAGCGGGTGCGGGGCAGCCGGCGAACGAGCGCGGCGTAGAGCGGCTGCGCGGCCAGCGTGGCCAGGAGCGTGCCCGTCCAGAGCAGCGGCACGTTGCTGACACCCCCGGCGACGCCCATCTCGTCCCGGATGGGACGGAGGATGAAGTAGCTCGTCAGGATCAGGAGGTGGTAGCTGAAGGCCAGGAGGAGCGCGGGCACTTCCTCGGGCCGGGCATCCACGAACCGGGCGAGCCGCGTCCTGACGCGAGCAGGCGTGGGCGGGGGGTGGGTCATGAAGTGGGGTGCGGGTTGGGACGCGGGCGGCCCGGGGAGGCCGCGAGGTGGTCGGGGCAGCCATACGGAGCGGCGCCGGAGAAAGTGGCAGCAGCGGGCCCGGCCGGTGGCCCCGCACGTTGCGAAGTGTGTCCTGCGACCGCAATGGGGGACGCCCTGTGCCGATCGTCCGGAAATCCATGCCCGGCGTCCGGGGGAGGCGCCGCGGCGGCCCCGGGGTGACGGGTACGCGCGACGCCCTCCGCTCTTCCCTCCAGCGGTCCCCTGGCCGGCGCCCGCCCGTCAGGTTCATGCCCCCCACGCTGGAGGTCCCGATGTCGCCCCTGTCCCGCCTTCTGTCCGTCACCGCCGCGGCCGCGCTCGCCGTCGTGGCCATGGCCTGCACCGCCGAGCCCGGCACCGAGAACACGCCGCCCGTGGTGCTCCACAGCCAGGCCGGCGCCACCATCCGGACCGGCGACCAGATCGCCCAGCTGCGCGCGGCCATCGCGCCGTATCGCCGGCTCGAGGCCGCGAAGCAGGCGGGCTGGAAGGACCAGATCACCACCTGCTGGTACCACGGCGGCCTGGGCGCCATGGGCTATCACTTCGCCGAGGTGGCGCGGCTGGACGGGACCCTCGACCCGCTCAAGCCCGAGGCGCTCGTCTACGAGCCGCTGAAGAGCGGCGAGTACAAGCTCGGCGCCGTCGAGTACATCGTGCCGATCGCCAAGTGGGCGGGCCCGGATGTGCCGCGGCTGTTCGACCGCGCCTTCGACCGCAACGACGCGCTCGGCCTCTACGTGATGCACGTCTGGCTCTTCAGCGAGAACCCCGCGGGGATCTTCGCGGCGTGGAACCCCAAGGTGAGCTGCCAGTTCGCGGCCGAATCGGAGGACCGCGGCCCCGCGCACTGAAGGGACACGACGGAGGGAGCGGGCCGCGCCTCACACGCGGCGCCGCTCTCGCCGGTCCACTGGCTCCCCGCGCGGACCGGGCGCAGCCGTCCCGGGTGGCGCTGCCGGGCGGGGAAGTGCCACCGGAGCCTGCACTGACGCCGTCGCGGCGCCAGTGCGGGCGCTCGGCGTCACCGAGGGGCCGGTCGGTGCCATGGCGAGGACCGGCGCAACCCTCCCCAGGGCCATCGCGGGCACCGCAAGAGCCGTCGCTCCTCCCCCAAGCCCCATCGAGGGCCTCCAACGGCCACTCGGCGGGACCGCGAGGGCGCGCGCGAGCAGCGCGAGCGCCGTCGCGGCGACCGGGCGGGTGATCGCGAGGACCGCGAGGACAATCGGGGGCATCGCAAGCG
>CAZRCT010000058.1:20597-23333 GCA_964598655.1 uncultured Gemmatimonadaceae bacterium
GGCGACCGTGAGCCGGATCGCCCTCATCGCAAGACCAATCGCAGCGGGCGCGAGGGCCATCGCAGCAGGCACCAACCCGATCGCCGCGACGAAAAACGTGGTCGCGCCGCCCCGCGGTCGGCTCCGGCCCACCGCCAGGCGGCGCGGGCCCCGCGATTACCAGCGCCCCGGCCGCTCCAGCCGCCCTTGCGTCCCGCCGAAGACGATCTCCTGCGTGGCATCCGACCCCAGGAAGTCGTGCGGGAAGCCCAGCTCGATGGCGCTCACCTGTTCCAGCCGCGCGAGCTGCTCCGCCGAGAGCGTCACGCCCACCGCACCGAGGTTGTCCTCGAGCTGCTGCACGTTGCGGGCGCCGATGAGCGGGATGATCACCCCCGGCCGGCCCATGGCCCACGCGATGGCCACCTGGGCGGCGCTGGCGCCGAGCTCGGCGGCGATCGCGTTCACCACGGCCGCGATCTCCAGGTTCCGCGGCTGCTTCGCCGCGCCCTTCGCCGCGCGGCCCGTGGCGCCGCTGTCCTTGTTGTACTTCCCCGAGAGCACCCCCGCGCCGATCACGCTCCACGGCGTCACCGCCAGCCCGAACGCCTTCGCCATCGGCAGCAGGTCCCGCTCGGCCGCGCGGTCGATGAGCGAGTAGCGGAGCTGCACCGCCGTGAACGGCGTCCAGCCGCGCGCGTGGGCCAGGGTGTTGGCCTGTGCCACGACCCAGGCCGGCGTGTCGCTGATGGCGATGTGGTGCACCGTGCCGCCCCGCACCAGCTCATCGAGCGCCCGCATCACCTCCTCCACCGGCGTGGTGAAGTCCCACATGTGGACCCAGAGCAGGTCCAGGTAGTCGGTGCGGAGGCGCTCGAGGCTCGCCTTCACCGAGCGGTGCAGGTTCTTCTTGTGGTTGCCGCTGAAGTTGGGGTCGCCCTTCCGGTCGAAGAGGGTGTACTTGGTGGCCACCACGAAGTGGTCGCGGTCGGCGGCCAGGAAGTCGCCGAGCAGGCGCTCGCTGGTGCCCTCGGTGTAGCGGTTGGCGGTGTCGATGAAGTTGCCGCCGCGCGCGGCGTAGGCGTCGAACATGCGGCGGCTCTCGGCGGCATCGCCGCCGGCGCCCCATTCGGTGCCGAAGGTCATGGTGCCGAGGGCGAGTTCGGAGACGCGGAGGCCGCTCGGCCCGAGGAGGCGGTAGCGCAGGTCGCGAGACATGAGGTTCCCTTCCATGATGCGGTGAGGCGACGGTCCCTGTGGCGCGGGGGCGGCGGCGTGGCGTCAGCGCACCCCTTCCATCCATCCCCGGCGCCCCTTAACGTAGCTCCTCCTTTTCCCCGCCCCACCATGCTCGCGCCGCAGTTCGTCTCCCCGTTCGGCCTCGAGGTCCGCGTCCACCCCGTGAAGGGGCGGGGCATCTACGCCGCGCGCGCCTTCGAGGCGGGCGAGGTCATCGAGGTGTCGCCCGTCAGCATCATTGACGGGACCCAGGCGGAGCTCCTCGAGTCGACACCCCTCGGCCACCACTACTTCCACTGGCACGGCGAGGACGACGACACCTGGCTCGGCGCCATCGCCTTCGGGCTGGTGAGCCTGGCCAACCACGCCGAGGACCACAACGCGGGCGTGTGGCCGGACTACGACCGGCAGGCCCTCGTCCTCGAGGCCCTGCGGCCCATCGAGGCGGGGGAGGAGATCACGCTGCACTACGACACCGAGCTCTGGTTCGAGGCGCACTGAGCGGGCAGGGCGGGCGGCGTTGGTGGGGTGGGGTGATGGTGTGACAACCACAGAGGCACAGAGGACACAGAGGGCACGGAGAGATCGAGCCCGGGTTGGCACGCTGCCAACCCGGGCTCAGTGATTTGCTGGCGGGGCTCCGCGGCTGGTGGGGTCCGTTGCCAAGCCCCAACCGACACCCCCATCAACGGCTGTCCTCTGTGCCCCTCTGTGTCCTCTGTGCCTCTGTGGTTATCACACCCGACCCCGCCTCACCCCCAGCCCCCCAACGCCTCACGGCGTATAGGAAAGCTCCACGTATTTGCGCCGCCAGCCGCCGCCGTCCACGGGCTCGAAGACGTGGCAGCTGGTGAGCTCGTGGCTGTACACGTGGAGCGTGACGGCCGGCGTATCGCCGGCGTTGCGGAGGATGTGGTGCTCGAAGGGCGGGATGAGGGCGCCCGCCTCGCCCTGGCCGGCGCGGATGCGGGTCTCCTCCTGGAAGTGCACGATGCCGCGCGCGGCGTCGCCGCCGGTCATGGAGTAGGAGGTCACCTCGATCTCGCCCTGGTACACGCACTCGACGCACCAGTTGCCGCCGTGATCGTGCAGCTTGGTGCCCTGGCCCTTGTCCCAGACCATCACCAGCAGGCTGTAGCGGCCCGACGGATCGAGGTGGAGGAGCCGGCGCGCGTAGCGCTCGGCCGCCGGACGCAGGAACTCGGGGTCGAGCTGCAGCCGGCCGCCGGCCGCCACCTCGATGAGCGCCTGCTTGACGTCCTGCACGATGGCCTCGTCGTCCCCCTGGCGGGTGGCGGCGTCGAGGCGGCGGATGAGTTCCTCGAGGGCGGGGGACTGCGCGACGGCGGTCATCGTGGCCTCACTGCACCACCTGTGGCCCGGTGCCCACGGGGGCGCCGCGCCTGCGGGTGCGTCGAAGGTCGAAAGTGCGCGGTTTCCGGGCGAATCGCCCCGGGGCCGCGGCCGGACGCCGGTGGACCGGTGGTCCTATTGTCTACCCAAATGATAGACTAAGCA
>CAZRCT010000059.1:0-23154 GCA_964598655.1 uncultured Gemmatimonadaceae bacterium
TGACGATCTCGCCCTCGACGATCTGGGACATCGTCCCTTCGTACATCGAGAGCATCGCCTCGTACTCGTCCTCGGTGTAATCCTCGTCGTAGAGGTCCGGGCGGACGCGGAGGCCAGTGGGGGTGGCGAGCTTCTGGGAGAGTTCGCGCTGCGTGGTAGTCACTGCGGGGTGCCTCAACTGGTGGCCGCACCAAGGGGGCTGCGGGCAGAGGTGAACGTCCCGGCCGGACGGAAGTGCCCGGATGGGGAGCCGCCAAATATAGTGGTGATGGGGACTTACGGCAAGCGGACGGGGCTGGATTCCGGTCAACCCGGTGGCGCCATCCGGGCCCGGGCGAGGCGGACGATCTGGGCCACCTGCTCGGCGAAGGTCAGCGCGGTGCCGTCGAGCGGGATCGCGTCGTCGGCCATGCGGAGCGGGGCCACCGGGCGGCCCGAATCCGCGGCATCCCGGGCCGCGAGGAGGGCGGTCTCCCGCTCCAGTTCCGCGTCCCCCACCACCTGCCCGCGCTGGGTCAGCCGGCGCGTGGCGCGGGTGCGGGGGGAGGCGGTCAGGAACACCTTGAGGGTTGCGTCCGGGAACACCACGGTGCCGATGTCCCGCCCGTCCACCACCACCGGCTGCCCCGCCCCGGGCAGCGCCCGGAGCCGCTCGTTGACCCACTCCCGGATCTCCGGCACCGCCGACACGGCGGACACCATGCCGGTGACGGCCTCGGAGCGGATGGCGTCGTCCGCCGGCTCGCCGCCAAGGTAGACGCTGAAGCCGGTGCCGTCGTAGAGCAGCGACAGGCCGCGGCGCTCGGCCTCGAGCAGGATGGCGTTGGCGTCGAGCGGGCAGCCGGGGGCGGCGCCGTGCTCGAGGGCCACGAGGGTCACGCCGCGATAGAGCGCGCCCGAATCGAGGTGCGCGAAGCCGAGCGCCTCGGCCACGGCGCGCGCGGTGCTCGACTTGCCGCTGGCCGCCGGGCCGTCGATGGCGACGACGTGTGCCACGGCTCAGCGCCCGCGGATGGCCCTGAGCATCGCGGGAAAGCCCGGGAAGCTCACGGCGGCGCAGGCCATGTCGTCCACCTTCACCCGGGCCCCGGGGACGGTGCCGAGCACGGCGAAGGCCATGGCGATGCGATGGTCGGCCTCGGTGCGCACGGTGCCGGCGGGGACGAGGTTCGTGCCCGCCACGTGCAGGTCGTCGCCCTGGACCTCGGCCTGGCCGCCGAGGCGCCGGATGTTCTCGGCGATGAGGCCGAGGCGGTCGCTTTCCTTGACGCGCAACTCGCCCACGTCCCGGAAGATGGTGGTGCCGCGCGCGCGCGTGGCGAGGGCGGCGAGCATCGGGATCTCGTCGATGAGGCCGGGGATCTCGCGCGGCGTCACCTCCGTGGCCACGAGACTGGCGGGCGCGACGACCAGGTCTGCCACAGGCTCGCCGTGGAGTTCCTCGACGCCGTCCACCTGCACGCGGGCACCCATGCGCCCGAGCACGTGGAGGAAGCCGATGCGCGTGGGGTTGACGCAGACGCCGGTGATGCGGAGCTCGCCCCCCTCGGCGAGCACCGCCGCGCCCACGGGGAACATCGCCGACGACGGGTCGCCGGGGACCTGCATGTCGAACGGCTCGAGGTGGCCGGTCGGGTCGAAGTGGATCCAGCCGTCGGGGGCGTCCTCCACCGCGTAGCCGAAGGCGCGGAGCAGCCGCTCGGTGTGGTCGCGGGAGCGGCCGTGGGGCTCGCGCACCGAGACGCCGACGCCGCCCACCATGCCGGCCAGGAGGAGGCAGCTCTTGATCTGCGCGCTCGAGACGGGCATCTCGTGCCGCAGCGCCGTGAGCTTCCCGCCCTGGATGGTGAGGGGGAGGGTGCCGCGCTCGTTGGTCTCGGTGACGCGGGCGCCCATCTGGGTGAGCGGCACGGTGACGCGGCGCATGGGCCGCTTGCGGAGAGAGGCGTCGCCGGTGAGGGTGGCCTTGAAGGCGTGGCCGGCGAGGAGGCCGAGGAGGAGCCGGGTGGTGGTGCCGGAGTTGCCGCAGTTGAGCGTGGCGTCGGCGCGGCGGAGCTTGCCGCGGCCGCGGACCGTGACCACCCGCCCCTCGCCCAACGGCGAGACCTCGGCGCCGAGCTGCCGGAGCACGCGCGCGGAGGAGCGGGCGTCGAGCGAGGTGAGCATGCCGCCGATGTGGCTCTCCCCCTTGGCCATGGCGGCGAAGAGGAGGGCGCGGTGCGACAGGCTCTTGTCGCCGGGCACCCGGATGGAACCGCGGACCTGCATGGCAACCTCGGAACGGTGGGTGGTGCGGGAGGCGTGAACTCTACTCGGCACCGGGCGGGGCGACTAGGGGCGTCAGGACGCGCCGTCGTGGTGGCCGGGCCCGTGCGGGCCGGAGCGGCGGTCGAGGGACTGGCGGAAGCGGGCGGCTTCCTCGAGATAAGCGGCCAGCTTCACGCGGTCGCCGGCGGCGATGAGGGCGCGGAGGACACCGAGGTCCGCGGTGGCGGCCTCGAGGGTGTCGAGGACGGGGCGCTGGTTGAGCAGGAAGATCTCGGTCCACATCTCCGCCGGGCTCGCGGCGAGGCGGGTGGTGTCGCGGGCGCCGGTGCCGTAGGAGGCGCCGCCCAGGTGCGGGGTGCCGGCCAGGACGTGGGCTAGGGCGCTGGCCACCGCCTGCGGCAGGTGGCTGGTCCAGGCCAGCTGGCGGTCGTGGGTCTCGGCGTCCACCAGCACGGGATGCGCACCGAGGACGGAGGCCCAGAAGTCCATGACCTCGCGCGCGGCGTGGTCGCCCTCGGGGCCGGTGGGGCAGACGTAGGTCAGGACGCCGGTGAAGCGGTCGGGCGTGGCGCCGGCCCAGCCGGCCACGTGGGTGCCGGCGAAGGGGTGGGCCCCGGCGAAGCGGGCGCCGAGTCCCGCGGCCACGGCCCGCGCGTTGACGGCGGCCTTGATGCTGGCCACGTCGGTGACGAGGGCGCCGGGCGCCAGATGCGGCCCGAGGCGGCCGAGGAGATCGAGGATCCCGCCCGGTGGCGCGGCCAGCACGACGAGGTCGGCCCCCTGCACCGCCAGTTCGGGGGTGAGGGCGAGGTCGTGGAGGGCGCCGGCCTGGAGGGCCTGCACCGCGTCGCCGCGGTCGGGGGCAAAGCCCACGACCCGGGGAACCCCGGCGCGGCGGGCCTGCCAGGCGAGGGACCCGCCGATGGCACCGAGGCCAAGGACCGCGAGGGAGGCTGGACGCATGGCGGAAATGGTTCAGGAATGCGGCGCGCGGACGATAGTAGGGGATGATCGGGGCGCAGGCCCGCGGAGCGAAACGTAGCCCGCCCCGCAACTTGCCTCAACCAAAGGGGTTGGCCCCCGCCGCCCCGCACCGGATGGAGCCGGGAGTCCTCGTGGCGCAACCCGTCACCCGCGTCGCCGTGCAGGCGGCCGACAGCTGGATCGCCCAGACACTGGTGGACGCCGGGGTGCTCGACCGCACCCGGGCGGACGCGCTGCTGCTCGACAGCTCGGCCACGTCGGTCTGGCAGCGGGCGGTGGACCAGGGCGTGGCCACCGACGAGCGGATCGCGGGGGCGGTGGCGGCGCAGTTCCGCCTGAAGCTCGCGGACCTCGCCTCGGCCGACCCGCGGCTGGCCCAGCTGGTCCCCGAGCACGTGGCGCGCAAGCACCAGGTGCTCCCGCTCGCCGCCGACGACCGCAAGATCCGCCTGGCCACCGCCGACCCGCGCGACTTCAACGCCGAGCAGGCGATCGCGTTCCTGACGGGGCGCGACGTCGAGTTCCTCGTGGCCCCGCCCGCCGCGCTCCACGCCCGCATCGACGAGATCTACCGCCCCGAGCGGAGCATCGAGCGGCTGCTGGAGCGGCTGGAGCCGGCGCAGGTGGAAGCCGTGGTGGAGGAGGCCTTCCCGGAGGTGCGCGACCCGGTGCTCGACGCCCCGGTCGCCAAGCTGGTGGACGCCATGATCTGCGAAGGGGTCCGCCAGGGCGCGAGCGACATCCATGCGGAGCCGGAGGAGACGGCCACCGTGGTGCGCTACCGGGTGGACGGCGTGCTGCGCGAGGTGATGCGGCTGCCCAGCTCGGCCGGGGGCGCGCTGGTGCGGCGGGCCAAGATCTTCGCGCGGCTCGACCCCACCGACCCGCTGCACCCGCAGGACGGCCGCGCCTCGATCCGGGTGGACGGGCAGCAGGTGGACCTCCGGGTGTCCACGCTGCCGATCGCGCGGCGGGGGGAGAAGGTGGTCATCCGCATCCTGGACAAGACCAACCTGCGCGCCAACGTCGAGGACATCGGGCTGAGCGCGGCGGAGCACACGCTGCTCTCCCGCCTCCTCGGCTACCGCGAGGGGATGCTGCTGGTGACGGGCCCCACGGGGAGCGGCAAGACCACCACGCTCTACGCCGCGCTCAACCAGCTCAAGACCGGCCGCGTCAACATCGTCACCGTGGAAGACCCGGTGGAGTACGACCTGACCGGCGTCTCCCAGATCCAGGTGAGCGAGGCGCAGGGCCTCACCTTCGCCTCGGCGCTGCGCTCGGTGCTGCGGCAGGACCCCGACATCGTGCTGGTGGGCGAGATCCGTGACCTGGAGACGGCCAAGACCGCGGTGCAGGCCGGCCTCTCGGGGCACTTCGTGCTCTCGACGCTGCACACCAACGACGCGGCCAGCGCCGTGGTGCGGCTCCGCGACATGGGGGTGGAGAGCTTCAAGATCGCCTCGGTGCTCAAGGGCATCGTGGCGCAGCGGCTGGTGCGGAAGGTGTGTGAGGCGTGCGCGGAGCCGATCACCGCGATGGACCTCCCGCCCGACGCCCGCCCGCCCGCGGAGCAGCACCCCGAGCTCCGCCTGCGCCGCGCGGTGGGCTGCAAGGCCTGCGGCGGGACGGGGTACCGGGGGCGGCTGGCGGTCGTCGAGATCCTCCCCATCGGGGAGGAAGTGAGCCGCGTGATTGACAGCGGTGCCACGCCCGACCTGATTGCACAGGCCGCCCGGCGCCACGGGATGGGCTCCCTCTGGGAAAGCGGGCTCGACCGCATGTGGCAGGGCAAGACCACGCTGGAGGAGCTGGTCCGCGTGCTGGGCGAGCGGGTGCACGAGGACGGCAGCACCGCGCCCAACCGGGCGAGCGTGATGCTGGTGCCGTCGGACGTGCGGGCGGTGGTGGACGCGGCGGAGCGCACGGCCGCGCCGGCGCCGGGGGTCACGCCCGAGGGCAAGCCCCGGGTCCTCATTGCCGACGACGATGCGCAGATGCGCCGGCTGCTCCGGGCCGTGCTGGAGCGCGAGGGCCTGGCCTGCACCGAGGCCTCCGACGGCCTGGAGGCGCTGGAGCAGGTGGCGGCGCACCCGCCGAGCCTGCTGCTGCTCGACATGGACATGCCGCGGCTCGACGGCCTCGGGGTGCTGGAGGAGCTGGGGGCGAGCGTGAGCACCGCGCAGCTGCCGGTCATCATGCTCACCGCCCGGGGCGACGACACCGAGAGCCGCGCCCTCGAGCTCGGCGCGCAGGACTACCTGCGCAAGCCGGTCCGCCCCACCGCGCTGTCCGCGCGGGTCAAGGCGGTCCTCAAGCGGGTCAAGGCGTAGCCAAGGACGGCGCGATGGCCACGATCCTCATCGTCGAGGACAGTCCCGACAACATGAAGCTGTTCCGGACACTCCTGACGCTCCGGAAGCACACCGTCGTGGGACTGGTGAGCGGCGACGGGCTGCTGCCCACGCTCGCGGAGGCCAAGCCGGACCTGGTGCTGATGGACATCCAGCTGCCGGGAAAGGATGGCTTCGAATTGCTGCAGGAGATCCGGGGCTCGGAGCACGCGGGGCTCCGGGTGGTCGCCCTGACCGCGCATGCGATGGCGGGGGACCGGGAGAGGGCCTTACAGGCCGGGTTCGACGGGTATATTACTAAGCCCATCGATATCCGCTCCTTCCCTGAGCAGGTGGCACGCGCCCTGGGGGGAGAGCAAGTCGCCCACTAGCAGGTCCCGATGGCCGAGCCGCCACGCCCGAGTGGTTCCCACAAGCCGCCGCGTCCATCGGCGGCGGCACCGCCCAGCCAGCCGAACGACCGGCGGGCCCTCCTCGAGGCCTACCAGGACGTGGTGCGCTCGGAGGCGGAGAAGAAGGCCGCCGGCCCCCCGGTGCCGCAGGCGCCGCCCTCGCGCGCGCCCTTCTGGGTGGTGAGCCTGCTCCTCGCCGCCGGCCTCACGGCGCTCCTGCTCCTGCAACCGCCCTGGCTGTTCACCTCGCCGCCGCCCGAGTCGCGGGCCATGCAGGAGGCGAGCCTCCGGGTGCAGATGTTCGTGGAGATCGACCGACTGGAGCGGTTCCGGACCCAGACGGGCCGCGCCCCCGCCAGCGCCACCGAAGCGGGCCTCGGCGCCGGCACGGACCTGACCTACGAGCCGACGCCGGGCGGCTACCGGCTGACGGGCCGCAACGGGCCCGTGACCCTCACCTACAACTCGGGCACGCCGCCGGCCGAGTTCCTGGGCAACGCCTATCAGGTGGTACGCGCGCGGGGGGGACAATGAGGAACCGCCGGGGCTGGACGCTGATCGAGCTGATGGTGGTGATGGTGGTGCTGGGCCTGCTGTCGTCGCTGGCGGTGCTCAAGTGGATCGACCTGTCGCGCACGGCGTTCGCGGCCAAGATCGCGAGCCAGTTCACGCTGGTGCGCCTCGCCGCCTACAACTACGAGGCGGACCACCAGAACCAGTGGCCGGCGGAGCAGTCGGCGGGGATCGTGCCGCCGGAGATGATGCCGTACCTGCCGAGCGGGTTCTCGTTTGACCAGGGGATGTACAAGCTGGACTGGGACAACCGGACGCCGGAGATGATCCCCTACCAGGTCGCGATCTCCATGACCACCACGGACGCGCGGCTCATGAACGTGGTGGGCGTGAACCTCGGCTCCAAGGCGCCGTATTTCCGCGCGGGGAACCGGCTGACGTTCATCCTGATCGACCCGAACGGCAACTACTAGCGGGCCCGGCGCCGCCGGCGCCCGGTGGAACACGACGAAGGCGCGGCCCCGGGGGCCGCGCCTTTGCGTTGGGGGGCGGGTCAGTCGTCGATCTTCCGGACGGCCGTGGTCTCGCGCTCCCACTCGCGCGCGATCTTGAGCACCTCGGGGTCCACGCGCGGGAACTGGGGATTCATCTGCGCGATCGTCCGCGTGACCACCTGCGCCACGAGGAGGTCGCGGGTGCTCTTGCGGTCGGCGGGGACCAGGTACCACGGGGCCCAGTCGGTGGTGGTCTCCCGCAGGACGTCCTCGTAGGCGCCGGTGTAGTCGTCCCAGAGCTTCCGCTCGTCGAGGTCGCCCACCTGGAACTTCCAGTTCTTGAGCGGGTCGTGGAGCCGCTCGAGCAGGCGCTCCTTCTGCTCCTCCCGCGAGATGTGCAGGAAGAACTTGAGGATGGTGACGCCGTTCTCGGTCAGCATCCGCTCGAAGTCGTTGATCTGGCGGAAGCGCCGCTTCACCGTGGCCTCGTCGATCCAGCCGTGCACCCGGACCACGAGGACGTCCTCGTAGTGGGAGCGGTTGAAGATGCCGATGGTGCCCTTGGGGGGGACGGCCTGGTGCACGCGCCAGAGGAAGTCGCGCGCCAGCTCGTACTCGCTCGGCTTCTTGAAGTTGGTGACGGTGCAGCCCTGGCTGTTGATGGGGCCGAAGACCTTGCGGGTGAGGCCGTCCTTGCCGGAGGCGTCGCGACCCTGGAACACCAGCAGCAGCGACTGCTTGGCCTCGGCGTAGAGGGCCACCTGCTGCTCCACCAGCTTGGCGATGAGGGGCTGCAGCGCCTCGTCGGCGGCCTTGCCGCGGGGCTCGCCGTCGTCGGTGGCGGTGTCGTCCTTGAGCTTGACCTTGGTGCCGGGCTTCAGGGGCTTGAGCGGCATCGTGACCTCGGGGAATCCTGGCTCGGGGGGATGGCGTAGAATATGGCGTCCGCATGAGCGGGCGGCGAGCCGCGCCGCCCGCTCCCCTTCCCGGCCCGTTCACGAGGGGCTCATGACCCGGTTCCGCGCCCGCCTTTCGCTCGTCGTCCTCCTTGCCGCTTGCGGGGCCCCCGCCCCCACCCCGCCCGACCTCGCGGCCGCCCGCGCCGAGCTGATGGCGGCCGACCGCGCCTTCGACTCCACGGTGGCGGCCGCCGGGGTGGCGGGCGGGGCGGCGTGGGGCGCCTTTTTCGGCGACTCCGGCAAGCAGGTGCCGCCCACCGGCCCGTACACGGCGGGCCGCGCGGCCACCGCGGCGCGGATGGCCGGCTTCTTCGGCGACAGCACCAACCGGCTGCGCTGGAGCCCGGAGTACGCCGAGGTCTCCGGGGACGCGACCCTCGGCTACACGATCGGGGCGTACCGGGCGCTGGTGGTGCACGGGGACAGCACGGCGGTGGCGGGCACGGGCCGCTACCTCACGGTGTGGCGGAAGCAGGCCGACGGGCGGTGGCTGGTGGCGGCGGACATCGGGAACGAGGCCAATCCGTAGGAACGGGACGGCCCGGGGGCGACGGAAGTCGCCCCCTGTCGTTTTTCGGGGGGTTCGTGCGCCTGCCAGAATGGACCCGACAGGAGTTGCGATGCCCGCCACCAGTCTCACCCCGACCCGCCGCACCAGCCAGCCGTGCGGCCAGGCGCCCGCCGGCGGGCGTCCGGGGCGGCTCGACGGGGTGGACGCCGTGAGGGGGCTCGCCATCGTGCTCATGGCGCTGGACCACGTGCGGGCCTACCTGTCGGTGGCGCACTTCGACCCGACGGACCTCACCCAGACCACCCCCGCCCTCTTCCTCACCCGCTGGCTCACCCACTTCTGCGCCCCCGCCTTCGTGCTGCTGGCCGGCGCCGGCGCCTGGCTCGGCGGGCAGCGGCGCAGCTGCGGGCAGCTGTCGCAGTTCCTGCTGTGGCGCGGGCTCTGGCTGGTGCTGCTCGAGTTCACGGTGATCAGCCTGGGCTGGTACTTCAACCTGACCTGGGAGATGGGCGGGATCGCCCAGGTGATCTGGGCGATCGGCGTGGCGATGATGGTGCTGGCCGGGCTGGTGACGCTTCCCATCCGCTGGGTGGGGACCATTGGCGTGGTCCTGGTGGCGGGCCACAACCTCCTCGACGGCCTCACGCCGCATAACCTCGGTCCGCTCGGCGCGCCGTGGGCGCTGCTCCACGCGCCCGGTCCACTGGCCGGGGCCCCGGTGCTGGTGGTGTACCCGGTGCTGCCCTGGATCGGCGTCATGGCGCTGGGGTTTGCGCTCGGGCCGCTCCTCAATGACGGCACTCCCGAGGCGCGCCGGCGGCTGCGGCACCTCGGCCTGGGCGCGCTCGCGGGGTTCCTGGTGCTCCGGGCCCTCGACGGCTACGGGGACCCGGCGCCCTGGACACCGCAGGCAACGCCCGCGCTCACCGTGCTCGCGTTCCTCCGGGTCACCAAGTACCCGCCGTCCCTGGCCTACCTCCTGATGACGCTCGGGCCCGTGCTGCTGCTCCTGTCGCTCGGGTACCCGCGCCGCTGGCGGGTGGCGGAGTGGTGCCGCACGCTGGGCCGGGCGCCGCTCTTCTTCTACGTGGCGCACATCTACCTGGTGCACGCGCTGGCGCTCGGCGTGGGGTTGCTGCAGGGGCACGCCGCCGGCGACCTGGCCCGCCTCTACCTCTTCTTCCCGGCCAGCTACGGCGTGAAGCTGCCGGCGGTGTACCTGGCGTGGGTCCTGGTACTGCTGGCGCTCTACCCGGCCACGCGCTGGTTCGGGGAGCGGAAGCGGGCGGGGCGGGGGTGGTGGTGGTCGTACCTGTAGGCGGCCTCGCCGCGCCTTACGGCCCCGCGGCGGAGCCTGTAGTCTTCCGCCATGCCCACACGCTCATATGGCGCCCAGTCCATGGTGGCGCCGCTCCGGAAGGTGATGGTCCGCGCGCCCGACGCGGCGTTCGGGACGGCGGAGGCCCACCGGTGGCATTACACCGCGACGCCCCACCTGCCCACGGCGCAGGCTGAGCATGCGGCGTTCGTGGGCGTGCTGGCGGCGGCGGGGGCCGAGGTGCTGGTGCACGACGAGCCGCTGGCCGATCACGCCGACGCCCTCTTCTGCCACGATCCCGTGCTCGTCACCGACCGGGGCGCCATCCTGCTCCGGATGGGGAAGGCGCTGCGGCGCGGGGAGGAAGAGGCCATCGGGCGCTCGCTGGAGCGGGCGGGAGTGCCGGTCTGCTACCGGCTCCACGGCGGGGCGCTGGCGGAGGGGGGCGACTGCCTCTGGCTCGACGAGCGCACCCTCTGCGTGGGGCTCGGCTTCCGCACCAACGCCGAGGGGGTGCGCCAGCTGCGCGAGGCGCTCGGGCCGGAGGTCTCGGTGATCCCGGTGGAGCTGCCGTACTTCACCGGCCCGGACGCGTGCCTGCACCTCATGTCGCTCATCAGCCTGGTGGACCGGGACCTGGCGGTGGTGCACCAGCCGCTGCTGCCGGTGCCCTTCTGGCAGCTGCTGATCGAGCGGGGCCTGCAGCTCATTGACGTGCCGGCGGCGGAGTTCGCGACGATGGCGACCAACGTGCTGGCGCTGGCGCCGCGGCGCTGCCTCATGCTGGACGGCAACCCCGGCACGGCCGAGCTGCTGCGGAAGGCGGGATGCGAGGTGCAGACGTACGTGGGGGCCGAGATCTCGTGGAAGGCGGAGGGCGGCCCCACCTGCCTGACTCGGCCGGTGCTGCGGGGCTAGGCGTCGCCGGGGGCCACCTCGGCGAAGTACTGGGTGGGGCCGTCCGCCTTCTTGAAGCAGAGGAGCACGGTGCGCCGGGCGGCGCGGGGCCGGTGGGTGGCGCCGGCCGGGACGAGCACCCCCTGCCCCGCCCCCGCCGTCACGGTGGCCCCGCCGTGCAGCCGCATCTCCAGTTCCCCCTCCATCACGAAGAAGAACTCGGCCGTCCCGGGATGGGCGTGCCAGTCGCTGTCGCCCTGGAAGACGGCGAGGCGGACGACGTGGTCGCCGAGGGTGGCGATGACGCGGCTCGGGTCCCCCGGCGCGAGCGTGGCGAGCTCGCGCGCGAGGTCCACGAAGCCGAGGGCGGGCGCGTCGGCGGTCAGATGCAGGGGACGATCAGCTTGGGGGAACTGATCGGCTTGAGGGTCGGGGTGCCGATGCCGCTGCCGCCGCCGGTGGGGCCGGCGCCGCCCTTCACCTGGTCGGCATCCGGTGCCTCCGGGGACTGGCGGGCGAGGTCGGCGAGCTGGTCGAGCTTCTGCTGCGGGACGTCCTTGGCCATGGCGATCCCTCGGGGAGCGGGTGGGGTCGGCCGGCGCCTGGGGCGGCGCCGGGGACACAGGGCAATATTGGACCGCCGCCGGGGACCGCAAGGCCCGGCGGTCGCGTGGGAATCGTGAGGCCGTCGCGGCGTCACTCTCCTTCAGGGTGAGCGAGTTGCCGGTCCACGCGGGAACATTCCACCGCGGCCGCTGCCCACCTCAGGCAGGCACCACCGCCTCCCGCCCCAAACGCAGCCCCGCCTCGAACGCGCGGGTGTTGAGCGGCAGCAGGTCGGGCCGGAGCCGCTCCGCGAGGGCCGCCAGCACCGCCTCCCGGCTCACGCACCCGGTCAGGCCCGCCAGCGCGCCCAGGGCCACCACGTTGAGGCACACCTCGCCGCCGGCCTCGACGGCGGCCCGCACCAGCGGCAGCACCACGTCCGCGTCCTGTCCCCCCTCGCCGAGGCAGGCCCGCTCCTCCACGATGCGGAGCCCGCCCGGCTGCCGGTCGGCGTACTTCCGCCGGGCCTCCGCCGAGAGACAGACCACCGCATCCGGCAGCTCCACCTCGGGGAAGGCGATCTCCTCCCGCGCCAGCACCACCTCGGCCTTGCACGCCCCGCCACGCGCCTCCGGGCCGTAGCTCTGGGTCTGGACCGCGCGGCGGCCCTCGCGGCTCGCCGCGTCGGCGAGCAGCACGCCCGCCAGGATCACGCCCTGACCGCCCTCCCCCGAGAAGCGCACCTCGTAGGGGTCGCGCGGCAGGGTCCACGGGGTCGCGGCGGGCGGCGCGGCCTCGGGCACGTCGGCGGGGGCGTCCGCGCGGGCGCGCGCCACCAGCTCGGCGTAGCGGCGGGTGTATTCGGGCCGCACCTCGTTGCGGAAGACGCCCACGGGGAGCCGCCCCGTCACCTGCTCCCGCGTCATCGGGTCCGCCGGGAAGGTGAGGTCCCGCTCATAGTCGAGCATGGTGGCGGGGTCACCCAGGCGGTTCAGGCGGCCGAAGTAGGTGGGGCACTGGGTGAGTACCTCCACCACCGCGAAGCCGGGGTGGCGGAGCGCCTCCGCCAGGTACTGCGGCATCTCCTCGAAGTCGAAGGTGGTGGTCCGCGCCACATAGGTGGCGCCGGCGGCGAGCGCCAGCTGCACGAGGTCGAACGGCGGCTCGATGCTGCCGAGCGGGGTGGTGGTGGAGCGCATGCCGGCCGGGGTGGTGGGCGCCTGCTGCCCGCCGGTCATCC
Organism: uncultured Gemmatimonadaceae bacterium; assembly: GCA_964598655.1. GTDB lineage: Bacteria > Gemmatimonadota > Gemmatimonadetes > Gemmatimonadales > GWC2-71-9 > JADJOM01. Next base: position 12,477 of record CAZRCT010000059.1, read on the forward strand.
CGTAGGTGCCGTTGTTGTAGATGACGGCGGTCAGGTCGAGGTTGCGGCGGCAGGCGTGGATGAAGTGGTTGCCGCCGATCGCCGCCGCGTCCCCGTCGCCCATGGTGACGAGCACCGTGAGGTCCGGCCGGGCAGTCTTGAGGCCGGTGGCGTAGGCCAGCGCGCGGCCGTGCGTGGTGTGCATCGCCGACATGTTCAGGTAGAACGGCGAGCGCCCCGCGCAGCCGATGCCCCCGACGCAGACCACGCGCTGCAGGTCGGCGTGCACCCGGTCGAGCGCCGTGGCGATCCCGCGCAGCACGTTGCCGTGCCCGCAGCCGGGGCACCAGACGTTGGGCATCATCTCCTCGCGCAGGTAGCGGCGGAGGTCCTCTCCCATCCTAGGCATGCAGGACCTCCTCCGTCCGCGCCACGTGGGCGCGCACGGCCGCGGCCAGGCCGGCCGGCGAGAAGAGCTGCCCGTCCACCCGCCCGAGCGGCAGCACGCGCGTCAGGCCGCCCACCTCCGCCTGGATCGGCACCACGAGCTGGCCCAGGTTGAGCTCCGGCACCACCAGCAGGTCCACCCGTTCCGCCAGCGTGCGGAGGGACTGCCCCGGGAGCGGCCACAGGGTCTCGAGCTCGAGCAGCCCCGCGCGGATCCCCTCGGCGCGGAGCAGGTCCACCGCCCCCTGCGCCGGCCGCGCCGTGATGCCATACGCCACGATGCCAACCGTGGCGTCGTCGAGCCGGTGGGTGCGGGTGCGGAGGATGGCGTCGCCGGCGGCGGTGAGGCGGTCGATGGCGCGCCGCAGCATCCGCTCGGCGTTGGCGCCGTCCGTGGCCCTGGGCAGCCCCGACTCGGCGTGCGCCAGCCCGGTGACCACGATCTTCCGGCCCGCGCCGAGCGGCACGAAGTCGGGGCTCCCGAAGGGCTGGAAGGGGGCGCCGGGCTCGGGGGCGTGGCGCGTCACGACGGGGAGGTCGGGGAGCGTGACCCCCTCGCGCATGTGGGAAACCACGGCGTCGAGCAGCAGCACCACCGGCACGCGGTAGGCCTCGCTGATGTTGAAGGCCGCCACGGTGACGTCGAAGACCGCGCGCACCGAGCTGGCGGTGAGCACCACCGCGGCGCGGTCGCCGTGGCTGCCCCATCGGGCCTGCATGACGTCGCCCTGCGACGGCAGCGTCGGGAGGCCCGTGCTCGGGCCCATGCGCTGCGAGTCCACCACCACGCACGGCGTCTCGGTCATGGCGGCGTAGCCCAGGTTCTCCTGCATCAGCGAGAAGCCGGGCCCGCTCGTGGCCGTCATGGCCTTGGCCCCGCCCCAGGCGGCGCCGATCACGGCGGCCATGGCGCCGATCTCGTCCTCCATCTGGACGAAGGTGCCGCCCCGCGGGGGCAGCAGGCGCGCCAGGTGCTCCATGATCTCGGAGGCCGGCGTGATGGGGTAGCCCGCGTAGAAGGTGCACCCGGCGTGGAGCGCGGCGAGGGCGCAGGCCTCGTTGCCCTGGATCAGGCGCATCGGATCCCTCCCTGGGCGACGTGCCCCGTGGCGGCCGCCGCCGCGGGCCGCTCGAGCACGATGGCGAAGTCGGGGCACCGCACCGCGCAGACGCCGCAGAAGATGCAGCGGTGCGCATCGGTCAGCACCGCCACATCCTCGGTGTCGAGCACGAGGATCTGCTCGGGGCAGTCGGTGACGCAGATGCGGCAGCCCTTGCAGAAGTTGCGATGGATGAGGAGCGCGGCGGCCCCCTGCGCGTAGCGGACGGTGCCGGGGATCATGGCAGGACCCCGGGGCGGGCCCGGAGGAAGGCGTGGATCCCGCGCGCGGCCCGCTTGCCGGCGCCCACCGCGGCCACCACGGTCCCGCCGCCGGTGAGCACGTCGCCGCCGGCGAAGTAGCGCGGGTTGGTGGTCTGGCCCGTGTCGGGATGCACCACCGGACGCCCGTGCCGGAGCTCGAGGCCCGGAATCCACCCGAGGAAGGCGAGGTGCGGTTCCTGTCCGATGGCACGGATCACGGTGTCCACCGGCAGGGTGAAGGTGGTGCCGGGCTCGGGCTCGGGGCGGCGGCGGCCGGAGGCGTCCGGCGCGCCCAGCCGCATGCGCTGGCAGGTCACGCCCTCGACCCGCGTGGTGCCGGTGAACCCGGTGGGCGCCGTGAGCCACTCGAAGCGGACGCCGTCGGCCACCGCCCCCTCGAGCTCGAAGCGGAAGGCCGGCATCTCGGCCTCGGTGCGGCGATAGAGCACCCGCACATCCTCGGCGCCGAGCCGCCGAGCCTCCCGGGCCACGTCCATGGCGGTGTTGCCGCCGCCGACCACGGCCACGCGGCGGCCCAGCTCGGGGAAGCGCCGCGCCTTGAGGGCCTCGATGAAGTCGAGCGAGTCCCAGATCCCCGGCAGCGTGGCGCCGGGGAGCCCGTCCGCCACGTCCTTGCCCATCCCCACGCCCAGGAAGATGGCGTCCGCCTCCTCCTCCACCCGGCGCAGCGCCTCCGGCGTGGCGATCGGGCGCCCGAGGTAGAGCTCGACACCGAGCGCCAGGATGCGGCGCACCTCGTCGGCGATCGGCTCCTCATCGAGGCGGAACGGAGCGATGGCATAGCGCATGAGGCCGCCGCTGTCGGGACGCGCCTCGTAGATGGTCACGCGATGGCCGAGGACGGCGAGTTCGCCGGCGCAGACGAGGCCGGCGGGACCGCCACCGATCACCACCACATGGCGCCCCGTCGGGGCCGCGGCGTGACGGAAGGTGGACCAGGGGTTCCCGAGGGCGGCGTCGGCCGCGAAGCGCTGCAGCCGGCCGATCTCGATGGGGCGGCGGCCCTGGCGGGTCAGGACGCAGGCGCCCTCGCAGAGCTCCTCGGTGGGACAGACGCGGGCGCAGCTCGCGGCCAGCAGGTTGCTGGCGAAGAGGACCCCGGCGGCCGCCTCCCAGTCCCCGTGCGCGAGGTCATCGATGAAGCGGGGCACGTCCACCATCGCGGGACAGGCGGCGGCGCAGGGGGCCTCTGCCTCCGGACCGCCGCAGACCAGGCAGCGGTCCGCCTCGGCGAGCGCGGCCTCGGCGGACAGGGGGGGACGCAGCTCCTCGAACAGTGCGGCCGCCCTGGGCGGCACGAGGCCCTGCAACTGGCTTTCGGCGTGCGCGAGCGACATGCGGTCCCTCCGGGCGGGCGGGAACGCGCCGGGTCCGGGGCCGAGTGGCGGGGCGGAGAAGCTAGAGGTGTCCCGTCAAGCACGGCCGGACCAGCGCCGGCCAACGACTATGACACGCCTCCGGGTGGGACGAGCGCCGGAGGCTCCGCCAGCATGCGCCCGCGGGAGTGAAGATGCGGTGAAGGATGCAGGAGGGCTTTCGGTGGACTCCGCGCGCGGCGTTGCCGGCCAGGAACGACGACGGGGGGCCGGCGGATGCCGGCCCCCCGTCGTCCCGCGGCCGCCGGGCGCGTCAGCCCTGGGCAGCGCGGGCCTCCGCCGCCCGGGCCTTCGAGGCTTCCGACCGGGCCTTCCGGCGCGCGGGCTTCCGCGAGGCGGACTTCCAGGCGGCCATCTGCTCCGGATCCTCGGCGAAGCGGACGGTGTTGATGGCGTCGAGGTCGTCGATGTGGCCCATCAGCTCGTCGATCAGGTCCTGGAGGACCACGGCGGCACCGACATGGCCCGCCTGGCCCGCCTTCCGCTCGGTGAGGAGGTCCTCGAAGCGGTCGATCTCCTGCCGCATGGTGGCGAAGAAGCCCGGGGCGAGGCCATAGCGGAGGAAGGCGTCCTGGCTGGCCTCCCCGGCCGTGACCATGGCGCGCAGCTCGGCGATGAGCTTGAGGTCGGCGGTGCGGTCCTTCGGGAGGCGGAAGCGGAGGTGGAAGCCGGGCTCCTTCCGGCTGATGGCCTCGGCCACGCGGATCACCTTGCGGAACTGGGTGCGGATCCAGTCGCGGAAGTGATCGATGGACTTGGTGGAGATGTGCTCCGTGCCCATGCCGGCGATCCACTCCCCGTACTTGGCCTTGGCCGCGGTGAGCGCGGCGTCGGCGCCGGCCAGGGCCTCGTTGTAGAGCGCGTTGTCATGCGGCTTCCCCTGGCAGAAGCTGATGGCGCTCTCCCCCATGGCCAAGCGGCCACGCACTTCGGTCTTCATGGTGCCCCCTGATGGAAAAGGACCCTTCCCGACCCCGGCGCGCACGGATGGGAGGCGTGCCGGGGGACCGTCCGATGCGGCCTGCATCGCGGCCGGAACCCAGCCAGCGCACGGACCGTGCCAACAGCTAAGTCCTTGTAAATCAATGTCAGGCACTTTTCGAACGGGCCCGCGCGAGGGCCGGCGGCATGATTTTTCGGTGGCGGAGCGCCCGCGCACGCGGAGGGAGGGCGCGCGGCGCCGGAGGGAGCGGGCGTGCGCGCGGAGGGAGGCAAGGAACGCGCGGAGGGAGCGGCCGAGCACGCGGAGGGGGCCGGCGTGCGCGGCGGCGGAGGCGGCGAGCACGCGGAGGGGGAGGCGGTGCGCGCGGAGGGGGCGAGGGTGCACGCGGAGGGCGTTGCCATCCACGCGGAGGGAGCGCCCGTGGACGCGGAGGGAGCCGCCATGCACGCGGAGGGAGCGCCGGTGCACGCCGGCAGCGGCGACGACCAGCAGGAGCACGAAGCAGGGGCCGAGGAAGCTCGGCCCCTGCCTGGTGCTCCCCGCCCCTCAGGGGGTGCGGCGGGCTACGAGCAGCTCGGCCGCCCGTGCGGCAGCGGCACGGTGCAGGTCTTGGTGACGCCGTCCTGGGTGATCACCAGGGAGGCGATGGCGCTGCCGTCGAAGGTGAGGACTTCGCGGCGGCTCCGGGTGAGGGTGGTGGAGCCGGCGTAGGTGACGCTCACGGCCATGCTGCGGGTGATGCTGCCGGCCAGCGGGTAGACGCCGCGGCCCACGCGCTTGGGGAGGGTGACGCCGACGAGCGTGTCGCCCACGGTGCGGGTGGCGGTGAAGGTGCCGGCGGTGTCGGTGCCGGTGAGGGTCTCGGTGCCGGCGGAGGTGCCGTCGAGGATGCGCTGCGTGGAGCTGGCGAGGAGGCCGGCGATGGTGCGGTCGCTGGCGTGGCTCACCACGGCGGTGTCGCCGTTCCAGCGGACGGTGGTGCCGCTGACGCTCTTCTGGATGTTCACCTTGTCGGTGGTGGCGGTGTCCCACGCGGACTGCACGGCGCCGAGGGCGTCGTAGAGGGCCACGGAGCGGGTGATGGTGAGGCCGTCGCGGACCTGGTCGGGGCAGAGGAAGCGGCCGCTCGCGGCGTCGAAGGCGCAGGTGCCGTTCAGGATGTGGGCCAGCCAGCCGCGGCCAAGGTGGAAGTCGTGGCCGGGACCGAAGAAGCCGCCGAGGCCGCCGCCCATGAGGCCGCCGGGGCCGCCCTGCCCGCCCGGGCCGCCGCCCATCCCGCCCCCGCCCATGCCGCCGCCGGGGCCATGGCGGCCCATGCCGTCGGGACGCCAGCCGGTGCTGTCGCCGGGGTTGCCGAAGGTGTTCTCGACCTGGTCGTAGCCCACCGGCATGGTGGCAAAGCCGTTGGTGATGGCGAGTTCGCTGGAGCTGCCGGTGAGGGTGTCGCTGCCGCTGTCGGCGCAGGCCGCGAGGCCGGCGGCGAGCGCCACGGCGGCCAGGCGGAGGGTGGTACGGGCCATACGGACTCCTGGGTGAGGGCTGCGGGCTCCCCGAACCACTCGGGTCCTGCCGCGGCCGTCCACAGCCATGACACGCGAGGGGCGCCGTCCCCCTATGCCCCCTGCCCGTCCGGCAGGAAATCGTGCAGGCACTCCCGGAGGTACCGGATGGCCTTCCCCATCTGGGCCTCCACGGTCTTGAGCGCGATCCCCATGCTCCCGGCGATCTCCGCGTACTTCAACTGGTGGACGCGGCTCAGCTCAAACACCTCGCGGCAGCGCTCCGGCAGCCGGCCCACGCAGTGCTCCAGCCGGCGGGCGAGGTCGGCCGAGAGGGCGCGCTGGTCGGCGGCGGGCACCGCGCCCGGCGGGGTCACGTGCGGGAGTGTTTTCTCCACCACCCGGTCGTGGCGCACGCGGTTGAGGGCGCGGTTGCGGACGGCGCGATGGAGGTAGGCCGGGAGGGAGGTCCCGGGGACCAGCCGCGCGCGGTGGCGCCAGAGCTCGAGCAGGACGTCCTGCACCACTTCCTCCGCCTCCGCCTGCTCCTTCAGGACCCAGGTGGCCGACGCCACCAGGCGAGTGAACTCGGCCCGGAAGAGGGTCTCGAAGGCGCGCTCGTCGCCCGCCTGGAGGCGGGGGAGGAGATCGGCGGATGGATCGGCGGCGTCCGGCACCGGGCCTCGGGATGGGGGACTCTGCGCCGGGAAATCTAGCGGACGCCGGGCGACCGGCGAAAAGCTATCTTGCGAGGCCCCCATAGGGGTGTGACCCCCCTCACGTGTCTTGGTGAGCATGACCCTCCCGACCCTCGACGACGAACAGTGGAACCGGCTGGCCCGCTGGCTGGCCGGCGAGCTGGCGCCCGCGGACGCCGCGGAGGTGGAAGCGTGGCTGGCCGCGCATCCCGACGAGCGGGCTCGGCTTCTGGCGATGCGGGAGGCGAGCGCGGCGATGGCGCCCGCGGTGGAGGTGGACGTGGAGGCGGCGTGGCAGCGCACGGCGGCGCGGCTGGGCGAGGCGGGGGCCACGCCGGTGACGCCGCTGCCGGTGGCGCGGGAGGCGCGCCCGGTGTGGCGCTGGCTGGCGATGGCGGCGGCGCTCGCCCTGGTGGCGGCCAATCTCTGGTACGCGCGGAAGGCGGGGCGGGACCCGGAGATCACCATCGGCGTCACGGGCCCCGGGCGGCGGGACTCGGTGGTGTTCGAGGACGGGAGCAAGGTGGTGCTCGGGCCGGGCTCGCGGATCGAGCTGCGCGGCCGGGACGGGCGCCGGCCGACCGAGGCGGTGCTCGAGGGCGAGGCATACTTCGACTGGCCGCACGACGCGGCGCAGCCGATCCGGATCACGGCGGGCGGGACCACCATCACGGACCTCGGCACGCGCTTCACGGTGCGGCACGCGGCGTCGGGCGCGGTGGAGGTGGCGGTGCACGAGGGGCGGGTGGGCTTTGCGGCGGGCGGGACGACGGGGCTCGAGCTGGCCGCGGGCCAGGTGGGCCGGAGTGACGGGCACGCGGCGCCGGCACTGGCGCCGGGCGCGGCGGAGACGGGCGTGCCGGCCTGGACCACGGGCACTCTGGCGCTCGCGGACGCGGACGTCGCGGAGCTCCGCGACCGGCTGCTGCGCTGGTACGGGGTGGTGCTGCTGGTGCCTGACTCGGCGCTCGGCACGCGGCACGTGACGGCGACGTTCGCGGGCGAGGCGCGGGAGGAGGTGCTCCGGGCGCTCGGCCTGTCGCTCGGCGCCACGGTGACGTGGCGGGGGGACACCGCGGAGCTGGTGCCGGTCCGCTAGCATGGGGCGCATCTCATGGCGGGTGCTGTCGGTGGCGGCGGTGGCCGCGGCCGGGGGCATCCGCCCGCTGCATGCGGGGCCCCCGCCCTGCGCCACGCTGGTGCCGGCGGGCCAGCCGAGCCAGTGGCCGGCGCCGCTCGACCGGCCCGTGACGATTGACGCGGGGGTGCTGCCGCTCCGGGAGGCGCTGGACCGGGTGGCGGCAGCGGGGCGGTTCCGGCTGTCGTACAGCGCGGAGGTGCTGCCGCTCGACCGGGCTGCGTGCCTCAACGTGCGGGACCTGCCCGCCGGCGCCGCGCTAGCAGCGCTGCTGCACGATACCGGGGTGGTCCCGCTGGTGGTGAGCGAGGCGCTGGTGGTGCTGCCCCCGCCGCCCCGGGAGCAGCGCTCCGAGGCGGTGCCCGCCACGGCGGCGGTGGAGCTCGAGACCATCGTGGTGACGGGCAGCGCCACGGCCACGACGCGCCGTCCGCTGCCGCTCGCCATGGACGTGGTCACCGGCGCCGACCTCCGGAGCTTCGGTGGCGACCTGACGCAGGCGCTGAGCGGCACGGTGCCGGGGCTCTGGCTCTGGCCGCAGGGGCAGACGAGCGTGCTCAGCAACTACGGCAGCATCCGGGGGACGAGCAGCTTCGGGCTCAGCTATCCCAAGGTGTTCATTGACGGGATCGAGGTGGCGAACCCGCTGGTGCTGACGGGGCTGGCGCCGGAGGGCGTGGACCGGATCGAGGTGATCCGCGGGCCGCAGGGTGCCACGCTCTACGGCGCCGAGGCGATCAGCGGGGTGATGAACATCGTGACGCGGCAGGAGGGGGGCGAGCAGGGGACCCGATGGCGGCTCGAGAGCGCGGTGGGTGCCGCCCACACGGCGTACGCGAGCGACCCGGCGTTCGCCACGCGGCACGCGCTCTCGGCGCGGACGGGGAACAACCTGACGTCGGGGGCGGTGCACCTGGCGGGGCGATATGCGGGGCCGGTGTTCCCGGGGGCGTCGCACGGGGCGGTGACGGGCCAGGGGACGTTCCGGCACGTGGGGGCGGGGACGATCGTGCAGGGGATCGGGCGGCTGTCGTACGAGCGGGCGGAGGATGCGCCGAGCCCGCTGCTGCCGGACTCGGGTGTGGCGGGGCGGCGGCGGCGGACGAGCGGCACCGAGGAAGCGCTTGGCTACACGGTGGGCGCCACGCTCCGGGTGCCGCGGCAGCGGTGGACGCACAGCGTCATGGCCGGGGTGGACGGCTACTCGCTCTCGGGGGTGACGGTGGACCGCAGTCCCCTGCCCTCCGCGCTCGACTCGGCGCTGGCGGCCGCGGCCGGGGGCGCCGTGCGCGGCACGGCGCGCCTCGGCACCACGCGGCACCTGGCGCTCGGCGCGGGCTCGGCGGGCGACGTGATGCTGACGGGGGAGCACTCGGTGCTCCGGCAGTGGTCGGACACGGCGACGCTCCGGGGCGGGCGCGGGTCGGCGAGCAGCACGCGCAGCAACTCGAGCGTGGCGCTGACGGGGAGTGCCGGGTGGCGGGAGCGGGTGTTCCTGTCAGGCGGGGGGCGGGTGGAGCGGACCACGGGGAACGACCCGGTGCTCGTGCCCACGGTGGGCGTGGCGATCCTGGTGGGCGGCGACCAGGCAACGCTCAAGCTCCGCGGCGCGTACGGCAAGGGGGTGCGCTGGCCCACGGCCACCGCGCGGGTAACGCTGCTGCCGCGGCAGGGGCAGGTGGTGTCCACGACGGGGCTCGATCCCGAGGAGCAGGCGGGGGTGGAAGGCGGCGCGGACCTGTTCCTGTGGCGGGGGCGGGTGACGCTGTCGCTGACGCGCTTCGACCAGGTGGCGTCGGGGCTCATCCAGCGGGTGGGGGCGCTCGACAGCGCGGGGGGCGGCGGCGGCGGGGGCCCCGGCGGCGGCGGGCCGCCGCGGGTCAGCTACACGCTGGAGAACGTCGGGGAGATCACCAACCGGGGGTGGGAGGCGAGCGCCAACGCGAGCCACGGCCCGTTCTCGCTGACGGCCACCTGGTCCACGGTGGCGAGCCGGGTGCGCACCCTGGCGCGCCGCTACGGCGGCGACCTGCAACCCGGCGACCGGATGCTCGAGGTGCCGCGGCAGACCATGAGCCTGACGGGGCGCTGGCGGGGCGGCCCATGGAGTGCGGCGGTCTCGGCGGCGCGCGCGGCGGACTGGGTCGGGTACGACCGGGTGGCGCTGGCGCGCGACTATGCGAGCGGGCAGCCGCTGCGGGACTTCGTGGGGCTCCGGCTCCGGAATTACTGGAAGACCTACGACGGGACGACGCGGCTGCGGGCGTCGGTGTCGCGGGGCTTCGGGGAGCGGGTGACGGTGACGCTGTCCGGGGAGAACCTGCTCGATGAGCAGCGGGGGGAGCCGGACAACCTCACCGTGGTGCCGGGGCGGACGGTGCTGGTCGCGGCGCGGCTGGAATGGTAGGGGGCCGGCCGTGCGAGGTTGGGGGGGTGCGGAGGAACCGCGCTCAGGGAGGCGAGCGCGGTGGGCGGGCGGGCTTCGGCGCGGGGAACCACAGAGGCACAGAGGGCACGGAGGGCACGGAGAACTGCCCTTGCATGGGGGGCTCACCGCACGGTGAGCCCGTGAGGTTCTTGTGGGCGTGACTTTCAGTCTGGCAACGCCCCCCACCAGTCACGGGACCCCACCCCAAAAACTCCCGAGCCCGGGTCGGCAACGCACCGATCCGGGCTCGATCTCTCCGTGACCTCTGTGTCCTCTGTGCCTCTGTGGTTCTGCGGTTGCTGTTCCTCCGCGCCCCTCCGCGCCCTCTGCGCCTCTGCGTTGAGTCACACCGCGGACGGCAGTTCGATGAAGCCGGCTGGTCCAGCCGAGGTTGCTCGGCTAGCGCGGGTCGGCCGCGTCGATGAGGGCGCGGGTGCGGGCGACGTAGGCGTCGTAGGCCTGGCCCCAGAGGCCGGAGGTGCGGGACTTCTTGGGGCCGTTCTTCAGGGACTCGAGCAGGGGGCGGAGGAGCGGATCCTCCCAGTCCTCGGCCTCGAGGTCCTCGAGGACGGAGCTGCGGGGGATGAGGTTCTCCAGGTACGCGCGGGCGCGCGAGGCGATCTCGTGGCGTCGGGCGGAGCGGTCCATGCGTCCTCAGGGGGGCGGGGCGCGGTCAAGATAGCCGGACGGGGCGGAGGCCGAAGTGCGCCCCCTCACCAAGATACACGGGAGTGCTCGGGGTGGGGCTCGAACCCACACGGGGATTGCTCCCCAAGGGATTTTAAG
>CAZRCT010000060.1:0-21432 GCA_964598655.1 uncultured Gemmatimonadaceae bacterium
TGCGCGCGGTCACGTACGCTACCCCGCACACCGGCTCGACGAAGGACACCGTCGAGCCGCGAGCCCCGGTATCGAGCACAGGCACGTTGAGGAAGATCTTCCCCAGGAGGTCGCGCGCCTGGGCTTCGTCGCCGCCGTTCTTCAGGACAGAGCCCCAGGCCGCGAGGTAGTTCCAGCGCGCGCCGCCGGAGGTCTTGGGATTCGGCGTGATCACCGAGATGCCGGGCCGCGCCAGGTCGCCCCAGTCGCGGATCTGCTTCGGGTTGCCCTTGCGGACGAGGAACACGATGGTCGAGGTGTACGGTGCGCTGTTGTTGGGCAGGCGGGCCTGCCAGCCGGCCGGGAGGTAGCCGCTGCGCTGGGAGATCTCGTCGATGTCGTAGGCCAGGGCCAGCGTCACCACGTCGGCCTCGAGGCCGTCGATCACCGAGCGGGCCTGCTTGCCCGAGCCGCCGTGCGACTGGCGGATGGTCACGTCCTGCCCGGTCTTGCCCTTCCAGTACTGGGCGAAGGCCTGGTTGAACGCGACGTAGAACTCGCGGGTCGGGTCATACGACACGTTGAGCAGCGTCACCGGCTTCTGCTGCGCCGCCCCCGGGAGGGGGGCGGCGGCCAGGGCCAGCGCCGCGAGGAGGAAGGCTGCGGGGCGCATGGGAATCTCCGTCAGAAGGCGGTCTGGAAGCGGACGCCAAGGAACTTCTCGTCCGGCCGGTCGCCGGTGGCGGCGCCGCCCTTGAACGTGGTCACCTCGTAGTTCACGGCCACGCGCACCTGGCGCGTAAAGTACCAGTTCACGCCCAGGCCCCACTCGTTCTCCTTGCGGATGGAGGTGGTGGAGTCGGCGTAGCGCGGGAAGGCGTCCTTGTCGATCGTGAGCGCGCCGTAGCGCGCCACCACCTCGAGGGCCCCCCAGCCGCCGTGCAGCGGGTCGAAGTTCTTCTTGGGCGTGATGCTGCGGAAGCTGTTGGCTTCCCCGGTGAGGAAGTAGCCGCCGGTGACCTGCCACGCGCTGTGCGAGAGGTGCTCGTCGGTGCGGGAGACGCCCGTGTCCCGCGCCACCGCCTGCTTGCTCACCACGTACTCGGCGATGAGCCCGAGCGGGCCCTTGTTGAGGTAGGCCTGCGGTGCGACGCGGCTGTGGGTCCCGTCGGCGAGCACGGTGCCGGTGACGGGGTTGGCCGAGCTGGTGCGGTAGCGGAACACCACCTGCTGGCCCGGCTCGCGGTAGCCCGGCAGGCCGGTGGCCGCGCTGGTGCCCTCTTCCTTGGTGGTGCTGACGGCCAGGCCGATCCCCAGGTCCACCGGCGCCCGAGGCCCCTGCCGGGCGAACGGCGTGAGGAAGAGCCGCCCCACCAGCTCCTTCCGGTCCGACACGTCGGCGTTGTTGTTGCCGAGATCGAAGGCGCCGTTGAAGATGCCGGCCTGGTACTCGGCGATCCCCCGGCCGAGCGACCCCTGCAGCTGGATGCCGACGTCACGGGTCGGGACCAGGTTGGTCGGGAGGCCGCGCTCCAGGAACTTGATGTCGGTGGCCGACTGCAGGCGCTCGAGCCCGATCGGCGTCTTGAACTTGCCCGCCCGGATCCCGAAAGACGGCTTCCACTGCGCCTCGAAGTAGGCGTCGAAGAGGGTGGTGGCCGTGCCCGCAAAGTCCGGCATCACGCGGAACGCGTAGTACTTCGCCACGGTGGCCTCGAGGATGGGGCGTACCCGGCGGATCAGGAGGTCGTTGGTGAGTACCCTGGCATCGTCGCCGAAGAAGACCCGGGCGTCGGTCTGGAAGTAGCCGCGAAGGCGGAGCTGGTATGCCCCATCCGCAGAACGGAGGCTGAAGCCGCCGGGCCCCGCGGTGACGCCCACGCGGGTCCGCGCCGCGGTGGCCAGACTCTCGGCCTGGAGCTCGCGCAGGCGGTCGAGGACCCGCACGCGCTGGTCGAGCTCGTCGATGCGCTCCTGCAGCTGGGCGAGGGCGCTGTCCTGCTGCGCCGCCGCCGGCAGGGCCGCGGCGAGGAGCAGGGCCGCCGGCAACACCCGGCGCAGGTTCCGATGGACCGGCATGGGGACATCCTCCACGAAAAATGCGGGCCTCCGGAGGTCCGGTCAGTCCCGGGGTCAGGTGCGCGGCGCCGGCCGTGTGCCGGCGCGCCACGTCACTTCCGAGGGGTGGTACCGTCGGCCAGGCGGACCTTCTCCCGCCGCTCGATCTGCACGATGCGGCCGTCGTGGACCACGATCTCCACGGCACCGAACCGGAGGCCTGCGAGGGCAGCCAGGATCTGGCGGACGGCTTCGCTGTCGGGCATCAGAAAACCTTTTAGTCCATCTGACTGATAGGGATAATTGCCAGAATCGGGCCAGCCTCGCCCGCACCGGCCCCGGGACCTGCGCCCCCGGCGCAAGCCGCGCGGCGGGAACGACTTGCCCCGGGGACGGGCCCCGGCCCACCGGCCGGGAGGCCGCCGGCCCGGACCCGGGTGCGGCACGGACGCCACGTGCCCGTGGCTTGGTGTCGACAATATCTATCGGTTTAGTAGACTAATGCGATGAACCGCCGGGCGCCAGCGGGAGCCCCCGGGCGCCTAGCGCCGCCGCCGCCGCGCGGCGGCCGCCTGCTGCGCCAGCACCTGGGCCAGGCTGGTGTGATCCAGGATCCGCGCGGTCGCGTCGCGCACCGCGCGCATGGCCAGGCGGACGCCGCAGGTGGCCTCGTCGGCGCAGTCGGTGCACGGCACGTAGGCCGTCTGGCTGGCGCAGGGCACCGGGGCCAGCGGCCCGTCGAACAGCCGCACTACCTGGCCGAGCATCACCTTGTCGGCGGGCCGCGCCAGCAGGTACCCCCCGCCCCGCCCCTTCCGGCTCTGCACGATGCCGGCGTTGCGCAGGTCCAGCAGGATCAGCTCGAGGAACTTCTGCGGCAGCGACTCGGCCTCGGCCAGGTCCGCGATCCGGACCGGGTCGGGCCCTTCGTGCCGGGCCAGCGCGAGGAGCGCCTTGAGCGCGTACTTGGCCTTCCGGGAGAGCATGGGATATCCGGGACGGGGGCACCCGGAAGATATCCCCGGAACCCCTATCAGGGAGCGGGAGGTTCCATCGGGGGCGCCGCGGGCCCCGCCGGGAGCGCCGGCGCCGCCGCCGGCTCCACGTACTCCGCCCGGTAGATCCGGATCAGCTCGAAGAAGTACGAGAGCATGAGCGGCCCGATGAGGATGCCGAGCAACCCGAAGTAGGTCACTCCGCCGACGGCGCCAACCAGCGTGAGGAGCGGGTGGAGCTGGGCGTAACGCCGGAAGACGAGGGGCCGGATCACCACGTCCACGTTGCCCACCACCACGGTGAGCACGGCCAGCCCCAGCGCCGCCCCGTAGCGCTCGGTGAGGATGAGCGTCAGCACCGCCGGCACCATCACGAGGCCGGAGCCCACCACCGGCAGGATGGAGAACACCACGGTCACCACCCCCCAGAAGACCGCGTTGCTGAGCCCCGCCAGCCAGAAGCCGAGGCCCACCAGCACCCCCTGGATCAGCGCGATCAGCCCGGTGCCGATCACGGTGGACACCGTGACGTCGTGGAAGCGCAGCCGCAGCAGTTCGGCCGAGGCGGCGCTGAAGGGGAGGTACGGCCTGACCGCGTCCCACGCCTGCCCCGGGCGGCGCAGCAAGTAGTAGAGCAGGAAGAGCGCGATCGCGAGGTTGAGCCCGAGGCGCGTGGCGGTCCCGAGGGCCCCGAACGCACTGCGTCCGAGCCACGACAGGACCTGCTCCCCCATCCCCGCGAGCCGGGGGCCCAGCGGGAAGCCGGCCACCCGGATCGTCGCCAGGCGATCCACGAGGGGCCCGCGGGCCACCCCCAGCGCGATGTCCTGCGCCTGGTCCAGCACCAGCCCCGCGAACATCACCGTCGGCGCCACGATGAGGAGCAGCGCCAGGGTCACCACCACGCCCGCCGCCCAGCCCTCCGGCAGCCGCCGGGCGAACGCCCGGAACACCGGCGCGAAGACGACGTACAGCACCAGGCCGCCGATCAGCCCGCCCGCGTAGGGCAGCAGCGTGACCAGGATCGCGGCCCCCAGCAGGAGGATGATCGCCCCGGCGCGCTCGCGCCCCGTCCCGAGCAAGGTCATGATGGTGCCAAGCTAGTCGCCCGCGGGAACGGACGACAGCGGGACCCGTCGCGTCCCGCCGTGGGGCCCCGCCGCCGGCACGCGAACGGCCGCCCGGCATCAGGCGGCCGTCCCGCGTCCCGGTCCCGCCCGGGCTAGAAGCGGTAGTCGAGCCCCAGGCTCAGGATCGGGGCGAGTTTCGGCTGGCCGATCGCCCTGTCGGCGTCGGAATAGCTGTAGCCCTGGCGCGGATTCTCGTTGTCGCCGTCGGGGCTGTAGGCGGTATCGTGCCCGTACATCCGGCTGGGGAAGAAGTAGTCCACCCCGCCGCCCATGGCCAGGCTCACCCGCGGGCTCACCGCGTAGCGGCTCTCGAGCCCGCCCCCGACGCCCCAGTGCGAGCTGCGGACGTCGAAGTCCTCGTTGCCACCCACGAAGCGGAAGTTGCCGAGGAATCGCGCATGCCGGAGGCCGGCGAAGGCGGAGGCGTTGGGAATCCCGAGGAGGCGCACCGGGTGCAGGACGTCGAGCTTGAGGCCCCATGTGTGCCCGTGCTTCTCCGGGGTGCCGTTGGTGGCGTCGTTGATGAAGACCTGGCGCGCGGCCCCCGGCAGCCCCGGATCCACCGCCGCGTACCGGAGCCCCATGCGCAGCGCCAGCGCGGACCTGGGAAGGAGGTTGGCCACCGTGACCTGCGCGTCCACCGCGCGGCCGGAGTTGTAGCCGACCGCGAGCCCACCGAGCAGGGCGGGACGGATGGGAGCGGGCGCGGTCCGGTGCGCCTGGGCACCGAGCGGCAGGGCGAACGTCACGCCGAGGGCCAGCGCGAAGCGATGCATCATGAGGTAGCCTCCTGGATGCCGCACGCTACACCCGCCCGCCTGACGGAGCGGTGAGCGTCCTCACGCCGCCGGCCGCCTCATCCTGCGTTCACCTCGCGTTCATGAACCCGGAAGCACGACCGCCGCGCTCGCCTTCCCGGCGCGGGCCCGGGCGCACGCGCGGCCACCCGAAGGGTGGCCGCGGGATGACCCATGCGTGGAGCTGGCGGGGTGATCAGGTCCCCGCCGGCGCCGCCCGGCGGCGCCGGAGCCAGCCACCGGCCGACTGCCCGGTGAAGAAGGCCAGCACGTATAGCGGCAGGGTGACCACGCGGAACGGCAGGTGGAGCGCCAGGCGCATCGCGATGATCAGGACCACGGGCGCATGGATGGCCACGAACCACGTGGCCGAGAGCTTCCGGAGTCCCGCGCGCCAGTAGCCGAAGGGGAGGTTGACGAGGAAGATCAGCAGCGTGAGCAGCAGGATGCGGCGCATCGGCACTCGCGAACATGGTCCGGGCCTGGAGGCCCTGGGCCCGCCCCAGGGTCGCCCGGGGTGCAGGATAGCGGGGGCGGCATGAAGGAACCATGACCCTGCCCCACGGGCCCGGATGGCGCGCCTGGGCCTTCGGCCGCTCCCGGCATGGGCTTTGCCCCCGGAACCGGGGCAGCTTAGTTCCGAGGGGACCATGGCCCCCACCAACCTTCACCCGACCCGAGACCGCATGGCGCGTCGCCCTACGGGATGGCCCTGGCTGGCCGCCCTCCTCCTGGCCCTCTCCGCCGCCGCCCTCGCTGCCCAGCAGGCCGACACGGCTGCGGCGGCCCCCGTGGACATGTCGGACGACTCCCGCGAGGGCGTCAACGACGTCCGCATCGAGGACGAGATGAAGATCGCGGTGCCCGACTCGCTGGTGGAGCCCGTCTGGGCCTACCTGCAGTCGCGCTACCTGCCGCGGCCCACCTTCCTGGAGGAGAACGGGGCGGTGTACGCGGCCCGCGCGTCCGAGGAGTTCTTCGCCGATGTGTACTATGACACGCCGGACTTCTGGTTCCTTCGCGGCCAGCACGGACTCCGCCACCGCTCCCGCACCATCCCCGGCGACACCACGAACCGCAAGAACGGCCGCGAGCTGATGCAGATCAAGCTGCACCGCGAGCACGACGACTCGACGGCGCGGAGCGAGATCAAGTTCCCGGTTGCCTACTACCCGATGTCGCGGGACGAGGAGGACCACGTCCCGCCGGCAGGCCTGGTGGAACGGACCAAGCGCCCCGCCTTCCTGCAGCGCCTCGCCGAGCTCGGGGTCAACCCCGCCGCGCTGCGCGAGATCCTCACCATCGAGCAGCGGCGCCGGCGGGTGTACGTCTCGGAGGCCGGGCGGATCTTCCTGTCCCTCACCCTGGACGAGGGGCGGGCGCATCGCTTCGGGGTAACGCGCCGGTTCACCGAGATCGAGCTCGAGCTGAACGAGATCGTCTTCACCGGCGCCGGCGGCGCCCAGCGCGAGCGCCTCAAGCACCTGAACGACCTGGTCCGCGCCGACCTCGTCGCCCGGTTCCCGGCGCTGGTCCAGGACCAGACGCCGAAGTACAACAAGATGATGGCCCGGTTCCAGGACTCCCCGGTGTTCCGGGTGATGCTGTGGACCCACCTGCACCCCGACGCCTCCGGGGCGACGGTGACCGGGTTCACCCTCGTGGGGCTCCTCGGCGTGCTCCTCGTGGCCCGCCGGCGCGAGGCGCGCGGGGCCTGACGCCAACGATCCCCCCGGCCCGGAGGGGCGGGAGGGATCGGATGCCCGAGGTGGGAGTCGAACCCACACGGGGTTGCCCCCGGCGGATTTTGAGTCCGCTGCGTCTGCCATTCCGCCACTCGGGCGCGGCGGGAGTATCGCCCCGTCCGGAAGATTGGGCAACCACCACCGCGGGACACGGCCTACCAAGGGCGCCCGTCCCTTGCTAACCTACCGGCACTGACCGCCGGAATTCCCTTCACCAGGACACCGATGCCGCCGCTCCCGCCCCGCCCCGCCGGCCTGCACTACTGGCACGACCTTCCGACCGGGAAGAACCCGCCCGAGGTGGTGGACGCGGTCATCGAGATCCCCACCAACGAGCGCAACAAGTACGAGCTCGACAAGGATCACGGCGTCTTCCGCCTGGACCGCGTGCTCCACAGCGCGGTCCACTACCCCGGCGACTACGGCTTCCTCCCCCGCACCCTGGGCGACGACGGCGACCCGCTCGACGTCCTCGTGATCACCACCATCCCGGTCTTCACGGGCTGCCTGGTGGAGTGCCGGCCCATCGGCCTCTTCCACCTGATCGACCGCGGCCGCTCCGACGAGAAGGTGCTCGCCGTGCCCACCGGCGATCCGTACGCCGACGACATCCACGGCCTCGGCGACGTGCCCCAGCACACGCTGCGCGAGATCGAGCATTTCTTTCAGGTTTACAAGGACCTCGAGGGCGTGACCACCCGCACCCGCGGCTTCGAGGGCGCCGAGGAGGCCCGGGCGGCGATCCTCCAGGCCATGGAGCTCTACCGGAAGACCTACGGCCCGAAGAAGGCCAGGAAGGCGGAGAAGTTGGCCACCCCGGCCGCGAAGAAGGGCAAGGCCGCGAAAAAGAAGTGAGCGGCGCACCGTCCCGAGAACGGAAGGGCCGCACCGGGTGGTGCGGCCCTTCGTCGTTCAGGGTTCCTCGCCGCGCGGCGGGCCCAGGATCTCCCGCCAGATGACTGCTTGGCGCAACTGCTGCCGGCGGCTCGCCGCGGCCGCGGCTTGCCCGGCGGCGGCCGCGCCGCCGATCTCGCCCTGCGCGATCTGGTCGTGGAAGGCCACATGGTCCGCGGCCCGGTGCGGCTGGTTGCGCTGCTCCGCCTGCTTCACCCGGCGTTGGGCCACCTGCTCGGCGACGTCGTCCTGGTCCTCGATGCGGCGCGGCGGGCGGAGCCGGGTCTCGTCGAGGATCTCCAGCGACTCGGTCACCTCGAGGGACTCCCCCTCGAGGGACCCCCGCTCCTCGACGTCCTCCGCCTCGGGGATCGAGCGGTCCGGCGTGCGGCCCAGCGGGCCGCGATGCGGGTCGCCGAGGGGCTTGGACTTCCGGGGGGCGGGACCGGGGCGCCGCGGCGGGAGCGGGGCCCGCGCCGGCTGGGTGGGACGTGGACGCGGCGGTGGCACGCTCCGCGGGCCGGCCGACGCCGGACTCCGCTCCGCGACCGGCGGCCCCGCCTTCTTCACGCGCTCGATCTCCGCCAGGATGTGCTCGAGGGACAGCGCCTCCTGCTGCGTCGGCGACGGCTCCGCGGGCGCCTCCCTCGGCGCCACGGTGCTCTTGCCCTTCTTCTTGGCCGCCTCGGAGATGACGTTCAGGATGAAGTAGATCACCCCGAGGACGATCAGCCCCTCGAAGCCCGCCGCCGTCCGCACGCCCTCCACGCTCAGCCGCCCTGGCCCGGCGCGTCCCCGCCGCCGGCGATCGATTGCCGCATGCTGGTGTCGGCCTGGAGGTTCCGGTAGCGCTGGAAGTCCATGACGCCGAGGTTGCCCTTCCGGAAGGCGTCGGCCATGGCGAGCGGGATCTGCGCCTCCGCCGCGATGACCTGGGCGCGCTGCTTCTGGGCCTCGGCCTTGAACTCCTGCTCCATGGCCACGGCCAGCGCGCGCCGCTCCTCCGCCTTGGCCTGGGCGATGCGCTTGTCGGCCTCGGCCTGGTCGGTCTGCAGCTCGGCGCCGATGTTCTTGCCCACATCCACGTCGGCGATGTCGATGGACAGGATCTCGAACGCGGTGCCCGCGTCGAGGCCCTTCGCCAGGACCGTCTTCGAGATCATGTCGGGGTTCTCGAGCACCGCCTTGTGGCTCGCCGCGGAGCCGATGGTGCTCACGATGCCCTCCCCCACGCGCGCGAGGATGGTCTCCTCGCCGGCACCACCCACCAGGCGATTGATGTTGGCGCGGACCGTGACGCGCGCCAAGGCCAGCAGCTGGATGCCGTCCTTGGCCATGGCCGCCACCTTGGGGGTGGTGATGACCTTGGGATTCACGCTCACCTGCACCGCCTCGAAGACGTCGCGGCCGGCCAGGTCGATGGCCGCCGCCTGCTTGAAGGGCAGCGGGATGCCGGCCTTGTCGGCGGAGATGAGGGCGTTCACCACCCGGCTCACGTTGCCGCCGGAGAGGAAGTGCGACTCGAGCTCGTTCACCGTCACCTGCTCGAGCCCCGCCTTGTGGGCGTTGATGAGCGGCAGCACGATGGCCGCCGGGTTCACCTTCCGGAAGCGCATCCCGAAGAGCGTGAGGAACGACACCCGCACGCCCGACGTGATGGCCTGGATCCAGAGGCCCACCGGGATGAACCGGAACACCACCACGAGGAAGATGAAGCCGGTGAAGATCAGGGCGAAGAGCAGCCCAGGCGCTACCTGACTGATGTCCACGTGTCGCGTCTCCGAGTTGGGGAACGACTGCTACGCCGGCACCTGCCGCACCACGTGGCGATACCCTTCGGCCCGCACCACGGTGATCCGGCTGCCCGCGCTGATGTACTCACCTTCCGTGACCACGTCGATCCGCTCCCCGTCGACGAGCGCCACCCCGGCGGGCCGCAGGTCGGTGGCCGCCGTGCCCATCCGGCCCACGAGGTCGCCGCGCGGCAGGGCCGAAACGTAGCCCTCGGCGGCCTGGACGCTCTCGCGGTGCACCAGCCCCGCGAAGCGGCGGCTGTTGGGCAGGTGCCGGAGCCAGGCGTAGGCCACAGCCAGCGTGATGACCACGCTCGCCCCGAGGACCGCCAGCGCCTGCACCACCTCGCCGCCGGACGGGAAGCTGCCGAGCATCGCCAGCACCACGGCGGCTCCCATGAGCAGCGCCCCCAGGATGCCGGCCACGCCGAAGCCCGGCAGCAGGAAGACCTCCACCAGCACCGCGATGAGCCCGAGCCCGAGCAGGATGATCTCCTCCATGCCCGCGAGCCCCACCAGCAGGCTCGACCCGAAGAAGAGCCCGAGCGACGTGAAGCCGACGAGGGCGCCCACGCCGTGCGTCCCCGCCTTGAGCTCGGCCAGCAGGGCCAGGATGCCCACCGACAGGAGGAGCGGCGAGACCATGGGGCTGGTGAGGAAGCGGACCACCACCTCGGCCCAGTTGATCTCCACGGTGAGCACCGGCGCCCCCGCCAGCCCCACGGCGGCGAGCAGGGCGGCTTCGTCCTCCACCTCGGCCTTGGCGTAGCGGACCTTGAGGGCCTCGGTGGTGCTGAGCGTCACGAGCTGGCCGGGCTTGGCGAGGCCCTCGGCGCCGAGGCTCTCATCGACCATGGCCTCGGCGATGCGCGGATCGAGCCCCCGCTCCTCCGCCAGGGCGCGGAACTCGCCGCGCATGGCCGAGACGTACTTCTCGGGCAGCTTTTCGCCGGAGCCGCCCACGGGGGTGGCGGCGCCGAGCACAGCGCCGGGGCGCATGTAGATGCCGTCGGTGGCCAGCGCGATCATGGCGCCGGCGCTGTATGCCCGCGGGTTGACGAACGCGTACACCGGCACGTCACTCCCGCGCACCGCGTCCACGATCCGCTCCGCGGCGTCGATGCGCCCGCCCGGGGTGTCGAGGTCGAGGTATATGGCCGCCGCGCCGGCGGCGTTGGCCTCGTGGATGCCGCGCGCCACGTAGGGGGCGAGGCCGTTCTCGATCTCGCCGTGCACCAGCAGGCGGTACACGGCGCCCTTCGCCGCCTGCGCGGCCAGCGCTGGCGCCACCATCACGAGGCCAAGGAGAACCGGGAGCCACCGCCGCATCGTGCCATCCTCCGGGAATTCGGGAAGAACGTTAGTGCCCGGCGCCGGAAAAGTTTAGGGGCGGCCGAGCGGGCCGCCCCTACGGGGACTGTCCGAGGTTGGTGCCAGGGCTAGGGCAGCCGCCGGCGCCGCAGCGGCGCCTGCTGCTGCCGCGCCTCCTGCGCCTCCTGCAGCCGCTCCAGCAGGCGTTCCCGCAGCAGGAAGTACTGCGCCCGCTGCACCGGCGTCAGGAAGCTCCCGAGCTCGCGCGACTCGGCGCGATAGGACTCCGCATAGCGGACCTTCAGGTCCAGCAGCTGCTCGGTCAGGCGGTTGACGGCCTCCGGGTTCGCCGCCACCCCGGGGCGGAGCTCGCCGGCCAGCGCGGTGCGCAGGCGGCGCTCCTCCGCGTCGAAGTCCCGGCGCTTGCGGAAGTAGTCGCGGGCCACGCCAGCGAGGCGGTCGGCCTGCGGGTCGGTGAGGCCGAGGTCCTCCTTGACCCGCGCGGTGAAGCGCTCCTCGATCGCCTGCCGGAGCTCGGCGGCCCGGCCGCCCGGTTCGGGGTCCTGCGCCGCGAGCGGCGCCGTCGCGAGGACGAGCAGGATGGGGAACCACCGCAGTGCGCGCATCAGCCCTCCAGCGAGCGGAGCACCCGCTCGAGTTGAGTGTCGTCCAGGTCGCCGAGCGAGGGGGCGTCCATCGAGCTGCCCTCGCTCACGGGGGCGTCGAGCTGGTCCAGCACGGCCTCAAGCGCCTCGGCATCGGCCTGGTCCAGCTCGGCCAGGGGAAGGTGGAACTCCGCGGCCGCCAGCGGCGCCGGGGCCGCATCCGGCGCCCGGCCGCGGGGCCGGGCCACCATCAGGACCAGCGCCGCGGCCGCCGCCAACCCGCCGACCCAGCCGAGCCGCGTCCAGCGGGCCCGCCGCCGGGCGCGCACCCCGGCCAGCGCGGCGCGGGTGAGCGCCGCGGGCTGCACCCGGGCCTCCGCCCGGACCCCGAGCCGCCGTGCCGCCTGCACCAGGCGCCATTCCGCGGCACAGGCGGCACACGTTTCCAGGTGACGCGCCTCGTCGGCCGTCCACGCCGCACGGCCGGCCGCCACGGCGGGCATCCGGTCCTGCACGGTTCCGCACTCGAGGGTCATTGGATCAGCTCCTTCAGCCGTTTTGCCGCGTGATGGTAGTGCACGCGCGCCGAGCCGGGCGTGGTGTCGAGCAGCGTGGCGATCTCGTCATAGTCCATCCCCTGCTGGGCCCGGAGGAGGAAGACCTCCCGCTGCAGCCGGGGCAGCCGGGCCAGCTCTTCCATCATCCGCCGCTCGAACTCCCGGGCCTCGAGGGTGGCCGCCGGGTCCTCGCTGGAGTGCAGGTCGCCGTCGTCCAGCGGGACCGTGGTCCGGTGCCGCGCCCGCCTGTACTGGTCGCGGAGGAGATTGGCCGCGATGCTGACCACCCAGCTCCGGAACGCCGATTCCTTCCGCCAGCTGTCCAGGGCCGCGAAGGCCCGGATGAAGGTCTCCTGCAGCAGGTCGTCGACGTCGCCGTCGTCGAGGCCACTGGCGCCCAGGTACCGGGCCACGGCGGGGGCATGCCGCGCCACGAGCCCCGCGGCACCGCGCTCGTCCCCGCCCCGGAAGGCGCGGACGAGGTCGGCATCCGAGGGGGTGGCGGTGGCGAGGGCGCACATCGTCGGCGGGCGGACGGCTCCGGGACGCGGATGTTAAGTGCCGGGAATGCCGGAGGATGCGCCCGGGAGGGGGTCCCGGGCAAGCGCCGGGGGGCTAAATTCTGGCCCGGACGATGGTTCCCGGAACCTGCTCAAGGGGTGATGGCGTGGATGCAGTGATCGTTGGCGCGGTGCGGACCCCGGTGGGGCGCGCAGGCGGTGCCCTGGCCGAGATGCGGCCAGATGACCTCGCGGCAGTCGCCCTGAAGGGGCTCATGGACAAGACCGGCCTGCCCGCCGACCGGATCGAGGACGTGATCCTGGGCTGCACCAACCAGGCGGGCGAGGACAACCGGAATGTGGCGCGGATGGCGCTCCTGCTGGCGGGCCTCCCGGTGGAGGTGCCGGGCCAGACCGTGAACCGCCTCTGCGGCTCCGGGCTCCAGGCGGTGATCACCGCGGCCCACGCCGTGCGCGCCGGGGAGGGCACCCTCTTCCTGGCCGGCGGAGTGGAGAGCATGACCCGCGCCCCCTACGTGATGCTCAAGAGCGGCAGCGCCTGGAACCGCACCCCGCCGCCCCTGGCCGACACTACCGTGGGCTGGCGCTTCACCAACCCGAAGATGCCCAGGGACTGGACCATCCCCCTCGGGGAGACCGCCGAGAAGGTGGCGGGGCAGTACGGGATCACCCGGGCGGCGCAGGACGCCTTCGCCGTGGAGAGCCAGCGGCGGGCGCAGGCCGCGCTCGCCGCCAGCGTCTTTGCCGACGAGCTGGTGCCGGTGGCGGTGCCGGACGGCAAGGGCGGCAGCCGGCTGGTGGCGGTGGACGAGCCGCCCCGCGCGGACGTGACCCTCGAGGGGCTCGCGAAGATGAAGCCGGCGTTCGTGAAGGACGGCACCGTGACGGCCGGCAGCTCGAGCGGCATCAACGACGGGGCCTCCGTCATGGCCATCATGGCGGCGGACGCGGCGCGGGCGCTCGGGCACAAGCCGCTGGCGCGCATCGTGGCGAGCGCCGTGGCCGGCGTGGACCCGTCGGTGATGGGCCTCGGGCCCATCCCGGCCACGCGAAAGGCGCTCGACCGCGCCGGGCTCACCGTGGACCAGCTGGACCTGATCGAACTCAACGAGGCCTTCGCGGCCCAGGGGCTGGCCTGCATGCGCGAGCTGCGGCTCGATCCGGCCAGGGTGAACATCTACGGCGGCGCCATCGCGCTCGGCCACGCCCTCGGTTCGAGCGGGTCGCGCATCCTGACCACCCTGGTGCACGCCCTCCGCCGCACCGGCGGGCGGTACGGCCTGGCCACCATGTGCATCGGCGTGGGCCAGGGGATCGCGGTGGTCGTGGAGCGGACGGAGTAGCGGATGTCCAGCCCCCATCCTCCCCGGATCATCGGCCACCGCGGCGCGAGCGGCAGCGCGCACGAGAACTCGCTGGCGGCCTTCCGGCGCGCCCCGGAACTCGGCGCCACGGCCGTGGAGCTCGACATCCACGCCACCCAGGACGGCACGCTCCTGGTGCACCACGACGCCGGGGTGCCGGGCGTGGGCCGCATCGCCGAGCTCCATGCCACCGCCTTTGCCGAGTACCGGCTGCCGAACGGGGAGCCGATCCCGACGCTGGCCCAGGTCATGGCGGCCCTCCCGGGCATCGACATCTGGGTGGAGGTGAAGACCCTTCCCCCGCAGCACGACGCGATCCTGCTCGAGACCCTCCGCACCGGGCCCCATCCCGCGTGCTACGCGGTGCACTCGTTTGACCACCGCATCATCCGGCGCCTCGGCGACGCGGAGCCGACCCTCCGCCGCGGGGTGCTGCTGGCCTCCTACCTCTGCGAGACGCTGCCGGTGCTCGCGGCCGCCGGCGCCGACACGCTGTGGATGGAAACGCACCTCATCGACCAGGCGCTCGTGGAGCTGATCCACGAGGACGAGCTCCGCATCATCGCGTGGACCGCCAACGACGACCCGGAGATCGAGCGCCTGATTCACCTGGGCGTGGACGGGATCTGCGGCAACTATCCCGACCGGATCCAGGCGGCGCTCGCGCGGACCCGGGGCGGTCGCTAGCTTCCCTCGCGGCGCGCCCCGCCGCCGACGTTGCACTTCTCACCCATTCCGCAGGCTCGTGTGACCCACCGTCCGACCCGGCCGTCGCCCATCCGCGTGCGACGGCCTGCCGCCGCCCTCGCCCTGCTCTCCGCCCTCGTCCTGCCGCCGCTGCCGGCGCAGGGCACCGGGCCCATCACGCTGGAGCAGTTTCGCCTCGCCAACGGGCTGGAGGTGATCTTTGCCCCCGACCGCGCCGCGCCCGTCGTGGCGGTGGACGTCTGGTACGAGGCGGGCTCCCGCACGGTGCCGCCGGCGCAGGCCGGGCTGGCGCGGCTGTTCGAGCGCCTGATGTATGCGGGCACCGAGCACGTGGCGCCCGGCGCCCACGCGGCCCTGGTCAACGACCTGGGCGGCGAGAGCCTGGCCGAGGTCAGCGAGGAGAGCGCCCGCTTCGGCGCCACGGTGCCCGCCGAGCGGCTCGGGCTGGCCCTCTGGCTGGAGGCGGAGCGCATGCGCGGACTCGCCCTCAGCGACTCGAGCGTCAACGACGCGCGCCTGGCCCAGCTCGGCGACCTGCGCGACCGGCTGAACGGCGAGCCCTACACCGAGGCGCTGCTCGATGCCGTGACCACGCTCTACGACACGGCCACCTGCGCGGGCTACTGGCAGCCCGCCATCGGCCGCGCCACCACGCTGCCCGCCATCACCACCGCGCAGGTGCGCGACTTCTACGTGGCGCGCTACGCCCCGTCGGGCGCGCGGCTCGTCATTGCCGGGAGCTTCGACCCGGTCGAGGCGCGCCGCCTGGTCATGGAATACTTCAACGGCATCCCGCGCGGCAGCGAGCCGCCACCGGTCACCTGCCCGGAGGCGGGGAGCGGCACGCCCCGCCGGCACGTGGTGACCGACCGGCAGGCCAGCCGCCCCGCCGCCGGCGTCCTCTACCGCCTCCCGCCGCACAATCATCCGGACACCCCGGCGCTCGAGCTGCTCGGCATCATCCTCACCGAGGGCAGCGGCGCGCGCCTGCCGGCCGTCCTGGGCCGGGAGCAGCGTGTGGCCGCCGCCACGCAGGGCGGCATCATCGGCGACCGCCGCGCCACGGGCGCCTTCCTCCTCTTCGGGGTCTCGAGCAACCGGGTGGGCGGCGATTCCCTCGCGGCCCTGCTCGCCGCCCAGGCGGCCTGGGCCGGGAGCGACAGCCTCGGCGCCGCGCAGCTCGAGCGCGCCCGGCACATCTACCGCGCCACCGCCGCCAGCGAGCGCGAGCGCATGGCCGACATCGCCAACGCGGTGCAGCACGCCGCCGCGTTCCACGGGAACCCCAGCGAGGTGAACGCCGAGCCGGCGCGGATCCTCGCGGTGACGCTCGACGACGTGCGCCGCGTGGCCCGCAGCTGGCTCCGGCCGGAGAACGCCGTGACCCTGATCATCAATCCGGAGGCGCGCCAGTGACCCGCCTCCTCGCCCTGCTCGCCGTCGCCGCCCCGCTCGCGCTCGCGGCGCAGGAGTTCCCGGCCGCCCCACCCCCCGCCGCGCCGCTGGTGGCCACCGGCCTCCCGCCGGCCCAGGAGGCGCTGCTCGCCAACGGGCTGCGCCTGGTGGTGCTGTCCCGGCCCCGGCAGCCGGTGGTCTCGCTGACGCTCGCGATCCCGGCGGGCTCAGCCTACGACCCCGCGGACAAGGAAGGCACCGCCGACGTCATGGCCGGCCTCCTCACCCGGGGCGCCGGCGACCGCTCGGCCGCCGAGCTGGAGCGCGACGTCGACGCGCTGGGCGGCTCGGTCACCGCGTTCGCGGACCCCGACTTCCTGACCGTGCGCGCCGATGCCACCACCGACCAGGCCGCCGCGGCCTTCGCCCTGCTCGGCGACATGGTGCTGCGTCCCGTGTTCACCGAGGCGGAGCTGGCCGCCCTCAAGCAGCGGACGGCGGCCTCGCTCGAGGACCGCCTGAGCGAGCCGGCGGGGCTCGCGGCGCGGATCTTCCTCCTCGCGGCGTACCGCCGCCACCCGTATGCCCGCCGGCCCACCCCGGCGTCGGTGACCGCCGTGACCCGCGCGGACGTGCTGGCGTTCCACGCCGCCCGCGTGCGCCCCGCCGGCTCCACGCTGGTCGTCACGGGCGACATCACGCTCGCCACGGCGCAGCGGCTCGCCCTGCAGGCGCTGGGGGGCTGGAAGGGCCTGCGCCCCGCGGCGCTCGCCGTGCCGGCGCAGCTCGGCACGGGCCCCAAGGGCATCGTGCTGGTGCACTCGCCGGGCGCCACCACCGCCAACCTCATCGCCGGCACCACCACGTGGAGCGGGGCGGACTCGAGCTACGTCGCGGGCGCCGTGATGACCCACATCCTGGGGGACAACCGCACCGGCCGCCTGGTGCGCGCGTTCGGGCAGCGGGGCTGGACCGACATCGCCGGCGCGTCCTTCCTGCGGACGGCGCGGCTCGGGCTCTTCCAGGCCTCCACCATCGTACCGCTCGAGGCCGCCGACTCGGCGGTCCGGGAGCTCCAGGCACAGTTCGCCGCGCTCCGCACCGACCTGGTCCCCGCGCGCGAACTGGAGCGGGCGCGGGAGGCGGTGGCCGGGAGCTTCGGCGCCGACCTCCAGACCAGCGCGCAGGTGAGCCAGGCGCTGGCCCAGGCGCGCGCGCTGGGGCTGCCGGCCACCTACCTCTCCACCTATCGCGGCAAGGCGATGGCGGTGACGGCGGCGCAGGTGCGCGCGGTGGCGCGCCGGGTACTGCCCGCCACCGGCCTCGCCATGGTGATCGTGGGCGATGCCTCGCGCCTCTACCGCCCGCTCTCCGCCCTCGGGGAGGTGACCATCTTCTCCCCCGATGGCTCGGTGCTGAGCCCGGAGGCGGTGCTGCCCCGCCGCGCTCCCTTCGCCATCCACGCGGGCGACGCGGCGGCGCGCACCGACTCGCTGGTGATCGCGGCCCGCGGCGCGGCCGTGGGGCTGCAGGTGACGCAGGTGACCCGCGCCGGCGACAGCCTCGTGTACAGCGAGCAGACCGTCATCGGGACCGCCATCAGCCAGGCCACCACCGTGGTGTTCGACACCGCCGGCCACATGCGCAGCGTGGAGCAGACGGGCAAGGTGCAGGGCCAGGACACGAGGATCTCCCTCCGCTACGCGGGGGGCCGCGTCACGGGCTCGGCCCAGCTCGCCGGGGCCACGGGCCCCCGCGCGCTGGCCATGGACACCACCGTCAGCGCCACGGTGATCGACGACAACGCCATCCAGGCCATCCTGCCCTACCTGGCCTGGGACGTGAACCGGCAGTGGTCCTTCCAGGTGTTCGGCTCCGGCGAGAACGTCCTCCGCGAGCTCACCCTCACGGCGTCCGACATCGAGCAGGTGCAGGTCCCCGCGGGCACCTTCGAGGCCTACCGTGCCGACCTCGAGGGCGGCAGCCAGCGGGTGTCCTTCTACGTGACCACCACGGCGCCCCGGCGCGTGGTGCGGGTGGTGCTGAACGGCTCCCCGATCGAGTTCCTGGCCGTCAACAAGTGAATGCCCTGAGGTGCGCATGGACCTGAACTTCATCCTTCCGGGGAGGGCCGCGCTGGCCCTCCCCGCCCTGCTCCTGGTCGGCTGCGCCCAAGGCGGGCCTGCGGCGGTCACGCCGCAGTCCGGCGGCTCGTCGGCCGCCAGCTGGACGCGGCCGCAATACCCGTCGACCTATCACCGCCACCCGGACGCCCCGGTGTTCCTCCGGAACGCCACGATCATGACGGCCACCGGCCAGGAACTCCGGAACGCCTCCATCCTGCTCCGCGACGGCAAGATCGAGGCGGTCGGCAGCGCCCTCACGCCCCCGGCGGGCGTGGCGGTGGTAGATGCCACCGGGAAGTACATCACCCCGGGCCTCATCGACTCGCACAGCCACATCGGCGTCTATGCCGCCCCCGGCACCTTTGCCGAGGGCGACGGCAACGAAGCCACCAATCCGGTGACCGCCGAGGTGTGGGCGGAGCACTCCTTCTGGCCGCAGGACCCACAGATCCCGCTCGCCATCGCGGGCGGGATCACCGCGGCGCAGATCCTCCCCGGCTCGGCCAACCTGATCGGCGGCCGGTCCGTGACCATCCGCATGCTCCCCGGCCGCACGGTGCAGGAGATCAAGTTCCCGGGCGCGCCCTACGGCCTCAAGATGGCCTGCGGCGAGAACCCGAAGCGGGTGTACCAGAACCGCGGCCCGTCCACCCGCATGGGCAACGTGGCCGGCTACCGCGCCGCCTGGATCGAGGCCGAGGCGTACCGCCGGAGCTGGGACCGCTGGAACCAGACCCACCAGGGCGACCCGCCCGCGCGGAACCTCCGCCTCGAGACGCTTGCCGGCGTGCTCCGCGGGGAGATCCTGGTGCACAACCACTGCTATCGCGCCGACGAGATGGCGGTGATGCTCGACATCGCGAAGGAGTTCGGCTACCAGATCCGCTCCTTCCACCACGTGGTGGAGGGCTACAAGATCGCCGACCTGCTGGCGCAGGCGGGCGTGGCGGCGAGCGTGTGGTCGGACTGGTGGGGGTTCAAGATGGAGTCGTTCGACGCGGTGCTGGAGAATGCGGCGCTGATCCAGCAGGCCGGGGCGCGCCCGATCATCCACTCCGACAGCCCCGAGGGCATCCAGCGCCTCAACCAGGAGGCGGCCAAGGCGATGTATGCCGGCATCCGCGCCGGCATCCCCATCACCCGCGACCAGGCGCTCCGCTGGATCACCGCCAACCCGGCGTGGGCCCTCGGCATCGACAGCGTCACCGGCACCCTCGAGGTGGGCAAGGCCGCCGACGTCGTGGTCTGGTCGGGCGATCCGTTCTCCGTGTACTCCAAGGCCGAGCGGGTGTACAACGACGGCTGGCTGGTCTTCGACCGGAACGACCCGAGCCGCCGCCCCGCCACCGACTTCAACGTGGGGCAGGCCGCGCCGGGGGTGGGACGATGAAGACGCTTCGATTCACGGCGCTGCTCGCCGCCGTTGCTGCCGCGCCGCTCTCGGCTCAGGCGGTCGCCATCACCGGGGCCACCATCTATCCGGTGAGCGGGCCCCGGATCGAGCGCGGCACCGTCGTGCTGCAGGATGGCCGCATCGTCGCCGTGGGCGCCGACGTGGCGGTCCCCGCCGGCGCCCGCGTCATCGATGCCACCGGGAAGGTGGTCACCCCGGGCCTCATCCACTCGGAGAGCGCCCTGGGCCTCGGCATCGGCCGCGCACTGGCGGAGGAGACCGACGAGGAGTACACCGCCATCGGCGGCACCGACGACAGCCAGCGCGCGGGCGAGGTGAACGCCAGCTTCAACGTGGCCGCCGCCATCGACCCCGACGCGGTGAACATCCCGGTGGCCCGGATGGGCGGCATCACCCTGGCCCTCACCATGCCGACCGATGGGTTCGTGGCCGGCCAGGCGGTGGCCATGCGCCTCGTGAGCGGCCGCCTGGAGGACCTCGTGGCGCGGAACCCCGTGGCCATGGTGGTGGACCTGAGCGACAACGCCCGCAGCGCCGGCGGCGGCAGCCGGGCCGGCACCCTCGCCCGCTTCCGCCGCCTCCTCGAGGACGCCCGCACCCTCCGCCGCCGCCGCGCCGACTTCGACCAGAACCGCATCCAGCCGCTCAGTGCACCGGCGGCGGAACTCGAGGCGCTCTACCCGGTGCTCGACGGGCAGCTCCCGGTCTACGTCCGCGCCCGCCGGCGCGCCGACATCGAAAACGCGCTCCGGCTGGCGCAGGACTACGGGCTCAAGCTGGTGCTCCGCAGCGCCGCCGAGGCCTGGCGGGTGGCGCCCGCGCTGGCCCGCGCGGGAGTCCCGGTGGTGCTCGACACCCGCGACAACATCCCGAGCTTTGACGGCCTTCAGGCCCGCTCGGACAACGCCACGCTGCTCCGCGAAGCCGGCGTCACCGTAATCCTGGCCGGCCAGGACCCGGGCGGCCAGATGAACCTCCGCTTCGAGGCCGGCCACGCCGTCCGGAACGGGATGCGGTGGGACGACGCCCTTGAGGCCATCACCCTGGCCCCGGCCCGCGCCTTTGGTCTCGCCGACCAGGTGGGTTCGCTGGAGGCGGGCAAGCGCGCCGACCTGGTGGTCTGGAGCGGGGACCCCTTTGAGTTCTCCACCGGCGCCGAGGCGGTGTTCATCGGCGGCCAGGAGCAGCCGCACACCAACCGCATGACCGAGCTGCGGGACCGCTACAAGACCCTGCCCCCGAAATACTGAGCCGAGGTGCTCACAACGCGCGAAGGGGAGCCCGGATGGGCTCCCCTTCGTTGTGTTCACCCTGCCGGCAACGCCTACCGGACGATCTCGGCATCCGGGGCGTTGGCGGTCTCGGCGGACGGGGCTTCGCTCACGGTCACGCCGTCGGGCCGCATGGACGCCATGGTCCGCTCGATCCGCTCCAGGCTCTCGTTGGCCACGTCAACCCGCCGCATCCAGGCGTCAATCTCGAGCGGATCGACCGCGGTGCCCTTCTCCTTCCGGTGGTACAGGTAGCCGAGATTCTTGGCCGCCTCGTCCCGCTCACGCTTGATGCGGAACTTCTCCACCTGCAGCCGCCCCTCGTCGAGGGCCTGCTGGGCCCGCTTGCCGTAGGTCTCGAGCTCCTGATTGAGCCGGTCCAGGAATCCTGCCATGATGGTCTCCCCGTCGCTGGTGTCGGGCAATCTAAACGGGTCGGGGCGGGCGCGTGTTTCAGGGTGGGGCGGGCACGAAAAAGGGGCGACCCCGAGGGCGCCCCTTCCCTGCTGATCCCCCGGGCCTCAGGAGGCCGCGACGGCCTCGGCGGGGTAGACGGAGACCTTCATCCGCTTCTTGTCCTTGTGCTCGAACTTGACCACGCCGTCCACGAGCGCGAAAAGCGTGTCGTCGGTGCCGCGGCCCACGTTCTTGCCGGGGTGGAACTTGGTCCCGCGCTGGGTGACCAGGATGTTCCCCGCCACGACCTTCTCGCCGCCGTAGCGCTTGACGCCGAGGTACTGCGGATTGGAATCGCGACCGTTGCGGCTGG
>CAZRCT010000061.1:0-21343 GCA_964598655.1 uncultured Gemmatimonadaceae bacterium
GGCCGAGCCCGGGCTTCAGCCCGTGGGCGCGCGAGGACGAGCTCAGTGCGTAAGCGTGATCCGCGCACTCATGTCGTTGAGCGCCTCACGGATCGAGGGATAGTGCTGCGCCGCGCTGTGCAGGATGCCGTCGAGATGATACCGGTCCGCCAGCGCATGATCCGACGCCATGGCAAAGCCGCGCCGGCCGAGCGCGTCGTAGTAACTCCGGTCCGGCCCGCCGTGCCGGAGGCGGCGCGCCTCGATGTACTGCGGGAAGAGCCCCGACAGCCACAGGGCGTAGTTGCCGAGATGCACCATCACCCGGAAGCGGCGTTCGCCGGTGGTGGCGTCGAGGTCGGCGAGGATGTCGATGAGGTAGCGGTGCGAGTGGTCGTCGTGCCAGTCCACCCGCGTGGCGCGGTCCCGCTGCCCGAAGGCCAGCAGCACCGCCGACAGGTAATCGGCCAGGTCCCGGTCATCGAGCTCCGCCGAGCGGAGCGCGTGCCGCACCATCACGTAGAAGAAGAGCGACTCGCTCGGCACCAGCATGGAGCGGACGGCCAGCAGGCGCTCCGGCAGTTCGGGCGCGTCGAGCAGCGCGTCGGGCCCCTCCGCCTCGAGCTTGCGCTCGAGCGCCGCGCGGCGCCCCGCCGAGCCCTGGCTCAGCAGCAGCACCACCAGTTGCAGGTCCCGCGGCCCCAGCCGCCCGCGGGTGTTGGCGAGGATCATCGGTCAGCTCCCCGGAGTCAGGGTGGTCCTTACACACTTTTCGGCAGACCCCGCCCCAATGTCAAGATGATCCGTCACCACCCGGCGCCAGCAATTGACTGCCACGACTGCCAGCCCGCGGCCCGGGGCGGCCGGCCGGGAGTCGCGCATGCCTGAGTCGGCGCCGCCGGTCCTGTGGGCGGAGGTGGTGGACGCCCTTCCCCTCGGCCTCTGCCTGCTCGATGCCAGCGGGCGGATCGAGCGCGCCAACCGCGCCTTTGCCCGCTTCGTGGGCGGCGAGAAGGCGGCGCTGGCCGGCATGGCGTGGACCGACGCCGTCCCCGCCGCCTGGCACCACGGCATCCACGCGGCACTGGCCACGCCGGCCGCCGGCGAGCAGGTCCTCCCCGCCGGCGCCCGCACCATCGGCGTCACCGCCTTCCTGCTCGGCGACCGCGCCCCGCACCGCGCCCTCCTCCTCTTTGCCGACCAGACCGACCGCCGCGTGCTGGCCGACCGGCTGCTCCAGTCCGAGAAGCTCTCGGCCATCGGCCAGCTCATCGCCGGCGTGGCGCACGACCTCAACAACCCGCTCACCTCGGTGGTGGGCTTCGCCGACTTCCTGGCCGAGTCGCCCGATGCGCCGCCCCGCATCCGGGAGCCGCTCCGCGTCATCCAGCAGGAGGCCACGCGGGCGTCGAAGATCGTCAAGAACCTGCTGAGCTTCGCGCGGCGGCAGGAAACCCGGCAGCGCGCCTCGATCACGCCGGTGCTCGAGGCCACCGTCGGGCTCTTCCGCAACCAGCTCTCGGCCAGCGCGGTGACGCTGGTGCTGGAGGAGGAGCCGGGGCTGCCGGAGCTGGAGATGAACCCCAACCAGGTGCAGCAGGTATTCGTGAACCTGATCCAGAACGCCGCCCAGGCCATCATGCACGCCGGGCGCCCGGGCACCGTGCGGGTGCGGGCGCGCCGCTGGATGGACGGCGTGGCCATTGACGTGAGCGACGACGGCCCCGGCATGCCGCCCGAGGTGGCGGCGCGCGTCTTCGAGCCCTTCTACACCACCAAGCCCGAGGGCCAGGGCACCGGACTCGGCCTGTCCATCTCGCAGGGCATCGCCAAGGAGCATGGCGGCCGCATCACCCTCGCCACCGAGCCGGGGAAGGGCGCCACCTTCACCGTGGAGCTGCCGGGCCGCCTGGGCGAGCCCACCCCGCTCCCCGCGGCCGCCGAGCCCCGCGACGCCCGTCCCCTCCGCATCCTGGTGGTGGACGACGAGCCCCACATCCTCCACTACCTCCGCGCCACCCTCGAGGCCTGGGGCCACGCCGTGGAGACCGCCGGCGACGGCCGCGCCGGCCTGGCGCGCGCGGTGGCGGAGCCGTTCGACCTCATCATCTCCGACCTCCGCATGCCCCGCGCGGGCGGCCAGGAGTTCTACGCCGAGCTCGCCGCGCGGGCGGCGCCGGCCGCCGCCCGCGTGGCCTTCAGCACCGGCGACACCGTGGGCGGCGACACCCTGGCCTTCCTGGAACAGTGCGGCCGCCCCTGCCTCCACAAGCCCTTCAGCCTGACGGAACTGCGCGCGCTGCTCCGCACCGTGGGCGGCAGCACCGGCTGATCCCGTGGCCGACGCGCGGGTGGTGCACCTGGCCAGCGGGCGGGAGTGGCGCGGCGGGCAGCGGCAGGTGCTGCTGCTGGTGCGCGGCCTGGCGCGGGACGGCATGGCGCAGGGCGTGGTCACCGGGCAGGGCAGCGAACTCGCGCGGCGGCTCGCCGCCGAGGGGCTGCCGGTGACGCCGGCCCCGTGGACCGCCGCCTACGACCCGCGCGTCCTCCCCATCCTGCTCCGCCAGCTCCATCCGGGGACCATCGTCCACGCGCACGATGCCCATGCGCTGGCCCTCGCCAGCGTGGCCGCGCGCGTCCGCGGCGCGCGGGTGGTGGCCACGCGCCGGGTGGACTTTGCGCTCCGCCGTTCGTGGTTCTGGCGCCGTGCGGATGCGGTCATCGCCATCTCGGAAGCCGTGCGCGCCGTGCTCCGCCAGGGCGGCGTCGCCGCCGGGCGCATCACCGTGGTGCCCTCGGCCGTGGACCTCGACGCCACGCGCGGCACCCCGCCGGCCGACCTGGCACGGACGTTTGGCATCCCCGCCGGGGCGCCCGTGGCCGTGAGCGTCGCGGCACTCGTGGCCCACAAGGACCCCGCCCTGCTCCTTAATGCCGCCGAGCGCCTGCGCGCCCGCCAGCCCGCACTCCACTGGCTCCTGCTGGGCGACGGCCCGCTCCGCCCCGCGCTCGAGGCGCGGATCGCCGAGCGCGGCCTTGGCGCCCATGTCCACCTCGCCGGCTGGCGGGACGACGTCCTGCCCTGCCTCGCCGCGGCGACGCTCTGCGTGGCCTCCTCCCGCGAGGAGGGCCTCAACACCTCCATCCTCGACGCCCTGGCCCTCGGCATCCCCGTCGTGGCGACACGGGCCGGCGGCCTGCCCGAAGCCGTCGGCGACGCCGGCCTGCTCGTCCCCCCCGCCGACGGCGCCGCCCTCGCGGATGCCGTCCACCAGCTCCTCGGCGACGCCGCCCTCCAGACACGCCTCCGGGAGGCGGGACCGGCGCAGGCCGAGCGCTTCGCGCTGCCCAGGATGGCAGCGGGGGTCCGCTCGGTGTATCGTTCCCTCCGCTGAACGCCACACTGAGGACTCATGCTGTACGTCTGCGTGCCGTGCCACAACGAGAGCGCCACGGTCGGGCTCATGCTCTGGAAGATCCGCAAGACCTTCCAGGCCTTCCCGCGCGAGTACGAGATCCTCGTGGCGGACGACGGCTCCACCGACGCCACGGCGGAGATCCTCGAGCCCTACACCACGGCCCTCCCCCTCACCGTCATCCGCCACGGCGAGCGCCAGGGCTATGCGAAGAGCGTCGAGGAGCTCCTCCGCCTCGCGGTGGAGCGCACCGACCGCCCCAAGCGCGACGCCGCCATCCTCATGTCCGCCGACTTCACCCACGGGCCGGAGTACCTGCCGGAGATGGTGAAGCGGCTGGAGAGTGGCGCGGATCTCGTGGTGGGTGAGGCGTCCGTCACAGGCGAGCCGCGACGGGGCGCACGCCTGGTCCGCCGCTACGCGAGCATGCTGCTCCGCAACGTCCGGGTTCCGGGCGTGCGCGACATCGTCTCGGGCTACTCCGCGTTCCGCCTGGCGGCGCTCAAGGCGGCCTTCCGGGCACAGGAAAGCGCCCTGCTTACTAATGAAGGGTGGGCGGCCAATGCGGAGCTCATCGGGAAAGTGGCACGACAATCGCGTCGGGTGGAGGTGGTGAACGTCGTGGAACGTCACGACCTTCGCCAGCGGCCAAGCCGGATCGATCCCTGGCCACTC
Organism: uncultured Gemmatimonadaceae bacterium; assembly: GCA_964598655.1. Lineage (GTDB taxonomy): Bacteria > Gemmatimonadota > Gemmatimonadetes > Gemmatimonadales > GWC2-71-9 > JADJOM01. Next base: position 4,071 of record CAZRCT010000061.1, read on the forward strand.
GCCAAGGAACTGTGGGCGGTGGGGGGACGTCTCCGGATCAAGGCCGAGCGGTTGCAGGCGGCGCCACGTGGCGCCGGCCGTGACGCCGCCGACCCGGAACTCGAGGAGGCCACCCGATGAAGTCGCTCGTTGCCCTGGTCAGCATGGGGCTCTTCAGTCATCCCGCCCCCGCGCCGACGGCGGCGCCCGCGCCGGCCACGGTGATCGTGACGGCCCCGCGCACGGACTATCCCTTCAAGGTCGGGGAGCGCTTCCAGTACTCCGCCAAGCTCGGCATCCTCCGCCTCGGCACGGCGTGGATGACGGTCGTGGGCATCGACACCCTGCGCGGGCACGAGTCGTTCGTCTTCGAGTTCGGGCTCGACGCCAAGGCGCCGTTCTACTCCAGCACCAACATCCTCAAGTCGTGGACGGGCACCGAGGACCTGGTGTCCCGCCGCTTCACCCAGGACCTGGTGGAGAACGGCAAGGAGCGGAAGCGCTACTACGACATCTTCCCCGACTCGCTGATCTACACCCAGGAACAGCGGCCGGGCACCATCAAGCCCACCGTCGCGGCCCCGCTCGACGACGCCGCCTTCTTCTACTTCCTCCGCACGCTGACGCTGGAGGTGGGGAAGACCTACCGCTACGAGCGCTACTTCCGGGCGGAGGTCAACCCGGTGGTCATCAAGGCGGTGAAGCGGGAGAAGATGGAAATGCCGGACGACAGCGAGATCAACTGCATCGTCCTCAACCCCGTGGTGGGCGACGACGGGCTGTTTGCCCCCCGCTCGCAGGCCATGCTCTGGATCACCGATGATCCGCGGCACATCCCGGTGCAGATCCGCGCCAAGCTGCCCTTCGGCACGGTGACGCTCCGGCTGGAGAAGATCACCCAGGCCCCCGGCACGTGAGCCGCTACCGCGAGCCCGACCTCTCCAAGCTCCGCACCGTTCCCGTCGGGGCGCGCGCCAACAAGGTGGCGCGCGCCCTGCTCGCCGCCCCGCCCGGGGCGGACCGCTCCTTCAAGGCGTTCCTCGACAGCCTCCCGCACGTCCTCGCGGCCGACCACCTGCGCCAGGTGGCGGCCGCGATCGCGTCGGCGCACCGCAACCGAAAGGGTGTCGTGGTGCTCGTCGGCGGCCACGTCATCAAGGTGGGCATCGGCCCCCTGCTGGCCGACTGGGTGCGCCGGGGCATCATCACCCACGTGGCGCTGAACGGCGCGGCCGCCATCCACGACTTCGAACTCGCCGCCTTCGGCGGCACCAGCGAGGACGTGGAGAAGGGCCTCGGCGACGGCACCTTCGGCATGGCCGAGGAGACGGGCGCCGAGATGAACACCGCCATTCGCTCCGCGCACGCCGCCAGCCAGGGCTTCGGCGAGGGGCTGACCACTGCCATCGCCACCCGACGGGAGTGCCCGGGGCGGGAGGTTTCCGTGCTGGCCGCCTGCCACGCGCACGACGTGCCCGTCACGGTCCACGCCGCCATCGGCGCCGAAATCATCCACCAGCACCCGCTGGCGGACGGTGCCGCCCTCGGCGCCACCACCTTTCGCGACTTCCGCCGCCTGGCCGGCTCGCTCCCCGACCTCCATCAGGGCGGCGTGGTGCTCAACCTCGGCAGCGCCGTGGTGCTCCCCGAGGTGTTCCTGAAGGCCCTCACCATTGCCCGGAACCTGGGCGAGGGCCGCCCCACCGATTTTCTCGCCGCCGATTTCGACATGATCCGCCACTACCGCCCGCGGGTGAACGTGGTGGAACGCCCCACCAGGGCGGGCGGCACCGGCCTGCTCCTCACGGGCCACCACGAGCTGCTGCTCCCCCTGCTGGCCTGGGCCGTGGCCGATGCGCTGGGCTGAGCGGATGCCGCTCGCCCTCCTGGTGGGGATCGCCGGCTGCACCGGCGGCGGCCGGGCGGCCCGACTGGCTCCGTCCCCCGTGGCTGCGGCGGCCCACGACCTCGCCGACCAGCTCGGCGAGCGCGCCACCCTGGCCCTGGCCGCCGACAGCCGCCTGGAACGCGCCGATTCGCTCTACGCCCGCGACGCCGAGGTCATTGCCCAGGGCCAGCGCCGCTCGGCGCCGCCGCGCTTCGCCGGGATCGAGGCCGGCGGCGAGGTGGCGGTGGGAACCACGCGGGTGGAAGTGAGTGGGGAACTGGCGTGGACGCTGGTGGAGTACCGCTGGGTGGCCACCGGCCGGGACCTGATCCGCGAGGCGCACGCCACCCTGGTCTTTGCCCGCCAGCCCGACGGGCGCTGGCAGGTGGTCCACGCCCACTCCTCGCTGCTGCCCTGAGGCCGGGGGGTCCGAAAAGACGACCGGGCGCCGCGCGGGATCTTGCGCGGCGCCCGGTGACGTTTCACCCTCGTGGAACTCAGGCCTTCCCGGAGATCATCTCCCGGACCCTGGCCGCCGTTTCCGGCGCGAAGACCTTGAGCATCAGGTAGACCAGGAAGCCGAGGAAGGCCAGCCAGAGCAGCCTCCCGAAGATCCCGACCACGAACCCGAACAGCCCGAAAAAGAGCTGCAAGGCAAACCAGGCCACGATGGCGAGCAGGGCGAACCCGAGCAGGCTGCGGATCATGCTATGTTCCTCCAGACGGAAGCGGTCTCGCCCCGTCGTACGGGGGACGTTCCAAAAAGTTTCCTGGGCCGGCCAGTGACGCAAGCATCAACATACGACGTGATCGTGGTGGGTGGAGGCCCGGTGGGGGCCGCCTGCGCCCGGGACCTCGCCGAGGCGGGGCGCCGAGTGCTCCTGCTGGAGCGCGGCGACACCCGGGGCGCGGGATGGCGCGCGGCGGCGGGCATGCTCGCCGCCCAGGTGGCGGGCGGCGAGGACGACCCGCTGTTCGAGATGGGCATCGCCGGCCGGGAACGGCTGGCGGACCTGGCGCCCCGGCTCAAGGAGAGCACCGGAATCGACATCGGGCATTGGCACCCGGGCATTGCCCGGATCGCCATGGACGAGGCGGATGCGGCGTGGCTGCGGTCGCGGGTGGCGTGGCAGCGGCAACAGGGGCACCTCTGCGACTGGTTCGACGCGGGGGAGGTGCGCGCCCGGTGGCCGTACGTGGCGCCGGGGTTCGGCGCGCTCTGGTCGCTCCGCGACGCGGCAGTGCATCCGGTCAAGCTGGTGGACGCGCTGGTGGCGGACGCCGCACGCCTCGGCGCCACGGTGATCCAGGACCGCGTCCTCGGCCTCGAGACGGTGGGCGGCAGGCTGACCGGCGTCTTCGGGAAGCAGAGTTACTCGGCGGAGCACGTGGTGCTGGCCGCCGGGGCCTGGGCGCGCGAGCTCACCGGCTTGCCGCGGCCCATCGCGGTGGAGCCGGTGCGCGGCCAGATGGCGGCGCTCGCCTGGCCGGACGGGGTGCCACCGGCCATCATCCACGGCCGTGGGTGCTACGTGGTGGCGCGCGACGGCGAGGCCGTGGTGGGCAGCACCATGGAGCACGCCGGCTACACCGCCGAGCCCACCGAGGAGGGCCTCAAGGACGTGATGGCCAAGATCGGGATGCTGTGGCCGCAGGTGGTGCAGCAGCCGCGGCTCCGCACCTGGGCCGGCCTCCGTCCCGTGACGCCGGACGACCTCCCCATCATCGGGGCCGAGCCCAAGCTGCCGGGGCTCTGGTACGCGCTGGGGCACGGGCGGAACGGCATCCTGCTGAGCGCCGTCACGGGCCAGCTCATCACGGCGCTCATCAACGGGGAGAAGGAAGTGAATCACCTCGAGCGGGTGCGGCCGGGGCGGTTCTGGAACTGGTAGGTCCCCCTGCTGCTCCAGTCCCCGCCGCCGACGGCCCCTGCCGTCGGCGGTGTCGTTTTCGGGACCCGGGAGGCGCGCCGGCCATCAGGCCGGAAGAAGCGTACGTCGCCCGCCGGCGGGTGGATTGGTCCGGCGGGCCATGCATCCGGTAGGTCCTGCACCGGCGTAGCGAGGGTGCAGGCGGGGAGGCCCCTCCCCGTGGTGCCCGGCGCGAGGCCCGGGCACCGCCCCCCTTACCGGAGCAGACCCATGCTGCCATGGCGCGCGCAGACGCGCACCCAGCGGGCCTTCGTCATCCTCCTCGTCGCCGGCGCGCTCGCCGGCGGCGCGACGGTGGCGGTGGGCTCGGACCACCAGGACACGCCCCTGGTGGAGCTCAACCCGCGGATGGACATGACCGACGTGTACGCCTTCCCCGGGTCGGCCCCCGGCCGGATCGTGCTGGTCATGAACACGAGCGGCTTTCTCACGCCGGCGGAGTCCCCGACGGCGACGTTCGACCCGAACATCCTCTACCAGTTCAAGGTGGACAACGACGGCGATGCGGTGGAGGACCGCGTCATCCAGGTGAGCTTCACGGGCACGGGCGCCAACCAGCAGGTGCTGGTGCATGGCCCGGCCCTCCCGGTCGTGCTGGGCCCCATGATGAACGTGGTGGACAAGGACGCCCCCGTGCTCCGCGGCGTCCTCAACACCCCGTTCGGCAGCGCGAGCGGCATCCAGGCTTTCGCGGGACCGCGGGACGACCCGTTCTTCATCGACCTCGAGGCGGCGTTCTGCATCCTGCCCGACCGGCGGCCGGCCTCGGGCCCGCTGTCCGGCTCGTGCGCCCTGCCCCAGCCCGGCTTCCGCAGCCCGGGTGTCAACTACACAGCCGGTTACAACGTGCTCTCGATCGTCATCGAGCTGCCGAGCGCGCTGCTCGAGAACGGCGCGCCGGGCAAGCTGGGCATCTGGGGCACCCTGAGCCGCTGACCCCGACCGGAGACCAACATCCATGCAGATGCGTACCCTGACCCTCGTGCTGCTGGCCGCCACGCTGGCCGGCTGCGGCGACGACGGCACCGGCAACAACCTGGGTCCCTCGAAGACCACGACCTACAACCAGGTGCAGCGGCTCGGCAACCCGCTCATCAGCGAGGTGCTGCTCGACAAGCGCAGCCACCCGACGCACGGCAGCATTGGCCCCGACCAGGACGGGGCGCTGATCGGCCCCGAGATCTACGGGCACCTGGTGCTCGGCTCGCCGACCACCTTCGCGGGCCGTGACTCGGCGTACGTTGGCGTGCTGGCCAGCGTGCTGCTGCCCGACATGCTCATCGTCCAGACGGACAAGGACCCGGCCACGGCCAGCTGGCTCAACTGGGTCGGCGTGCCGCCGCTCGCCAACGGCTGGGGTGGCCGCAAGCTGGGCGACGACGTGGTGGACCTGGCGCTGCTCGCGGTGTTCGGCGACCCGTTCGGCGCCGACCCCACCCACACCACCCCGGCGCTGACCACGGACAACACCGGCAACGACAGCCAGTTCTCCGCGACCTTTCCGTACCTCGGCACGCCTAACTGAGTCGACTCGGGGCGGCCCGCACCCGGTGGTGCGGGTCGTTCCGGCCGGAGGCCCGATGCGACGCCTGCTCGCCTTCCTTTCCCTGGCCCTCGGGGCCGCCTGCGCGCCGGCCAGGCCCCCGGCGGCCCGCGACGACGCCCGCATCCTTGCGGGCGACATCGCGTTCTACGAATCCCGGCTGCCCCGCGATCCCCACGGCGCACGGGACCGCGCCGTGCTCGGCGGCCTCTACCTGGCACGCAGCCGGGCCACGGGAAGCGCATCCGACCTGGCGCGTGCCGAGTCGCTGGCCCGCGCAAGCCTGGGCCTGCGCCACGGCCGGAACGCCGATGCGGCCCGGGTGCTGGTGGCCTCCCTGATGGCGGGCCACCGGTTCGCCGAGGCGCGGCAGGTGCTCTGGCCCGTGGGCGTGGCCACCCCCGAGGACATCGTCACCCGCGCCACGCTCGGGGAGCTCGCGCTCGAGCTCGGCCGGTACGCCGAGGCGGACTCGCTCTTCGGCGGGCTCGGCATCCAGCGCATGGAGCCGGCCGTGGGCCCCCGCTATGCGCGCTGGCTGGAGCTGTCGGGGCAGTCGGGCGCCGCCCGGGAATTGCTCGACGCGCTGCGCGACCGCCAGGCCACGGCGTATCGCGTCCCCACCTCGGAGCTGGCCTGGCTGGACCTGCGCCTCGGGGAACTCGCGATGCGGAACGGCCGGCCGGACCTGGCCGCCACCGCGCTGGCCCGTGGGCGCCGGCTCGCGCCGGCGGATCACCGGCTGCTCGCTGCCAGCGCCCGGCTGGCCGCCGGCCGGGAAGCGTGGGCCGACGCGGTGCGGTTCGCCGACTCCGCGCTGGCGCAGCTGCCGGAGCCCGGGACGCTGGTAGTGCTGCTCGACGCAGCGCGCGCGCAGGGGGACACCGCCGCGGCCGGGGAGTACCGGCGTGCGCTGCAGGCCACCACACGGGGTGGGCCGGCGGCGCTGCACCGGGACTGGGCCCTGTACCTGCTCGATCACCAGGGCGCCGACCGCGCGCTGCTCGCGGCCATCGCCGCCCAGCACGCCGAGCGGCACGACGTGTACACGCACGACCTGGTGGCCTGGGCCCGCTACCGCACCGGGGACCTCGCCGGCGCGCGCGTGCTGGCCGACTCCGCGCTCCTGCGCCACGTGCGCGACGCGACCCTCTACGCGCACGCCGCCCGCATCGCCCTGGCCACCGGAGACCGGCCGGCGGCGCTGGCGCGGGTCCGTGAGGCCGTGGCCATCGCGCCGCGATTTCCCGGGCCGGTGGCGCGGGACGCCCGCGCGCTGCTCGACAGCCTGGAGGCGGCCCCGTGAGTCCCCTGCTCCTGCTCCTCGCCGCGCTGCTGCACCCGCTGCACACGAGTCACGTGGACCTGACGGAGACGGCCCCCTGTGCGGTGACGCTCCGGATCCGGGCCTTCAGCGACGACCTCGCCGCGATGACGGGCCCCGGCGCCCCCCGGGACAGCGTGCTCGCCCGCTACGTGCGGCGCACCGTGGCGCTCACCCCGGCCTCGGGGGCGCCGGTGGCGTTCCGCTGGCAGGGCGCGGCCGCCGACGGTGACGTGACCTACCTGACGGCGGCCGCCACGGTCCCGGGCGGGCTCGCGGGCGCGTCGCTCCACGTGGCCCTCGGCGCGGATCGCTTCCCGGACCAGGTCAACGTGGTGCGCGCCCGCTACGGCGCGCGGGCCGTCAACCTGCTCTTCCTCGCGGGGGATGGCCCGCGCCGGCTCCCATGACCTCCAGCCGTTCCACCTTGCTGTCGCCTCGCGGGGCGCGGTAGACTCATGCATGCCGATCGACTCACGCTGCTCGGGTGGTCCGACCCCACCCGGGACGCGCCGATGACGCCCCGGGAGCCGCCCCCGCGCGACGCGGCCACGGCCTGGCTCGCCCGCATGGCGGGCGGCGACGAGGAGGCCCTGGCCCAGCTCTACGACCGCTTCGGCCCGACGCTGTACGCGGTGGCGTTCCGCGTCACGGGGGAGCGCGCCGACGCCGAGGAGGCGGTGCTGGAGGCATTCCAGCAGGCGTGGCGCGACGCCGGGCGCTTCGACGCCACACGCGGCTCGGCGGCGGCCTGGCTCACGATGCTGGCACGCAGCCGTGCCCTGGACCTCGTGCGCGCCCGCAGCCGCCGTGGCCGCGCCACCGATGCCGCCGCCGCGGAGGCCCCCGCAGGGCCGGCCGCGATGGGCAGCGGCTTCCCGGGTCCGGCCAGCGGCGTGCTGGAGGAGGAACGGCGGCAGGCGGTGACCCGCGCGCTCGCCACCCTGGCGCCGCCCCAGCGGGTGGCCATCGAGCTGGCCTACTACGAGGGGCTGTCACAATCGGAGATCGCGGAGCGCCTCGCCGAGCCGCTCGGCACCATCAAGACCCGGATGCGCCTCGGGATGCAGAAGCTCCGCGAGATGCTCCGTCCCTACTACTTCGAGGGGGCCGTGTGACGGAACCCGACACCGGAGACCTCAAGGACCTGGCCGCCGCCTACGTGCTGGGCGCGCTGGAGCCGGCCGAACGCGCGGCGTTCGAGGCCTTCCTCGCCACCTCGCCGGAGGCGCGGCGCGAGGTGGCGGAGTACCGCGAGGTGAACGCGCTCCTGGCCCTCGGCGCACCGGCGGTGGCGCCGAGCGCGGACCTGCGCGCGCGGGTGCTGGCCCGGGCCGCGGGGCGCGGCGCGGTGGCGCCGCTCCGCCCGCGGACCCCGCCCCTGGCCTGGCTGGCGGTGGCGGCCTCGCTGGTGGCGGCGGCGGGGAGCGCGCTGGCCTGGCGCGGGGCCCGGGCCGACGCGGCGGCCCGCGCGCTCGAGGTGAGCGCGCTCCGCGACACCCTGCACGCCCGCGAGCTGCGGCTGGCCGAGCGCGAGGCCACGCTCAACGCCATCCTCGAGCCCACCGTCAGCCTCACGCGCCTGACCGTCGACGGCACCGACAAGCCGGTGGTGCAGCTCTTCTGGAACCACCGTGCCAACGTCAGCCTGGTGCACGTCTTCAACTTGCGGCCCGCCGGGGACCGCCGGGTGTACCAGCTCTGGTTCATTCCCAAGGGCGGGGCGCCGATCCCGTCGATCACCTTCAACACCGAACCGAGCGGCCACGGCATGGTGGAACAGATCCCGGTCCCGGCGGGCGTGGAGCTGGTGGCGGCCGCCGTCACGGACGAACCCGCCGGCGGCTCCCCCCAGCCCACGACGACCCCCCTCGTGGTCGGGAGCTTTGCTCCAGTGAAGTCGTGACGCGACCCGGCGTGCTCCTGCTGCTCACCCTCGCCGCCGCCCCGGCGGGCGCCCAGCTCCCGGCCGACCTCGGCCGGGAGCGTCACGCCTACGAGGCCTGGCTCACCACGGCGCCGCTCTCGCCCCACGCCGCGGTGGCGCTCCAGAGCATCGGCGCGGGGCTGGTGCTGGGCCCGGAGTCGGGGGACATCCCGCTCGCGGGCCTGGCGCGCACGGAGCTGCGGGAGGCGCGGGGCGCCGTCACCCTGCTCCGCGCGGGGCGCGAGGTCACCGTCCCGCGCGGCCGTCCCGTGGCGCTCGACAGCACCCGGCGCCTCATCGTGAACGGGGAGCCGGGGCGCGCCGTGGCCATCGTGTACGGCCCGATCCGCCGCGCGCCGGCGCCGGGCTGGTTCGACTACGACCCGGCGCTGGTGCTCAGCGTCGAGCTCGAGCCGCCGGAGCGGCGCGGCCGGTTCCGGATCCTCGGGCCCGACGGCCTCGAGACGGAGGCGGCGGAGGCGGGCTTCGTGGCGGTGCGGGCGGGCGGAAGCGCGGCCCGGCTCCGCGTCTACCGTGTCGGGGCCGAGGACGATGACGAGGCGGAGCTGCTGATCTACTTCCGCGACGCCACCAACCGCCACGGCAGCTATCCCGCGGGGCGCTTCGTCGAAGTGGTGCCGCTCGGCGGCCGCCGCTACCGGCTGGACTTCAACCGCGCGCGGAACCCGTTCTGCGCCTACAGCACCGTCTTCCCCTGCCCTGCACCGTGGCCCGGCAACCAGCTCGCGGCGGCGCTCGCCGCGGGGGAGAAGTACGCGGGCGGCGGGCTCGAACTCGAGTGAGGCACTGATGCTGGCGCTCCTGGCCCTGCTCGCGATGCAGCCCCCCTCGCCGGTGGGCGAGTGGCGCGCCGTGCTCGACCAGGCGGGCGGGCCGCTCGCCTTCCGGCTGCTGGTCACCCAGGAGCCGGGCGGCTACCGTGGCCAGCTCTGCAACGGCCCCGCCTGCGAGCCGGCCCAGCGCCTGACGCTCACCGGCGACTCGCTGCACCTCGACCTGCGCGACTTTGCGGCGAGCCTCACCGCGCGCCTGCAGGGCGACTCGCTGGTGGGCACCTACCAAAACGTGGGGCGGCGCGGCCCGCGGGTGCTGCCGTTCCGGGCGGCACGGGGACGCTTCACGACCTCGCACGCGCCGACGGGGCTCGCGGGGCGCTGGGACGCCTGGTTCCAGGGCACGGTGGAAGCCACCCCGCGCGTGCTCGAGTTCCGCGACGGCCCGCAGGGCCTCGAGGGCACCGTCATCTCCAACGCCGGCGACTACGGCCTCTTCTGGGGCCGCACCCTGGGCGACAGCGTGGAGCTGGCGCACTTCGACGGCAGCAACGTGTACCGCCTCACCGCCCGCCTCGTGGGCGACACCCTCCGCGGCACCTTTCACGCCGGCCTCCGCGCCCGCACCGAGTTCACCGCCACCCGGAGCACCGGCCGCCGCCACCTGACGCCGCCCGACGAGGTGACGCAGGTGGACACCACGGTCCCCTTCACCTTCCGCTTTGCCGACGCCGAGGGGCGCGTGGTGTCGCTCGACGACGCGCGCTTCCGGGGCAAGGTGGTGCTGGTGGACCTCTTCGGGACCTGGTGCCCCGCCTGCCACGACGCGGCGCCGGTGCTGGGCCGCTTCTGGCGCGCGTATCACGACCGGGGGCTCGAGGTGGTGGGGATCGCCTTCGAGGTGACCGGCGACCCGGCCCAGGACGGCGAGATGGTGCGGCGCTTCCGGCAGAAGTTCGACGTGCCCTACCCGCTCCTCCTCGGCGGGGCGAGCGAGACCGACGTGGTGGCCGGCCTCTTCCCCCAGCTGCAGGGCTTCACGGCCTTCCCGACGACGGTGTTCGTGGGGCGGGACGGGCGGGTGCGGCGGGTGCACGCCGGCTTCTACGGGCCGGCCACCGGCGCCCAGCACACCGCCCTCGTGGCCGACTTCCGGCGGGAGATCGAGGCGCTCCTCGCGGAGGTGGCGCCCTAGGGCGCCGCCTTCACCACTAGGGTCGGGAGGGTGGCCTCGCGGTCCACCTTGAGCCCGATCCACTCCCCCTTGATGGCGTGCCCCGGCACGCCGCAGAGCATCCAGTACCACCCCGCCTGGTCGGCGGGGAAGGTGGTGACGTCCCGCTGGCCGGGGCGCATCCCGGCCAGCACCGCCCGCGTCATGGCGTTCTCGAGCGCCGGGCGGCCGCCTTCGGTGGGGAGCTTTTCCCGCTCGGCCACCACCACGAGGCTGTGATTCTGGGTGCTGTCGCGGTGGGTCCAGGTCCAGCGCACGGTCCAGTTGAGGGGCACCACCAGCTGGACGTCCCCGTGGTGATGGCCGTTCAGCGTGGCGATGCCGTCGGGGCCGCCCGGCTCCACGTCGAAGGCGAACGCAACGGACTTCGCGGCCGTGTCCACGGAGATCCACTCCGGCAGCTGCGCCGCCAGGGGCAGGCGCCCGGCCACGAGCGCGGCGACGACGAGCACGACGGAACGGCGCATGCGGTCCTCAGGTGGTGGCGTTTTTCATACTGACGCCGTAATCTACCCGACCCTTTCTCCACCCGATACGCCTCCAGGAGCCACCGATGGCCGGTCTGCTCGACCGCGAACGCACCATTGCGAAGCCGGGCTTCAACCGCTGGCTGGTGCCCCCGCCCGCCCTCGCGGTGCACCTCTCCATCGGCATGGCATACGGGTTCAGCGTGTTCTGGCTGCCGCTCAGCAAGGCCATCGGCGTCAGCCAGCCGGTGCCCTGCCCGGAGGACATGAGCGTCTTCGCACAGCTGGTCACCACCACGTGCGACTGGAAGATCAGCATGCTCGGGTGGATGTACACCCTGTTCTTCGTGTTCCTCGGGAGCTCGGCCGCCATCTTCGGCGGCTGGCTCGAGCGGGTCGGCCCCCGGAAGGCGGGGGTGGTGGCGGCCTTCTGCTGGGGCGGCGGCTTCTTCATTTCCGCGCTGGGCCTCAAGTACCACCAGCTCTGGCTCATGTGGCTCGGCAGCGGGGTCATCGGCGGCTGCGGGCTCGGGCTCGGCTACATCTCGCCGGTCTCCACCCTGATCAAGTGGTTCCCCGACCGCCGAGGGATGGCCACCGGGATGGCCATCATGGGCTTCGGCGGCGGCGCCATGATCGGCTCGCCACTGGCCGACCTGCTGATGAAGAAGTTTGCCACCGCCACCTCGGTGGGGGCCTTCGAGACCTTCCTGGTGCTGGGCTGCCTCTACTTCACCGCCATCCTGCTCGGCGCCTTCGGGTACCGGGTGCCGCCGGCGGACTGGAAGCCGGCCGGCTGGGTGCCCAAGGCCTCGGCCAGCAGCATGGTGACCCGCGGCCACGTGCACGTGCGGACGGCGCCGAAGACGCCGCAGTTCTGGCTCCTCTGGGCGGTGCTCTGCCTCAACGTCAGCGCCGGGATCGGCGTCATCGGGATGGCGTCGCCGATGATCCAGGAGGTGTTCGGCGGCAGCCTGATCGGCCGGGCGGGGGTGGCGCTGGCCGACCTCACGGCCGACGAGAAGGCCCAGGTGGCCACCATTGGCGCGGCCTTCGCGGCGCTGCTCAGCTTCTTCAACATCATGGGGCGCTTCTTCTGGGCGTCGGCCTCGGACTGGCTGGGGCGGAAGCGCACCTACGCCGTCTTCTTCCTGCTCGGGATCCTGCTCTACGCCTCGGTGCCGCAGGCGGGGAGCGGGGGGAGCAAGACGCTTTTCGTGGTGATCTTCTGCGTGATCATCTCCATGTACGGCGGCGGGTTCGCCACCATCCCGGCCTACCTGGCGGACATGTTCGGCACCCAGTTCGTGGGGGCCATCCACGGGCGGCTGCTCACCGCCTGGTCCACGGCGGGGGTGCTCGGGCCGGTGCTCATCAACTACCTGCGGGAGTACCAGCTGGGCCACGGGGTGCCGGCGGCGCAGGCCTACAACACCACGATGTACGTGCTGGCGGGCCTGCTCGCGGCCGGCTTCGCGGCCAACCTGCTGGTCCGGCCGGTGGCCGAGCAGTACTTCATGAACGACGGGGAGCTGGCGGCGCTCCGCGGCGCCAAGTAACCCCGACGGGAGGCGTTACCCATGACGACGGACCGGGACGAGCCGGGCCCCACGCTCTTCAGCTGGGTGCAGGTGGTGGCGGGCTGGCTGCTGGTGGGGGGCCCGCTGGTGTGGGGGATCGTGATGACCTTCAAGAAGGCGGCGCCGCTGTTCAAGTAGGCCCTGCCCAACGTTGCAGGGCTTGACTCTCCGGCGGACTGCCGGATATTGGAGCGGACTTCATCAAATCCACATCCGAACCGGCCCGCGCCAGCGGGCCTGCCCCACGGCCAGGGGGCTATCCGATGTCCGGCGCCAATTCGGGGCGCCGTTCCAGTGGCAGCACCCTTTCTCACATTCAGGAGACCGTCCTCATGCGTAGGCAGACGCAGTGGGGGGCGTTGGCGCTTCTCGTCGTGACGAGCGCGCCCGCCCTCTCGGCCCAGGCCAACTGGACCACGTACGGCGGCAATGATTGGAACCAGCGGTATTCCACCCTGGCGCAGATCACCCCGGTGAACGTCGGCCGGCTGGTCCCGCGCATGGTGTTCCAGACGGGCATCGGGCGGCTCGGCAGCTTCGAGAACACGCCGATCGTGGTGGACAACATGATGTACGTCACCACCCCGTACAACACGGCGATCGCCTACGACCTGAACACCGGCAAGCAGGTCTGGCGCTACGAGCACAAGCTCGGCACCACCATCTACTGCTGCGGCCCCAACAACCGCGGCGTGGCGGTGCACGGCCCGCACGTCTACATGGGCACCCTGGACGGGCGCCTGGTGGCGCTGGACCGGATGACCGGCGAGGTCACCTGGGACATCGAGGTGGCCGACCCCGCGTACGGCTACAGCATCACCCACGCCCCGCTCATCATCGGCGACAACGTGATCGTGGGCGTCTCGGGCGGTGAGTACGGCATCCGCGGCCACGTCACGGCGTACAACGCCATGACCGGCGACCAGGTGTGGCGCTGGTACTCGATCCCGGCCCCCAAGGGCGACCCGACCTTCGACCCGGTGGCCCCGAACGGCTGGTGGGGCACCTGGCCGACCCACACCCCGGACGGCGCCGACCTGCACCGGAACGTGGCGCAGGAGAAGGCCGACAGCGCCAAGTACGCCGATGCGTGGAAGCGCGGCGGCGGCGGCGTCTGGATGACGCCGGCGTACGACAAGCAGCTCAACATGATCTACGTGGCGGTCGGCAACCCGTCGCCGGACCTCGACGGCGGCATCCGCCCGGGCGACAACCTCTACACCGACTGCGTGGTGGCCATCGACGCGACGACCGGCAAGACCAAGTGGTACTACCAGACGGTGCCGCACGACGTGTGGGACCTCGACGCCGTCTCGCCGCCGGTGGTGACCACGATCGCCGGGCAGAAGGTGGTGGTGCACGCGGGCAAGACCGCGTGGGTGTACGTGCTCGACGCCGCGACCGGCAAGCTGGTCCGCCGCACCGAGAACTTCACCCCGCAGGAGAACATGTTCGCGCTGCCGACGCCGCAGGGCACCCGGATGCTCCCGGGCGCCAACGGCGGCGCCGAGTGGTCGCCGATCGCGGTGGACCCGAAGCTCAACTACGCCTTCGTGGCGGGCCTGCACCAGCCCATGAACTACATCACCCACAACGCCCCGTGGGAGAAGGGCCGCCTCTGGCTCGGCTCCGCCTTCGTGGCGATCCCGGGTGAGGAGCAGTGGGGCACCTACACCGCGATCAACCTGGCGACGGGCAAGATCGTGTGGCAGAACAAGGTGCCGCAGCCGATGATGGGCGGCGCGCTGGCCACGGCCGGCGGGCTCACCTTCACCGGCGAGGGCAACGGCAACTTCAACGCCTACAACTCGCGCACCGGCAAGCTGGTCTGGCAGTTCAACGCCGGCGCCGGCTGCAACAGCGCCCCGATGAGCTTCCAGTACAAGGGCGAGCAGTTCATCGCCGTGGCGTGCGGCGGCAACTTCCAGCTCAACTTCCCGCTGGGCGACGCCGTCTTCGTGTTCGGCCTGCCGAAGCCCTTCCAGGCCGCGGCGCGCTGAGGCGCTACCCCAGCACCGCAGTCGCATTAGTTTTATGGCGGGAGCACCCATCCGGGTGCTCCCGCCAGTTTTTGCCCCTGACGGAGACCTGATGCCTCGCACCCGATCCATCGGCCTTGCACTGCTCGCCCTGCCGCTCCTCGGCGGCGCGCTCGAGCACGGGCCCGACCCCAAGTGGCTGCGGTGGAATCCCACCACCCGGACCACGAGCTTCGACCTGATCGCCGGCCTGACCGGCCAGGTGAAGAGCCCCTTCAACTTCAACGGCTACACCAACGGCGAGCTGACCCTGACGGTCCCGGAAAGCACCACGGTGGTGCTCAACTTCGTGAACGAGGACGGGACCCCCCACAGCGCCGTCGTCATCGCGGACAAGGAGCCGATGCCGACCATGGCGGAGGATGCCGCCATCCCGCGCGCCTATTCCGTGAAGGCCATCGAGGGGCTCGGCTACTTCGCCAAGGACGTGATCCGCTTCAAGGCGGTCCCCGCCGGCGACTACCGGATCTTCTGCGGCGTGCCCGGCCACGGCCTGTCGGGGATGTGGATCCGGCTCAGGGTGACCCCGGGGATCCCGGTGCCGAGCGTGGCGGAGACCCCGGCTCAGGGGTCGTAGGGGGACCGGAATAAATTTCCGGTTTCCCGTATTCCCATTCAGGGTCGGGTTGCGGGCTTGCCCGAAAGCCCTATTTTATCGACAGTTCTGTCGCTCCCCTCCCCCCATGGGGGGGGCCTCCATCGCCCGTTTTTCATCGGCATTTCACGCGTCGCGGGACCCGCCAGGATCGCGATGCCTGTTTCGAGAGTCCCGAGCGCATTGCGAACCTCGGTTCGCTGCAGTAATTCCGCGTCCCGCGACCTTTTTCCCGGAAGGAAGACCCTCACCGGCCGGTCACCCCTTGGGTGCAGCCAATCCCAGATCTCGTTTGAGCACAGGACGACCGCAGGCGTGAAGGTGCAGGCAGGAAGTCGCTCTGAAGCGTGTCAGTCGTTTTCAGTCCTCTTCTAGTCAGGAGAAGCACCGATGAAGCGTAGCGCTCTGTTGTTCGGGGCCCTCATGCTGGGCGCGGCGAATGCCGCCTCGGCCCAGGGCCTCTCGATGCAGATGAGCAATGGCTGGACGTTCTCCTTCGCGGGGAACGTGAACATCTTCGCGATGTACCAGAAGGTCTCCGACGGCGACGCCACGGGCAGCCCGGGCCAGCTGGTGGGCAGCACCGAGGCCAAGGGCCTCTACTACGGCACCGGCCTCCTCCCGGCCTTCGCGACCTTCAGCGCGATGGGCAAGGAAGGCAACACCAACCTCGGCGTGCACTTCGGCTTCGCGCCCCAGGTGCAGTGCGGCGGCAACGCCCACGACTGCTTCGGCGGCGAGTTCTCGGGCGCCTCGATCGACATGCGCCAGGTGTACATGACGGTCGGCGGCGACTGGGGCACGATCACGGCCGGCCGCGAACTCGGCGTGTACCAGCGCTCCAACATCCTGAACGACCAGACCCTGTTCGGCGTCGGTGGCGGCGGGATCGCCCCGCGCGGCACTACGCTGGGCCGCATCGGCTTCGGCTACGTGTACCCGAACTTCGTGCCGCAGTTCACCTACTCCTCGCCGGCCGGCCGGAGCACCAGCTTCAACATCGGCCTGATGGAGCCGAGCACCTTCGCCAGCTACACCGAGCTCACCACGCCCCGCATCGAGGCCGAGGTCAGCTTCAAGGCCGGCAGCAACCTGAACGTGTTCGTCGGCGGCACCGCGCAGAACGGCAAGGACCCGGTGGCGGATGAGTCCAAGACCGCGGTCGGTGTCAACGGCGGCCTGACCTATAAGGGCAGCACTTTCTCGGTCCACGGCTCCGGCTACTACGGCAAGGGCATCGGCACCACCCTGATGTTCGGCGGCCTGGCGGGCTTCGATGAGGACGCCGATCCCACCACGGGCGACGACCTCAGCAAGTCGTACGGTTACTTCGGCCAGTTGACCTTCACGCCGGCCGGCAGCAAGGCCACCATCGCCGGTTCGTATGGCTCGAGCTTCCTGAGCAATGATGGCGATAACTTCAAGACCGAGAACAGCCTCATCTCGGGTGGCGTTTATTACCAGGCCACGAAGTCGCTGAAGATGGTGTTTGAGGGTGACTACATGTGGTCGAAGGACAAGGATGGCAGCGGCAAGAACAAAGCCTTCACCGGCGCGTTCGGCCTGATGCTGTTCTACTAAGCCCTCTCTCAGCCGGACCCCCGGCTGGTGCTGGGTGGCGGCCGCCCGCGGACTCGCGGGCGGCCGCTCCTTTTCAAGGCTAGTGCCGGTGCCCGGCCCCGCCTTAGATTTCGCCTCCCATTCCACCACAAGGACCCCTCGTGCGCCTGCGTCCACTCGTCGCACTGCTCGGCCTGGCCGGTTGCGGCGGCGCCCTGATGAGCGCCACCCGCGGCGTCACCCCCGCCGCCCCGGAGGCCACCTATTCCTGCACCCAGGCCAAGCTCAAGGAACTCGGATGGCGGCAGACCGCCCACGACGAGACCGACTACCGAGTGGTGGCGGAGAAGCTGGATCCGAGCCTCCGGGTGGCCAATGGGCTGTTCAAGCGGGGCTTCCACCGGATCGAGGT